>DATMJC010000143.1:0-37988 GCA_035554435.1 Burkholderiales bacterium | reverse complement strand
TCGGTGTGCGCGGCGAGCTCGATCACGCCGAAGTGCGGCTCCTTCTCGCCGGCGCGCACGACCGAGACCGCGGCGCGGCCGGACAGGTTGTTATCGGCCCAGCGCTCGAGCTGCGGCTGATACACCGTGATGGTGGTGCCGTCGTCGGTCTTGCGCTCGCGCGGCCAGGCCACGTCGGGCGCCGGCGCGGGCGGCGGCGGTGGCGGCGTCTGCGCCCAGGCGGCGGCTGCCGCGATCGTCAGTACCGCGAGCAGGCTTCTCACGAGCGGTAGCGGATGGCGACGGCGATGAGCTTTCGGCTCACCCCCGGCATCACCTGATCGCGCACCACGAACACGGCGTTGGCACCCCACATTGCGGCCTCCTCCTTCAGGCGCTGCTCGATTTCCCCGATCTCCGGCGCCGGGTCGACCGAAATGTCGAGCAGGATCTCGCCCAGGCGCTCGTGCGGCTGCATCGGCTCGCCGCGCAGGATCTGGACCGTCTTCGGATCGCTGGGCGGGAACCGGGGAACGCCGACGTATTGCGTTGTAGTGGCGTCGACGTAGGCGCATGAAGCAAGCATGAGCGCGAGCGTGCATCCTAACAAACGTAAATTCATGGAAAACCAAGATAGTCGACCCCCGGCGGGACCGATATGGGACGTTGGTCCTACTTCTCGGCGGGCGGTTTGGTTTCCGCGGCCGGGACGACGAGCTTGCCCGGGAGCTTGAGGGTCCGCTCGAAGATGCCGAGCAAGCTGTCGGTGATGGCCCGGGGGCCGAGCGGCACCACGAGCGGATTGCGGATGTCGCCGGTCACGCTCACGGGAAGAGCGGTCATCGAGCCGCCGAAGACGTAGCCCACGATCGGAATCGCGCCCGTGACGCGGTCGACATTGGTGAGCAGCCCTACCAGCACCGTGAGCTTGGAGCCGGGGCCCTGGAGATCGATGTCGCCGTGCGCCGCGAGCCGCACCGCGGAGCTGTCGAAGAAGCCCTCCTCGAGCACGAAATTGCCCCCTTGGAAGTGACCCTTCGCCGTCATGCTGCGATAGGGAAATCCGCCCCCCTCCATCTTGCTCACCGAGGCGAGGTTGCGCATGGACAGGATGCTGCCGATCAGGGCGAACTTCTTGACGTTGCCGTTGCGCGATACGGCCTGCACCGTGCCGGTCAGGTTTTGCGCGAGGTTCGGTCGGCGGCCTTCCGTCTTGAGCTCCGCGGTCAGGTCGGCGTCTCCGGTGAGCTCGACCGCGCCGCCGGTCAGGCAGGGAACCGACTTCTCGAGCGCCTGGCCCTGCATGCTGATGTGGGCCGCGGCGGTGACTTTTTCCGGCACCGCCTCCACCTCCATCGGAAACGATACGCCGCACATGCGCGCCGCCTGGACCTCGAGGCGAGCGCGCTCGCGCTCGAGCAGCAGCCGGCCTGCGAACGGCTCGATCCGGTACTCCTTGTACTGGACGAAGCCGGTGCGGACCTCGATGCGCCCGGTCACCGGCAGCGGCCAGACACTCGCTTTCTCCTTCTTTTCCTCCGTCTTCGGCTCGGGCAGGAGCCGCACGAGGTCCACTCCCGGCGACTCGAGGCGCGCGTCGATCACCGGGCCTTGCTCGGTACGCTCGGCGCTGCCCTTCAGGTCGAAGTGCTGCTCCTCCAGGCTGAAACGCGCCTCGACGACGCGGGCGCTTGCCGGCTCGGCGGTGAAGTCGAAGCGCTCGACGAGCGTGCGCTTGCCGGCGAGCCACGAAAGGTCGAGCGCCTCGACGCGCAGCCGGCCCTCGGCAATCGTGCGCCGCGGCTGCTTGCGGTCGAGCGTGAGCGCGAGCTTGCCCTGCGCGCTGCCCGAAGCCGTCGCGGGCCCCGGCCGGCGCAGCATCGCAGCGATGCTGCGCCCCTGGAGAGTGCCGGAGAAATTGGCGCGCACGAGATCCTCGGCGATCGACGCACCGAGCACGGCGTCGCTCGCCCCGTCCTTGATCGCGATGCGCGGCAGCTCGAGCAGCTTCGGCTTGGAGGCGAGCGCGAACGCCACCTGCGGGCCGCCGTCGAAGTCGACGCGCGCGTCGGCTTCGAGCGTTCCCTGCGGCGCCCAGGCGACGCGCTTCGCGGCGAAGCGCAGCGGCGTCTTCGGCTCGAGCCGCGGCGGCAGCTCGCCGAGCTCGAGCGCCCACTGCACGATCTTCTCGCCTGCAACGCCCTCGGCGAGCGCCAGCTCCACGGCGGGCCTGGCGATTCCAGCGGTGCCGGACACTCGCGTTCGGGCGTCGAGCATCGCCACCGCGACGTTTTCCAGGGTAGCGGCCTTCGGCCCGACCCGCACCGAGCCCCCGTCCGCCGTGACGGCAGCGGGCAGGGCTTTCAGCACCACGCTGACGCCACGCGGTGTGACCACCACGTCGTAATCCGCTGCCGCCGGCTTGTCGAATCGAAGCGCCAGCCGGCTCAAATTCAATTCAGCGCGCCCGGCGACCGACGCGACCTCGTCCAGCGGGATTTTCTTCTGCAGCCAGGGAAACCACTGATCGAGCTGCAGCGTCGCGCGCGCCGAGGCCGACGTGATGCCCGGCGTTCTGCCGAGTTCGACCTGAAGCGCGGCGTCCGAGAATTCGGATTTCCCAATGATCCCGCGCAGCCCCGCGACGCGCACTCGTTTGGAGTCGGCGCGAATCTCTCCAGCAGCGAGTTTGATGGCGGCGGGCAGCACCTTGAGCGTTGCGCTCGCATTGCGCGGCTGCACCACGGCGTCAAAGTCGACTGCTTCGGGCTTGTCGAAGCGCAGCGCGAGGCGGTTCAGGGTGACGTCCGCGCTCCCGGAGACCGAAGACACTTCGTCGAGCGGTAGCTTGGTCTGCAGCCAGGGAAAGAGCTGCGCGAGATCGAGCGTGGCGCGCGCCGATGCTGACGAGAGCCGCGCCGGCTGCGCCAGCTCGACCTGCAGCGCGGCGTTCGAGAAAGTCGAATTGCCGAGCGAGCCCTTCAGGTCGGTGACGTTCACACGCTCGCCGCTGAACGCGAGCTTCGCGCTGTGAGCCGAGAGCTCCCAAGGCAGCTGGGCTACCTTCACCGCCGCGTTCGACTGGACGATGTCGAGGTGCATCCGCCATGCACGCTCGAGGGAGGCGTCGATCTTGGCCGAGAGCCGGCCTTGCGCGGACTCGATGGCGTCCAGCCCGGCGATTTTGCGGCGCGCGATCGCGAGCGCCTGCGCGAGGTCGACGTCCGCGAGCTCGGCGACGAGCTGCGGCGGCTTGCCGGCCGCAGCGAGCAGCCGGCCTTTCGCCTGCGGCACCACGGTATCGAGGCTGCCGTCGAACTCGCCTTCGATCCCGCTCTTGCCGTCGGTGCGCAGCCTTGCGCGCAGCGTCGCGGGCGGGATGTCCTTGTCGAGCGCGAGCGCCTCGAGCGCGATCGCAGCGCGCGCCGCGAGGTCCGCGTAGTCGACGCGCGCCTCGACCGAGAGGCGCTTCCACAGGTTCGCGGCGCTCGAAAGCTCGAGCTGGACACCCTTGCCGTCGGTGCGCGCATCCGCGCGCAGGTCGCGCAGAGTGAACTGCGGCCCGATTTCGACGCTGGCCTCCTCGAGCTTGACCGCGGTATCGGGCGCGAACTCGAACAGGGCGCGCGCAGCGGGCTCCATTGCTGCGCGATAGGCAGTCAGCGCATCGAACGGAGCATCGCTGCCGGAAGCCTCGCCGCCGCTCCCGGCAAGCCGGATGGTCGGCTTCTTCAGGGTGAGGGAGGAAATCTCCACTGCCCCTCGGAAGAGCGGCCACAGGCGCAGATACACGTTGACCTGGTCGGCGCTCGCGCCGAGCTTGCCGGGGACTTCGATGCGGAGCTTCCGAAGCTCGCCGTGCGGCGCGGGGAAGAGCGCGACGTCGAGCGCCTCCCAGGTCACTTGTCCCTGCAGCGCCTGCGACAGGCGCTGCTGGATCCCCGCCTGGACCGCCGGACGGTCGATGTAGGCCGGGCCGAGCAGCACCACGGCCAGCACTGCCGCCAGGACAATCCCCCCGACGGCGTAGGCCGCGCGCTTCATGCCGCTCCTAGCGACTCATCGCTCCTTCAGAACTTGGTGCCGAAATCGATGCGGAACTGGGTCACGGCCGACGAGCCGTAGCTGCCGCCGAAGTCGATCCACTGCTCGCTCACGATTGCGCGGAACACTCCGCGCCCGTAGTCGTAGCGCACGCCGGCGCCGAGGTTGTAGCTGAACTTGGTGGTGTCGGCCGTCGGCACGCCGGTCGCGCAGTAGCTGCCCCACCACGGGTAGTACCAGCAGAACGTCTCCGGCAACCCATTCGGGATGTTGGTGTCGACCCAGGTCCAGCCCAGGCCGCCGGTGACAAGGGGCGTGAACGCGGCGCTCGAAAAGTTGTAGCTGCCGAAGAAGCGGATCGTGCGCGACTCGAGTGTGCCGTTGATGTTTCCCGCGGCGAAGCTGTTTCCCGGGCCCGGTTGTACCGTCGCGCGGTAGTCCTGGTTGCTCCAGGCGATCTCGAGCCCGCCGGCGACGTGCGGGCTAAAGTTGCGGGCCCAGCCGAAGAGAAGGCCATAGCCGGTATCGGTGTGCGCGCTGCTCCCGCCTTCGAACGAGTAGGCCTTCCCCTCGGTGAACACCGGCGCGAGGTAGATTTCGTTCCTTCCTGCGCGCTGCGATGACTGCGCGAGGACCAGGGCCGGCGCCGCGGCCAGGAGCGCTGCGGTCAATGCGAGTTTTTTCATCGCCTGAAGATAGTCCTGCGGCGCGGCGGCCGATATTGGACGTTGGGCCTACTTCGGGGGGCTCGCGGGCTGGACGGGGGCGGCGATCTGATCGCCCAGGTCGACCCAGCCGCCGCCCATTGCCTTGTAGACGTTGATGATCTGCGTCAGGCGGTCGGCCTGCGCGCTGACCGCGTTCAGCTCGGCGGTGAAAAGATCGTTCTCGGCGACCAGCACCTCGACGTAGCTCGCCGCGCCGTTGTCGAAACGCGCCCGCGAGAGCCGCGCGTAGTTGCGCAGCGCGCGCACGCGCCGCGCCTGCGCTTCGGCCTGCTCGCTCGTCTTCTGCGAACCGACGAGGGCGTTGTTGGTTTCCTGCAACGCGTTGAGGATCGCCTGCTGGTAGAAGAGCACGGCCTCGTCCCTGGCGGCTTCCGAGGAGCGCACCTGGCCTTCGATCGCGCCGAAGGTAAACAGCGGCCCGCTCACGCCCAGCGCGGCGGTCCACGCCCTCGCAGGGCCGGTAAGAAAGTCGCTGGCCGCGGTGCTTACCCAGCCGTACGCGCCGGTGATCGAGAAAGACGGAAAATAAAGCGCCTTCGTCGCGCCGATGTTGGCGTTCGCGGCGACGAGATTCTGCTCGGCCTGGAGGATGTCGGGCCGCCGCTCGAGCAGCTCCGCCGGAAGGCCCGCGGGAATCGCCGGCGGGGTGAGCTCGTCGATCGTCCGCGCGCGCGATATCGGCCCGGGGTTGCGCCCGAGAAGGATCGAGATCAGGTTTTCCTGCTGGGCAATGGAGAACTCGAGCGCCGGGATCGCGGCGAGCGCCGCCTGGTACTGCGACTCGATCTGCGACATCTCGACGTCCGAGATGACGCCGCCCTTGAGGCGCAGGCCGAAAAGGCTCTGCGTCTCGCCGTAGTTCTTGGCCGTGTCCTGGGCGATCTGGAGCTGTCGGTCGAGCGCGCGCAGGTTGATGTAAGCCGAGGCGGTGGTCGCGACGAGCGACAGGATCACGCCGCGGCGGCCCTGCTCGCTCGCGTACACTGCGGCCTGCGCCTGCTCGCTTTGCCGGCGCACGCGGCCAAAGAGGTCGATCTGCCAGTCGGCGTTGAGCGAAGCCTGGTAGAGCGAATAATTCGGATCGACCCCCGGACCGAGCGGCGGCTGCCCGACGGTGCTGGCACGGTTGCGGCTGACGTCGCCGCCGTAGCCGAACTGCGGGAAGAACTGCGAGCGCGTGGTGCGCAGCGCGCCCAAGAACCGCTCGACGCGCGCTGCCGCCTGCTTCACGTCGAGGTTGCCGCGCAGCGCGTCCTCGACGAGCTGGTTGAGCGCCGGATCGCCGAACTGCTCCCACCACTTCGTGTTGGCGACGTCGGCCGCCTTCGGATAGTCGATGCGGTACGCGGCCGGCGACTCGATCTGGGGTCGAGAGTAGTCCGGGCCCAGGGCGCAGCCGCAGAGCAGCACGCACAGCCCCAGCGAGCTTCCCAGCCCCTCCCGCGAACTTCTCAATCCCCCTCCCGCCTCGCCGGCGCTCCGGCGGGAACGGGTCCTCCCGAGGCCACTTTCTTGCCGGAAAACCTTGCGCTCGTCGACTCGAGCATCCAGAAGAAGAGCGGCACGAAGAACACCGCGACGAGCGTCGAGGCGAGCATGCCGCCGATCACGCCGGTGCCGATCGCGCGCAGGCTGTTGGCGCCCGGGCCGCTCGCGGTGGCAAGCGGCACACAGCCGAGGACGAAAGCGAACGACGTCATCAGGATGGCACGCAGGCGCAGCCCCGCCGCCTCGATCGCCGCCTCGCGCGGGGCCATCCCGTGATGCACCCGCTCGATCGCGAACTCGCAGATCAGGATCGCGTTCTTCGCCGCGAGGCCGACCAGGGTCACGAGGCCGACCTGGAAGTAGACGTCGTTCTCCAGCCCGAGCGCCCAGGTGAGCGCGAGCGCGCCAAGCACGGCGAACGGCACCGTCAGGACCACCGCGACCGGCAGGGTCCACTTCTCGAACTGCGCGGCGAGCAGCAGGAACACGATGATCAGCCCGAAGACGAAGGCGGACGACGAGGTGCTGCCCGATTCCTTCTCCTGCAGCGCCTCGCCGGCCCAGGCATAGGCGAAGTCGCCCGGCAGCGTCTCGGCCGCGACCTGCTCCATCGCGCGGATCGCCTGGCCCGAGCTCGAGCCCGGCGCCGGGTTGCCGGTGATTTTGACCGAGGGGAAGCCGTTGAAGCGCGTCACGATCTTTGGCGAGGCGATGTAGCGCGTGGTGATCAGCGCCGACAGCGGAATGTTGGCGCCGCTCGCGGCGCGCACGTAGACCTTGCTGAAATCGTCGGGGTTGGCGCGGTAGTCGGCGTCGGCCTGCAGGATCACGAACCAGACGCGGCTGAACTGCGAGAACTGGCCGGCGACCTGAGAGCCGAAGTACGCCTGCATGGCCTGGAACACGTCGCCCACGTGCACGCCGAGCACCTCGGCCTTGTTGCGGTCGAGGTCGACGAAAAGCTGCTGGCTGTTCGCGCGGAACGTGGTGTTCACGCCCTGCAGCTCGGGCCGCTGCCGCGCCTTGGCGAGGAACGCCTGCAGCGCCTGGTCGGTGGCGCGCGGCTCGCCCGAGCCGCGGTTCTGCACGTAGAACTCGAAGCCGCCGGTCGTGCCGAGGCCGGGAATCGACGGCGGGTTGACGGCAAAGGCGATGCCATCCTTGCGGGCGAAGAACTGCGCGTTGAGCCTTCTCAGCGTATCGAAGGAAAGCAGCTTCGGGTCCTTGCGCTCATCGAATGGCTTGAGCAAGCCGAAGATGACCGCCGCGCTGTTGTTCTGCTGCCCGTCGATGAAGCTGTAGCCGTTGACCGTGCCCACGTCCTGGACCGCGGGGTCCTTCAGGATGACCTCTTCGAGCTGCCGCGTGAAGCGCGCGGTCACGTCGAGGTTCGCGGAGTCCTGAACCTGGGCGACGACGAAGAAGTAGCCCTGGTCCTCCGCGGGCACGAAGCTCGCGGGGAGGATGCGGAACATGAGCAGGATCCCGGCGAGCATGCCGGCGAACGCGAGCAGCGCGAGCGGCCAGGCGCGGAGCACGCGCGTCGCGCCGCCAAGGTAGGCGCGCCGCACGCCCTCGAAGCCGGACTCGAACGCACGGAAGAAGCGGTTCTTCTCGCCGTGCTGCGCCTTGAGGATGATCGCGGCGAGCGCCGGCGAGAGGGTGAGCGCCATGATGCCCGAGATCACCATGGAGATGGAGATGGTGATCGCGAACTGCTTGTACAGCGTGCCGGTGACGCCGCCGAGAAAAGCGACCGGCAGGAACACGGCGAGCAGCACGAGCACGATCGAGATCAGCGCGCCGGCGATCTCGGTCATCGCCTGCTTCGCCGCCTCGAGCGGCGAGAGCTTCTTCGAGGCAATGTTCGCCTCGACATTTTCGACCACGACGATGGCGTCGTCGACCACCAGGCCGATCGCCAGGATCATGCCGAACATCGTCAGCATGTTGATCGAGAAGCCGAGGAGATGCATGCCGACGAAGGTGCCGATGATCGACACCGGCACCGCCAGGATCGGGATGACGGTGGCGCGCAGCGACTGCAGGAACACGAATACCACCAGCACCACCAGCAGCACCGCCTCGAAGAAGGTGTGCACCACCTTGTCGATCGAGTAGAGCGTGAACTGGCTGGTGTCGAGGACGATCTTGTAGTCGAGGCCGGTGGGGAACTTGGCCTTCAGCTCCTCCATCCTCGCTCGAACCGCCTTCGCGGTCGCGACCGCGTTGGCGCCCGGCTGCTGGTAGATGCCGATGGTGGTCGCGGTCTTGCCGTTCATGCGGCCCTGCAGCGAGTAGTCGCGCTTGGCGAGCTCGACGCGGCCGATGTCGCGGATGCGCACGCTCGCCACGCCTTCGCGGGTGGCGCGCACGATGATGTTCTCGAATTCCTCCGGCTTGGAGAGCAGGCCCTGGGCGGTGACCACGAACTGCTGCTCGGTGCCGGGGCGCGCCGGCGGAGCACCGATCTGGCCGATGCCGAAGGCCTGGTTCTGGCTCTGGATCGCCGCGGTGACCTGCTGCACGTTGATGCCGAGCTGCGCCATCCGGTCGGGCTGCAGCCACACGCGCATCGCGATGTCGGGCGAGCCGA
Organism: Burkholderiales bacterium; assembly: GCA_035554435.1. Lineage (GTDB taxonomy): Bacteria > Pseudomonadota > Gammaproteobacteria > Burkholderiales > SG8-39 > SCGC-AG-212-J23. The sequence continues at coordinate 29,153 of DATMJC010000143.1, read as the reverse complement.
ACACCGACGAGCGGTTGGCGCCCGGGATGCGCTTGAGCTCCTCGAGCACGTAGAGGTTGCTGTAGTTGTCGAGGTAGGTGGCGCTGTAACGCTCGTCGGGCGAGTAGATCGACAGCACCATCATGATGCTCGGCGACTTCTTCTCCACCACCAGGCCTTGCTGGGTGACGACCTGCGGCAGCTGCGGCGTCGCCTGGGAAAGCTTGTTCTGCACGTTGACCTGGTTGATGTCCGGATTGCTGCCGGGCCGGAACACCACCACGATCTCGGCGTTGCCGCTCGAGGAGCTGGTCGAGTAGTAGTAGAGCAGGTTGTCGATGCCGTTCAGCTGCGTCTCGATCGGCGCGGCGACGTTGTTCGCGATCACCTCGGCGGTGGCGCCCGGATAGATCGCGCTGATCGTGACCTGCGGCGGCGACATGTCCGGATACTGCTCGATCGGCGAGACCGTCATCGACACAGCGCCCGCAAGCACGATCAGCAGCGAGATCACCGACGAAAGAATCGGCCGCTCGATGAAGAAATGTGTGAACACCGGCGCCTACTTCTGGGCTGGGGGTTTGGGTTCGGCTCCTTCCACGATCTTCACGGGCTGCCCCGGTACGACCTTCAGCGCCCCATCCACGACGACGCGGTCGCCGGCCTGCAGGCCGGCGAGGATGAAGATGTCCTTCTCGCCGTAGTAGTCGCCGACCACCACCGGCCGCAGCTCGGCGACACCGTCCTCGCGCACGACGTAGACCAGGTGCCCGTTCGCGCCCTGTTGCACGGCGAGCTGCGGCACTGCGATCGCGTTGGTTCGTGTGCCACCCTTCACTTTCGCGGTCACGAACATCCCGGGCTTCAGGTCACTCCTCGGATTGGGCAGCACCGCGCGCACGAGGAAAGACCCCGTCTCCTGGCTGAACGAGGGATCAGCGAAGCTGATCCGTCCGTGCTCCGGATAGAGCGCACCACCCGGAAGCACCAGCTCGATCTCGAACACCCGTCCCGGCGGCGGCGTGAGGTGTCCCTGCGCGATCTCGTCCTTGATCTTCGCGAGCTGGTTCTGCGACACGCTGAAGTTGACCCAGATCGGATCGAGCGCGGCGACGTACGTGAGCTTCGCGCTTTCCGAGGTCGAATTGACGTAGGCGCCCTGGCGCTGCAGCGCGCGGCTCGCGACACCGCTGACCGGCGAGCGGATGGTGGCGTAGCTCAGGTTCAGGTGCATTTCCTTCACCTTCGCCTGCGCCGAGTACACCGCGGCGCGCGACGAATCGAACTCGCCTTGCGCCTTGTCGAGATCGGCCTGCGACATGGCGCGCATTTCGGTGAGCGGCTTGATGCGGTTGAGTGTGGCGAAGGCGGTGCTATGGCGCGCTTCCTGAGCCTTCAGCTCCCCCTGGGCCGACTCGAGCTGCGCCTGGAACGGCTTGGGGTCGATCCGGAACAGCACGTCGCCTTCCTTCACCAGCTCGCCTTCGCGGTAGTCGATCCGGTCGAGGTAGCCGGAGACGCGCGCGACGATGTCGACCTGCCGAGAGCTCTCGGTCTGCGCGACGAACGTGGCGATGTACGGAACGCTTTGCGGCTTCACCGTCACGACCGTGACCTGCGGCGCGGGCCGCTGGGGCGGCGGTGGAGCGTCCTTGGAGCAGGCGGCGACGAGCGTGCCGGCGAGAAATACGCTGGCTGCGCGGCTCAGAGGCGGCATGGCGGCACCCTTTCTGCTACCTGACTACCGGTGATTCTGGCTGGTCCCCATCCTCCCCCCTATTGGACCAAAGGCCAATACGGGGACAGCAGCGACGCGTCAGTCCGGGGGGGTCTCGCGCCAGCTCGCGGGGTCGGCCCCCATTTTCTCCCCGAGGTCGGCAAGCGCGTTCATGACCTCCTTCTGGAACGTGCCCGGCACGGAGGGCACGAACGAGTCCGGCACCGCCATGACGCGCACCTCCACGTCCACCTTCTGCTTGAGGTGGATGAGCTCGGCGCGCGCAAAAAGATGCCGCATGGCGGCCACCGTCCCCGTCTGCGTCGCCATGATGGTCGCGCGCGACATGATGTCGGGCCACTTGTCCGGCGTGACCTGCGGCGGGAAGCGGAACTGGTTGTTGAAGATCACCCAGTAGCGAAGGCGCGGCAGCGGCGTGCTCGGATAACGCTTGCGCCACAGGACCGCAAGGCTGTCCTGCTCGTCGATGCGCCCGCCGTAGAGGATATTTCCGGTAATGGCGCCGTCGACGTAGAGAAAAGTGCCGATCTCGCGCGCCGGGAATACCGCCGGGATGCCGGCGCTCGCGAGCAGGATGCGCTGCACCCGGCCGGCCTCGCCGCCAGCAAGCTCGGTGCGCGCCTCGGCGACGAGGTCCCAGGGGCGGCTGTCGCCCAAGTCGATGTTGGTGGTATTGACGACGAGCACGCGGCCGTTTCCCTGCTCAGCGGCGATGCGCTCGAGCATCGGGCGGTCGAGGCTCTCGGCCATCTCGCGCTCGAGCCCCGGCATGGCGTAGAACGACGGATTGCTCGGCCAGAAGAACAACCAGCCGCGGGAGCGGGTCCAGTCCGGCTTCGGATTACGGTAGAGGCGCACGATGCGCTCGACCGCATCGTCGTCGCCGAGGAACGCGAACGGCGCGATCATCGCTCCTGTGCTGACGCCAGTGACGGCGTCGAACTGCGGGCGCGCCATCTCGCCCTTGACCCGACCCCATCCCTTCAGCACGCCGGCGCCGAAGGCGCCCCAGTCGCCGCCGCCGGAAATGACGAGCATATCGATCGTCGGCCGCGGGCCGCCCGGCTTCGCCGCCTTGACCTTGCGCTCGGCCCGCTGCACAAGCTGCTCGCTCAGGCTGCGCGCCGCATTCGCCCGCGCGAGGTCATCGTCCTGCCGCGCCGCGGCGAGGTCCTCCATCGTGCGCGGCGCTCGCTCGGGTTCGCTGGCGCATCCGGCAACGAGCGCGACCGCGGCCACGGTTAGAAGGGGAAATTTCATCTCCCAACAATAGCGGCAACCGCGCCGGGGTCGATATGGGACCTTGGTCCCACCGGGTGAGACCTCGATTTTCAGCTCACCGGGATGGTGAGCATGTTGTCGCCGCGAAGCACGTTGATCTGAGCGCCGCCGCGGATCTTCAGCGCCGCGGTGAGCTCTTTCACCGAGCTGACGCGCCGCGCGTTGACGCCGACGATGAGGTCGCCTGCGCGCAGCCCGTGGCGGAACGCCGGAGACTCGGGCTTGACCGCGGTGACGAGCACTGCACGGTTGCGGCCGGGAAGCCCGGCCTTGCTGACTTCCTGGAACACCGCTCCGGCGAGCTCCTGCACCGCTTGGCCGCCGCTCGCCCGAGTTTCGATCGCGCCAATCTGCGCCCTGAGGGTGCGCTGTTCGCCGCCGCGCTGGACCTGCAGATCGACCGTATCGCCCACCGGCACGACCCCGAGCCGCGCGCGCAGCTCGGCCGCGCCGCGCACCGGGCGTCCGTTGAAACCCGTGACCACGTCGCCCTTGCGCAACCCGGCCTTCGACGCCGGCGAGTCGGCCTGCACCTCGGCGATGGTCGCGCCCTCGCCCCCGACCACATCGGTCATGCTGATTCCGAGGCGGCCGCGCTTCACCTCGCCGAACTTGACGAGCTGCTCCATGACCGCGTGCGCCATCACCACCGGGACCGCGAAGCCGATGCCGACGTTGCCGCCGGAAGGGCCGATGATCGCCGTGTTGATGCCGACGAGCTCTCCCTTGAGGTTGACGAGCGCGCCACCCGAGTTGCCGGGGTTGATCGAGGCGTCGGTCTGGATGAAGTGCTCGTAGCCCTCCATCGACAGGCCGCTCCTGCCGAGCGCCGAGACGATGCCCGAGGTGGCGGTCTGGCCGAGGCCGAACGGATTGCCGATCGCGATCACGAAGTCGCCGACCTGCAGCGCGTCGGAATCGCCGAACTTCACGTCGACCAGGTTCTTCGGGTCGACCCGCACCACGGCGATGTCGGTGCCGGGGTCCGCGCCGACGAGCTTCGCCGGGAGCCTGCGGTTGTCCTTGAGCGTGACCAGCACCTCGCGCGCGTCCTTCACGACGTGCGCGTTGGTCATCACGTAGCCGCTCTTCGCGTCGACGATCACGCCCGAGCCGGCTGCGATCTGCGGCTCGGGCTGCGCCGGACCGCCGAAAAAGCGGCGGAAGAACGGGTCGCGCAGCATCGGGTTCTGCTCCTCGGGGCTCGCCTGGAGCACAGCGATGTTGACCACCGCGGGCGTCACCTTCTCGAGGATCGGCGCGAGCGTCGGCACGCCGTCGCGCAGCGGCGTGCCCGACGGGATCTGCGCCGCCGCGCCGCCCGCGACGAAGCCGAACGCGAGCGCAGGAAGAAGCCTCGTCACCACCTGTGCGTCACGCTCAGGGTAAAGCCGCCGCGCTGGGATGTGAGCTCGGAGAGCGGCACGCTGAAACCCAGTGCCGTCCGGGTGCCATCCGTGGCACGCAGCCACCAGTAGCGCAGGCCCGCCCCGACCTCCCAGTCGCGCCGCACTTCGTGGCGCAGCTCCGCTTCGAACTGAAAGCCGTAGCCGGTGCCCTTGATGTGGATGTTGGGCGCGGGTCCGAGGAAAAAATCCGGGTCCGGCGGGTTCACCCGCATCCAATGGCTGTCCTCGTCGCTCACTTTCGCGTACGGCACGAACGCACCGTCGAACAGGAAACGCGTCCGGGTGTCGAACTGCGCCGTTCCCGTGATTCCGACGCGCAACGACTGCCACGTCACGTCGTTGGTGACCACCGGAACCGAATCCCCGTCGGTTCGGCCGATGGGCGGAACAGTGAACACCACTCCGTACGCGTCCAGGCGCTCCCTCCAGTACTGGTAGCCGACGAAGAGGCCCGCGCTGCCATTGCGAAATCGCCATACGTCGCCGCCGAAATCGATGGTCGCGTACCTTACATAGTTGCCCTTCACCGTCGAGGTCGTATCCTGCTTCTTCACCTGCCCGGCGTTGAAATCCTCGTCGTCGAACGAGCCGCCCTTGATGTTGCCGAGGCCCAGATTCCCCTTGATGAACCCACCGTTCGTGAGACGCTTGCGTCCGTGCAGCTCCAGCGCATGCGCCTCGAGGTCCTCGTAGGTGAGCACCGACGTCGGGTTGCCGAGCGATGGATTCGCTCCCTGCGCGTTGTGGCTCCGCGTGCTCGTGCCGCCGCTGTACCAATAGCGCACGCCAAGCTCGTCGCGCTGCTGTTGCGCATGCGCGGCGAGGCTCAGCGAGAACAACAAGATGAAGGAGGCAAGGCGCATGCCGTGGCAGTCTAGCCCAGTTGGACGATGCCGCCGTTTCCACGCGGCACGCTTCCACGCTAGACTAAAGGCTGGCAACTTTGAAAGGAGGTGATCCCGTGAGAGACGACCAAGGCACGACCGGCCGGCAGGACTCTGACGGTGGATCGTCGACCCGTGCAGTTTGGGGGCAATCCTAAGAACAGGAGTCCGGCCAGCATCTAGGCCGGCTGCCTAGCAGACGCCCCGGGCGCAAGCCTCGGGGCGTTTGTTTTTTCAGGGGCTAGAATAGCCCTCGCTCGCCGGAGGAGGACAGCCATGCCACGCCATCGCGACTACGTTCCGCAGGGAGTCATCCCGGCGGTGCTGCTGCCGTTCCACGACGACCTGTCGATCGACGAAGCCGCTTACCGCGCGCACCTGCGCGACGTGGCTTCGGTCGCGGGACTGAGTGCAATCTGCACCAACGCGCACGCCTCCGAAGTCGCTTCATGCACGTTCGAGGAGCAGCGCCGGATTCTCGAGATCACGCAGGAGGAGATCGGCGCGCGGCTGCCGATCGTGAACGGCATCTACGCGGACGGTTCGCTCGAGGCGCAGCGTCTCGCCGCCATGGCCGCCGCGGGAGGCGCTTCGGCGCTGCTCGTGTTCCCGCCGGGCATCTACACCTTCGGGCAGCGCCCGGAGATGGCGCTCGAGCACTTCCGGCGCGTCGCGGACGTCTCCGACCTTCCGCTCATCGTGTTCCAGTATCCGCTCGCGGGCGGACAAGGCTATCCCATGGGCACCCTCGAGCGCATCTGCAACGAAGTGCCCACGGTGCGCGCGATCAAGGACTGGTGCGCGAGCCCGCTGTTGCACGAGCGGCAAATTCGCGCGCTGCAGTCGCGCGCGCGGCCGGTGAACGTGCTTACCACGCACAGCTCCTGGCTCTTCAGCTCGCTCGTGGTCGGCTGCAAGGGGCTGCTTTCCGGTAGCGGCTCGGTGATCGCCGGCCTGCAGACCGACCTGTGGGGCGCGGTCCAGGCAAACGATCTGGCCGCCGCAAAGGCGATCCACGACCGGATCTACCCGACGGCCGAGGCGTTCTACGCCGACCCGTTCGTCGACATGCACAACCGCATGAAGGAGGCGCTGGTGCTCCTCGGCCGGTTGCCGCGCGCCGTGGTGCGCCCGCCGCTCGTCAAGCTGCCGGCCGAGGAAATCGAGCGCATCCGCCGCGCGCTGGTCGCCGCGGGCCTGCTCGATCGGGAGGGTCGACGGAAGGCCGCATGACGAGAGTCTTTCTGAAAATTCTCATCGCGCTTATCGCTTTCACGGCGATGACGGTGTTTGCGGCGGATTTTCCTGCCCGACCGGTGCGGCTGATCGTGCCGTTCCCGCCGGGCGGCCCGCTCGACATCGTCGGCCGGGTGCTCGGGCGCAAGCTCTCCGAGCAGTGGGGGCAGCCGGTGGTGATCGACAACCGCGGGGGCGCGAGCGGCGCGATCGGCACCGACCTGCTCGCGAAGAGCGCGCCCGACGGCTACACCCTTGCGGTCAACTCGACGCCGCTCGTGGCGACCCCGCACCTGCAGAAGCTGCCGTACGACACCTTGCGCGACCTCGTCGGCGTGTCGCAGATCGCGCTTATCGACTACGTGCTGGTGGCGAACGCGAAATCCGGCGTCGGCTCGGTGGAGGAACTGATCGCGCTGGCCAAAAGCCAGCCCGGCAAGCTGAACTATGCGAGCGCAGGGACCGGTTCCGGGCAGCATCTGTTCTTCGAGCTCATGAAGGGCGCCTCGGGCGCGAGCATCAACCATATCCCGTACAAAGGCGCCGCCGCGGCGGTGCAGGCGGTGCTCGCCGGGGAAGTCGACTTCATGTTCGAGGTCTCGGTCGGCGTGCTGCCGCAGATCCGCGCCGGCACGCTGCGTCCTCTCCTCGTCACCGGCGCGAAGCCGATCGAGACGTTGCCCGGGGTGCCGCCCTTCGACAGCGCGTTCCCGGGCGTAGGCATCGAAGCCTGGCACGGCGTCTTCGCACCCGCCGCGACGCCCAAGCGGCTCCTCGAGCAGATTTCCCTCGAGATCAGCAAGGCGGTGCTTTCTCCTGAGGTTTCTGCGCGGCTGCGAGAGCTCGGCTTCCAGCCCACCGGCGTCGGGTATCCGCGCTTCAACGAGGTCGTGGCGCGCGATCTGGAGCGCTGGGGCAAGGTGATCCGCGACAACCACATCCGCGCGGACTAGGGAGATGCGCATGACGACGTTCTACCGATGGCTCCCGGTCTTGCTCTTGTTGGTTTGTGGCGTGGCCGTGGCGCAGACCTATCCATCGCGGCCGGTCAAGATCGTAGTGCCGGCGACCACCGGAGGCGCGATCGACCTCATCGCACGCTCGCTCGCCGAGAAGATGTCCGCGCCGCTCGGCCAGCCGGTGATCGTGGAGAACAAGCCCGGCGCCGCGAACAACCTCGGCACCGATTTCGTCGCCAAGAGCCCGCCAGACGGCTACACGCTGGTGATCGTCGCGTCGAGCCACGCGACCAACAAGTGGCTCTACAAGAACCTGCCCTACGACCCGGTGAAGGACTTCGCGCCGGTCGCGTACACGCACGTCGTGCCGCTCCTTCTCGCGGTGCATCCTTCGGTGGGCGCGAAGAACGTCCAGGAGCTCGCGGCGTGGATCCGCGCCAATCCGGACAAGGCGGCCTACGCCTCGAGCGGCCCGGGAAGCTCGCTCCACATGGCGGCGGAGCTCTTCATGAACATGACGAAGACGAAGATGCAGCACGTGCCCTACAAGGGCAGCTCGGCGGCGCATCCCGATCTCCTCGCCGGCCGCACCGCGATGATCTTCGACACGGTGACCGCGATCGCGCCGCACGTGCGCTCGGGCGCGCTGCGCGGCATCGCGGTGACCACGCTGAAGCGCTCGAGCTCGTTCCCGGACCTGCCGACGATCGCGGAGTCCGGCCTGCCGGGCTACGACGCCAGTACCTGGGGCGGCATCCTCGCTCCGGCGCGCACGCCGAAGGACGCCGTGAACAGGCTGAACGGGGTCATCAACGCGGCGCTGAGGCAGGATGATGTGCGCGCACGCCTAACTGCCGCGGGAATCGAGATCCAGGGCGGCACGCCCGAGCAGTTCGGCAACGTGATCCAGGCCGAGGTCGACAAGTGGGGCCGGATCGTGAAGGAAGCCGGCATCCAACCCGAGTAGGGCCGGGTTCTAGCCTTTTTCGTCGCGCTTGGAGCGCACGACCGTCGCCGTGCGGGCGGCGCTGACCGTGCTCCGCTCGATGAGGTCGACGAGCCGCAGGAACAGGTTGATGGCGGGCTCCGCCCTGCCCTCTACCCAGGCGAGCACCTCCGCAGGATTCACGCCGAGGTACCCGGCGACCGCATCGTTGCTCCCTAGGATCTCGGCGGCCATCTCGACCGAGCGTTGGTAGACTGCTTTTGCCATGCCGATACCTTGCGCTTGCATCCGACGGCGGGGAAGGTAACTAGTTAACGACCCCCGCGCGGGGTTGGTTTACTTGGAAAGGTACACCGCCAGGAACGCGAGCACTACTGCAAAAGCGCATTCCATGAAGCGACCGGCGCGGGTCAACGGGGTGAGCTCGGGATCGTCGCGGTAGGGATTGTCGTAATTGTTCATTGCGGCGCGAGCCGCAGCATAGTAGCCAACTCATTGGCCCGCCGCGAAATCTGCCACGGCACGGCGAAAGCCTTGCAAGCTCTGACGCGCTTTGACGCCGCAGCCCGACAGCGCAGCGCCGCTCGTAGAGATTTGATTTTACGTGGGAGCCGGCGCATGATGGCCGCGCCGATAAGCCACCAGAAAACAAGAAGGGAATGTGGCATGAATACCACGCTGGTCATCAATCGGAAGGGCGGCGCCGGCAAAACTACCGTGTCGATCAACCTGGCGAGCTACTTCGCCATGGCGAACGTCGCCACGACCATCATGGACTACGACCCGCAGGGGTCGAGCCTGCACTGGCTGAAACAGCGCAACGCATCGCTCGGCAAGATCCACGGCTCGAACGCCGCACCCGAGAAATTCGGCCAACTGCGCAGCCTCGGCATGTACGTGCCGGCCGAAACGAAGCAGCTCATCATCGACGCCCCCGGCGGCGTCTCGGGCGTGCTGCTCCAGGAGTTGTTGTGTCGGGCGAACTGCGTGCTCATCCCAGTCACCCCCTCCTCGATCGACATCCACGCCACGGCGCACTTCATCAAGGACGTGCTGCTTACCGGCATCGTGCGCACGCGCGGGATCCGCATCGGCGTGATCGCCAACCGCGTACGCCGGTCGATGCCGGTGTACCAGCCGCTCGAGCGCTTCCTCAAGGCGCTCAACCTGGACCTGATCGGGCGTCTCCTCGACTCCGACATATTCGTGCGGGCGGCCGAGACAGGCGGTGGCATCTTCGAGATGGAGCCCGGCCTGGCAAGCGCGGAATGCCGCCAGTTCACGCCGATCGTCGAATGGGTCACCGGCGAAAAGCTCGAGCTGCCCGCCGCCAACGTCTACCAGTTCAGCCTTCGCCTGGGCGGAGCCTAGCCGGCTCGGACGAAACGCAGGGCGATCGCCGCACCGGCAAGCTCGGCGATCCCGCCGAGCGCCAGGGCGGCGCGCAGGCCGGGGAGGAAGCCGTTCACCTGCGCCGTCTGGCCCGCAAAGTGAGCGAACACGGCGCCGAGGAGCGCGACGCCGAGCGTCGCGCCGACCATGCGCGCGGTGTTCAAAAGCCCCGAGGCCGTCCCGCTGCGCTCACGCGGCGCGTTCTGCACCGCGACGTTGTTGACTGGCGCGGTGTTGAGGCCAAGGCCCATGCCAACTACGGCGAGGGCGGCCGCGACCGGCCAGTACGCCGTCCCGGCGGCGAGGAGCCCGCACACGAGCGCGCCGATGCCCATCGCCGCCATTCCCGCGGCCATCGTCGCGCGCGGCCCGATGGCGCGCATGATCGGGCCGTTCAACTGCGAGACCGCAACGAAGGTGATGGAAAGCGGAAGCAGGCTCAAGCCGGCCATGAGCGGAGTTTGGTCGCGCAACGTCTGGAAGTAGAGCGGCATCAGGAAGAGCAGCGCGTACATCCCGAAGGTCATCAAGCCCGCGATTGCGAGCGCGGCACTGAAGGGTCTGCTGCGAAAAAGCTCGAATGGCACGAGGCCCTCCGGTGTGCCTCGCTCGATGAGCACGAACGCGATCGTGCCAACGCAGCCGACGGCCGCGGCTGAGAGGACCGCCGCCGAAGTCCAGCCGAGGTGTGGACCTTCGATGGCGGCGAACGCGAACCCGCCAAGCGCCGCGATCGCCGCAGCCTGCCCTGGGAGGTCAAGCCTGCGCCCTTTCGCATCCTTGCTTTCGTCCACTGCGCTCCAGGCAAGCGCCAGAGCTCCGGCGCAAAGAGGGAGAACGAGGTAAAAGATGCTGCGCCATCCGGCGGTGTCCACCAGCAGGCCGCCGAGCGTCGGCCCGACGATGAAGGCGAGGCCGTTGCAGCTCGCCCAGATGCCGAGCGCGTTCTGGCGCGACTTCTCCTCCGGGTAGGCGGCCGTGAGCAGGACGAGGGACATCGGCAGCTCCAGAGCGGCGCCGAGGCCGCTGACCGCCCGACCCAAAAGGAGCGGCGCGGTGTCAGGCGCGGCCGCGCACAGGATGCTACCGAGCGAAAAGAGCGCGATGCCGCAGACGAAGACGCGCCTGCGGCCGTAGAGGTCGCCGAGCACGCCCGCGGTCAGGAGGAACGCCGCGTAGACCAGGTTGTACGAATCGACCATCCACTGCATTTCGCTCACGGTCGAGCCGAGGTCGGCGCCGATGTGCTTGACTGCGAGCGTCACCACCGAGGTGTCGATCTGCGCGACGAGCACTCCGAGCGAGGTGGCGAGGAGCGCGAGCACCGGCCGGGGAGCCGGAAATAACCGTGCCGTATCTTTTGCGGTAGCCATGCACCGAGAGTAGCGGGCGCAGCAGACCCATGTTTCAGCTTGGGCTGAAGTGATTGAAGCGAGCAAGCCGCATTCCTGAACTGCGCTGCCGCGAGCCGGTCCAACGAAAATATCTCCTCGTACGTTAGGGCATCGCATGGCCACGTTCACCGCGGGACAGGCTCTACCGGCATCGCAAAGCGTCGACGCCCGCACGCAGCTGCGCCGCGCCGTCATCGCCAGCACCATCGGCACCACCATCGAGTGGTACGACTTCTTCCTCTACAGCATCGTCACGGGCCTCGTCTTCGCGAAGCTCTTCTTCCCTCAGTCCGACCCGTTCACCGGCACGCTGCAGGCCTTCGCCATCTACGCGGTGGGCTTCATCGCGCGCCCGGTCGGCGCCGCGATCTTCGGTCACTACGGCGACCGCATCGGCCGCAAGTCGACGCTTATCGCCACGCTGATGGTGATGGGCCTCGCCACCTTCGCGGTGGCGTTCGTGCCAACCTACGAGAGCATCGGCATCTGGGGCGCGGTGATCCTCACCGCGCTGCGCTTCATCCAGGGCGTGGGGGTCGGCGGCGAGTGGGGCGGGTCGGTGCTGATGTCGATGGAATGGACCCGCACGAACCAGCATCGCGGCTTTGCCGCGTCGTGGCCGCAGTTCGGCGTGCCCGCGGGACTCTTTATCGCCAACCTCGTGGTTCTGATCTGCAGCGAGCTTTCCGGGCCCGCGTTCCTGAGCTGGGGCTGGCGCATCCCCTTCGCGCTCAGCATCGTGCTCGTCGCCATCGGCCTCTACATCCGCCTGAAGATCATGGAGACGCCGGTGTTCACGCGCCTGGTGCAGCAGAAGCGCGTCGAGCGCCGACCCATGCTCGAGGTGCTCAAGCGTCAGCCGAGGGAAGTGCTGCTCTCCGCCCTCGCCCGCATGGCGGAGCAGGCGCCCTTCTACATCTTCACTGCCTTCATCTTCAGCTACGCGACCGGCAACCTGGACGTGAAGCGCGACTTCCTGCTCGCCGCGGTGATGTGCGCCTCGCTCGTCTCCTTCTTCACCATCCCGATCTTCGGCCACCTCTCCGACCGGATGGGCCGGCGCAGGATCTACCTCGTCGGCGCGATCGTCACAGGCATCTTCGGGTTCGCCTATTTCGGCATGCTGAATAGCGGAAGCGCGGCGTGGATCTTCGTCGCGGTCATTCTTTCCCTGGTGCCGCACGACATGATGTACGGCCCGCAGGCGGCGTTGATCGCCGAGGCGTTCACCCCGAGGCTGCGCTACAGCGGCGCGTCGATGGGCTACCAGCTCGCCTCGATCATCGCGGGCGGCCCGGCGCCGCTCATTGCGGCCGCGCTTTTCGCCCATTACAAGACCGGCTACGCGGTCGCGTTCTACATCCTGGCGTGCGCGATCTGCAGCGTGGTGGCCACGCTCCTGCTGCCCGACTATACGAACAAGGACGTCTCCGAAGAGTACGCCTAGAGCTTCGCGTACTTCCCGGTGAGCTGGGGCGTGTAGCCCTTCATGCCCTTCTGCTCGCGCTCGAGCCGCGTTTCGCGCGCCCACGTGCGGCTCAGGTCGTCCTGGACCTTGACGACCAGCTTGCCGAGGCTGTCGATTTCGAGCTCCACCGTGTCGCCGTTCTGCAGCGCCGACAGGCCGCGGTGGTTGGTGCCTGTCGCGAGCACGTCGCCCGGCTCGAGCTCATGGATTCCCGAGATCCACTCGATGCAGCGCGGGATCTTGTTCGCCATGTCGCTGGTGTTGTAGTTCTGCTTGAGCATGCCGTTCACCGAGAGCCGTACCTGCAGCTTATGCGGATCCTTGATTTCGTCGGCCGTGACGATGTAGGGCCCGATCGGCGCGAAGGTGTCGCGCGACTTCACCTGGTAGAACGAGTTGCCGAGCGTCGTGGCGTCGCGCGCCGAGCCGTCGATGAAGTTGGTGTAGCCAAAAACGTGCTCCATCGCGCGCGAGGCGGGAACATTCTTCGCGCGCCTGCCGATCACCACCGCGAGCTCGGCCTCGCCCTCGAAGATCGAGAACGGGATGTCGGGCAGGACCACCGTCTCGCCGTGGCCGACGACGCAGTTCGGCGACTTGAGGAAGGCGTTGATCGGCGCCGCCTCCTTGCGCGTGCCGTCCTCCATGTAGTTCACCGCCATGCAGTCGATGTTGACCGGCTTGGGAAGCGGCGAGCGGATCTTGACTTGCGCGACCGGCAGCCCGGTACCCGAGGCGGCAGCCTTGTCGATCGCTCCGCGCAGCTCGGCCCAGTGCTCGATCACGCCATTGATCAGGTTGCCCGGTCCGGTGTGCGGGACGTTCAGGACCACCTGCGTGACGTCGACGACCCGCTCGCCCTTGAGCACGCCGAGGCGGTAATCGTTGAAGAAGAGGAGTTTCATTGGGCTGGCCCTTCCCGTTGGCGGTTATGCGAGGGTATTATCGAAGCGCTATGTTATCTCCACGGCGCAGACAAGTGATCATCGCCGGCCTCGGCGCGGTCGTCGCGCCCGCCGCTTTCGCCGCGCTGCCCACTGAGGAAGCACCGCAAAAGCTGTTGCTCTCCGGCCGCGTCGTCGGCCCGGACGGCGGCGCGCTTTCCGGGGCCACCGTCGCCGCAGGGCAGGCACGCACCGCTACCGACGCGGACGGGCGGTTCATGCTGATGAGCACCACGCCGCGCTACCGCGTGACCTACCGCGGCCGGTCGGTAGAGGGCATGGCTGCGAATCCGCGCCCGGGCGCCGACGGCACAGGGCGCGCGAGCATCGGCGTCACGCTCGCCTGACCGACGCGGTCCATTTATCCGCCGGCGGTTTGTAGGCGGAGAACGCATCGAGTAGCTCTTCGGCCGCCGACGCTACGGTCAGCATGGCGCGGTACGTCGGATGGATGAATCCGGCCTCGACCTGGCGGTCGAGGAACTCGACCAGCGGCGCGAAGAAGCCTTCCACGTCGAGCACGCCGCAGGGCTTGCGGTGCAGCCCGAGCTGTGCCCAGCTCCAGACTTCGAACAGCTCCTCGAGCGTGCCGATGCCGCCGGGCAGAGCAATGAAGCCACCGGCCAGCTCGCCCATGAGCGCCTTGCGCGCGTGCATCGAATCGACCACGCGCAGATCGGTCAATCCGCGGTGGCCGAGCTCGCGCTCGAGGAGCGCCTGGGGAATCACGCCGATGACCTCACCGCCGGCGGCGAGGGCAGCGTCGGCGAGCACGCCCATCAGGCCGACCCGCCCGCCGCCGTAGACCAGCCCGATGCCGCGCTGGGCGAGCACGCGCCCAAGCTGCGCGGCTGCTGCGGCGTACGCCGGATCGTGCCCCGGACTCGAGCCACAAAAGACGCAGAGCCTTTCCATGTGGACGCGCTATTCTAATGAGCAAGCGCTGATGCTGGCCGGCACCGAAACCCTGGCGACGATCGCGAACCACTGGCTCGCCCGATTCGAGCACGCCCTTGCGAGCGGCGATCGAGCCTTGCTCGAGAGCCTGTTCCATTCCGAGAGCCACTGGCGCGACGTCCTCGCCCTCACCTGGCGCATCGGCACGGTCAGCGGAACCCGCGCCATCGCCGCCGCGCTGACGCAGCATGCTCCTCGCGCGCGCCCCGGCGGCTTCAGGACCGACCCCGAGCGCACCGCGCCCCGGCACGTGACGCGCGCCGGTAAGAGGTGCGTCGAGGCGATTTACCGCTTTGAGACCGCGCTCGGCTGCGGCAGTGGTGTCCTTCGCTTTTTCCCTACTGAAGAGGAGCCACGCGCGTGGACCCTGCTCACCGCGCTCGACGAGCTCAGGGACCATGAGGAGAACGTCGGCCGCCGGCGCCCGCAGGGCTGGTCTTATTCGCGCGATTTCGCCGGGCCGAACTGGCTCGACCTCAGAGAACAGAATTCGACCTATAAAGACCGCGACCCCGCCGTTCTGGTGGTCGGCGGCGGGCAGGGCGGCCTCACGATTGCAGCGCGCCTCGGGCAGCTCCAGGTCGACACGCTGATCGTCGACCGCTGGCCGCGCGTCGGCGACAACTGGCGCAGGCGCTACCACGCACTCACGCTGCACAACCAGGTGCACGTCAACCACCTGCCGTACATGCCGTTCCCGCCGAACTGGCCGGTCTACATCCCGAAGGACAAGCTCGCGAACTGGTTCGAGTCCTACGCCGAGGCGATGGAGCTCAACTACTGGGCCGGCACCGAATTCACGGGTGGGAGCTACGATGAAAGGAACGAGCGCTGGTCGGTGACCCTGCGGCGCGCCGACGGCTCGACGTGCGAGATGCATCCGCGGCACGTCGTCCTGGCCACCGGGGTGAGCGGCATTCCGAACATCCCGGATATTCCATCGCTTAAAGAGTTTTCGGGCAAAGTCATTCACTCCAGCCGGTACGAGGACGGCGAGGCATGGAAAGGCAAGCGCGCGCTCGTGATCGGCACCGGCAACAGCGGCCACGACATCGCGCAGGATCTCTACTCCGCCGGCGCCAGAGTGACGATCGTGCAGCGCAGCCCCACGCTCATCACCAACTGCGACCCGAGCGCGCAGCTCGTCTACTCGCTCTACAGCGAAGGCCCGCCACTCGAAGACTGCGACCTCATCACCGCATCCATACCATTGGGAGTTGCCAGGGAGAGTCATAAGCTTGCTACGCAGCACGCGAAGCATCTCGACAAGGACCTGCTCGAGCGCCTCGAGCGGAAGGGTTTCCGGCTCTGCGACGGCGAGGACGGCACAGGCTGGCAGTTCATGTACCTCACGCGCGGCGGCGGCTACTACTTCAACGTCGGCTGCTCCGACCTCATCGCCGACGGCAGGATCGGGCTAGCTCAATTCGACGAGCTCCCCGAGCTGCTCAAGGGTGCCGATCTCGTCGTGCTCGCCACCGGCTGGAAAGGCCAGGAGCGCCTCGTCGCCAGGCTCTTCGGCGCCGAGGTCGCCGCCCGCGTCGGCCCGATCTGGGGCTTCGGCGAAGGCCAGGAGCTGCGCAACATGTTTCAGCGCACGCCGCAGCCCGGACTCTGGTTCATCGCCGGCAGCTTCGCGCAGTGCCGGATCTATTCCAAGTACCTCGCGCTCCAGATCAAGGCGATCGAAGCCGGCATCATCGATCGCTAGCGAGACGCTCGTCGGGCGGCGCGATCTCGGTAACGAGGTCCCGGATCAAAGTCTTGTTCGGCAGCGGCTCGAGCGTCATTTCGTCTTCCGTGAGCCGGGTCGTGCACGCGTAGACCGTCTTGCCGTCGACACTGATCATGCATTCCTTGCACGCGTTGGCGTTGATGCACGAAAAGCGGATCGCGAGGCCCGGATCGCGGTGGATGCGGATCCAGCGCAGCGCGTCGAGCACTGTCTGACCCGGCTCGAACGGCATTTCGTGGAGCTCATAGCGCTCGGCCGAGCCGGGCGTGCCGCGGCGGATCCTGAGCCTAGCTTTCAAGCCGCACCCCGTCGGAGGCGAGGCGAACCGTCTGGTGCCTCCGCCAGCCCTCGCTGGTCTCGGGAAAATCCTGGCGCTGATGCGCGCCGCGGCTCTCTTCGCGGACCAGTGCGGCTCGCGTGATGCACTCGGCGACGAGACGCATGTTGCTTAGGTCGTGAAGATCGAGCCATTCAGGGTCGAGGCCCGCGCACGGCGCCGGCAACGTCGTGCATTCCCGGGTGAGCTCAGTGATGTGCTTGAGCGCCTGCTCGAGGCCGGTGCGAGTGCGCAATGGACCGACGTGCTCGTTCATCACCTGCTGAAGGCGTGCGATCTCCGCCGCTGCATTGATTTTTTCACCCACGGAACCCGAACCGGACTTTCTCGCCTCCCGCTCGACAGAAGGCATTGCCGTCTTCGCCGCCAGCGCGGCGGCACGCAACCCGGCGCGGCGGCCGAAGGTGAAAGCCTCGGTGATCGCATTGCCCGACAGGCGGTTCGCGCCGTTGGCGCCGCCGACTGCCTCGCCCGCTGCGAAGAGCTGCGGCACGCTCGTCTGCATGTCGGTGTCCGCCCGGATTCCGCCCATGTGGTAATGCGCGATCGGCGCCACTTCGATCGCCTGCCGCGTGAGGTCGATGCCGTTCTCCGCGAGGCGGTCGATGATCGGACCGAACGCGGAGCGCAGCTCCGCCTCGCTGCAGTGGCGGAAGGAAAGCCACGCGCCGCCATGCGGCGTGCCGCGGCCCGCCGCGACCTCCGCAAGGATGGCCCGGGTTGCGTGGTCGCGCACCGAGACGTAGCGTCCGTCCTCGTTCAGGAATTCCAGCATCTCGGCGTTCAGCAGCTTTCCGCCGAGCTTGTAGCGGAACGGGTCCCACATGATGGGATCCATGCCGACGAGCCGCGGCGCGAGATGGCCGATGGGAAAGAACTGCACGAACTCCATGTCGACGAGCTCGGCGCCGGCGCGCAGCGCGAGCGCGTAACCGTCGCCGCCCATGTTGATCGAGGCGCTGTTGCGCTGATAGAGCCGGGTGAGGCCGCCCGTGGCAAGGATCGTGGCCTTTGCCTCGATCGACACCAAATCTCCCGTGGTGATGTGAACCGCATGAGCGCCCACGCAGATACCTTGGTGAAGCGCGAGGTCGGTGACCAGGAGCTCGCCGATGCGGCGGATCTCGGGGATGCGGTTCAGCTGCGCGCGCAAGGTCTTGGAGACCGCCGGCCCGGTGTTGACGAAGTCGACGTAGACACAGCGCGGACGGTCGTGTCCCGGGGCTTGAACTTGTCTGATGTGCCTGTCGTTGCGCGCCCAGCCCACGCCCCAGCGATCCATCTCGCGGATGCACTCGGGTGCGTCCTCGCAAAGAAGCTGCGAGAGCACGGGCTCGCACAGGCCGCGTCCGGCCGTCAGCGTGTCGGCGAGATGATGCTCCCAGTGGTCGGGCGCCTCCTCGCCGAGCGCCGCAGCAACGGTCATCTGCGCCATGACGGTGGCGCCGCCGCGGCCGATCAGGCTGCGCTCGACGAGCGCGACCTGCGCGCCGGCCCGAGCTGCGCTGATGGCCGCGTACATCCCGGCCGCGCCCGAGCCGACGACGAGCACGTCGGCCTGCACTACTGCCCCTCGGCGATGGAGCCGCGATCGATTGCGATCACGCGGTCGACCAGGCGCTCGGAATGCTGCAGGTCCGATTCCGAAAGCAGCACCGACAGGCCTTCGCGCTTGAGCCCGGCGATCACTTCGGCGAGCCGCTGCGCCAGCGCGGGCGCCACGCCCTCGAAAGGCTCGTCGAGGAGAAGCAGGCGCGTGCCGCACATCAGCGCGCGGGCGAGGGCCGCGAGCTTCTGCTGGCCGCCCGAGAGCTGCAAGCCCTTGCGCGGCGCGAACTGCTTCACTTCGGGAATGTATTCGTAGACCTTTTGCAGTCGGGCGTGCGCGTCCGGCATCCCGGCCGCCCAGGCCGGCACGAGCACGTTTTCCTCCACCGTGAGATCCGGAATGAGGCGCCGGTCCTCGGGCATGTAGCCGATTCCGAGGCGCGCGCGCGCGTGCGTCGGGACCGCGAGGAGGTCGCGGCTCTCGAAGCGCACCGAACCGCGGCCCGCCTTGAGGAGGCCCATGACCGTCTTCATCACGGTCGTCTTGCCGGCACCGTTTCTGCCGATGAGGCCGGTCATCGAGCCCGTCGGCACCTCGAGCGAGACGTCGCGCAGAATCTGCATCGACGCGATGGAGACGCTGAGCTTTTCGATCTCAAGCACGGGTGCCGACCACGTAGCGCTTGACCTCCGGGTGCGCCAGCGCATCCCGCGGCGGCGCGTCGGCGATGATGCGCCCGTCGTAGAACGCGAGCACACGCTGCGCGAAGCGGCTCACCACCTCCATGTCGTGCTCCACGAAAAGCACCGTCGCGCCTTCGGCGCGCACTGCCTCGAGCACCATCTGCATGATGCCGAACTTCTCCTGCGCTGAGACGCCGCTCGTGGGCTCGTCGAGCAAGAGGATGCGCGGACGCGCCACCATCGCGAGCGCGATGTCGAGGAGCTTGCGCGCGCCGCCCGGCAGGACCTGCGCGTTGCGCTCGCGATACTCGAGCAGGCCGAAGCGGGCGAGGATGCGCTCGGCGACCGCCTCGGCCGGCTCGCCGTAGCCAGGCACGAGCGCCGCGCGGCGTGAGAGGTAGCCCGCGAGGCCGGCATTGCGCAGCACGATGCCGATACCGATCATCATGTTGTCGAACACCGAGAGCGAGCCGTAAAGCTGCGGGATCTGGAACGAGCGGCAGATGCCCAGGCGCGTGATGTCGCGCGGCGGCAGGCGCGTGATGTCGCGGCCCTCGTAAGCGATGCTGCCGCGGTCGGGCTTCAGGTACCCGGTGACGATGTTGATGAACGTGGTCTTGCCCGCGCCGTTGGTGCCGATCAGGCCGACCACCGAATCTTTCTCGATGGCGGCGCTCACCTCGTTCGCCGCCGTCACGGCGCCGAAGTTCTTCGTAAGGCCCTGCGCGTCAAGAATGACGGACATAACGGTTGAAGAGCGACCATATCCCCTCGGGCAGGAAAACGATCAGCACGAGAAGCGCCGCGCCGAGGCTCATCTGCCAGGTGTTGGGCGAAAGGTCGTAGGCCAGGGTGTGGATCGCACCGTAGATCAGAGCCCCGACGAACGGCGCGATCACGTTGCCGGTGCCGGCGAGGATCGCGATGAAGATGAATTCGCCGGAGGTGGTCCAGTAGGCCATCTCGGGATCGATGTGTCCGACCGCGGTCGCGGCGAGCGCGCCGCCGACGCCGGCGAGCGCGCCTGCGATCACGTATTTCACGTGCACCGCCCGGCGCGCCGAGGCGCCCATGTACTCGACCCGGATCTCGTTGTCCTTGATCGCGGGCGCGAGCCTGCCGAGCGGCGTGCCGAGATAGCGGTGCACGAGGAGTGCGGCGACGAGCGCCACCGCCGCGGCGGACAAGAGCACCGCGTAGCGCACCCACTCGGCGCCCGGCCGGATGCCGAAGAGCGTCGAGGGCAGGATGTTGAAGCCGTCGGTGGAGCCGAGCGCCTCGCTCTTCACCAGCAGGCCGTACAGGATCATGGAGAGCGCGAGGCTGAGGAGCCCGAAGAAGATGCCTCGGTAGCGCGCGAGCAAGAAGCCGAGCACAAACGCGGTGGCAGCAGCCACCGCGCCGCCGACCAGCATCTCGACGAAAATGTCCGAGATGCCGAAGAAGCGGCCGAGCGCGCCCGCCGAGTACGCGCCGAGGCAGTAGAAGAGCGCCTGGCCGAACGAGACCAGCCCCGCTCGCAGCAGGAGCAGCAGGCCGAGCACCACGAGCCCGCGCGCGACGGCGATGGTCATGATGAACATCGCCCACTGCGGGAGCCAGGGGCCTGTCACTGCCAAAATCGAAAACGAGGCCAGAAGCAGCACGACGGTGCGATCCGGTCCGGCCTCGGTCCGGTTCATATCTTTCTCGGCTCCGCCAGGCTGAAGAGCCCGCGCGGTCGCACCGCGAGCACCGCCGCCATGACGAAGTAGATGACGAAGAGCTCGACCTGCGGCATGTAGTGGACCGAGAGCGAGCGCACCAGGCCGACCATCACCGCGCCGACCGCGGCGCCCGGGAGGCTGCCGAGGCCGCCGATCACGACCACCGCGAACGAGAGCACGATCACCTCGACGCCGAGGCCGGGCACGACCGACACGGTGGGGGCGGTGAACGCCCCGGCGAGCGCGGCGAGCAGCGATCCGAGCGCGAAGGTCGCGAGGTAATAGCGCCCGACGTTGATCCCCATGGCGCGGCTCACCTCCGGATCGTGGATCACCGCCAGCAGGAGCTTCCCTGCGCGCGTGCTATGCAGGAGCCACGCCAGCCCCAGGCCGAAGAAGAGCGCCACGGCGACCAGGATGAGGTTGTAGGTCGGATACGCCATGCCCGCCACCTGGAAGCTGCCGAGGAGCGCGTACGGCTCGGCAATGAAATACGGATTCACGCCCCAGACGAGCTTCACTACGTCTTCCAGGATGAGAAAGAGCGCATAGGTGACGAGCAGGATCACGACCTCGTCGCGCGAGTAGAGCGGACGCAGGATCGCGCGCTCGATCAGGATCGCGAAGGGCGCCGCCACGAGGATCGCGGCGATCACCAGCACCGCGTAGGACAGCATCGGCGGATAGCCGCGCGCGAGCCAGGCGGCGGTGATCGAGGCCGCGGCGTAGGCGCCGATCGCGTAAAAGCTGCCGTGGGTGACGTTCACGATCTTCATCACCCCGTAGATCAGCGTGAGGCCCAGCGCGGCGATGAACAGCCACGCCGAGTAGATGACGCCGTCTACCGCGACGGAGAGAAGCTGGTTCAAACCCGGTTTTGTCGGGTCGGCTCAGTTTCCCTGCTTGAAGCCGCTCTTGATCCAGTCGGACGACTTCACGCCCTCGGGCGGATTCACTTTTTCCGCAGGATAGCGTTTTACGTTGACGAGAGTGACCTTGCCGTTCGCGAGCCTGGTCGTGCCGTACGCCGTCTCCATGATCGCCTGGTGCCCCTTGCCGATCGCCATGCGCACCGTGCCGCCGGGTCCCTCGAAAGTCATGTTCTCGAGCGCCGCGCCCACCTGCTCGTTGCTTGGGCGCTTACCGCCAGCGGCGGCTTGCGCCTTCTCCCAGGCGAGCTTCACCCCGAGGATCGCCTGCGCCATCTGATAGGAAGCGTAGTTCGGCGGCGCGCTGAAGCGCTTCTCGAAGCCCGAAGAGAACCACTTGTTGTAGGCGTTGCTCGGCGCGTAAGGCCCGAAAGGCCCGCGCGCGCCGAGCACCGTGCCGTCGGGAATCTGCGCGCCCAGCTTGTGCATGGCGGTCTCGCCCGTCGTGAGAATGGTCATGCTGCTCTTCATGAGCCCGCGCGGCCCGCCCTGCAGGATCAGCGCCTCGAGGTCGCCGTCCCAGAAGCTCGAGTGGATGACGTCGGCCTTCGCGCCGAGCAGCGCCGAGATCTCGGCGTTGTACTGGCCGGCGAAGAGCTTCGGCATCTGCGAGGTCTTCACCTCGAGGTTCGGCACCAGCACCTTCATCGCCAGCTCGAAGTCGCCCCACGAGTCCTGGCCCCAGGCATAATTCTGGTTGAGTCCGGCGATCGACCTGATGCCGGGCTTCGCGTCCTTCACGTACAGCGCCGCGCCGACGCTGTCCATGGTGGCCGTGGGCGAGGTGCGGAACACGTATTTGTAGGATGCGTCCTCGAAGATGCGCGGCGTGCCGCAGTCGAAGAAGTTGGTGAACTTCTTCAGCTCCTCGGCGACCGGCGCGATCGCGAGGCAGTTGCCGCTCGAGATGTAGCCGATCACGAGATCCACGTTGTGCCGTTGCACCAGGTTGCGGAACTCGGTGACCTGCGTCGTGGTGCTGCCCGCCTCGTCGACCACTACGGTCTCGAGAGTCGCGCCGCCGAAGCCTTTCTTGTCGTAGGGCGCAGGGCCCCTGCCCGCGTTCAGCTCGTCGATCACGAAGTCGGCCGCGTTCTTCGCCGGCACGCCGAACGGCGCCGCCGCCGGACCCGAGATAAACGCGACGATGCCGATCTTGACGTTCTGCGCCACTGCGCCCGTCGCCGCCGCCGCGGCCACGGCCAAGGCGGCCGCCAGCCTGTTCATGAAGGTCATGATGTCTCTCTCCTCCTTTGGATCGAATATATTAACCGAAGCGCTTTTCCGGAGAGGCCCATGACCGCAGCCATGCTGTTCACCAACGCGCAAGTCTTCGATGGCACCGGCCGGCCACCGTTCTCCGGCGAGATCCTCGTCACGGGAAACCGCATCGAGGCCGTCGGCGAGGCGAACGCGCCCCTCGCCCGCCAGCGCGCCGAAGTCATCGATTGCGGCGGCGCCACACTGATGCCCGGCCTCGTCGAAGCGCACGCGCATCTCTCGTGGCCCTCTTCGGTCGGCCGCATCATCGACGCCATGGTCCTGCCGCCCGAGGAGCACCTCCTGGTCACGGCGAGGAACGCGAGAGTCACGCTGGATGCCGGATTCACCAGCGCCTATTCGGCCGGGTCGCTCGGGCCGCGTTTCGAGATCGCGCTGCGCGAGGAGATCAACGGCGGCTGGATTCCGGGACCGCGGCTGCGCGCCTCGTCGCTCGAGCGGCTGCCCGACGGCGCGCTCGGCCTGAAGGCCGAGGAGGGCGCTCAGCATCCGCGCGGCCCCGCGGCGATGCGCGCCTACGTGCGCGAGATGGCGAAGGCAGGCGTCGACTCGATCAAGTTCCTGCTCTCGAGCGACGAGGCGTTCACGCCGGGCGGCTCGCAGCAGCTCACCTATACCGAGGACGAGGTCGCCGCGATCGGCGACGAGGCCGGCGCTTGCGGTCTTTTCCTGGCGTGCCACGCGCAAGCCGCCCAGGCGGTGAAGCTCGGCGCGAAGCACGGCTTTCGCATCCTGTACCACTGCAGCCATGCCGACGAAGAGGCGCTCGATCTCCTGGAAGCGAAGAAGGACGAGCTGTTCGTGGCGCCGGCGATCGGGCTCATCTACGCGCGCACTTACGAGGCCGAGGCCTTCGGGATCACCCGCCAGGTGGCCGAGAAGCTCGGCGCGCCTTTCACGCTCGAGCGCATGCAGAAGCTCTACCCGAAGATGCGCAAGCGCGGCATCCGCGTTCTGCCCGGCGGCGACTACGGCTTCCCCTACAACCCGATCGGGCGCAACGCGCGCGACCTGCAGTGGTTCGTCGAGTTGCTCGGCTACAGCCCGACTGAAGCGCTGGTCGCTGCGACGAAGCTGGGCGGCGAGCTCATGGGACGCGGCGAGCTGCTCGGGCAGCTGAAGCCCGGCTATCTCGCAGACCTTCTTCTCGTCGACGGCGACCCGACGCGAGACGTGCGCGTGCTGCAGGATCAGGCCAGGCTCGCGGTCATCATGAAAGACGGCAGCTTCCACAAGCGCGCCTCGCACATTCGTGCCGCCACGCCGCAACGGCAAGGCTTTGCCCTGACCGACCACTAAATGAACGGACCAAGGGAAGTTCGACAGGCCATCCGCGCGGGCCGGCACCGCAGGAACACCGCCGGGCTTGCCCGCGGCCACGTGCAGGGGAACGTCTGCATCCTGCCGCGGGAATACGCCGCGGACTTCCGCGCTTTCTGCGAAGCGAACCCGAAGCCATGCCCGCTCCTCGCCATGTCGGCTCCGGGCGATCCGCGCCTGCCCGGGCTCGGCGAAGACCTGGATATCAGGACCGACGTGCCTGCTTACCGGATTTTCAGGAATGGAAAACAGGAAGGTGATGTCACGGATCTGCGCGACCTGTGGCGGGAAGACCTCGTCACGTTCGTGCTGGGATGCTCGTTCTCGTTCGAGGAAGCGCTGATGCAGGCGGGGCTGCGGCTGCGCTACGTCGAGCAGGGTACCAACGTGCCCATGTACCGCACCAGCGTCGACACCGTGCCCGCCGGCCGCTTCCGCGGCAAGCTCGTGGTCTCAATGCGCCCCTTCAAGCCCGCCGATGCGATCCGCGCGATCGAGATCACTTCGCGCTATCCGCGCGTGCATGGCTCGCCCATCCACGTGGGGTTTCCGGAAATGATCGGAATCGAAGACCTGGACCGACCCTGGGCAGGCGATCCGACCGAAGTGCGCGCCGACGAGCTGCCGCTATTCTGGGCCTGCGGCATCACGCCTCAATCCGTGGTGCTCGAGGCGCGGCCGTCGCTCTGCATCACCCATTCGCCGGGTCACATGCTGGTCACCGACCTGACGAACGCAAGTCTCGCCGAGGCCTAGCCCCGCAGCGGAGGATCGGTGTGCCGGCGGCCGCCGGCCAACGGCGGGCTCGGGCTACGGCGACGCTCCCGGGTGCGCCGATTCGCTTCGACGATCAGCTCGGCCCCGCCGGCGCAGAGCAGCCATGCAAACAGGGCCGCTGCCTGGGCGGCAATGCTCTGCCACTGCACGAGAAGCCATGCCCCCACGGCTAGTACCACGGCGCGGACGATCCAGCTCATCGGCAGAGCCTAGCACCCGCCGCTCATCTCGCCCATAGCCGCCGCGAAGCGATCCGCGCGCCCTCGCCCAGCGACTTGAGCTTCGCCCAGGCGACGGCTTCGGGAATTTCGGTATTGCCCGCGGTCGAGGCGAAGCCGCAGTCGTTGCCGAACATGACGTTCTCGCGTCCCGCCGCGCGGGCCCAGCGCTCGATGCGGTCGGCGACACCCTCCGGATGCTCGATCGTCACGTTCGAATGCGTGACCGCGCCCGGGATGAGCATCTTGCCTTCGGGCAGCTCGAGCTTCTGGGCGACGCGCCACTCGTGGTCGTGGCGCGGGTTGGCGGCCTCGAAGGAGTACGCCCCGGCCCGGATCGTCAGGATGAGGTCGAGGACCTGCTCGAGCTGCAGGTCCGAGAGGCGCGGCCCGAAGTTGACGCCGTAGCAGGTGTGGTAGCGGATGCGCTCCTCGGGGAACCCGCGCAGCGCGTGGTTCAGATGCTCGATGCGCCCTTGCATCCACGCGCGGTACTGCGCGAGGTCCATGTCCTTGCGCGAATCCCAAGAGCTCACCATCCTCGGATCGTCGATCTGCAGGTACAGGCCGGTGTCGAGGATCGCCCTGTATTCCTCGCGCATCGCTTCGCCGTGGGCCTCAAAGTACTCGGCTTCCGAGCGGTAGTGCTCGTTCGCGTCGCCCGGGATCGGGCTCGCCGAAGGCATGAACCCTTCTTCGGCTCCGGCCTCGGACATGGCCTGCCTCAGGTTGGCGAGGTCGCGCTGCAGGAACTTCTCCCCGACGTACCTGATCGGCGCCACGCATACCCGCGGCGCGACGCGCACCGTTTTGGCGAAGGGACTGTGCTCCTGCACGTTCCGGTAGTACTCGGGAAACATGGTCGCGTCGCGGCCGTCCGGATCGACCGGTCCCGGCGCGGGCATGCCGCCCTTCGGGATGCGCGGCTCGAAGCCGCCGATGCGCTCGGCGCGGTAGGCCATGAAGCTCGGCTTGCTGCACTCGCCGTCGCTCACGACGTCGATGCCCGCCTCGACCTGCTTGCGCACGATCTCGCGCACGTTCCGTGCAAGCGCTTTCTCGTACGCAGCCTCGTCGACGCGTCCGCCCTCGAAGCGCGCGTGCAGCGCCGCCAGCATGTCGGCGGGCCGCGGCAGGCTTCCGGTATGGGTAGTACGAATTCGATCAATGCTAGGCTTCATGGATGAAGTTTATTCCAGCCCTCGCCTTCGTCGTCCTCGCGACCGGCGTGCAAGCGCAAACGACCTATCCGGACAAGCCCGTGAGGCTCGTGGTCGGCTTCAGCGCCGGCGGACCGACCGATCTGCCGGCGCGGTTCATCGCCGATCGTCTCGGGACTGCCCTCGGCCAGCGCGTGATCGTGGAGAACCGTCCCGGCGCGGGCGGGCAGATCGCGACCCAGGATGTCCTGTCGAAGCCGAGGGACGGCTACAACCTGCTCCTCTGCACCCACTTCGAGGCCATCAACGCGGCGGTCTACAAGAGCGTCGCCTACAAGCTTGCCGACCTCGCGCCGATCACGCAGATCTCGCGCTATTACTACGCCGTCGCGCTGACCAACGAGGTCCCGGCGCCGGACCTCGAAGGATTCATTGCGTATGCGCGCGCCAACCCCGGCAAGCTCAACTACGGCACCATCGGCCGCGGCTCGGCGCAGGAAGTGCTCGCGCTCGAGCTGGCGAAGGCCACTGGAATCCGCCTGACCGGCATCCCCTACAAAGGCGGCGCCGACGCGCTGAACGACCTCATCGCCGGCCGGGTGCAACTCTACGTTTCGCCGACGCTCACGGTCCTGCCGCAGTACAAGGCGGGCCGGCTGCGCGTTCTCGCGGTCACGAGCGCCGAGCGCCTGGCCGCGGCGCCCGGAATACCGACACTCGCCGAGAAGGGCCTCGCCTTCGTGCGTTTCGGCTGGCTCGGCCTCTGCGGCGGCGCGGGCACCCCGCAGCCGGTGGTCGCGCTCCTCAACCGGCAGGTCGGCGCGATCGTCAAATCGCCCGAGTACCGCGACCTGATCGAGAAGGCGGGCTCGGTCGCCCTTTCGTCCACGCCCGAAGAGCTCTCGCAGATCCTGCGCGACACCTACGAGCAGACCGCCGGCATCGCCCGCGAATTCGGCCTGCAGGTCGACTAGGGTTCCGACAACCAGCGCTCGGCCGCGGCGACGCTTTCGAAAAGGCGCACGTTCACGCCACGGTTGACCGCGACGGTCTCGGCGAAATACGCCATCGATCGATCGTCGGCCTCGTAGGGCACGTAGGCAATCTTGCCCAGCTTGGTGCCGTCCGCCGCGCGCTGTGAAATGACCTCGTACACGCTGGTGGTGGCGAGGTTCGGACCGCGGAGCTGCATGTCGAGCAAGACGTCCGGCCGGCCGCTCCTGAGGCAGGCCGCATAGGCCTCTTCGAGGAATCTCAGCGCGTTCTCCGGCGTGAGGTCGCCGTCGACGCGCGCGTACACATACGTAGGCCGTTCTTCGATCGTGAGCTGGTATGACACGGGCAGTCCCCTTGCGTCCGGCTAGCCTACCCCAAGCCGGGGCGAAAAACGGTTCTAGCTCCGGGCGGCGCCGGCCGATTTCAAGGCCCTTGAAAACCGCGCAGCCGCTCCTATTTCCCGCCCGAAACGATCCTTATGGAGGACAGGGCCATGGAACTCTCGCTGTTTCCCCGCGACCTTTTCGCGGAGCTCGATCGCCTGCAGCGTCAGGTCCAACGAGCGTTTGAATTTTCTCCCAGTATCCGGGGCTTCGCCCGCGGCGGCTTTCCCGCGCTCAACGTGGCGAGCACGCCGCAGTCGGTGGAGATCTACGCCTTCGCCCCGGGGCTCGAGGCGAAGAGCATCGACGTCCAGCTCGAGCGGGGCGTGCTCAGCATCGCCGGCGAACGCAAGCCCGCGCTCCCCGGCGAGCCCGAGCGGGCCACCGTGCACGTGAACGAGCGCTTCGCTGGGCGCTTCCATCGCGTGATCACGCTTTCCGACGACCTGGATCCGAACGAGGTGCGCGCGGCGTACCGTGAAGGCGTCCTGCACGTCAGCATCAAGCGCCTCGAGTCGGCGCAGCCCCGCCGCATCAACGTGAATTGAGGAGGAGACACCATGAGCGAACAAACCGCTGTCAGCCGCGGCGTCGACCAGACCGCCATCGAGCAGCCGGCGCTGCTGCCGCCGGTCGACGTAGTCGAGGACGATTCCGGCATCACGCTGTACGCAGACCTTCCCGGCGTGCCCAAGGACAGACTCAACCTGCAGGCCGACGGCGAAACGCTGATCATCGATGGCGAGATGGCGCTCGAGATGCCCAAGGACCTCGAGGCCACCCACGTCGAGGTGAACCTGCCGCGCTACCGGCGCGTGTTCAGCCTGTCGAAGGAGCTCGACCCCGGCAAGCTCAGCGCCGAGCTCAAACAGGGCGTTCTCAAGCTGCGCATCCAGAAGGCCGAGCGCGCGAAGCCGCGCCGAATCGAGGTCGCTGGTTGAGCGAGAACGGCATGCGCCATGAGTCGGCAGGAGCTTTACTTCAGCGCGCTGCAAAGCGCGGCGACGGTACTCGGCGAGGAGCGGCTTAGGCGGCGCTTGAATGTGCCGGCTGCCGCCCTGGTCGCTTGGCTCAACCGCGAGCGTCCCGTTCCGGAAGCGGTATTTCTGGCGGCGGTCGACGTCCTCCAGGAACGCGCTCCTCGCTAGCCAGGGATCTCCGGGTCGACGAGCCTCGCCAGCGCGTCGAGCGACTCCTGCCATCCGAGGTAGCACGCCTCCGCCGGGATGACTTCCGGAACGCCTTCCTGCACGACGTTGAGCTCGGTCCCGCAGGAGACGGCCTTCAGGCTCACCGTGGTGGTCATCTCGCCCGGCAGGTTGGGATCGTCGAACTTGTCGGTGTAACGGATGCGCTCGTTCGGCTTGAGCTCGAGGTAGCGGCCGCCGAAAGAGTGGCTCGCGCCCGTGCCGAAGTTCGTGAACGACATCCTGTGCGTGCCGCCGACCCGGGCGTCGATCTCGTGGACCTTCCCGGTAAAGCCGTTCGGCGG
>DATMJC010000142.1:0-83299 GCA_035554435.1 Burkholderiales bacterium | reverse complement strand
CGTCAGCAAGATGAGCGGCCTCGAGTCGCAATCGGTGATGGCGATCGGCTACGCCGACCGCATGGGCACCGACGCCTCCAACCAGATCCTTTCGGAGAAGCGCGTAGGCGCGGTGAAGTCCTATCTGGTCAGCAAAGGCGTACCGGCGGACAAGATCAAGACCAGCGCATGGGGTGAAACGCGGCCGGGCACCGCCGCCGCCGAATGCAAGGACGCCAACAACGCGAAGAACGTGGCCTGTATGCAGCCTGACCGCCACGTGTTCGTCGAAATCTCCGGAGCGAGGCTCGTCAAGTAGAAGGCGCGAGCACTTCTCGTGAGTCTCCCTCCAACGACTTCAAGGAAAACCCATGAACATTCCCGAACTTCCTGTCCAAACCACTCCATTCCTGTGGGGCGCGGCGGCCGGCGCGTTCGCGCTCGCATTCGTCGGATTCAACTGGGGCGGCTGGGTGACCGGCGGCTCAGCGGAGAAGCTTGCCGGCGCGCGCGCAGATGCAGCGATCGTATCGTCGCTCACGCCAATATGCGTCGCCCGGTTCAGGGCGAGCGACAAGGCGCCGGCCAATTTTGCAGCGCTGAAGGAAATCAAGATAAGTTGGGAGCAGGCCGACTACGTGGGAAAAGGCGGTTGGGCAACGATGCCCGGTAGCACCGCCGAGCCGAACCGCGAGGTCGCTACGGCCTGCGCCGAGGCACTCGGCAAGCTCGTCCCGTAACCGCAGCTTGAAATGAACCTGGATCGCATCGCAGGCGCCTGGAGGCAGCTCAAGGGCATCGCGAGGAAGCAATGGGGCAGGCTGACCGCAGACTACGCCAGCGTGGTCGCCGGCGAGCGAGAGCGGCTGCGGGGCAAGGTCCAGGCGACGCGTGGCGTCACCCGGCAAGCCAATGAAAAGCGCCTTGCCGAATGGATCGCCCGCCAGCACAAGATCGACCCGATCCACAAGTAGGTTGCGTGCGCTAGCGAACAGAACGGCGCCGTGCACGGGCGCACGATCCGACCTCTGGAACCCTCCAGCCGGGGATCGTATGCGCCGCCATCCCGGGCGCGCCATGTACGAAGAGCTCGAAGCTGCCCTGACATCGATCACGATGCAGTTGCGCTCGGCCATCCAGGCGGACACCCGGAGAGTAAACGGCTCGGGCGACCGATTGCACCGCGACGAAGCGTGGACCCGGCAAGTTACGGCCGAGCTCGGCTCGGTCCTGCTCGGCACGCTGGGCCTTGCGGCGACCATCGAATGGCACGCGCACCAGTTCCAGAAGTGCACTGGAATCTCTTGTGAGCTGCAGGTGAACGACGCCGCAGGCCTCGAGCTGCCCGAGGATTACGCCACCGCGGTGTTCGAGGCTTACAACGAAGCGTTGAGCAACATCGCGCGACACGCGGGCGCGAGCCGGGTGGCGATCGCGCTCACCATCACCCCGCGCGAGCTCACCATGGCGGTGCGCGACGACCGCAGCGGCCAGGTGGCCGGCACGCGTGAGCTCGGTACCCCGGTAACCATCAGCCTGCCGATTCCCTGAACCCGGCCTTTGCCGGGCTGCGTCCTGCGTTTCCATGATGTCCTATAGTAGGAAACGTGATCGCGTTGACACCTTCGGGTGCGAAGTTCTCCCGCTGCCGGCGGTGGCGCTACCTCTTGTGGCGCAGATGGGCCGACGGCCCGGTGGCTAATTTCCTGATGCTCAACCCGAGCACCGCCGACGAGGTGAAGCTCGATCCCTCCTGCACGCGAGCGCGGCTCTATGCCGAGTGCTGGGGCTTCGGCGCGCTGGTCGTCACCAACCTGTTCGGATGGCGCGCGACGGATCCCGACGACATGAAGGCCGCGCGCGATCCTGTCGGCTTGCTAAACGACGCGGCGATCTTGAATGCGGCAAAAGAAGCGGACCTGGTGGTCTGTGCCTGGGGAAACCATGGCGCGCATCTTGGCCGCTCGAAAAAGGTCCTGGAGCTGCTCAGTCGAAACGAGGCCGCGTTGCACGCGCTGCGCCTGAACGGCAGCGGCGAGCCGGCGCATCCGCTCTATCTGCCCGGCGCCCTCAGGGCCACGCCCTGGCGCTAGGGGTCGCGCCTAGAGCTAGGGTCGCCGCCCAGAGCTAGGGTCGCCGCCCAAGAAAAAGGCCCGGGGACGGTGACGTCGCCGGGCCAGAGGGAGAGGTGCCTTAGGGGGATAACCGGCACCGCTTCAATGCTCGCACATGCGGCCGACCTGGTCTGTTCGATAGCGCACACACAAGGTCCTGTTCGCCTGCCGATTCTTCAGGGTTTCGCGTACTCGACGAACTGGCTCTTGCCGTCCTTGACGATCCACTGGCCCATGCCGCGGCCGAGCTGGTCGCCGTTCGGCGTGAAGTCGCAGGTCGACCCGGCCCCCTGGAAGTTGATCGGCTTGCCGGCGCGCACGAGCTTGAGCGCCTCGACCACGTCGTCGACTTCCTGCCCGGGGCCGTTTCCGACCGCGATGATCTGCTTGGACCAGTCGACCGCCATCGGGCTCTTCGCCTTTTCCATGGCGAGCGCGGTGATGGCGATCTGGTCGTGGGTGTTGGGCGGGAAGAGGAACACCCGGTCGGCCGGCGCGGCCATCAGCTTCAGGAACTTCTTGTAGCCGGGGGCAGCCACGTCGGGCATGGGCTGGAAGTGCCGGATGCCCTCGGCGACCTTGTTGCCGACCGCCTGTACGAACTTGCCTTCGGCATCGGCCATGATAGAGAGCGCGACGACCTTGCTCTCGAAGCCGCCGCGGTACACCTCCTTCATGATCGACACGAAATCGGGCAGCAGGCCGAAGCAGTACACCGCCTCGGGTTGCTTGCCGAAGACGCGCTCGACCTCGGCCCGGTACGACGGCTGCTCGGGGTTGTAGATGAGCGAGTCGACGACCTTGCGGCCGTTCGCCTTCATTTGCTCCTCGAACACCTTCTGGATCGGCAGCACGAAGGCGTTCTGCAGGCCCATGATGCCGACCGACTTGAAGCCGAGCTTGAGGGTTGCCCGGCTGATCACCGTGCCCCAGTCGGTGGCCTTCATCTGGAAGCGCCAGACGTAGCCCTGCGTGTCGCCCTCGGTGATCGCGTTCGCCGCGCTCGACACCATCAGAACGACCTTGTTCTGCACCGCGATCGGGCGCGAAGACATGCCTTCGGGCGTGCCCCAGTAGCCGAGCAGCGACTGCGCCTTGTGCACGTTGATGAATTTGTGCGAGAGGTTCGCCGCCACCGCGGCGCTCGATTCCGAGTCCTCGATCACGAGCTCGAGCTTGCGCCCGCCGAGGATCCCGCCGGCGGCGTTGATTCTCTCGGCGGTGCGCTTGGCCGCCTCGGCCATGTCGGGCCCGTAGGCGCCGGCGTTGCCGGTGAGCGGCAGCGCCACGCCGAGCGGGATCGGGGATCCCTGGGCATGCGCGAGGTTGAGATAGGGCGCGCCGAGCGTTGCGGCGCCAGCGGCTCCGATCGATTGAATTACTTTGCGTCTTTCAAGGTTCATGGGTCCTCCCTCCTTTATTTGAAGTCGGCCCGAAGGCGATACTCGCGGAAAAAGCCCCGCGGCCGATAGATGAGCAGCAGGATCAGCCCGACGCCGATGATGATGATGCGGATGGCGGCGAGCTGGTCGGAGTCGAGCGCCGGAATCACGTCTTTGGCGAAACGCGACCCCTCGAGCAGCAGCATCACGAACGCGGCGCCGAGGATGGCGCCGCGGTGCGCGCCGCGCCCGCCGGCAATCACGGCCATGAAGGCATAGGCGATCACGATGTTGGTGAACTGAGTAGGGTCGATGTATTGGTAGTAGAAGCCGTGCAGCGAGCCTGCGAGGCCGATGATCGCGCCGCCGATGGCGAACACGCGCACCCGGACCCAAAGCACGTTCTTGCCCAGCGTCGCGGCCACCACGTCGTCTTCCCGCACCGCGCGCACCAGGCGTCCGAACGGCGACCGCGCGAGGCGGTCGAGGAACCATAGCGTGGCGAGGAGCAGCGCCACGGCGAGCGCGAGCAGGAAGTACTGGTAGTACTGCGGTGCGATCGCGTCGCCGAACGGCCGCGGCACCCCGGTGAGGCCGAGGGCGCCCTTGGTGAGCCAGTCCTCGTTCAGTGCGACGAGCCGCAGCATCTCGCCCACGCCCAGCGTGACGATGGCGAAGTAGTCCTCCTCGGTGACGCGCAGCGTGACGAACGCGACCAGGCCGCAGACCGCAGCGACGATCGCCATCGCGCCCAGGGCGGCGACGAAGGTGTTGGCGCCCGCTTTGAGCATCAGCAATGCCGCGGAGTACGCGCCGAGCGCATAGAAGCCGGTCAAGCCGAAGTTCACCATCCCGCCCAGGCCCCACTGGAAGTTGAGCGCGAGCGCCAGGATCGCCGAGAAGCAGATGACGATTCCAATCAGGACGAGAAATGAAATCATCCGGTTTTTACTTTCTTATGTAAGGCTGGCCGAACAGCCCCTGAGGACGAAAGACGAGGATCACCGCGAGGGCGAGGAGCGGCACCCCGATACGGTAGTTGGGCGCGACGACCAGCGTCGAGAGCTCGCTCACCACCCCGACGACGAGCGCTCCCACGAAGGCGCCGAGCGGGCTTCCCAGGCCGCCGAGGATCGCGGCGGCGAACACGCTGATGAGGTAGTTCGAGCCCATCGGCGGCTCGAGCGCGCGATCCATGCCGATCAGCACGCCGCCGAGCGCGAGCAGGACGCCGGCGAGGAACCAGGTCCAGCGGATGACCCGCGGGCTCTCGATGCCGCGCACCAGCGCGAGCGAGGGGTTGTCGGCGACCGCGCGCATGGCGCGCCCGATCGGCAGGCGCGTGAGCAGCACCCACATGGCGATCATCGCCGCGCTCGACACCGCGATGGTGATCATCTGCTCGTGGTTCATCCTGACGTCGGCGACGCGGAACGGCCTGGCGAGCTCGATGGCGAAGCTGCGCGCGGTGTTGCCGTAGGCGAAGCGCGCCACGTTCTCCAGGATGAATCCCAGGCCGAGCGAGGCGACCATCAGCGTGATCGCGCCGCGCTCGCGCAGAGGCTTGAAGGTCAGCTGGTCGATGCCGATGCACAGCGCGCCCATGGCGAGCGCCGCCGCCACGGTGGCGGCGGCGAGCGGCCAGCCGAGCTGGGCGTTGAGCCCGAACGCGAGGTAGGCCGCCACCGTCATCATCGCCCCGACCGCGAAGTTCGGAAACTTGAGCACGCCGAAGAGCAGCGTCACGGCGAGCGCCGGCAGCGCCATGATGACGCCGGTCACCACGCCGTTAAATGCGGTTTGAAGCATCGCCCAAATAAAAGCTGTTCAGGTCTTTCATGCCCAAAACGTCCTTCGCTGACGCGCAGGCGCGCACCCGACCGCCGCTCAGCACGACGCAGCTGTGCGAGATGCGGAGCGCCTCGATGGCGTTCTGCTCGATCATGAGGATGCTCACGCCGGTGCGGTTCACGCGCTCGACCCGCTCGAACACCTCGCGCGTCAGGATCGGCGAAAGGCCGGCCGAGGGTTCGTCGAGGATGAGGAGCTTCGGCCGCACCGCGAGCGCGCAGGCGAAGGCGAGCATCTGGCGCTGTCCGCCGGAGAGATTCCCGGCCGCGATCCGGTAGTGCTTCGGCAGCTCAGGGAAGAGCTCCTCGAGCCTGCCGTCGAGCGCGCTCCCGCCATGCCCGTTCGCGCCCATGAACTCGCGCGCGATCTTCAGGTTCTCGAGCACCGTGAGGTTGCGGAACACGTTGTATTCCTGCGGCACGTACGAGATGCCGGCGAGCACGCGCTTGGGTGCGCTCAGCTCGTTGAGCGGCTCGCCCTCCAGCTCGATCGAACCCTGGCGCGCGCGCAAGAGGCCGGCGAGTGTCTTGGCGAGCGTCGACTTGCCCGAGCCGTTGGGCCCGATGATGGTCAGGATGCTGCCGGCGGGAAGCTCGACGTCGATGCCTTTGAGAATGTCGCCCGCGCCGTAGCCCGCATGCAGGCTGCTGACTTTGAGGATGGAAGTCATGCGGCCTTGCCGAGGTAGGCGCTCATCACCTCGCCGTTGCTCGCCACCTCGCGGAAGCTCCCGCGCATCAGCGTGCGGCCCTCGGCGAGGACGAAGATCGGCGCGCAGAGCTGCGCGATCACGTCCATGTCGTGCTCGATGATGGCGAAGGTGAGGCCCTGGTTGCGCAGCGCCAGGATCGTCTGCGCCAGCGCCTCGGTCATCACCGGGCTCACGCCCGCGGTCGGCTCGTCGAGCAGGATGATCTTGGGCTCGAGCATCAGGGCGCGCGAGATCTCGAGGAGCTTCTTCTGGCCGCCGGACAGGTTCTTCGCCTGCTCGTCGGCGAGCTGCGCGAGGTTGACCTGGTCGAGAAGCGTGCGCGCCTTTTCCATCGCGGCTCGCTCCTGGGCGCGGACGCGGGCGGGCGTGAAGAGCGAGCGCCACACCGTCTCGCCGTACTGCCGCGGGCTCGCGAGCAGCATGTTCTCGAGCACGGTGAGCTCGCCCAGCTCGCGCGAGATCTGGAAGGTGCGCACCACGCCGATGCGGGCCCGCTGGTCGGGCCGCAGCGAGAGGATGCTGCGCCCCTCGAAGCTGACCTCGCCCGACTCCGGCGCGAGCAGCCCGCCGAGCACGTTGAACAGCGTCGACTTGCCGGCGCCGTTGGGTCCGATGATGCCGGTGATGCTGCCGCGCGCGATCTCGAGCGAGCAGCCGGCGAGCGCGCGAAAGCCGCCGAAGGATTTCACCACCCGGCTCGCCTGAAGCACGGGGCGCTTTTTCAGGCCGCCTTGTGCACCGCGACCGGAACCGCCTGGCCGCGGTTGCCGCGCTCCATCTCCTCGAGGACCTTCCGGCAGCGCAGCAGCGCCTTGTCGGAGCGCAGATACACCTCGTGGTAGCCGTCCTCCGGATACTCGAAGTTTCTCTGCTGCAGCTCGAGCGCCCAGCGGTCTTCCTCCATGACTTGCGGGAAGTTTGCGGCGATGCTTTCAGTGAGCTTTTTCGAGCGGGTGCTGACCCACAGGCGCCACGTGTGGTTCGTGCCGTCGATCGGCGTGTGCGAGTGGTGGATGACATAGCCGCGCTCGTCGGAGGCGACCCCGAGCTTCCCGGGCGGCGCGCAGCGCAGCTCCACGCGCGTGAGGCCGGGGCCCATCATGTGGTGGGTGTGCCAGCGGTCCACCACCGGGTAGCCGAACCAGTCGGCCATGAACGGCGGCTGGTGGTAGTTCTGCGCCCGGCGGATGGTCTTCACCGTCTGCACGCCGTTCAGCGCTTCCTCCACCAGCTCGAACGGGATCTTGCTCTGCTCGATGTCGCCGATGTTGCCGTCGTGCAGCGGGTAGAAGTGGGTGATGTCCAGCAGGTTCTCGATCATCAGCAGGTAGTTCGCCGGCACGTGCACCGGGTCGAACATGTGCGTGTGCCATTCGCCGCCGTAGAGCTCCGGGGTGGGCGGCGGCACCGCGCTCGAGCTCTTCGCAGGGTCGCCAAGCCACACCCAGGCGAGGCCGTCCTGCTCGACGAGCGGGAACGGCCGCAGCTTTGCCCGGGTGGGGATCGGCAGGTCGAGCTGCGAGGGGATGCGCACGCAATTACCCGCGCCGTCATAGCAGAAGCCGTGGTAGGGGCACTCGAGCACCCCGTCGGAGAGCACGCGGCCTTCCGAGAGCGGCATGCGCTTGTGCACGCAGCGGTCGTCGAAGGCGGTGAGCTTGCCTTCGCCGGTGCGCCACAGGAGCACCGGGCGGTTGCACAGGCGCAGCCCCTTGGGCTCGTTCACCGGAAAATCCTGCGAGCGTCCGGCGACGTACCAGGCGTTCTCAACGAAGGTGTTGATGGGCATCGAGCGAACTCCTATGAAAGATTGATCTGTAGGCTATTCGAGGGGTATTCCGGCCTGCGCGACCAGCTTGCGCCACAAGGCGAGGTCGTCGCGGTTGATCTCGAAGAGCCGCTCGGGCGTGGAGCCCTCGGCGGCGTAGCCGTAGCTTTGCAGCTTCTCCAGCACTTCTGGGCGCTTGAGCGCCGCGTTCACTTCCTTGCTCAGCCGCTCGACGATCGGGCGCGGCAGCTTCGGCGGGCCGAACACACCGGCCCACTGGCGCACGGTGACCTGCGGCACGCCGGCCTCGGCGATGGTCGGCACGTCGGGAGCGAGCGCGCTCCTCTTCTCGAGCAGCACCGCGAGCGGGCGGAGCTTTCCTTCCTTGGCGTTGGAAAGGGCCGAGAGCGTGCTGAGGAAGGACGATTGCACGCGACCCGCGAGCAGGTCCGGATTGAGCGGCCCTTCGCCCTTGTAGGGGACGTGGAGCATGTCGATCCGGGTCGCGCTCATGAGCTGCACGTTGTAGAGGATCGAGAGCGCATTGCCGGTGCCATAGGCGAGCTTGCCCGGATTGGCGCGCGCGTACTCGACGAATTCCTTCAGCGTCTTCGCCGGCACCGACGGATGCGCGTACAGGATCACCGTCGCGCGGCCGACCAGCGAGATCGGGGTGAAGTCCTTGAGCGGGTCGTACGGCGCACTCTTCCGCAGCGCGACCGGGGCCGTCATCGCGCTGTTCGAGGCGAACATGATGGTGTAGCCGTCGGGCGCGATGCGCGTCATCTGCTCGGCGGCGAGCGTGCTGTCGGCGCCGGGACGGTTGTCGACGATGACCGGCTGGCCCATCTGGTCGGAGAGCGCCTGGCCGATAATGCGCGTGGTCGGATCGGCCGAGCCGCCCGGCGGGAAGCCGACGATGAAGCGGATCGGCTTGTTGGGATACTGGGCGGCGGAAATGCCGGAGACAACGACCAGCCCGCACGCCAGCAGCACTCTCAGCATGAGCCCTCCTCGTGGACGGGAGGATAACTCGATTTATCGGTAACCCAGAAAGTTCTCGAACGCCGGCTGGCCGCCGGGACGCCTTCCCGACCTGAACTCCCGCAGCGCGCCCGAGAGCGCCTCGAACTGCACGAGGGTCGAGAACGCATAGTAGAGGACGATCGCCGCGCCGCGGTGCTCCTCGAGCGTACGGCCGGGCATGTCGACGACCATCGCCGGCTTGTCGATGCGACGGCGGACCTCGGCGAGCTCCGCCGGTCCGACCGCGGTGGGGAAGACCATGTCGGCGCCGGCCTCGGCATACAGCGCGAGCCGCGCGATGCAGTCCTCCAGGTCGCGCGATACCCAGAAGGCGTCGGAGCGCGCGACGATCATGAATTCCGGATTCTTTCTGGCTGCTACGGCGGCGCCAATACGATCTCCCATCTCCTTCATGGGATGAAGGGTCTGCGGCGCGCTCGTGTGCTTGCCCGCGCCGGTGTGGTCCTCGATGTGGATCGCCGCGGCGCCGGCGCGCTCGAACGCCTGCACCGTGCGCCAGATCTCGCCGGCCTCGTGGAACCCGCCCTCGGCGTCGGCGATCACCGGCAGCTTCACCGCCTGCGCGATGGTGCGCGCCTGCTCGACGAGCGCCTCGAGCGAAAGCAGGCCCGTGTCGGGAATGCCGAAGCGGCTCGCCGCGGTGGCGTAGCTTCCGATATAGACGCAGTCGAAGCCGTGCGCTTCGATGAGCTTCGCGCTCAGCGCGTCGGTCGCCCCCGGCGCGACGATGGTCCTCTCGTCAACGAGAAGACGGCGAAGCGAGGCCATGCGCGAATCCTACTAGAATAAAAACCAATGACTGCCATCGCGAAATTCTGGGACGACGCCGTCGTTCCGACCCTCGTCGACTACATCCGCATTCCCGCCAAGTCGCCGCATTTCGACCACGAATGGGCGCGCCACGGCCACATCGATGCGGCGGTGAAGCTCGCCGCCGAATGGTGCAAGCGGCACGCGGTGTCGGGCATGAAGCTCGAGGTCGTGCGCCTCGCGGATCGCACTCCAGTGCTCTTCATAGACGTCCCACCGAACGGGAACGCTGGATCGAGCGCCAATGTGCTTATTTACGGCCATCTCGACAAGCAGCCCGAGATGACCGGGTGGCGCGACGGCTTCGGACCTTGGACGCCGGTGATCGAGGGCGGCAAGCTCTACGGCCGGGGCGGCGCGGACGACGGCTACGCGGTGTTCTGCGCACTGGCGGCGCTGCGCGCGCTGCAGCAGGAGAAGCGGGCGCACGCGCGCGTGGCGATCCTCATCGAATGCTGCGAGGAGAGCGGCAGCTACGACCTCCCGGCCTACCTCGAGGCGCTCGCGCCGCGCATCGGCACGCCCGACCTGGTCGTCGGGCTGGACTCGGGCTGCGGCAACTACAACCAGCTCTGGGGCACGACGTCGCTGCGGGGGCTCATCAACGGCGTGCTCAGCGTCGAAGTGCTGACCGAAGGGGTCCATTCCGGCGACGCGAGCGGCGTGGTCCCGGAAGGCGTGCGCATCGCGCGCCAGCTCCTCGAGCGGCTCGACGACGCCGCAAGCGGCATGGTGAAGCCGGCCGCTTTCCATGCCCAGATTCCCGTGGAGCGCAGCGAGCAGGCCAAGCGCGCCGCGGAGGTGCTGGGCGAGCAGATCTGGCGCAGGTTCCCGTTCGTGAAGGGCATGCAGCCGATGACCTCCGACCTCTCCGACCTGGTGCTCAACCGCACCTGGCGGCCGATGCTCGCCGTCACCGGCGCCGAGGGCCTGCCCGCGCCTGCGAACGCCGGCAACGTGCTGCGGCCGAAGACCGCGCTGGTGCTGTCGCTGCGCCTGCCGCCGACGGTGAAGGCCGAGAGCGCCGCGCGGCAGCTCCAGGCGATCCTGGAGGCCGACCCGCCCTGCGGCGCGCGCGTGAAGTTCGACTACGGCCAGGCCGCGACCGGCTGGCACGCGCCGCCCACCGCGCCTTGGCTTACCGCCGCGGTCGACACCAGCTCGATCAAGAACTACGGCAAGAGCGCGATGTGGATGGGCGAGGGCGGGACCATCCCGTTCATGGCGATGCTCGGGGCGCGCTTCCCGAAAGCGCAGTTCCTCATCACCGGCGTCCTCGGCCCGCAGGCGAACGCCCACGGTCCCAACGAGTTTCTGCACATCGAGTACGCCAAGCGGCTGACCGCGTGCGTCGCCGACGTGCTAGCAGCCCATGCTACAAACTGAAAAAGGGGTCAGAGCAATTTTCTTGTAACACTTGCGCGCGCAGCTTAAGGTGTTACAGGAAA
Source organism: Burkholderiales bacterium (assembly GCA_035554435.1). Lineage (GTDB taxonomy): Bacteria > Pseudomonadota > Gammaproteobacteria > Burkholderiales > SG8-39 > SCGC-AG-212-J23. The sequence goes on along the minus strand of DATMJC010000142.1, from coordinate 72,188 downwards.
ATTGCTCTGACCCCTTTTTCCCTTAGGTCTTGAGGTTCTGCGGGTCGAGGTACTGGCGGCGGTAGGTCTCGAAGTCGACGCGGTCCTGCGCCTCGATCTGGCGCTGCTTGGCGCTCGAGGCGCGCGCGAGGTTGGCGAACTCGTCCTCGGTTTTCGGCGGCAGGGGCATGGCGAGGAGCGTGGCGCGGTGCTGAAGCGACTCGGCGAGGACGAAGCGCACGTACGAGTTGCCGTGCTTGCGCGCCATCTCCTGCAGCACGCGCGCCGAGGGCACCGAATCGGGATTGTCGAGCGCGGCGGAGGCCGCCTGCACCGCGTCCCGGTAGGCGATGCCGCCCAGCTGCGAGTCGAGCTTCGCGGCCGCCGGCGCGCACTCGGAGAGGACCTCCCGGCCCCACTCCTTGAGGGGCACTTCGCTGCCGGCGCGCGAAAGCGTGAGGCCGGGCTCGCGTCCGCGCGCCGCGACGCGGTCCTGGTTGCGCGTGATCGCGGCGATCTCGGCCGGGGTGTCAGGGGGGCTCTCGGCGAGCAGGCAATAGAGCAGGAACACGTCGAGGAAGCGGCAGGTGGACGCGGTGATGCCGATCGGCGAGAACGGGTCGAGATCCATCAGGCGCACCTCGACGTACTCGACGCCGCGCTCGCGCAGCGCGTGCAGCGGACGCTCGCCGGGGCGGATGCGCCGCTTCGGGCGGATCTTGCCGTAGAACTCGTTCTCGATCTGCAGGAGCGAGGTCGCGAGCTGGCGGTACTCGCCGTTGCCGTCCTGTAGCCCGATCTTCTCGTAAGGCGGGTAAGGCGTGGTGAGCGCGCCGTAGAGCGACGCGCCATAGTCGGCGAGGCTGTTGTAGCTCACCGAGAGCGAGGATTGCGCGTCGCTCTGGTAGCCCAGGCGCCCCATGCGGAGCGACGTGGCGTAGGGCAGGTAGAGCGTGCCGGGCGCGAGGCGCTGCAGGCCGTGCTTGGGATTTCCCTTCACGAAGCTCTCGCACACCGCCGGTGAGGCGCCGAAAAGGTAGAACAGCAGCCACGCGGTGCGCCGGAAGTTGCGCACCAGCCCGAAGTACTCCTCGTTCGAGCACTTCGGCAGCGACCAGTTGTAGTGGATGCCCGAAATCGTCTGCATGCGCCGGCCGTAGCGGTGCGCGAGCCCCATGCGGTAGATGGTCTTCGCGCGGCCGACGTTGGAGCTGCCGTAGCGCCCCAGCGGAATCTCGTCATCGGGCGGCAGCTGGCACGGCATGCTCGCGCACCAGAGGATTTCGTCGTGACTTCCCTGGGTGAGCGCGCGGTAGACGACCTGGTGGATGGAGGTCAGCTCCTCCAGCATCGCGTCCACGCTCGTGCGCGCCCCGGTGATGAGCTCTAGCTGGCTCTCGCTGAAATCGGTGGTGATGTGCGCGTGCGTGAGCGTCGAGCCGAGCGCCGTGGGATGCGGCGAGGTCGCGAGCGATCCGTCGGGACGCGCGCGCAGGCTCTCCTTCTCGATGCCGCGGCGCATGGCCGTTACCGCGGCCGCCGTAAGTGAATTAAGTCCGCTTTCGCTCGCGCTCATGTCCGAGTGATGTCGCTACCCCCCGACACGCAATAGCAACTACACGTGTGTCATTTTCAGTCTTGTGAGATGTCGCAATCGCCGCTACAGTTCGTCGCAGGTTGGACGAAGGGAGGTAGTGGTGAAGGGAATGACACTTCTCGTAGCGCTCGTCGCCGCGCTGTGCTGGGCGATCGGCAATCTCGCTTATGCCCAGGAAGAAGCCACCGGTGTGCGGCTCGTGGACGAGGACGTGCGCATCCCCGTTAGCAATGGCAACTACAGCATCGCGGCCCGGATCCTGAGGCCCGATGGCAACGGCCCCTATGGCGCGGTCATCCTCAACCATGGCGCGGCCGTGTCGGCGGAAGAGCGACGCACCGAGTCCCCCGAGCTCCTGATCCACACCGCGGCGCAATTCGCGCGGCGCGGCTACGTCGTGGTGCTGCCGCTGCGCCGCGGCTTCGGCGCGACCGGCGGCGAGTTCGCCGAGGACGCCGGCTCCTGCCGCAACCCCGACTACCGGCGCGGCGAGAGCGCCGCGTCCGAGGACATCATGGCGGCGTACGAATACACGCGGAACCTCCCTTACGTCGACGGCTCGCGCATGATCCTCGCCGGCCAGTCCGCGGGCGGCGTCGCCTCGATCTACACCGCCGCGCGCGCGCCGCAGGGCCTCGTCGCGGTGCTCGCCTTCGCCGCCGGCCGCGGCGGCAACCCGGCGCGCAACCCGGGCGTGCCCTGCGCTGTCGAGCCGCTCGCGCGGGTGTTCGACGAGATCGGCAAGCAGGTCAAGGTGCCGGTGCTGTTCCATTACGCAGAGAACGACCATTTCTTCAACGCGCAGACCTCGAGGCTTTGGTACGACCGGTTCACTGCCGCCGGCGGGCACGCGGAGTACGTGCTGCAGCCGGCCTTCGGCAAAGATGGTCACTATATCTTCAGCGAGGACTCCGGCGTGCGATATTGGCTGCCCGCGGTCGAACGTTTCATGGCCAAGAACGGCGTTCCCTTCGAGGCCATCGTGCCCTCCCAGGCGGCGAAGCCGATGCTGGCGGGCCAGACGGTCCAGTAGTCCCCCGAAATCGGGGTCAGACCCCGATTGTTCTAGATCACCCGAGCGGATAGTCCGGCGAACGTCGGACTTGGGTTTCCGCCTCGAAAATACCGCATCCATGGGATTTTGCATGAGCGGTTAGATGCCTATCGTCTGGTCCCAAGAACGCGTAACCGGGGGGTGCGCTCATGGACCAGAAAAGAAGCATTGCGGCACTGCTGGCGTGTTTGGTCGCCGCGTGTGGCGGTGGAGGCGACGGCGAATCAACTCCGCCGCCCCCTGACCCCAATGCGGCCGAGCGCGTCGGCCGCGGCAGCCTGACGATAGAGGGCCCGACCGCCGGGCCGACCTATTCGACCGAGTCCGAGAGCGTGCGGTTGTCGGGCTCGGCGTTCATAAGCCCTACTCACTCCAGGTGCTGCTCTGGCTCGGCTGAGGATACGGGCGTTACGGTCACTTCCAGCACCGGCTCTGCTGTGTTCCAGAGTGCGGGTTATTGCCAACCGTTCGGCTTCGGACCGCCGACCGTTTGCGATCACACCTGGGAAACGCGGATCAACCTGGCCGTCGGCACCACGACGGTGACGATCACCGCGCGGGATCCCTCTGGAAATATCGGGCGTGACTCGATCACGATAACGCGGCTTCCAGACAGGACAGCACCTGAGATCGATGCCATCGGCCCGGGGCGCGACGCGATCAACATGCCGGTCAATACGTCCACCCGCGTGATTTTCAGCGAGCGGATGGATGCCGCGAGCATTACGACTGCCACTTTCCTGATGACCGACAGCAACGGCAATCGCGTGGTCGGGACGGTCGCGGCCGCAGGCACGAGCGCGACATTCACGCCGGTGTCGGCGCTCTCCGGGTTCACTACTTATACGGCAACCATTACGACCGGCGCGCGCGACGAAGCCGGAAACGCGCTCGCCGCGGCCTTCGAGTGGCAATTCAGGACCGGAGCGGTGCCTGACACCACGCCTCCAAGCGTTGTTTCGGTGTCACCCCCTGACGGAACCTCCTGTACCGGCCCCGACGCGGTGATTACCGCGAGCTTCAGCGAAAGCATCAACAGGGCGACCGTAAACGCAGAGACATTCAATGTGGTCGGCGTCGCCAGCAACACTCCGGTGCCGGGATCCATTTCTACGGGCTTTGCGTCACTCGTTTTCACGCCGTCGCTCGGCCTTTCTTCCTCCACCCAGTATCGAGCCACGCTGTCCAGCGGCATCCGCGATCTCGCCGGCAATGCGATGTCAGCTGATCACATCTGGACTTTCTCCACCGTTCCATCGGCGATCGGTGCATGGGGGCAGACCAGCATCGCCCCATCTTTGGAACGGCTATTCCATTCGGCGGTCTGGACCGGGACAGAAATGATCATTTGGGGTGGCTCGAACAGTGTTGGCCTACTGCAGGACGGGGGTCGCTATCGTCCTGCCACCAACAGTTGGGCTCGGATGACCGAGATCGGTGCCCCGGAGCGCCGCGCCCAACATGCCGCGGTGTGGACAGGGGCCGAGATGATCGTGTGGAGCGGTGCCGGGCAGCAGGTGCTCTTCAATGGCGGCCGTTACGAGCCCGTCTCGGATACGTGGCGATCGATGTCAAGCGCGGGAGCGACTGCGGTCGGGCCGGTGCTCTGGACCGGCTCCGAGATGCTGGTCTTCGGCCAGGGTGCTGCGCGCTACGATCCCGCCTCCGATTCCTGGCGGCCGATATCGGCACCGCCCATGCTGCTCGGCCTATCGGGCCACAGCATTGTCTGGACCGGTACTCGCATGATCGTCTGGGGCGGAGAGCGTTCGGGCCTCCTCAATGCCGGCGCGGCCTATGATCCGGCCGCGGATACCTGGGAAGTGCTCAACGCGAACGGCTCGCCCTCACCGCGCCGAGGTCACAGCGGGATCTGGACAGGCAGCGAAATGCTCATCTGGGGAGGCGAGGACAGCGCGGGCGCAGCCCTCAATACGGGAGCCGCCTACAACCCCCGGACGAATACCTGGCGACCGATGTCCACTTGCGGCGCTGCGGCGAAGAGCGGTCACTACACCGTGTGGACCGGCAGCGAAATGATTGTCTGGGGTGGAACGCGCACCACCGGGCAACTCTACGATGTGGCGACGGACGCTTGGCGTCAGATGTCCACACTGAATTCACCGCTGGCCGCACTTGGGCTCAGCGCCGTTTGGGCAGGCAACCAGATGCTCATCTGGGGCGGTGCATCGAGCATAGGCGCGCGCTACCAGCCCTAACCGTCAGATCCGGATCAGCTGGTTCATCTCGATGATAGGCAGCAGGATCGCGAGCACGATGAGGAGGACGAGCGCGCCCATGGCCAGGATGAGCGCGGGCTCGAGCACGCCGGTGAGCAGGCGCACACGGGCGTCGTTCTCGACCTCCTGCTGCCGAGCGGCCTGGCCCAGCATGTGCGCGAGGCGCCCGCTTGCCTCGCCGGAAGCGACGAGGTGGATGAAGATCGGCGGAAAAAGCGTGCTGCCCGCGAGCGCGCGATGCAGGCTCGAGCCTTCGCGCACGCGCTGCTGCGCCTCCTCCACCGCGTCGCGCAGGGCGAGGTTCTTCACCACGCGCGCGCCCGCCGCGAGCGCCTGCAGAAGCGGCACGCCGCCTGCCGAGAGGATGGCGAGGCTCGAGGCGAGGCGCGCCGTGTCGACGCCTCGCCAGAGCGGGCCGACGAGCGGCAGGCGCAGCAGCCGCGCGTGCCAGCGCTTCTTCGTGGCCTCGCGTCCGTAGGCCCAGCGTAGGGCGAGGCCGGCCACGACCAGGGCGGCGGCGACATAGCCGAGCCTTCCGTGGAGCGCTTCGCTCGCCCAGAGCAGGGCGCGCGTCAGAAAGGGCAGCGTCTGGCGGCTCTGGGCGTAGACCTCCACGACCTGGGGCACGACGTAGGTGAGCAGGCCCACCACGATGCAGAGCGCCACGGCGGCGACGATCGCCGGATAGAGAAGGGCGAGGCCCGCGCTCTGGCGCGTCGCCTGGCGCCGCTCGAGGTAGTCGGCGACGCTCGCCATCACCGCCGAGAGCTCCCCCGAGTGCTCTCCCGCGCGCACCAGCGCCCGGTAGATCTCGGGAAACGACGACGGGTAGCGGTCGAAGGAGGCCGCAAGTTGCTGTCCGGAGAGCACCTCGGCGCGCACCGCCGCGAGGATGCGCCTGGCGGACTCGCCCTGCGCCTGCTCGATCAGCGCATCCAGGCATTGCTCGATCGTGAGGCCGGCCTCGAGCAGCATGGCGAAGCGACGGGTGAGGAGGGAGAGTTCCCCGGCCCCGATGCGCATGCGCGGCGCCCAGAAGAGGCGCCGCTTGCCCGGCGGCGCCGCTTCGCTGTCGACCGCGGCGACCTCGATCGGCACGAGGCCCGCGCTGCGCAGCCCGGCGCGCGCCTGGCGCGGCGCTTCCGCCTCGACCACGCCGCGCCGCGTGCGGCCGTCGGCGTCGATGGCGGTGTAGCTGAAAGCGGGCATCGTGCTACGACTCGCGCGTGACCCGGATCACTTCCTCGAGCGAGGTGAGGCCGCTCAGCACCCAGCGCAGGCCGTCCTGGCGCAGCGTGCGCATGCCTCGCTTCGCCGCGTGCGCCCTCAGGCGCTGCTCGGAGCCCGCGCCGTGGATCAGCGTCTTGGCTTCCTCATCGATCACGAGGAGCTCGTAGATCCCGGTGCGCCCTATGTAGCCGGTGTTGTTGCACGCCTCGCAGCCGCCCGGCGCGTAAAGCTTCTCGCCGCTGAAGCGCTCGCCGAGCTCGGCGAGGTCGGGCGCGCTGGGCTCGTGCGGCTGCTTGCACGCGGGACAGAGCTTGCGCACCAGCCGCTGCGCCAGCACGCCGAGCAGGCTCGAGGAAAGGAGATAGGGCTCGACGGCCATGTCGACGAGGCGGGTCGGCGCGCTCGCGGCGTCGTTGGTGTGCAGCGTGGCTAGGACGAGGTGGCCGGTGAGGCTCGCCTGGACGGCGATCTCCGCGGTCTCGCTGTCGCGGATCTCGCCCACCATGATGACGTCCGGGTCGTGGCGCAGGATCGAGCGCAGGGCGCGCGCGAAGGTCATCCCGATCTTGGCGTTGACCGGCGTCTGGGCGATGCCGTCGAGCTCGTACTCGACCGGGTCCTCGACCGTCATGATGTTGAGGCCGAGCGAGTCGATGCGCTCGAGCGCCGCGTATAGCGTGGTGGTCTTGCCCGAGCCGGTCGGACCGGTGACGAGGACGATGCCGTGGGGCTGGTGGATCAGGGTGTCGATCGCCGCGAGCGCCGACTCGTCCATGCCCAGGCCGCCGAGCTGGAACTGGCTCGCCTCCTTGTCGAGCAGGCGCAGCACCGCGCGCTCGCCGTAGCCGGTGGGCAGCGTCGCGACGCGCACGTCGACCTGGCGCCCGGCGAGGCGCAGCGAGATGCGCCCGTCCTGCGGCAGGCGCTTCTCGGCAATATCGAGGTTCGCCATGATCTTGATGCGCGAGAGCATCGCCGCATGCAGCCCGCGGTGCGGCTCGGCCACCGTGCGCAGCGTGCCGTCGAGGCGGAAGCGCACCACCGAGCGCGCGTCGTAGGGCTCGATGTGGATGTCGGAGGCCTTCTGGCGCAGCGCCTGGGTGAGCAGCACGTTGATCATGCGGATCACCGGCGCGTCGTTGTCGGAGTCGAGCGGGTCCTCGATCTTCGGCATCTCCTGCACCAGGCGCGAGAGGTCCATGTCCTGCCCGATGGCGTCGGCGACGTACGCCGGCGACTGGCTCGCCTGCGAGTACGCCTGGGCGAGGCGCCGCTCGAAGGCCTCGGGCTCCTCCACCGCCGTGACGCGCACCGGCACGCCGAGGACCCGGCGCAGCTCCGCGAGCACCTGCGGCCGCGCGCCCCGGCGCAGGCAGACGAGCGCCTCTTTGTCCGAGACCTCGAGGAGCAGCGCCCCGTTCAGCCGCGCGAAAGGATAGGGAACGAGGCGGACCGGCGTGTCGCGGGCGAGATCCATGGCGCCACTTTACTGCGGCGGGGAGCTCTGCGCTGGCGGGTTCTGCGCCGGAGGTGTCTGCGCCGGAGGTGTCTGCGCCGGGGCGTCCTCCGGCGGCAGGGTGGGCGTCACGATGTCGGGCAGCACCACCGAGGGCGGAATGCGCGCCTTCCCCTGCTCCTCCAGCATCTGCCGGTAGCGCTCGGAAGTGACCGGGGCGTAGGTGCTGCGCTCGCGCATGACGAGCGGCCGCAGGAACACCATGAGGTTGGTCTTGGTCTGCGTGCGCGTCTCGTAGCGGAACAGCGCGCCGAGGAGCGGGATGTCGCCGAGGAGCGGCACTTTTTGCATGGTGTTGCCGGTGCTGTCCTGGATCAATCCGCCGATCACGATGATCTGGCCGTCGTCGACCAGCACGCTCGACTCGAGCGAGCGCTTGTTGGTGATGATCCCGGCGGGGTTGGTCTGGTCCTGGACGCTCGACACTTCCTGGTAGATCTGCAGGCGCACCGAGCCGCCTTCCGAGATCTGCGGCTTGATGCGCAGTGTCAGGCCGACGTCCTTCCGCTCGATGGTCTGGAACGGCGTGGCGGTGGTCGCGGCGCCGGTCTGCGCGTACTGGCCGGTGATGAAGGGCACGTTCTGCCCGATGACGATCTTCGCCTCCTCGTTGTCCAGCGTGAGCAGGTTCGGCGTGGAGAGGATGTTCGCCTTGGTGTCGGACTCGAGCGCGCGCGCGAGGAAGGCGAGGTTCGTCACCGTGCCGATTCCCGGGATCGTGACCTGGCCGCGCACCACGCCGAGATTCAGCCCGTTGCCGAGGCTGCCGGGGTTCACCGCGCCGTCGATGATGTTGGTGCCGGTGCCGCGCGCGCCGAAGTTGGTGCCGCCGAAGCCCTGCGTGGCGTTGGTGCTGAGGTCCTGCAGCGCCTGCCACTGCACGCCGAACTCGGCCGCCTTGTCCGCGGTCATCTCGACGATCAGCGCTTCGACGTGCACCTGGAGGCGGCGCACGTCGAGCTTGTCGATCACCGCCTTCAGGTTCGCGAACACCGCGTCGGGCGCCGAGATGATCACCGCGTTCGAAGACGGGTCGGCCTGCACGATGCCGCCCCCGCCGCCCACCGCACCGAGCCCGCTGAGCGGCGACGGCGACGGGCCGGGCCCGCCGGAAACCGGCTGCTGCCCGATCGTCGAAGGCGCGGTGGAGAGCGGTGCGGTCGCGGCAATGTTAAGTGCCGGCGAAGACTCGCCCGAGAGCACCGCGCGCAGCGTCTGCGCGACGCGCACCGCCTCCGCGTTCTTCAGGAACACCACGTGCAGGTTGCCGCCCGCGGCAGTGGGCTTGTCCAGGCTCTGCACCATTTCCTGGATGCGCGCGAGGCGCGCCGGATTGTCGACGCGCACGATGAGGCTGTTGGTGCGCCCGTCGGCGGCCACGCTGATGCGGCCGCGCGCATCGGCCTGCGCCGCGTCGGCGGCGTAGAGGCGGTTGACCGTGTTCGCCATCTCGGTGGCCGAGGCGTTGCGCAACGGGATGAACACCGGCTCGCCCCCGCCGGGCCGGTCGATGGCGTCGATGATGCGGTCGATGCGGCGAAGGTTGTCGGCGTAGTCGGTGATGACGATCGAGTTGTTCGCCGCGTAGACCGCGATGGTGTTGTTCGGGGTGATGATCGGCCGCAGCACCGGCAGCATCTGCGACGCCGATTCATATTTCAGCGTGTACACTCGCGTCTGGAGCCGGTCGCCTTCTGCGGCGCTCCTGGGCGAGACCGAGCCCAGGTGCATTTTCGCGTCGGCCTCCGGCAAAATTTTCACCACGCCGTCGCTCTCCACCGCGGCGAAGCCCTGGAGCCTGAGCGCAGAGAGGAAGATGTCGTAGGCGGCCGATGGCGGCACCGGGCGGGACGAAACGATGTTGACGGTCCCCTTGACTCTCGGATCGATCAGGAAATTGCGCTTCGACATCTGGCCGATCGCGGTGGCGACGGCCTCGATGTCGGCGTTGACGAAGTTGAGCATCACCGGCTCTTCGGCGGCGCGCGCGCCAAAGGCGACGAGCGCCAGAATGAGGACAGCGCGCCTAGCGGCCGGCATTGCCCCGTGCGCCGCCCGGCGCTTCGAGCGGCACGCTGCGCCGCTCGAGCACGAGTCGCTCGAGCTCGCCGCGCCGGCTCACAACGACGTGGTCAGGATGGATCTCGCGCACCACCAGCTCGCCGACCGACTCGCCGACGGCGGCCGCGCGCGGCCGGCCGTTCTCGCTGAAGAGCGCCCGGGAGGGCGAGACCACGCCGATCAGGCGCACCGCCCCGGAGGAGGCGGCCTGCGGCGCCGAAGAGGCGCCGAAGAGGCGCCGCGCCGCGGGCGAGGGCGCCTCGAGCGCGCGCGCCTCGCCGCCGAGCGCCGGCGCGGCCTTTGCGCGCGGCGCGAGCAGCACCCACGTGCCGTAGGCGGCGGCAGCCGCGAGCGCCGCGATCAGTGCGAGATCGAGCGCCAGAGCGGCGGAACCTGCATGCAGCCAGCGCTGCAGGGTGTTCTTGAACCAGCCTGCCATCTACAAGGTATAGTATCCCGATCCCCGAGCTACTACAATTACTTGTATCGGGCGCGGCCAGCGGAGGACCCATGAGTCGACGTCGCATCCGCGCGTTCACTCTCATCGAGGTGATGGTGGTGATCGCGATCCTGGCGGTGCTCGCCGCGCTGATCGTGCCGAAGGTCATGAGCCGTCCGGACGAGGCGCGCGTGGTCGCGGCGCGTCAGGACATTGCCAGCCTGCTGCAAGCGCTCAAGCTCTATCGACTCGACAACCTGCGCTACCCCACCACCGACCAGGGCCTCGCTGCGCTCGTGACGCGCCCGAGCGTCGCGCCGGTGCCGCCGAACTGGAAGCCCGGCGGCTATCTCGAGCGGCTGCCGCGCGATCCGTGGGGCAATCCGTACCAGTATCTCAGCCCCGGCCTGCGCGGCGAGGTCGACGTCTTCAGCTTCGGCGCCGACGGCGTGGCGGGCGGGGAAGGCTTCGACGCGGACATCGGCTCGTGGAACCTGTAGCCTTCCGGGCCGCGCGGCGCGCGGGTTTCACGCTGATCGAGGTCCTGGTGGTCCTCGCGATCATGGCGGTGGTCGCCGCGGCGGTCGTGGTCATGGCGCTTCCCGGCGATGCGGAGGCGGCGCGCGCGGAGGCGCAAAGGCTGGCGGCGCTGCTTGAATCGGCGATGCGCGAAGCGCGCGCGAGCGGCAGCAGCATTGCATGGTCCGCCGAGCGGCAGGGCTACGCGTTCTGGCAGCGCGGCGAGGACGGCGACTGGGTACCGTACCCGCGCACGAGCCCGTACCGCAGCCGCGTGTTTGCCGGGCGCACCGAGCTTGCGCGGGTGCGCGTCGACGGCCGCGACCTCGCGCCAGGCGAGCGGGTGGTGTTTTCGCCACATGGCCTGCGCAACGAGCTTGCGGTGACGGTGGTTGGCGCTGGCGAGCAGTTCACGATCTACGGAGACGTCATTGGGCGGGTCAGCCTCGCGCGGGTTTACGCTAATTGAGGTGCTGGTGGCGCTCGCCATCGCGGCGATCGCGCTCGCGGCAGTGAGCCGGTCGGCGGCGGTATCGAGCGCCTCGGCCACCGAGATCAAGCTGCGCGCGCTCGCCGGGTTCGTCGCCGAGAACCGCCTGGGCGAGCTCGACGCGCGCCGCGCCTGGCCGCCGGTCGGCGTGAGCGAAGGACTCGAGCGCCAGGCGGGCTTCGACTTTCCCTGGCGTACCGAAGTCTTCGCTACCCAGCATCCGCTGCTGCGGCGGGTCGAGGTCCAGGTGCTGGACCCGACCGACCGCACCCATGTGCTGCGCACGCTCGTCGGCATACTGCCCAGGGAAAGCTGATGAATTCCAAACGGGGCTTCACCCTTCTCGAGCTTCTCGCGGCGCTGGCGGTGCTCGCGGTGCTGGCCTCGCTCAGCTTCCGCGGGCTCTCGTCGGTGCTCGACGGCGAGGCTCACGTGCGCGAGCAGGCGCGCCGCTGGAGCGAGGTGGGCATCCTGCTCGGCCAGCTTCGCGAGGACATCTCCTCGGCGGTGGAGAGCCGCGGCTTCGCGCTCGGCGCTACGACGGACGCCGACTTGGTGCTGACACGGTTCGCCGATCAGGCCGGGGCGCCGCCGCGGCGCGTCGGCTATCGCCTGCGCGAGGGCACGGTGCAGTATCTCCTCTGGCCGCAGGGTCTCGACGCCGGCCCGCCGGCGGCGGCGTACGCGGTGCTCGCCAACGTGGCGGATCTGAGGCTCACCGCGCTGCGCGAGGACGGCACCTGGGTGCCGGTGTGGCCCGCCGGGCAGCCGCTGCCGCGCGCGGTCGCGGTAGAGCTGGCGCTGACGAGCGGTGAACGTGTCTCTCGGCTCTTTCCGCTGAAATGAAAAGTTTGCGACCCCAGCGCGGCACCGCGGTAATCATCGCCATGCTGGTGCTCGCGCTCGCGGTCGCGGGCGCCGCCGCGATGCTCGAGCGCCAGGACCTCGACGCTCGCGCGCTACAGTCGCAGCGCGACTACGAGCAGGCGCGCTGGATGCTGCGGGGTGGAATGCACTGGGCGCGCTCGATTCTCGCCGAAGACGCGCGCGCGGGGACGAGCGACCACCAGCGCGAGCTCTGGGCTTCGGGGCTGCCGCCGACCGACGTGCAGCTCGGCTCCCTCGCCGGCGGAATCCGCGACGAGCAGGGGCTCTTCAACCTCAACAACCTGCTGCGTGGCGGAAAGCCCGATCCGCTGCAGGTTGCCGCGCTTGGGCGCCTTCTCGGCGCGATCGGGCTCAGTCCCGCGCTCGCCGATGCGATCGCTGCGCGGATCGACCCCAAGCGCCCGCTCGCCGACGTCGGCGAGCTCGCTGGGCTCCCCGGCCTCGACGCAGACGCGCTCGGCCGGCTGCGGCGCTACGCCACCGCCCTCCCGCGCCCGACCGCGGTGAATATCAACACCGCGCCCGCGGAAGTGCTTGCGGCGATCGTCGAAGGCCTCGCCCTTTCCGAGGCCCAGGCGCTGGCGCGGCGCCTCGCGAGCGACCCGGTGCGCACCCGGGACGAGTTCCAGACGCGCCTGCGGCCCAACCTCAGGCCCAACCTCGAAGCCATTTCCGCCTCGAGCCAGTTCTTCGTAGTGATGGGGCGGGCCAAGGTGGGTGACGCCGACCTGCGCATGGAGGCGCTCCTGCAGCGCACGGGAACCGGCCTCCCGGTCATCGTCTGGCAGCGCAACGCATGAGCACCTGCCGCGTGCGCCTCGGGCGCGATTTTCCGGAGAGCGGCCGCTTCGAGTGGGCGCTCGTCAACGAGCTCGGGTCGGTCCTGGAGAGCGGGGTCTCGGATCTTGCCATGCCGCCGCGCGACCGGTCGTGCGAAGCGGTGCTCGCGGCCGAGCTCGTGCTGCTCGAGCGCGTCGCCCTGCCGGCCGCTCAACAGCGCCGCCTGCAATCGGCGCTGCGCTTTCTCGCCGAGGACAGCATCGTGCCGGATCCCGCGCGGGTGCACGTCGCCGCCGCGCGCACGCCGCAGAAGGACGTGGTGTGCGTCGGCGTGGTCGACCGGGAATGGTTCGCGCAGGCGCTCGCCCGCCTCGCGCGCGCCGGCATCGCGCCGGTCGCGGCCTACCCCGAAACCCTGTTGCCGCCGCTCGAGCCGGGCGCATGGGTCGTGGCGTGCAATGGCGACGAGAGCTTCGTGCGCACCGGCGAGGCGGAGGGGTTCGCGCTCGACAGTGCGGCGGAGGACGAGCCGCCGGTCGCGCTGCACCTGGCGCTCGAGGGGGCGCGCGCCGCCGGACGGCTGCCGCAGCGCCTCGTGCTGCGCGCCGCATCCGGCGCGGCGCAGCCGACCGCGGCGGGCTGGGCCGCGGCCCTGGACCTGCCGGTGGAGCCCGGCGCGGCCTGGCGCTGGTCGCAGGCGAGGCAGCGCCCGCGCTTCGAGCTCCTTCAGGGCGAGTTTGCGCCGCGCGGGTCGGGTGGCGCCTGGCGCGAGGCGCTAGCGCGGCCCGCGTTCCTGGCCGCGGCGCTGGTCGTCCTGATGAGCGTCGCCATTGCCGCGGACTGGGCGCTGAAATCGGCCGAGCGCGACCGCCTGCAGGAAGAGATGCGCGCGCTCTATCGGCAGAGCTTCGGCGAGAGCGCCGTGCTGGTCGATCCGCCCCTGCAGATGAGCCGGGCGCTCACGGAGCTGCGCGTCGCCGCGGGACAGGGTAGCGCTTCGGATTTCGTTGCGCTCCTCAATGCCGTGGCGGAGTCGATACCCGAGCCCGGCGCGCAGCGCGTCGAAGCGATCGACTACGAGAACGGACGGGTCTCGCTCTCGCTTCGAGCGCGCGAGCCGAGCAAGGCCGCTGCGCTCGCCGCGCAGCTACGCGCCAGGGCGAGCGCCCCGGGCCTGGAGATTCGCGTGGAAGAGGGCGCCGGCGGAGCCCTGCGGCTGATCGCGGCCGTGCCGGGGTCGAAATGAATCCGCGGCGTCTGCGCGAATTCTGGAGCGAGCGAGCACCGCGCGAGCGCGCGCTGCTCGCCGGCGGCGCGATCGCGGTCGCGCTGGTCGCGTTGTACCTGTTCGTGTGGCAACCGGGTCTCGCGGCCGGTCAGCGGCTCGCGGCTACGCTGCCGAGGCTGCGCGCCCAGGTGGAGCTCATGCGCACGCAGCAGTCCGAGATCGCAGCGCTGCGCAAGAGCGCGGGCACCGCCGCGCAGGGCGGCGACTTGAGAATCGTCCTGCAGTCGTCGGTCGGGCGCGCGCCTTTCGGCAAGTCGGTGCAGCGGATCGATGCCGCCTCGGGCGATCGTGCCACCGTGCTGGTCGCATCCGCCGACTTCGACGACTGGCTGCGCTGGGTCGCCGAAGCGCAGCGCGAAGCCGGCGCGCGCCTGGAAAGGTGCCGCATCAGCGCGCTGGACACGCCCGGCATGGTGCGCGCCGAAGCCACCTTCGTCGCCCTCGGGGCGGCGGCGAAGCGATGAGCGCTCGGCGCCTCGTGCTGTACGCGGCGTGGGGGGTGGCCGCATACGTGCTCGTATTCCTCGCCCTTGCGCCCGCCGCGTGGCTCGCGCAGAGCGTCGAGCGGGCGTCGCAGCAGCGGCTCGAGCTGCGCGATGCGGCCGGTTCGGCCTGGTCGGGCAGCGGGCGCCTCTATGCGCACACGCGCGGCGGCGAATTCCTGGACCTTGGCTCGGTGCGCTGGAAGAGCACGCCCGCGGCGCTGCTGCGGGGCAAGCTCGCCGCCGACATGACGCTCAACGAGAGCCCGAAGCCGATCCGGGTCGAGCTCTCGCCAGGCGCGGTGACGCTGAAGGATCTCGCGCTCGAGGTGCCTGGAAAGGCGCTCGGGACGCTCGCGCCGCCGCTCGAGATCCTGGGCCCCGGCGGACGGGTGCGCATCCAGTCCGACGACCTGCGCCTCGAAGGCGACTCGGTACTCGGCCTCGCGACCATCGAGTGGCGCGACATCCGCCTGGCGCGCGCCTCCGGCGTCGAGCTCGGCTCGCAGGTCGCGCGCCTGCGCGGGGCGGGAAGCCGCGTCGACATCGAGCTCGCCACGCTCGACGGTCCGCTGCGCGTCGCGGGCGGCGGAACCTGGTCGCCGCGCGGCGGCCTCTCGCTCTCCGGCACCGCCGAGCCGCGGCCCGAAGCCGCCGCGACGCTCGTGCCGTTCCTGCGCGGCGTGTGCCCCGAGTTCCGCGACCAGCGCTGCATCTTCCAGATCAAGTACTGAAAAAAATCGGGGCCCGCTTGCGCGGGCCCCGATCGGATAATGCTCGCCGGCCGGACTAGCCTAGCTTGTTCTGCCGAGAGCGCGTCTCGCGCGTGTCAGGCGTCTGACGGCGGCGTCGATGCACAGTTCCCAGCGTTCCGCGGCCGCGATGTCGGCCGCATAGCGGGAGCGTACCGAGGCCGGCAGCGAAGCGAGAGCGTTCTTCCAGAACGGAGTCGTGATTTGGTTACGCATGGTGTACCACCTTTGCCGTAAGGGCCGAGTGCACCCGCTCGTAGAGCGAGCTCACGCGCGCAGCCAGGTACATCGAGCGCTCGCGACGGGCGCGCTTTTCCAGCGCGTACAATTCCTCGGCCGTGGGGAGTTGGAACATGGCCTTTTTCATGCAGTGGAAGATAAGGCCGCGCCCGGCAACAAACAAACGATCGTTTATCAAGTCTTGCATAAGAAAAACTCATCCCTGGCGTGATATATCGCCTCCCGCCGCTGAATGCATTGCGCGTGTTCGAGGCCGCCGCGCGCCACCTGTCCTTCAAGGACGCGGCGAACGAGCTCTCGATCACGCAGGCGGCGGTGAGCCACCAGATCAAGAGCCTGGAGGAATATCTCGGCGTGGAGCTCTTCCGGCGCGCGGGGCGCCGCGTCCAGCTGACCGAGGCGGCGCGCGCCTGCCTGCCGCGCCTGCGCGAAGGCTTCGACTCCCTCGCTGCGGCCGTGGAAATGATCCGCGAGCGCGCCGCGGAAGCCGACCTCCTCATCACCGCGCCGCCGGTGTTCACCGCGCGCTGGCTGATGCCGCGGCTCGCCGGCTTCGCCAAGCGCGAGCCGAGGGTCGAGCTGCGCGTGTTCGCCTCCAGCAAGATGGTCGACGCCGGCGCGCTCGATTCACCGACGCTGGTGAGCGGGCTCGACCTGCGCGAGGACGCCTCGGGCGTCGAGATCCATCTCGGCAGCGGTCACTACCCGGGCTATCGCGCCGACCGCCTTTTCGGCGTTTCGATGACCGCGGTGGCAAGCCCGGAACTGGTTAAGGGCACTCCGCCGCTGCGCGAGCCCGCCGACCTCGCGCACCACGTGCTCCTGCACGACGACGCGATGGAGCTCGTCGCCGGCGGCAACGCCTGGCAGCGCTGGCTCGAGACCGCCGGCATCGGCGAGCGGGTCGACGCGAGCCGCGGGCCGCGCTTCTCCTCGAACATCCTTTCGCTCGAGGCCGCTTCGCAGAAGCTCGGCGTCGCGCTCGCGCTCAGGCCGCTGGTCGATGCGGACCTCGCCTCCAACCGGCTGTGCGCGCCGTTCGACATCGAAATGAAGCCCCAATCGGCCTATTACCTCGTCTGCCCCGAGGTCATCGCCGAACGGCCTGCGGTCAGCGCATTCAGGAAGTGGCTCCTCGAGCAGGTATAATCAGCGTCCCTCCGAGGTTTCCGGACCCCGAAGTCCAACCACCGGCAGTCCAATGCGCTCCCGGGAGCGCCAGAGGTTATTTTGGCCAAGGAAGAAATGCTGGAAATGGACGGTACCGTCCAGGAAGTGCTGCCGAACACGCAGTTCCGCGTCGAACTCGAGAACGGCGCGAGCGTGCTCGCCTACGCCGGCGGACGCGTGCGCCAGCATCGCATCCGCATCCTCGCCGGCGATCGCGTGCGTCTCGAGATCTCGCCTTACGACATCACGCGCGGGCGCATCAACTACCGCCACAAGGACGAGCGCGCGCCTGTGTTCAATCCTCAGAGAAAGCCGGCCTACAAGAAGCCAAGGCGCTAGCAGGACCATCGGGGTCAGCCCCGATTTTCTGGCCATGCCCTGTTGTAAAGGGCTGAAAACGGGCGTAATTCTTGCGGCGGGCTTGATTCCCTTCCCGACCGCCGCCATTTACCGCCCGTGAGATCGCGCGATTTTTCCAGCTGGATGTGGGGCGAGGCGCTCTCGCTCCTCGAGCAGGCCGATCGCCTGCACCGCCAGTTCTTCCGCGTTGCCGGCGCGGAATCAGCCCACACGTGGGAGCCGCCGGTCGACGTAGTCGAGTCGGCCGATCGCCTCGACGTGCATATCGCGCTGCCCGGCGTTTCGGCGGAGTCGATCACGATCGCGTTCGAGCCCGACGCGGTAGTGGTATCGGCCCTGCGGCCATTCCCGTGCCGCGAGACCGGCTCGCACATCCACCGCCTCGAGATCCCGTACGGGCGCTTCGAGCGGCGCCTGGCGCTGCCGCCCCAGGCCCCGATCGAGCTGGCGGCCAAGCAGCTCGCCGATGGCGTGCTCACCCTCTCGTTTCGCAGGAAGGAAGGCGCATGAACACCAAAGTGCTCTCGAACGAAAACCAGGACCGGCCGGGCGCCGCCGGCGCCGCGGCCGGGAGCGCGGCGGCGTCGAAGCCGCTGCCGGCGGACGCGCTGATCGTGATTCCGATGCGCAACACGGTGCTGTTCCCGGGCGTGATCACCCCGATCACGGTCGGGCGCGCGAGCTCGGTCGCGGCGGCGCAGGAGGCGGTACGCAGCGAACGCAAGGTCGGCTTTGCCCTGCAGCGCGACCCGCAGAAGAACGACGTCAGGCCCGAGGACCTCTACTGGGTGGGCACCGCCGGGCAGGTGGTGCGCTACATCACCGGCGCCGAAGGGTCGCACCACCTCGTGGTGCAGGGCCTCTCGCGCTTCCGCGTGCTCGAGTTCCTCGAGGGCTGGCCGTTCATGGTGGCGCGGGTCGAGATGGTGAGGCAGGACGAGAGCACCTCGCCCGAGATCGAGGCGCGCTTCCTGCAGCTTAAGCAGCAGGCGGTCGAGGCGATCCAGCTCCTGCCCAACGCGCCCGAGGAGCTCGCGGTGGTGGTGCAGCAGGTGAGCTCGCCGGCGCTGCTTTCCGACATGGTGGCGAACCTGCTCGACGTGAAGAACGAGGACAAGCAGGATCTGCTCGAGACCTTCGACCTGAAGCGTCGCCTCGACAAGGTGCTCGAGCTCCTGTCCGAGCGGGTCGGGGTGCTGCGCATCTCCAAGGAGATCGGCGAGAAGACCAAGAAGCAGTTCGACGAGAGACAGAGGGAGCATGTGCTGCGCGAGCAGATGCGCCAGATCCAGAAGGAGCTCGGCGAGGGCGACGATACCGCCGCCGAGATCGAGGAGCTGAAGAAGGCGATCGACGACGCCGGCATGCCGGAGGACGTCCACAAGCACGCCGTCAAGGAGCTCAAGCGGTTGCAACGCATGGGCGAAGGCAGCGCCGAGGGCTCGATGCTGCGCACCTACCTCGAGTGGCTCGCCGAGCTCCCGTGGAAGGACGCTTCGGCAAAGCAAATCGATGTTGGCGAAGCGAGGCGTGTCCTGGACGAGGACCACTTCGGCCTGGACAAGATCAAGCGCCGCATCCTCGAGCATCTCGCGGTGAGGAAGCTGAACCCGTCGGGCAAGAGCCCGATCCTGTGCTTCGTCGGCCCCCCGGGCGTGGGCAAGACCTCGCTCGGCCAGTCGATCGCGCGCGCCACCGGGCGCAAGTTCCAGCGCATCGCGCTCGGCGGCGTGCACGACGAGGCCGAGATCCGCGGACACCGGCGCACCTACATCGGTGCTCTGCCAGGCAACGTGATCCAGGCGCTCCGCCGCGCCGAGTCGAAGAATGCGCTGCTGATGTTCGACGAGATCGACAAGCTCGGGCAGGGGGGCTTCCACGGCGACCCGTCCAGCGCCCTGCTCGAAGTGCTGGATCCCGAGCAGAACTCGCGCTTCCGCGACAACTACCTCGGCGTGGACTTCGACCTTTCGAAGGTCATGTTCATCACCACCGCGAACGTGCTCGACACCATCCCGGGGCCGCTGCGCGACCGCATGGAGATCATCCACCTCCCGGGCTACACCGAAGAGGAGAAGCTCGAGATCGCGAAGCGCTATCTCGTGAGGCGGCAGCTCGAGGCGAATGGCCTGACCCCCGCAAATGTCAGCGTCACCGACGACGCGCTGCGCTCGATCATCCGCGACTACACCCGCGAGGCCGGCGTGCGCAACCTCGAGCGCGAGATCGGCGCGGTCCTGCGGTCTTCGGCGATGAGGGTTGCAGAAGGGTTTTCAGGAAAGCTGGAAATCAAGCCCGAGGACCTGCACGCCATCCTGGGCCAGCGGCGCTTCGAGAACGAGGTGGCGCAGCGCACCGCCGTGCCGGGCGTTGCCACCGGGCTCGCCTGGACGCCGGTGGGGGGCGACATCCTGTTCATCGAGGCCTCCAAGGTGCCCGGCAGCGGCAAGCTGATCCTCACCGGCCAGCTGGGCGACGTGATGAAGGAGTCGGCGCAGGCCGCGCTTACACTCTCCAAGAGTTT
This sequence comes from Burkholderiales bacterium, assembly GCA_035554435.1. Taxonomy (GTDB): domain Bacteria; phylum Pseudomonadota; class Gammaproteobacteria; order Burkholderiales; family SG8-39; genus SCGC-AG-212-J23. The sequence continues at coordinate 52,579 of DATMJC010000142.1, read as the reverse complement.
CGTGGCCGAGTCGCTGGAGAAAACCGACATCCATATCCACATTCCGGCGGGCGCCACGCCCAAGGACGGTCCGAGCGCCGGCGTGGCCATGTTTCTCGCCCTGGTCTCGCTGCTCACCGGCGTCCCGGTGCGCTCCGACGTGGCGATGACCGGCGAAATCTCGCTGCGCGGTCTCGTGCTTCCGATCGGCGGCGTGAAGGAGAAGACCCTCGCGGCGCTGCGCGCGGGCATCCGTACGGTGATGCTGCCCAAGCGCAACGAGAAGGACCTGGAGGACGTGCCGGCGGAAGCGCGCCAGAAGCTCGAGTTCGTGCTGCTCGAGCGCGTCGAGGACGCGGTGAAGACCGCGATGGGCGCGTTGCCGCGAATCGAGCGCCGAGCGGCCTGAGCGGGTTTAGGCCCCGCTTTTAGCGGGGGGAATCCGACCCCGGCTTTCCACGGTATCGAGCAGGCGGATGACCGCCCGTTTTCTCGCCTCCCGCGGCGAGAGCAGCCACCGGCCGGCCTGGGAAACGTGGATCCAGAGCGGGGGACTGCGGAAGCCACGGCCATCCACCGGCCGTCCCTTCGAAACCTTGCTCATTCGCGAGAGAAGCGTACGCGAAGCGAGGCGGGAAATCATCTCGCGCCGCGGCATCGATTCAAGTCCTTGCTGCTGCTCGGAGTTTCGGCGACGGGGTGTCGACTCCAGCCCGCTTTCGATTCCACGGATCGCGACAGAACGCAGCCGCGCTCGGCGATAGTGTCGCGCGCCGGTTCCGGCCGATAATGACTTCTGCGGCGAGAAATTGCAGGTAGAAAAAAAAGAGGGCACAGCCGCTAGCCGTGCCCTCTCGTGAAGCTCAAGCGGCGATCAAACTGCGACTACACCTTGTTTGGCCCTGCCGTGGACCGGTCCCTCGGACTGCATCGTGGATCGGTCTCTCGGGCTGGGGCTGATAACAGCGTGCTGGCCACCCGTTCGTCGCTGTGTAGACTGCGATCTACACAGGTAGAGATCATGCGTCATTTCGATCCTACAGGTCTACGAGCGGGCATAGTCCGGTAGGACTACACCCTAAAACGCCATCTTGATGCCGAGCGAGCGGTTCTGGTTGACTACGCTGAGCTCCAGCGCAAGCACGCCCCCGAGAAACAGCTGCCGCCAATCGCCTGGCAGCACGTGCGCCAGGGCGACGGTACCGACGATGGCGCCGACGAAGTAGGCGTCCACCTTCCCGACCGAGGGCGAGGGCCCGAGGATCGGGTTTGTCTCGGCGAAGCGTTGCGGGTTCTTCGCGATGTGGCGCGTCTGGCCCCAGTCGACCGCGAGGGCGGCGACGGCGGCGCCGGCGAGGGCGTAATCGGTTGTTTCCCAAGGGTCGGTCGCCTGGCAGAGCGACGGGAAAAGGACGAAAGCCAAGACCAGAAGCGCGGCTCGGCCGCTGCCTGGCCGTCGGGTCGCTGCGACATGGGCGTTGTCCATGGCGAGCGATTGGACCGCATCGGCATGATACGCGGGGTCAGAATCTGTTTTGGATTCGTCATGACCCGGTCATGACCCGGTCAAGACGTGGTGGAACTGAAACTCTTTGACCCGCAGGCGCGCGGCTGTTAATCCCTGTCAGGGACCTCGGCCAGGTTTTTCAGCCAGGTGGTGGCATTGCCGTCCGAGGGCGCCCGCCAGTCGCCCCGCGGCGAGAGCGAGCCGCCGGATCCGACCTTCGGCGAGTTCGGCACGGCGCTGCGCTTGAACTGGCTCGTTTCCAGGAAGCGCTTCAGGAACACCCCCAGCCACTTCTTGATTTCGCGCAGCTTGTACTTGCCGCGCCAGGCGTGCCAGGCGAGGAAGGCGATCTTGGTCGGCGCGTAACCGAAGCGCAGCACGTAGTAGAGGTTGAAGTCCTGCAGCTCGTAGGGGCCGACCACGCTTTCGGTCGCCTGATTGCCCGGAACGAGCTCTGGACTGATCTCGGTCTCGAGCACCCTGCGCAGCGCGCGCTTCACGTCGGGACCCAGCTCGTCAGCTTCGGCGACCCAGGCGACCAGGAACTTGATCAGCGTCTTCGGCACGCTGCCGTTCGGGTTGTAGTGCGACATGTGGTCGCCGACGCCGTAGGTGGACCAGCCGAGCGCAAGCTCGGAGAGGTCGCCCGTGCCGACCACCATGGCGCCGTGCTGGTTGGCGAGGCGGAAAAGATGGCTGGTGCGCTCCCCCGCCTGCACGTTCTCGAAAGCGATGTCGTAGACCTTGCGCCCTTTCGCGTAGGGGTGGCCGATGTCCTTCAGCATCTGCATGCACGAGGGCCTGATGTCGATCTCCTCGGCGCTGCAGCCGACCGTGCGCATGAGCTGCCAGGCCTGGTTCTTGGTGCGGCTCGACGTGGCGAAGCCCGGCATGGTGTAGGCGAGGATGTTCTTGCGCGGCAGCTTCAGGTGGTCCATCGCGCGCGCGCATACGAGGAGCGCGTGCGTCGAATCGAGGCCGCCCGACACGCCGATCACCAGCTTCTTGCCGCCCGTGGCGCGCATGCGCGTGGCGAGGCCGTTCACCTGGATGCGGAAGACCTCCTCGCAGCGGGCGTCGCGCGTCTTGGGATCGCTGGGAACATAGGGCAGCGGGTCGATCTTCCGAATGAGGTTGAGGCGTCCCTCAGGGGCCGGCAGCGAAAACTCGACGGTTCGGAAGCGGCCCACCTCCGCGTGGTGGCGCAGCGCCGCGGCGCCGAAGGTGTTCTGGCGCATGCGGTCGGCGGCGAGGCGTCCGAGGTCGATGTCGGCGGCGGCGAGCTGAGGCGTGTCGGCGAAGCGCTTCGACTCGGCGACCAGCGTGCCGTTCTCGTAGATGAGCGCATGGCCGTCCCAGGCGAGGTCGGTGGTCGATTCGCCCATGCCGGCCGCGCTGTAAAGGTAGGCGGCGAGGCAGCGCGCCGACTGGTTGCCGACGAGCTGGCGGCGGTAGCTTTCCTTGCCGATCACGATGTTGGACGCCGAGAGGTTGGCCACCACCGTCGCGCCTGCGAGCGTGGCGTAGGACGACGGCGGCGTGGGCACCCACAGGTCCTCGCAGATCTCGACGTGCAGGGCGAAGCCGGGCTGCTCGGCGACACGGAAGATGAGTCCCGTACCGAACGCGGTCGACTGGCCGGCGAGCTGGATCCCGTCGCGCGAGGCGGTGTCGCCGGGCGTGAAATAGCGCGCCTCGTAGAACTCTCGGTAGTTCGGCAGGTAGATCTTCGGCACCACGCCCACGAGGCGGCCGCGGCAGAGGAGCGCCGCGCAGTTGTAGAGCAGGCCGTTCACCCTCACCGGCAGCCCCACCAGGGCGGCGATCGGCAGCCTGCGCGTGCGCTCGATCAGCCGCGCAAGCGCTTCCTCGGCTGCGTCGACGAGCGCGCGCTGGTGGAAAAGATCGTCGCAGGTGTACGCGGTGAGGCCGAGCTCCGGAAAGACCACTAGGGCGGTGCTCTCGGCCGCAGCCTGCTCGATCAGATCGAGCGTCGCTTCGGCGTTGTGCCGCGGATCGCCGATGCGCACGATCGGCGTCGCCACCGCGACGCGCGCGAAGCCGTGCCGGTACAGGTTGAAGAAGTCCTTCACCGGCACATTTTACCGTACCCTTTATATGGTACGATAAGCCATATATGGTCAGCGAGACCGTGATCCTCGAAGACGCGATTCTCACCGTCAGATTCGAGAGCGATTCGAGCTACTGCCTGCGCTACGGCGATCTGGTCGAGTATTCGAACGGGCGCCGGCGGGTGCGCGGCAAAGCGCTGCCGTATGCGTTCAGGTCGGTCGAGCAGCTGCGCTACGACTTCGAGCAGGACGTGCGCGCGGCGGGAGGCTCGCTTGGCTAAGGTTCTGGAGATTCGCGTCGGGCCGGCCGCGGACGCCCTCGACCGATTCGAAGCAGCGTGGAACCGCAAGGTCGAGGGACGCCCGGTGAAGACCCTCAGCGTCCTCACGCTGCCCACCCTGGCGCGGCTGGTGAAGACCCTGTCGCCGGCGCGCTGGGCGCTGCTCGAGGCGCTGCGGGGCTCGGGGCCCCTCTCGATCTACGAGCTCGCCAAGCGCCTGCGGCGCAACTACAAGAATGTGCACACGGATGTGACGCAGTTGGCCGCCTTGGGCGTCATCGCCAAGGGAAGTGACAACCGTGTCCTAGTTCCTTGGGAGGTGTTGCGCGCAGAATTCGCCCTCTAGCTGTCAAAAAGAAAGCGTAGGGTGGCACCATGAACGCGCGCGTCGACCCGCAGGCCATGACCCCAGTCAATCTCCAGCACTACTGGATGCCCTTCACCGACAACCGCCGGTTCAAGGCGAAGCCGCGCCTGATCGCCTCTGCCAAGGACATGTACTTCACGACGGTCGAGGGAAAGCAGGTGCTCGACGGCCTCGCGACGCTGTGGTGCGTCAACGCGGGGCACGGCAGGCCGCGCATCGTCGAGGCGATCAGAAGCCAGGCCGGCGAGCTCGACTTCGCGTCCTCGTTCGCGCTCGGCCATCCGCTGCCGTTCCGCCTCGCCGAGCGCATCGCCGCCATCGCGCCGCAGGGCATGCAGCAGGTTTTCTTCACCAACTCGGGCTCCGAGGCGGTCGACACCGCGCTCAAGATCGCGGTCGCCTACCATCGGCTGAGGGGCCAGGGCACGCGCACGCGCTTCATCGGCCGCGAGCGCTCGTATCACGGCGTCAACATCGGCGGCACCTCGGTCGGCGGCGTGGCCGCGAATCGCAAGGCCTACAGCGGCATGCTGATGCCGGGCGTGGACCATTTGCGCCACACGCACGATCCTTCGAGGAATGCATTTTCGCGGGGACAACCCGACCTCGGCGCGGAGCTCGCCGACGAGCTCGAGAGCCGCGTCATCCCGCTGCACGACGCCTCGAACATCGCCGCGCTGATCGTCGACCCGGTCGCGGCCTCGGGCGGCGTGCTGGTGCCCCCGAAGGGCTACCTCGAGCGGCTGCGCGACATCTGCACGCGGCACGGCATCCTGCTCATCTTCGACGAGGTCATCACCGGCTGGGGACGCCTGGGCGCGACCTTCGCCGCGCAGCACTTCGGCATCAAGCCCGACCTCATCACCTTCGCCAAAGGCATCACCTCGGGGGCGGTGCCGCTTGGCGGGGTGCTGGTGCGCGACAGCATCTACCAGACCTTCATGGGCTCGCCGGGCTCGGGCATGGAGTTCTTCCACGGCTACACCTATTCCGGACACCCGCTCGCCTGCGCTGCGGCGCTCGGCGCCCTCGACACCTACGAGGAAGAGAACCTGTTCCAGGCGCCGCAGGCGAAATACTTCGAGGACGCGGTGCACTCGCTCAAGGGGCTGCCGAACGTCGTCGATTGCCGCAACCTCGGCCTGATCGGCGCGATCGAGCTCGCCCCGCGCCCCGGCGCCGCCGGCGAGCGCGGCTACGAGGTCTTCGAGAAATGCTGGGACCGCGGCGTATTCGTGCGCCCGGTGGGCGACTCGGTCGCCTTCTGCCCGCCGCTCATCGCGCAGAAGAAGCACCTCGACCAGATGTTCGGCACCGTAGCCGAGGTCCTCAAGACCGTAGGTTAGGTGTTTACAGCCACCCGGCTTTTCGGAAGCGGGTGAAAAGAAACGCGTCGATCCCGGCCATTAGCGCGATCGACACCGGGTAGCCCAGGGTCCAGTCGAGCTCCGGCATGTGCTTGAAGTTCATGCCGTAGACCCCGGCGATCATCGTCGGAACCGCCACCAGCGCGGCGTAGGCGGCGAGGCGCTTGGTGATCTCGCCGTGCCCCATGTTGACCATTGCGAGCGCCACCTGGATGGCGGTACTCACCGTCTCGCGCGCCCCGTCGATCGACTGGTTGATGCGGAACAGGTGGTCGTAGACATCGCGGAAGTACTCCCCCAGGCCGCTGCAGACCATGGGCACGCGCCCGCCGTAGAGCTTGCCGACGTTCTCGAGGAGCGGCGCCACCGCATGCTTGAGCGTAGTCAGCTTCTGCTTTACATAGTAGAGCGCCTCGATGTTCTCGCGCGGCGAGCTGCTGCCGAAGAGCCGCTCCTCGAGCTTCTCGAGCTGCGCCTCGATCGCGTCGAGCACCGGGAAATACCGGTCGACCACGGCGTCCATGAGGACGTACAGCACGAATCCGGCGCCGTGCCTCAGGAGGTCGGGCTCGCGCTCGGCGCGCGCGCGCACCTCCAGGAAACCGCGCTCGGTTCGGCTGCGCACCGACAGCACGAAATTTCGCCCGACGAAGATGTCGACCTCGCCGATGTTGAAGTCGTCGCCCGCGATCTCGATCGTGTGCACCACCACGAACAGCTGGTCGCCGTATTCCTCGATCTTCGGCCGCTGGTGGCCGTGGCGGGCGTCCTCCACCGCGAGGGGGTGCAGTTCGAACTCCTCGCGCATCTGCTCGAGCTCGCCCTCCGTCGCGTCCTTGAGCGCTACCCAGACGAAGCAACCTGGCCGCGCGAGGTAGCTGTGGATCTCGCGAAAGTCGATGTCGGCGAGCTTGCGGCCTTCCTGGTAGACGACGCAGTTGATGAGCATGTCGGTTCGCTTTTTCGCCGCGCATGTTACTCCCGTTACAATCACAGGCTCTGAAAAAGTCGATCCAACCCCATCCATGCCCGACATCAGCAAACGCGCCGCCAGCCTCGGCACCGAAAACGCCTTCGTCGTCCTCGCGGAAGTGAACGCGCTCGCGCGCCAGGGCCGCGACATCATCAGCTTCTGCATCGGCCAGCCGGACTTTCCCGCGCCCGAGAACGTGCAGCAGGCGGCGATCCGCGCGATCAAGGGCGGCAAGCATGGCTATACGCCCTCGGCCGGCATCGACGAGCTGCGCGAGGCGGCCGCCCGGTACATGGCCGCCATGCGCGGCGGCCTGCCGATCCGTCCCGAGGACATGGTGGTCGGCGCGGGCGCGAAGCCCTTCATTGCTTACGCCATCCTTTCAACCACCGACTACGGCGCCGGCGACGAGGTGATCTACCCGAACCCCGGCTTTCCGATCTACGAGTCGCAGATTCTGGCGCACGGCGCACGGCCGGTCCCGATTCATCTGCACGAGGCGCGCGGCTTTTCGTTCGACCCGGCCGAGCTCGAGCGGCTGATCACGCCGCGAACGAGGCTCCTCATCCTCAACTACCCCCATAACCCGACCGGCGGCCTGCTCTCGCGCAAGGAGCTCGAGGAGATCGCCGCAGTTCTGAAGAAGCACCCCCAGGTCTGGGTGTACGCGGACGAGATCTACTCGCGCCTGGCGTATTCGGGCCAGTTCTTCTCGATCGCGCAGGTTCCGGGGATGTACGAGCGCACCATCATCTCGGACGGCGCCTCGAAGACCTGGGCCATGACGGGCTGGCGCATTGGGCTCACGTCCAACCCGGCGCTCGCGCCGGTCTTCACGCGCTGGATCACCAACACCGACTCCTGCGCCTCGCAGATCAGCCAGTGGGCGGCGGTCGAGGCGATCAACGGGCCGCAGGAGGCCGCCGAGGCCATGAAGAAGAGCTTCGAGGAGCGGCGCGACCTCATCGTCGGCCTGCTCAACCAGGTGCCGGGCGTGAAGTGCCAGAAGCCCGGCGGGGCGTTCTACGTCTGGCCGAACGTCACCGAGGCCTGCCGCCGGGTCGGTGCGCAGGACTCCGAGGAGTTCAGGAAGCGCCTGCTGAACGAGGCGGGCGTGGCGCTCCTCGCCGACATCCATTTCGGCTCGCGCGTCCCGGGCGAAGGGCAGCACGTGCGGTTCTCCTACGCCGCTTCGAAGCAGGCGATCGAGCAGGGGGTCGCGCGGATGGCGGATTTCATCCGAACGAACACCAAGAAGGCGGCATGAGTGTGTGGAAGCCGTCGGCGACGGTGGCGGCCGTCGTGGAGCGCGACGGCCGGTTTCTGTTTGTGGAAGAGCGCGTCGAAGGCAGGCTGGTGCTGAACCAGCCCGCCGGCCACCTCGATCCGGGCGAATCGCTGGTGGCGGCGTGCCGGCGCGAAGTGCTCGAGGAAACGGCGCACCGCTTCGAACCGACCGCGCTCGTCGGCATCTACCGCTGGCACTACGCGCCGCGGGACGTGACGTTCCTGCGCTTCTGCTTCCGCGGGCACATCGAGGGCGTCGACGAGCGGCCGCTCGACCGGGAGATCGTCGGGCTGCACTGGCTCTCGCGCGACGAGCTCCTCGAGCGGCGCGCGCAGCATCGCTCGCCGCTCGTGCAGCGCTGCGTCGAGGACTACCTCGCGGGACGCAGGTTCCCGCTCGAGGTCTTCTCCAGCGAATATGCCTGAGCGGGTCGTGGTCGGCATGTCGGGCGGAGTCGACTCGTCCGTCGCCGCGCTGCTCCTCAAGCGCGCCGGCTGGGACGTGGTCGGTCTTTTCATGAAGAACTGGGAAGACGATGACGATGACGAGTACTGCTCGACGCGCCAGGACCTGATCGACGCGGCGGCCGCCGCCGACGTGATCGGCGTCGATCTCGAGGCGGTGAACTTCTCCGCCGAGTACAAGGACCGGGTGTTCGCCGAGTTCCTGCGGGAGTATTCCGCCGGCCGCACCCCCAACCCCGACGTGCTGTGCAACGCCGAGATCAAGTTCAAGGCCTTCCTCGACCACGCCATGCGCCTGGGGGCCTCGAAAATCGCGACCGGGCATTACGCCCGCATAAAAAAAGGAGGTGAAAGGTTCGAGCTGCTGCGGGGGCTGGATTCGGGGAAAGACCAAAGCTATTTCCTCCATCGCCTGAACCAGGAGCAGCTCTCGCGAGTGATGTTCCCCGTCGGCGAGCTGAAGAAGTCGGAGGTGCGGCGCCTCGCGCTCGAGGCGGGCCTGCCCAACCACGCCAAGAAGGACTCGACCGGCATCTGCTTCATCGGCGAGCGGCCGTTCCGGGAATTCCTGAACCGCTACCTGCCGAAGGCACCAGGGCCGATCAAGACCCCGGAGGGCCGGGTGGTCGGCGAGCACATCGGGCTTGCCTTCTACACCATCGGGCAGAGGAAGGGCATCGGCATCGGCGGAATGGCGAAGATGAAGCCGGGAGCCTGGTACGTCGCGGAGAAGCGCCTGGAGTCGAACGAGCTCGTCGTGGTGCAGGACCACGACCACCCGCTCCTGATGAAAAGGGCATTGAGCGCCTCCGACGCGAGCTGGGTGGCCGGTGCCGCGCCGGAAAAAAAGAGCGCCACGGCGAAGACGCGCTACCGTCAGGCGGACGCGCCGTGCTCGCTCGAGCGGGTGGTCGAAAGCGAGATCCGCGTGGGCTTCGAGGCGCCGCAGTGGGCGGTCACGCCTGGGCAATCGGTCGTGCTCTACGAGGGCGAAGTCTGCCTGGGCGGCGGGGTCATCACCTAGAGATGCCCAGAACGCTCTTCGACCGGCCGGACGAGAAGGTTCGCCTCGACGACATCTCCGCGGAGCCGCCAAAAGGAATGACGCGCGAGAAGGCAGAGCCGCGTCTGGCCGAGCTCGGCGAGGAGCTGTTCGCGCTGCAGGACGAGATGTTCGCCTCGAAGGCGAGCAGCGTGCTGGTCGTGCTGCAGGGCCGCGACACCGCGGGCAAGGACGGCACCATCAAGCACGTCGCCGGCTACCTCAACCCCCGCGGGGTGAGCGTGGTGTCCTTCGGCGTGCCCACCGCGGAAGAGCGCGAGCACGATTTCCTGTGGCGGGTGCACCGCCATACGCCGCGCATGGGCGAGTTCGCCCTCTTCAATCGCTCGCACTACGAGGACGTGCTGGTAGTACGCGTGCACGAGCTCGTGCCGAAGCAGTTGTGGAAGGCGCGCTACGACCACATCGCGGGCTTCGAGGCGCTGCTCGCCGAGCACGGCACTATCGTTCTCAAGTACTTCCTCCATATCACGAAGCGCGAGCAGAAGGAGCGGCTCCTCGAGCGCGAGAAGGAGCCGAAGAACGCCTGGAAGCTGAACCCGAACGACTGGAAGGAGCGCGAGTACTGGGACGAGTACACCGAGGCCTACGAGGACGCGATCTCGAAAACGGCCGCGAAGCATGCGCCGTGGATGGTGGTGCCGGCGAACGCCAAGTGGTACCGCAACCTGGTCGTCGCCGAGTCGATCGTCGAGGCGCTGCGCGCGCACCGCAACGGCTGGCGGCGCAAGCTGCAGAACATGGCCGCGGAGGCGAAGGCTACGCTTGCGAGTTACCGTCGGGGAAAATAGGGACAGTCCCTATTTTTCTAGGCCGGAGCGGTGTCGGCGAAGGCCGGCCGCTCCATGAGCTTCTGGTAGTGGCGCGTCAACACGGGGTACTCGCCTGGCCAGTCGACGTTGCCTGGCTTGCGGAACGCGAGCCAGCCGACGCAGCAGCCCACGGCGACGTCGGCGAGCGAATAGCGTTCGCCGTGGCACCAGGCGCGGCCTTCTAGGTCCGCGGCGAGGCGGGCCATGGCGCGGCGGATGCGCGCGACCTGCTTCTCGATCTGGAAGCCGCCGCGCACCAGGATGCCGGCATCGAGCACGCCATCGGCGAGCGCCTCCCAGCGGCGCACTTGCACGCGCTCCCGGAAATCGGCAGGGATGAGGCGGTTGAGCGGCGAGGCGTGGTCTAGGAACTCGACGATGACACGCGAATCGTAGAGCGTGGTGCCGTCGTCGAGCACGAGCGTGGGGATCTTGCCGAGCGGGTTGTGCGCGTTGACCGGGTTTTCCGCCGGCGCGACGTCGACGAGCTCGATGTCGAAGTCGATCTTCTTCTCGGCCAGCACCACGCGAACCTTGCGCGTGTACGGGCTGGCCGGAGAGGCGAGGAGCTTCATCGGGACGAGGCGATCACGGAGTGAAACGATTATAGCGGCCCGATGCAGCCCCGTACCCTGCGCCGTAGCGCCGGGATCACCTCGTCTGCGAACCAGGGATTCTTCTTCAGCCAGGCCTTGTTGCGCCAGCTCGGATGCGGCAGGACGAAGAACTCGGGCAGGTAATCGCGGAACGCGCGCACCGTTTCTCCGACGCCCTTCTTTCTGCTTTCCTCGAGGTAGTACGCCTGCGCGTAGCTTCCGACCAAGAGCGTCAAGCGAACTTCCGGCAGGGCGGCGCGAAAGCGCGGCTGCCACTGCGGCGCGCACTCGCGGCACGGCGGGAGATCGGCGCCGTCGAGCGTGCCGGGATAGCAGAGGCCGGTCGGCACGATGGCGATGCGGGAGGTGTCGTAGAAGCGCGCTCGATCGAGCCCCAGCCACTCGCGCAGCACGTCGCCCGAGGGGTCGTTCCAGGGAATCCCGCTTTCGTGCACCCTGCGCCCGGGAGCCTGGCCGACGATCAGCAGGCGCGCGCGGCGTCCGACGAGGAACACAGGCTTCGGCGCGTAGGGCAGCGAGGCTGCGCACAGGCTGCACGCGCGCGCCTCGGCACTCACTCTGGAAAGGGACAGCGGCCGGGAAAGCGAAATCGCCATCCCCTTATAATAGAGGCCCATGCCCTCGCCGCTCGCCGCGCTCTCGCCGCTCGACGGGCGATACGCCAGGACCGCGGACCCTCTGCGCGGCTATTTCAGCGAGCAGGCCCTCATCCGCTACAGGGTGCGCATCGAGCTCGCTTGGCTCGAGGCGCTCGCCGCCGAGCGCTCGATCAAGGAGCTGAAGCCCTTCTCTGCGCAGACCAAGGCAGCGTTCGAAAAGCTGGTCGCAGGGTTTTCCGAGGCGGACGCCGGCAAGATCAAGGACATCGAGGCCGAGACCAACCACGACGTCAAGGCGATCGAGTACTGGCTGAAGGGGAAGCTGGGCGAGAACGCCGAGGCGCAGCGCTCGCTCGAGTTCATTCACTTCGCCTGCACCTCCGAGGACATCAACAACCTCGCGTACGCGCTGATGGTGCGGGAGTCGCGCGATGCGGTCATGCTGCCGCGCCTGGACGAAATCGTCGACGCGCTGAAGCGCCTCGCGCACCGCCATGCGGGTCTCGCGATGCTTTCCCGCACCCATGGCCAGGCGGCCACGCCAACCACGGTGGGAAAGGAGATGGCGAACTTCGCCTACCGCCTCGCGCGCGCCCGCAGCCGCATTGCCGAAGTGGCGGTGCTGGCCAAGGCGAACGGGGCGGTCGGCAACTACAACGCCCACCTCGTCGCCTATCCCGACTTCGACTGGGAGCGCTTCAGCCGCCGCCTGGTGGAGCGCCTGGGCCTCGAGTTCAACCCCTACACCACGCAGATCGAGCCGCACGACTGGCTGGCCGAGCTCCTCGACGCCTACGCCCGCGCGAACAGCATCGTGCTCGACCTCGACCGCGACCTGTGGGGCTACATCTCGCTCGGCTATTTCCGCCAGAAGACCAAGAAGGACGAAGTCGGCTCCTCGACCATGCCGCACAAGGTGAACCCGATCGACTTCGAGAACTCCGAGGGCAACATCGGCGTGGCGAACGCGCTGCTGCGCCACCTCGCCGACAAGCTGCCGGTGTCGCGCTGGCAGCGCGATCTTTCGGACTCGACCGCGCAGCGCAACCTCGGCACGGCGCTCGGGCATGGCCTGCTCGCCTATGCCTCGTGCCTGCGGGGGCTCGCCAAGCTGGAGGCCGATCCCGAGCGCCTTGCCGCGGACCTGGAGGCCAACTGGGAAGTGCTCGCCGAAGCGGTGCAGCAGGTGATGCGCCGCCACGGCGTGCCCGAGGCCTACGAGAAGCTGAAGGACATGACCCGTGGCCGGCGCCTCGACCGCGCGCAGCTCGCCGCCTTCGTCAAGGCGCTCGCGATTCCGGAGGAGGCGAAGAAGCGCCTCCTCGCCCTCACGCCGGGCAAGTACACCGGACTCGCCGCGGAGCTCGCCAAGCGTCTCTAGAATTCCCCGAGAAGAGTCGAATGATCTACGCCGCGACGATCTTCCTGTCCTCGTTTTTGCTTTTTCTGGTGCAACCCCTGATCGCGAAGCTGATCCTTCCCTGGTTCGGCGGCAGCGCGGCGGTGTGGACGACCTGCATGCTGTTCTTCCAGGCGCTGCTGCTCGCGGGCTACGGCTACGCGCACTACCTCGAGAAGAAGCTGGGCCGAGGCCGGCTCCAGCCGATCATCCATACGGTGCTTCTCGTCGCGGCGGTGGCAACGCTGCCGATCTCTCCGTCCGAGGCGTGGAAGCCGGGCGGCGATGAAGAGCCCATCAGCCGCATCCTGCTCCTCCTCGGCGCCTCGGTCGGGCTGCCGTACCTGCTCGTCGCCTCCACCAGCCCGCTGCTCCAGGCCTGGTTCGCGCGCGCCCGTCCCGGCGAAAACCCGTACCGCCTCTTCGCCATCTCGAACCTCGCCTCCCTCATCGCGCTCGTGGGCTATCCGTTCGTCGTCGAGCCTTTTCTCGCCGCCCACGAGCAGGTGAGGCTCTGGTCGTGGCTCTTCGCGGCGTTCGCAATCCTGTGCGCCGTGGTGGCCTGGCGCACCCCGCGCGCCGGGGCCGCGGTGGAAACTGCGGCTATCGCGGCGCCGGTCGCCGGGCAGCGGGTCGGGCTGTGGCTCGCGCTTTCGGCCACCGGCTCGGTCCTGCTGCTCGCCACGACCAACCATCTCACGCAGAACGTCGCCTCGATCCCGCTTCTTTGGCTCGCGCCCCTCGTCCTCTACCTCCTCACCTTCGTCATCGCCTTCGAAGGGCGCAACTGGTACCGGCCGCAGCTGGTGTGGCCGTTCGTGCTGGCGTGGCTCGCCGGAATGGGGTGGCTGCTGGTCGATTCGGATTACCACTACAACCTGCCGCTCCAGCTCGGCATGTTCCTGCCGGGCCTGTTCCTCGGCTGCCTCTTCTGCCACGGCGAGCTCTACCGCCTGCGGCCAGAGCCGCGGCAGCTCACCAAGTTCTACCTCATCGTCTCGGCCGGCGGGGCGCTCGGCGGCCTCTTCGTGGCGGTGGTCGCGCCGCTCGCGTTCGACGCCTATTACGAGCTCGGCATCGGGATGACGGTGCTCGCGCTGCTCGCCGCCACGCGCTTCGCCCAGCTCGGCCGCTTCCAGAGCCTGGCGAGCCTCGGGGTGCTGATGGGCGTCGCGGCCTGCGCCGCCTACGACGCCTTCTCTTACCACCGCGACGTGCGCGTGTCCGAGCGCGGGTTCTACGGCGTGCTGCGGGTGAAGGAGTACGGCTCCCCGGGCGAGCAGGGACACCTGCGCCGCCTGGTGCACGGCACGATCATGCACGGCGAGCAGTACCTCGAGCGGCGCAGGTTCATCACCACGTACTACCAGGAGACCTCGGGCATCGGCGTCGCGATCAAGTCGCGCCAGGAGCGAGGCGCGATCCGCGTCGGCGTCATCGGCCTGGGCACCGGGACCATCGCGGCGTACGGCAGGCCCGGCGACGTCTACCGCTTCTACGACATCGATCCGCGCGTGGTGCAGCTCGCGAAGCAGGAGTTCAGCTTCCTCGCCGACAGCCCGGCGAAGGTCGAGGTCGCGCTGGGCGATGCGCGGCTCACGCTCGAGCGCGAGGCGCCGCAGAACTTCGACGTGCTCGCGGTCGACGCTTTCTCGAGCGACGCCATCCCGGTGCACCTCATCACCCGCGAGGCGCTCGGCATCTACCTCAAGCACGTGAAGAGCGACGGCATCGTCGCGTTCCACGTCTCCAACCGCTTCCTCGACCTCATTCCGGTCGTGGCGCGCATCGCCAAGGAGCAGGGCGCGCATGCGGTGCTGGTGAACGACGACCCGGACGACGAGGACGAAACCCTGCGCTCGCGCAGCGACTGGGTGCTCGTGTCGCGCGACCCGGCCGCGCTCGAAGCCGAGCCGATCGTCGAGGGCGGCGGCCGCGAGGCCGAGGACCAGCCGGGCTGGCGCACCTGGACCGACGACTACTCCAACCTGATCCAGATTCTGAAGTAGAAAATCGGGGTCAGACCCCGAAAACTAGAACCAGGAAGAACCGGGGTCAGACCCCGATTTTCTAAACCACCGCGCCTTCGTGCTCGTCGCGGCCGCGCTCCTTGCGTGCGGCCTTGACGAACTGCTCGCGGCTCGCGCCGAGCCACATGAGGAGCGGGCTCGCCACCAGCACCGAGGAGTAGATGCCGAAGCAGATGCCGATGGTGAGCGCGAGCGCGAAATAGTGCAGTGCGGGGCCGCCGAAGAGGAGCATGGTGGTGACCATCATCTGGGTGCACAGGTGTGTGATGATGGTCCGCGAGATGACCCCGGTGATCGCCGAGTCGATCACCTCGGTGGTCGAGGCCTTGCGCATCTTGCGGAAGTTCTCGCGCACCCGGTCGAACACCACCACCGACTCGTTTACCGAGTAGCCGAGCACCGCGAGCACCGCGGCGAGCACCGGCAGCGAGAATTCCCACTGGAAGAAGGCGAAGCAGCCCAGAATGATGACGACGTCGTGCAGGTTGGCGATGATCGCCGACAGGCCGAAGCGCCACTCGAAGCGGATCCACAGGTAGAGCACGATGAACACCGCCGTCGTCAGCAGCGCGAGCGCGCCGTATTCGACCAGCTCCTTGCCGACCTGCGGGCCGACGAACTCGACCCGCCGCAGCTCGGCGCTGGGGTCCTGTCCCTGCAGCACCGCGTGCACTTTCTGCGACAGATCGGCGCTCGACTGGTTTTTCTCCAGGTGCAGCCGCAGCAGCACGTCGCGCGAGGAGCCGAAGTTCTGCACCTCGGCCTTGTAGCCCGCCTTGTCGAGCGCCTGGCGGATCTTCTCGGTCTCCGCGGGCCGGGAGTACGCGACCTCCATCAGCGTGCCGCCGGTGAACTCGATCGAGAAGTTGAGGCCGCGGTGCAGGAGGAAGAACACGGCGGCGAGGAACGTGATCAGCGACAGCACGTTGAACACCAGCGCGTGCCGCATGAATGGAATGGTGCGCCGGATCTTGAAGAATTCCATGCGCTTAGCTCCAGGCGTTTCTTGCCGGTCTCATTTCCAGGCCGTGTTGCCGATGGCGAGCCGCGCCAGCCGCCGGCGGTGTCCGTAGAGCAGGTTCACCATGGCGCGCGACACCATGACCGCCGAGAACATCGAAGTGAGGATGCCGAGACAGTGCACCACCGCGAAGCCGCGCACCGCGCCCGGCACCATGAGGAGCGACAGCCCGACGATGAAGGTGGTGACGTTCGAGTCCAGGATCGTCGCCCAGGCGCGCTCGTAGCCCGCCGCGATGGCGGCCTGCGGGGTGGCGCCGCTGCGCAGCTCCTCGCGGATGCGCTCGTTGATGAGCACGTTGGCGTCGATGGCCATGCCGAGGGTGAGCGCGATGGCGGCGATCCCGGGCAGCGTCAGCGTCGCCTGCAGGAGCGACAGCAGCGCGACGAGCAGGAGCAGGTTCACGCCGAGCGCCACCGAGGAAATCAATCCGAAAAGCACGTAGTAGACGGACATGAACGCCACGATGGCGACGAAGCCCCATTTCGTGGCGTTGAACCCCTTCTCGATGTTGTCGCGCCCCAGGCTCGGCCCGATGGTGCGCTCCTCGATGATTTCCATCGGCGCGGCGAGCGCGCCGGCGCGGATGAGGAGCGCGAGGTTGTTGGTTTCCACCGGCGTGAACGAGCCGGTGATCTGGAAGCGGCTGCCGAACTCGCCCTGGATCGTCGCGACCGAGATTGCCTCGCCCTTGTTCTTCTCGAACAGCACGATGGCCATCAGGCGCTTGAGGTTCTCGCGCGTGGTGATACGCATGCTGCGGCCGCCCGCCTGGTCGAGCTCGACAGCCACCGCCGGCCGGTGGTCCTGGTCGAAGGTGGCCTGCGCGCCGACGAACTGGTCGCCGGTGACGATGACCTGCTTCTTGGTTGGGACCTGGCCGACGCTGCCGTCGCGGCGGCGCTCCGGGAACACGTCGGTGCCGAAGGTGTTGCCGCTCTGCATCGCCTGCTCGTCGACCAGGCGCACCTCCAGCGTCGCCGTGCGCCCCAGGATCTCCTTGGCGCGCGCGATGTCCTGCACGCCGGGCAGCTGCACCACGATGCGGTCGGCGCCCTGCTGCTGGATCACCGGCTCGGCCACGCCGAGCTCGTTGACGCGGTTGTGCAGCGTGCTGATGTTCTGCTGGACCGCCGTCTCCTGGACGCGCTTGAGCACCTCGGGGCGCAGCGTCCCGACGAGGAGCAGGTCCTGGCCGTCGTCGCGCTCGGCGAGCGCGAGGTCGGGGATGTTCGCGAGGATGGCGCCGCGCGCCGCCTCGCGCGTGGCCGGGTCGCGGAAGCGAACCCGGATCGCTTGGCCTTCGCGCGCCACCCCGCCGTGCCGGATGTTCTTCTCGCGCAGCTGGCTGCGTACGTCCGCCGCGAGGTTCTCGATGCGCTTGAGGCTTGCCGCGGGCATGTCGATCTGCAGGAGGAAATGCACGCCGCCGCGCAGGTCGAGGCCGAGGTACATGGGCAGGGCGTTGATCCTGGCGAGCCAGCTCGGCGAGGCCGGCAGCAGGTTGAGCGCGACGGTGTAGGCGCCCTCGTCGGTCCCGGCGTTGAGCGCGCGCTCGATCAGGTCCTTCGCCCGCAGCTGCGTGTCGGGGTCGGCGAAGCGCACGCGCACACCGGTCGCGTCGACCTGGGCGCCGCTGTAGGGAATGCTTTCCTTCTTGAGGATGTCTTCGACCCGGGCGAGAAGAGCGGTGTCGACCTTGACCGTCGACTTGGCGCTCGAGACCTGTACCGCCGGAGACTCGCCGAAGAAGTTCGGCACCGTATAGACGAAGGCCGCGAGGATGACGATCGCGATGAGCGTGTACTTCCAGACAGGGAACCGGTTCACTACTGCAGGCTCTTGAGCGTTCCCTTCGGCAGGATCATCTGCACCGCCGCCCTCTGCACGCTGATCTCGGTGTTGGGCGCGATCTCGAGGCTCAGGTACTGATCGCCCATCTTCGCGATCCTGCCCACGATTCCGCCCGCGGTGACCACCTCATCGCCCTTCTGCAGCGCCTCGATCATCGCCTTGGTTTCCTTCGCGCGCTTCATCTGCGGGCGGATCATGAGGAAGTAGAGCAACACGAACATCAGGATGATCGGCAGGAAGCCGATGAACCCCGAGTCGCCGCCGATGGCGGCCTGCGCGTAGGCGGGCGAGATCAACAGGAACTCCGGAAACGTTTGAATAGACGGAAAATTATACACGCCGGGGCGCGTCGTCCTCCGCCTCGAGCGAGCGGCGTTGCGCGACAAGCCGCGCCGCGGTCGCGGCCAACGACCTGGACTCGATCGCGGCGCGCAGCTCCGCCATGAGCTCCTGGTAGTAGTGCAGGTTGTGCAGCGTGTTGAGCCTGGCACCCAGGATCTCGTTGGTCTTCTGCAGGTGGTAGAGGTAAGCGCGCGTGAAGTTGCGGCAGGTGTAGCAGGCGCAGCGCGCGTCGAGCGGGGCGAGATCGTCGCGGTAGCGCGCATTGCGGATGCGGATGTCGCCGTGGCGCGTGAAGAGCCAGCCGTTGCGCGCGTTGCGCGTGGGAAGCACGCAATCCATCATGTCGATGCCGCCGGCGACGGCCTCGACGATGTCCTCGGGCGTGCCCATGCCCATCAGGTAGCGCGGCCGCTCGGGCGGCATGCGCGGCGCCAGGTGGGCGAGGATGCGGCGGCGCTCGTCCTTGGGCTCGCCCACGGCAAGCCCGCCCACGGCGTAGCCGTCGAAGCCAATGTTTTTCAATTCCTCCAAAGATTCCTCCCGGAGGGATTCGTACATCCCCCCCTGGACGATGCCGAAGAGCGCATTTCCGCTTTCAAAGGAATCGCGGGAGCGGCGTGCCCATCTCATCGAAAGGCGCATCGAAGCCGCGGCCTCGGCCTCGGTGGCCGGATAGGCGGTGCACTCGTCGAACGCCATGGCGATGTCCGAATCGAGGATCGCCTGGATGCGCATCGACTCCTCGGGGGTGAGCAGGAGCCGGTCGCCGTTGACTGGAGAAGCGAAGCGCACCCCTTCCTCGGAGATCTTGCGCAGCGCGCCGAGGCTGAACACCTGGAAGCCGCCGGAGTCGGTGAGGATGGGACCGTGCCATCCCATGAAGCGGTGCAGGCCGCCGTGTCTTGCGATGACCTCGAGCCCGGGGCGCAGCCACAGGTGGAAGGTATTGCCGAGCACGATCTGCGCGCCCGCCTGCGCGAGCTCGGCGGGCGAGGTGGCCTTGACCGCGCCGTACGTGCCGACCGGCATGAATGCCGGCGTGTCGACGCGCCCGTGCGCGAGCTCGAGCACGGCGCGCCGCGCCGCGCCGTCGGTGGCGATCACGCTGAAGTTCATCTTTCGATCAGCATGGCGTCGCCGTACGAGAAGAACCGGTAGCGCAGGGCGATGGCGTGGTGATAGGCCTCCAGGATGCGTTCCTTGCCGGCGAACGCGCCGACCAGCATGAGCAGCGTGGACTTCGGCAGGTGGAAGTTGGTGAGCAGCCGCCCGACGACGCGGAACTCGAATCCCGGATAGATGAAGAGATCGGTCTCGCCCTCGAGCTCGCCGCTGCGCGCCGCGCTCTCCAGCGCGCGCAGCGAGGTGGTTCCGACGGCGAGCACGCGCCGATTTTCCAGAGATTTGATTGTCTGAGGGGAGATCGAATAGCGTTCCCGGTGCATGCGATGGGCCTCGACCGTGTCGCTGCGGACCGGCTGGAAGGTCCCGGCGCCGACATGCAGCGTGAGCCGGGCCAGCGTCGCGCCGCGCGCTTCGAGCGCGGCGAGGAGCGCTCGATCGAAGTGCAAGCCGGCGGTCGGGGCCGCGACCGCGCCCGGCACGCGCGCGTACACGGTCTGATAGCGCTCGAGGTCCTCTTCGGCGGGAGGGTGCGCGATGTACGGCGGCAGGGGCACGGCGCCGAAGCGCTCCAGCACTTTCTCGACGTCCTCGCCGAACTCGACGCGGTACAGGTCCTCCTCCCGCGAAATGACGGTTACGCGAACCCCGCCGCCGACCAGGAGCGTGGAGGCGGGTGCGGGAGGGTGGCTCGCCCGGATGAGCGCCAGGGCCTCGCGCGGCGCAACGATGCGCTCGACGAAAAGCTCGATCCTGCCGCCGCTCGCCTTGCGCCCGGCGAGGCGCGCCTTGATCACGCGGGTATCGTTCAGGACCAGTGCGTCGCGGCCGTCGACCAGGCGGGGCAGGTCGGCAAATGCTAGGTCCTCGATCGCGCCGTCGGCGCGCAGGTGAAGCAGCCGGCTCCCGCGGCGCTCGCGCGGGGGATGCTGCGCGATGAGCTCGGCCGGCAGCTCGTAGTCGAACTCGGAGACCAGCATCCGGCGCAATTATAATTTTTCAAGCCGCTGGACCATGCGGCCGGAATGGCGGAACCGGTAGACGCAGCGGACTCAAAATCCGCCGGTGGCAACACCATGAGAGTTCGAGTCTCTCTTCCGGCACCACTTCACAACAGTGAGATTAAAAAAATTGTAAAAGCCGCCGATTTGCTGGACAGCGGCGGGGGCGGCCGCTACCCTTTTTCGCGAGCGAAATCAATAACCCCGGGGTGAGAATGGCCAAGGCGCAGGTGAGGGTCCTGCCTTCGGCGCGGAACACCGTCATGGTGGTCGACGACCAGTCGACCGGCCGGGCCATCCTGGAGCAGGTGGTGCGCAGCCTCGACGAGCGCGTCGCGGTCGAGGGCTTCGCCCGGCCGGTCGATGCCGTGGTCTGGGCGACGCGCCACGTCGCCGACCTGGTGCTCGTCGACTACATGATGCCGGACATGGACGGCATCGAGTTCGTGAAGCGCCTGCGCGCGCTGCCGGGCTACGAGCACGTGCCGATCGTGATGGTGACGGTTCACGACGACCGCAAGGTGCGTTACGCGGCGCTCGACGCGGGCATCACCGATTTCCTCACCAAGCCGGTCGACGCGCGCGAGTGCCTGGCGCGTTGCCGCAACCTGCTTACCCTGCGCCGGCAGCAGCTCGCGCTCGAGGACCGCAGGCGCCTGCTCGAGCACATGGTGGAGGACGCCACGCGCGAGGTGCGCGAGCGCGAGAAGGAGACGCTGCTCAGGCTGGCCCGCGCCGGCGAGTTCCGCGACGAGGAGACGGGCTACCACCTGATCCGCATGGCGCGCTATTCGCGCCTCATCGCGGGCGCGATCGGGCTCGACCGCGACGAGGCCGAGACCATCGAGCTCGCCGCGCCGCTGCACGACATCGGCAAGATCGGCATCCCCGACCAGATCCTGTTGAAGCCCGCCAAGCTCGACGAGGCCGAGTGGCAGGTCATGCGCCGCCACCCCCTGATCGGGCACGAGATCCTGAAGGGCAGCGCTTCCAAGTACGTCCGCATGGGGGCGCTCATCGCGCTCGGCCATCACGAGAGATTCGACGGCAGCGGGTATCCGAACGGCCTGGTGGGCGACCACATCCCGCTGTGCGCGCGCATCGTCGCGGTGGCGGACGTCTACGACGCGCTCACCTCGCCGCGGCCCTACAAGCAGGCGTGGCCGGCGGAACGGGCGTTCCAGTACCTCGCCGCCCAGCGCGGCCGCCACTTCGATGCGCGCCTGGTCGATGTCTTCATCAGCCTGCGAAGAGAGATCACGGAGATCCAGAGTCAATGGCAGGATCCCGGACCCGCGGCGGCGAGCTCGTGAGCGCCGGCGATTCCAAGGCCGAGGCGCCTGCACGGCTGAGCGCGCTGCAGCGGCTGCGCGCGCGGCTCGCGGCGCGTCCCGACACCGAGCACGAGCAGGGGATCCTGCGCCTGATCATCACGGCGCTGGGGGCGCTCTACCTCCTGCCCGACGCCCTCGCGCACCGCGACGCGCTGCCGCTGTACGTCATGAGCACGCACTTCGTGCTGGCGCTGCTCATCTTCGCGCGCATCGCGTCGACGCGCCACATTTCCCCGACGCGCCGGATCTTCGCCCAGTTCTCCGACGTCGCAGCGATCAGCTGGTACATGGCGTTCTTCGGCGAGTCGGCGGGGCCGCTCTTCCTGCTGTACATCTGGGTGACGCTCGGCAGCGGCTTCCGCTTCGGCCCGCGCTACCTGATCTCGGAGCTCGCCATGAGCGTGCTCGGGTTCGGGCTGGTGCTGTATTTGAACGAATTCTGGCGCGCGCACCTGGCGCTGGGGGTGGGGCTGATGATCGGCATGTTCGCCGTCAGCGTGTACGTCCTCTCGCTGGTGCGGCGCATGTTCGATGCCGTGGCGCGCGCCGAAGCGGCGAACCTCGCCAAGCGCCGCTTCATCTCCATGGTGAGCCACGAGCTGCGCACGCCGCTCAACGCGATCATCGGCATGGCCGATCTGATGCGCGACACCCCGCTCAACCGCGAGCAGGCCGACATGCTGCAGACGCTGCGCAGCTCCTCGCGCGTGATGCTCGGCCTGGTCGAGGACGTGCTCGACTTCTCCAAGATCGAGGCGGGCAAGGTGGTGGTGGAGAAGACCGACTTCGACCTGCATGCGCTCGTCAACAGCACCTGCCGCATCGTCTCGGCACAGGCCGCGGCGAAGGGCGTCGACTTCGTCGTTTCGATCATGCCCGAGGTGCCGCCGGCGCTGCGCGGCGACCCGCACCACCTGCGCCAAGTGCTGATCAACCTCGCCGGCAACGCCGTCAAGTTCACCGAGAAGGGCAGCGTGACCGTGCACGTGTCGGTGCTGGCCGAAACCGAGTCCGGGGTGCGCCTGAAGTTCTCCATCCGCGACACCGGCATCGGCATCGCCGCGGAAGCGCAAGCCAAGATCTTCGAGAGCTTCGCCCAGGCCGACGAGTCGACCACCCGGCGCTTCGGCGGCACCGGCCTAGGCACGACGATCGCCAAGCAGCTGGTCGGCCTGATGAACGGGCGCATAGGCGTCGAGAGCGCTCTCGGCCTCGGCAGCACCTTCTGGGTCGAGGTCGATCTGGACAAGCAGCCCGAGCGCTCGAGCGGCGGCGAGACACCCGGGGAGCTGAGCGGGGCGCGCATCCTGCTCGCGGGCTTTCCGCTGCCCGAGCGGACAGCGCTCGAAGAGGCGCTCGCGGGCTGGGGCGCGACGTCGAGCGCCGCCGCCACGGTCGAAGAGGCCGTGGCGCGCCTGGTGTCGGAGATCAGCCTCGCGAGGCCCTATCACAGCGCGCTGCTTTACTCGACCGGTGAGGACATCCAGCTTGCGCAGCGCTTTCGCCGCGCCGCACCGAACCCCGCGCCTCCCACGATCCTGGCGGCGCCGCGCGATGCCGACGTGCGGCGCTTCGAGATGCTGTCCTCGGGATTCGCCGCGGTGCTCGAGCTGCCGTTCGACAAGCGGCGGCTCTTCAACGTGCTGCACTCGGTCGCGGCGGGCGACGAGGTGCGCGAAGGCGTGGTGCGGCTGCAGGACTATGCGCGCCGTGCGAGCACGGTCACGGGGCTGCGCGTCCTGGTGGCCGACGACAATCCCACCAACCGCGAAGTCATTGGCCGGATCCTTGAACGCGCCGGCCACGCCGTCACGCTCGTCAACGACGGCGAGCAGGCGCTCGACGCCGTCGAGACGGGCGCGCCCGATCTCGTGATCCTCGACCGCAACATGCCGGGGATGGGCGGCATGGAGGCGCTGCAGGCGTTGCGGCTCATGACGCGCGGGCACGCCCGCCTGCCGGTCATCATGCTATCGGCCGACGTCACCCCCGAGGCAAGGCCCGAGGCGCTCGAGGCGGGCGCGGATGCTTTCCTCGCCAAGCCGATCGAGACGGTTCGCCTGCTCGACGAGATCCAGCGGCTTGCCGGGCCCAAGACGGAGCCCGCGCGCAAAGTCGAGCCGCAGCTGCTCCATCCAAGGCCTGCGGCGCCGGCGTCGCCAGCGGTGGTCAATGCCGACACGTTGCAGCATCTCGAGGAGCTCGGTGCCTCGCTCGCGTTCGTCGAGAAGCTGGTGGGCATGTTCCTCGCCGACGGTACCTCGACTCTGGCGCGCATGGAGAAAGCGCTGGCGGCGCGCGAGCACCACGAATTCCGCTCGCTGCTCCATGCGATGAAGGGGTCCTCGGCAAGCATCGGGACCGATCGACTGACGAGCCTGTGCGAAAGGCTCGCGAAGCTGTCCGACGGCGAGCTCCGGCTTCAGGCATCGGCGCTGCACCGCAAGCTCGCCGACGAAATGGGCGAAGCACGCAGGCAGCTCGAGCACCACATCCACGACCGGCGCAAGTCGGTCGGCTAGCTTATGCTCGCCGGGTGGCGAGCCCCGATGAAACGGAAGTAGGCGAAGCGCTGCCGCTGCGGCTGCGCGCGCACGACGGCTACGAGCTCGGCGCGCGCCTGTATGAAAAACCCGGCGGCGGGACGCCGCAGCGCGCCGCGCTGCTGCATTGTGGCGCGGGCATTCCGGCGGTTCGCTACGGCCGCTTCGCGCGCTATCTGGCGAGCCTGGGAATCCCCACGCTGACGTACGACTATCGTGGCATAGGGCTGTCGCGACCGGACCGGCTGCGCGGCTTTCATGCGGCGATCGAGGACTGGGCGGAATACGACTGTGCAGGCGCGATTGCGTGGCTGCGCCAGCGCTACGGCTCGGCGGAGATCCTCGGGATCGCCCATTCGATCGGCGCGCTGCTGGTAGGGGGCGCTCATAACTCAGCCGAGCAATCGCGACTGGTGATGATCGGCGCCCATACCGGTTACTACCGCGATTACAGCTGGCGCTACCGGCTGCCGATGACGCTCCTGTGGCACGCGCTCATGCCGGCCGTGACGCGCGTCGTCGGCTACTTCCCGGCTCGCCGGCTGGGGCTCGGCGAGGACATTCCGGGGATGTTCGCCCTACAGTGGGCCGGCCGTCGCACGCCGGAGCTCAGGCCGACCCGGGCGCATGCCAAAGGGGTGCAGTCCTTGCTCGATCGCTGCAGCGCCCTGCAGCGATCCGCGCTTCTGGTAACCATCGCCGACGATGCCTTCGCCACGCCTTCGGGCACCCGACACCTGCTGGCCTTTTACCCTCGGCTATCTCCGTTGCACTACCTCCACTTCACGCCGGCCGACGCGGGCGTGCGCCGCATCGGCCATTTCGGTTTCTTCTCCCGGCATGCAGGCTCGCCGCTCTGGCCGCGCCTGCTCCAGGCAGTGGAAGCCCTGCCTCGCTGAACTCAGGCGGCAACTTCCGCGGCTACCAGCGCTCCGGCCCCGACGATGCTCTCGCCGGACTCCATGCGGCGCGCCTGCGCGCGCACGAGGCGGCCCATCATCTTGAGGTCGCGTTCGCGCAGCCGCATCGCCGCGTCGACCCAGAGCTCGACGATCCCATCGAGCTCCTCACGCCTGACCGGGTGGATCAGGTGCCTCGCGCGCAACACCGCCTGCAGGCCGTTGCGCCGCTTCGCGTTCCGCGCGATCCAGTTGCGCACCGCGGTTTCGCCCTGGCCATCGGTGGCGAGCACGTCGACGACGCCAAGCCTGTGGAGCTCCGCCGCGGTCAAGATCTTGCCCGAAAGCACGAGCTCCTCGGCGGCGCGGATGCCGATGCGGCGGGCGAGCAGGCTGCACGCCCCCATTCCCGGGAACAGGTTGAACAGAATCTCGGGCAGACCCATCTGCGCGCTCTCCTCGGCGATGATCACGTCGGAGGAAAGCGCGGCCTCGAAGCCGCCGCCGAGCGCGTCACCCTGCACCAGCGAAATAGTCGTCAGGGTGGGCGAGCGGAAATTCTGGATGCGGCGGTACATGTTGTCGATGCACAGCTTCGCGTAGCTGCCGATCGCGTGGCGGTCCTGCGACTTGATCAGCATCGAGAAGAGCGCGAGATCTCCTCCCATGTTGAACACGCGCGGCGTGCGCGAAGCGAGCACATAGTGGTTGGCCTGGTAGCCCCGGCCTTCGATCTCTACGTGGCCGCCATCGCGCGCAAACGCCTCGTCGTGCGACGCGATGTCCTTGAGCAGGCCCAGGCTGAAGCAGGGGGCGTCCTGGTTTGGATTGAAATAGCCCCACAGCGTCGCGGTCGCGGGCTCGAACTCGGTCTCGTACTGCGAATCCGCCCTGCCATATGGAATGCAAAGACCTACGGTGTCGCGGAGGTTGCTCACGGGATTTCTCCTTTCCCCAGAAAGTTCGCCCCTCGGGTCTGGGGCATTTGAATTCGGCCCGGAGCCGTGCGTGGCGGCGGCGAAGCTCCAGTACCTCCCACATCCATTAAAACGAGGCGTGACAAATGTCGCAATCAGGGACTCCCTGAGGTTCGCGTTCCCAGGCGCAGCGCCGGATTCGTGTAAATTACCTCGCAAACCCCCCTGACCATGTATGCAATAGTTTGCAAATCGGACGGATTTCCTATTTGCCGTCAGCTGCCCGGTGTTACGCCGGACCCGGTCGTCACCTGGAACACCGAAGCCGCCGCCAGGGCATTCATCTCCTCGAAGGGGGCGGAGAGCGAGTTCCATGCCGTGCAACTGACCGACGAGGCGATGGATCGGATCGCGCGCGCGATGGGCCATCCGGTCGAAGCGATCACGTTCGATCCCTATCCGACCTAGGAAGAGCTAGAACCTAAGACTTAGAACTCTGGCTCAGAACTCGAGGTTGTCGATGAGTCGAGTGCGGCCGAGGCGCGCCGCGCCGAGCACTACAAGCTCGCGCTCGCCCGCCTGCGGAACCTTCAGGTCGACGCGGCGCCGTACCTCGACATAGTCGGGCTTCCATCCCGCAGCCACGAGCTGTTGCATCGCCTGCTCGGGTGTGATTTTTTTCATGGTTACTTCGCGCAGCAGCCGGTGCAGCCGCGGCGCTTCGGCCCGCTCGGCTGCGGAAAGATAGGCGTTGCGCGAGCTCATGGCGAGCCCATCGGGCTCGCGCGCCGTCTCTCCGGCGACGATTTCGACCGCAAGGTCGAGCTGGCGCACCATCTCGCGCACCACCGCGAGCTGCTGGTAGTCCTTCTTGCCGAATACCGCCGCGGCTGGCTGCACCGCGTTGAAGAGCTTCAGCACGACGGTCGACACGCCGTTGAAGAACCCGGGCCGGAAGCGGCCCTCGAGCTCCTCGCCGAGCGGGCCCGGATGGACGAGCACGGTTTGCGCCTGCGGATACAGCAGGTTCTCGGCCGGCGCAAAAACGAGCTCCACGCCCTCGGCATCGAGCAGGCGCCGGTCGTCGTCGAAAGTGCGCGGATAGCGCTCGAAATCCTCGCCCGGGGCGAACTGCAGGCGATTGACGAAGATGCTCACCGCGACCGCGCGTGCGTGGCGCCTGGCGAGGCGCACCAGCGAAACATGCCCGGCGTGCAGATTGCCCATCGTCGGCACGAAGGCAAGGGGCCCGAGCGCCGCCGCGGCCGCGCGCAGCGTGGGCAGGTCGCGCGCGATCTTCATCCCAGGCTGAAGAACTCGCGCCGGCTGCGCATGCCGCGGATGCGCGACACAAGGAGCTCGAAATCGGCGTCGCGCTCCACGAAATTGAGGTTCTCGGAATTCACCGTGAGCACCGGCGCGGCGCTGTAGTGATAGAAAAAGCGCGCGTAGCTGTCGGCGAGGAGGGCCAGGTATTCCTCGGAGATGCCGCGCTCGAACGCCGCGGCGCGCCGGCGCACCCGCTCGGCGAGCACCGCGGGCTGGGCCTGCAGGTAGACCACGAGATCGGGGGCCGGCGCCTGCGGCCGCAGCGCCTCGTAGATCTTGTGGTACAGGGCGAACTCGTCGCTCGACAGGGTGACGCGGGCGAACAGCAGGTCCTTCTCGAGAAGGAAGTCCGCGACCGTCGGCCGCGAGAACATGTCGGGCTGCTTCAGGGGCTCGACCATGCGCGCGCGCTGGAAAAGGAAGAAAAGCTGCGCCGGGAGCGCATAGCGCGCCATGTCCTGATAGAAGCGCGCGATGAACGGATTCTCCCCCGGCTGCTCGAGCAGGAGGTCCGCCGAGAACCGCGGCGCAAGACGCCGCGCGAGACTGGTCTTGCCCGCGCCGATCGGCCCCTCGACCACCAGGTAGCGGAACCTATCCACGGAAGACGAAGTACACCGCGCCCATGATGCACAGCGACGCCCAGAGATAGTCGAGCTTCACCGGCTGCTTCATGTAGAGGATCGCGAAGGGCACGAACACCGCCAGCGTGATCGCCTCCTGCATGATCTTGAGCTGCGGCAGCGTGAGCGCGGTGTAGCCGATGCGGTTGGCCGGCACCTGGAGAAGATACTCGAAGAGGGCGATTCCCCAGCTTACCGCCGCGGCCGCCCACCATGGCCAGGCGGCGAGGTTCTTCAGGTGCGCATACCAGGCGAAGGTCATGAACACGTTGGAGGCGACGAGCAGCGCGGCCGAGACGAAGACCGGCGAGAGCTGGGTCAATCGAGCTTCTCCACGCCCTGGTTCCCGCATCTGTCCAGAAATGCCTTCGCCGTACCGCGTCCCGGGATCGCGACGTTCTCGGCGATTTCCACCAGTGGAAGCAGGACGAAAGCGCGCTCGTGCATTCGCGGATGCGGAACTTTCAATCCTGGAACGTCGAGGATGGCATTGCCGAACAGAAGCAAGTCCAGGTCGAGCGTGCGGGGCGCATTGGCGAAGCTGCGGCTGCGGCCGTGGCGCGTCTCGATGGCGTGCAGCTCGGCGAGCAGCCGCTCGGCGGGCAGGCCCGTTTCCACCTGCGCCACCGCGTTCACGAAGCTCGGCTGCTCGGCGTAGCCGAGCGGCGCCGAGCGGTACAGCGACGAAGTGCGCACCACGCGAGTATGCGGGATGGCATCGAGTTCCCGGAAGGCCTCCTGCACCTGGCGCTGCGGCTCGCCCAGGTTGGCTCCCAGGCCGATGAACGCCGCGGTCACGCCGCCTCGGGCGTCGGGGCCGCCGCGGGCCCCTTCTTGCGCCGTCGCCGCCTGCGCTTGCGCGCTCCGCTCTCGGGCAGCAGCATCGCCTGGCGCGACTCGGCGTCGGCGCTCTGGAATGCGCGCCACCACTCTTCGAGGTCAGCCGCCACTTCGCCGCTCGCGGCGCGCAGCGCCAGGAAATCGTAGGCCATGCGAAAGCGCGGCGCTTCGAGCAGGCGGAACGCGCGGCTGCCGGAGCGCTGCTCGAAGCGCGGCTGCATCGCCCAGACCTCGCGCATCGTCGCGGTGAGCTTGCGCGTGATGGCGAGCTTCGCGCACTGGGTGTCGAGCACCTCGTCCATCGCGCCTTCCAGGGCGGGCAGCGCTCGCTCGCCCCGCGCCTGGCGCGCCTTCCATGCCGCGAGCACCTCGTGCCAGAGGAGCGCCGCGAACAGGAACGCCGGCGAGACCGGACGCTCGGCGAGCACGCGCTCGTCGGTCTGGGCGAGCGCCAGGGTGACGAAGCGCTCTCCCAGGGGCTGCTCGAGGATCACGTCGAGCAGCGGCAGCAGGCCCTTGTGCAGGCCCACGTCGCGCAACTGCCGCAGACAGGCGCTGGCGTGTCCCGACAGCAGGAGCTTGAGCATCTCGTCGAAGAGGCGCGCCGGCGGCACCCGCTCCATGAGCGGCGCGAGACTGCGGATCGGCTCGCGCGTCTGCGCCTCCAGGGTGAGTCCGAGCTTCGCCGCGAGCCGCACCCCGCGCAGCATGCGCACCGGATCCTCGCGATAGCGGGTCTCGGGATCGCCGATCACGCGCAGCATGCGCTTCTTGAGGTCGTCGAGGCCGCCATGCAAGTCGACGATCTCCTCGCTGGCGGGGTCGTAGTACAGCGCGTTGACCGTGAAGTCGCGGCGCCGCGCATCCTCCTCCTGGGTGCCGAAGACGTTGTCGCGCAGCACCCGGCCATGCTCGTCCTTCTCGGCGGTCGAGGTGTCGGCGCCGCGAAACGTGGAAACCTCCACCGTGTCGCCGCCGAGTATCACGTGGACCAGGCGAAAGCGCCTGCCGATGATGAGGGCGCGCCGGAAGAGCGGCCGGATCTGCTCCGGGCGCGCATCGGTGGCGATGTCGAAATCCTTCGGCGCGATGCCAAGGAGCAGGTCGCGCACCGCGCCGCCCACGACGTAGGCGGAAAATCCCGCCTCGCGCAGCGCCGCGCACACCTTGGCCGCCGACGGACTGATGGCTTCGCTGGCGAGGCCGTGCCTTTCCCGCGGCACCCGCTGCAGGCTTTCGGAGGGCAACCCGAGTACCCGCCTGATGAACCTCTTGATCATTGAGGGCCGGGATTCTACCGGCGAAGGGAAATCCGTTCCCACCCGCGGCGCGCCGCCTCGCGCGCGAGCTCGTCGTCGGGGTCGACCGCCACCGGTCGCGTCACGCGCTCGAGCAGGGGCAGGTCGTTGTGCGAATCGCTGTAGAAGGCCGATTCGCCGAATTCGTCGAGGCGCCGGCCCCGGGAGCCGAGCCAGTCGTCGAGCCGCCGCACCTTGCCCTCGCGGAAGCACGGGATGCCGGCGAGCTGCCCGGTGAAACGTCCGTCGCGGCACTCGGGCTCGGTCGCGATGAGGTGCGGCACCCCGAATTCGCGCGCGATCGGCGCGGTGACGAAGCTGTTGGTGGCGGTGATGATGGCGCAGAGATCGCCGCGCTCGAGGTGGCGCGTCACGAGCGCACGCGCGCCGGCGCTCACCATGGGCAGGATGCGGCTGCGCATGAAATCGGCGTGCCAGCGGGCTAGGTCCGCCTGGGTGTGCGCGGCGAGGGGGCGCAGCGCGAAGCCGAGGTACTCGTGGATGTCGAGCGTGCCGGCGGCATATTGCCCGTAGTAGGCCCGGTTCTGGGCCTCGTAGGCCTCGCGCTCGAGGATGCCGCGGTCCACCAGGAACTGGCCCCACTCATAGTCGCTGTCGCCAGCGAGGAGCGTGTTGTCGAGGTCGAACAGGGCGAGGCGCATGGCGCCCCGCAGTCTATCCCGGCGAGGTGCTCAGAACCGGCGCTGGACGCCGATGCGGAAGTCCTGCAGCCGCAGCAGGCCCGTGGGCTCGCGCGACAGGCTCTCGGCGCTCACCGCCCAGTCGTTGGCGAACCAGTAGCGCCCGAAGACCGAGAGGTTGCGCTGGTCGTAGTCGTACTCGCGGCTGTTGACCGAAAGGCCGAGGCTGGTGCGCTCGCCGAACGAGTACGACCACTGCCTGCGCTGGGGCGGCGCAAAGCCCATCCCCAGGGCCTGATACGTAGCGAACCCGAAGCGGTCGAATTCCGGCGCCAGCCAGCCGCGCGCGAAGCCCGGGTCGATGCCCGGCTCGCTGCGCTCGGGCAGGCGCAAGCCCGATTGGGCGTATACCGGCGCGACCGCGGCCAACGCGATGACAAGGGCTCGACGAACGAGAGTGCGGAAGGACATCGCAGCGTCCTTTGGGTACTCCCAATCTAGTCTTCGCGGGGGTGGTTGTCCATGCAGAATTCCCCGGGAGGGGGGGCGCGGCCAGGCACTGTTGCTTTTAGTCGTCGTCATTTATTGACAAGGCGTCACGAACCAGCGCTAGCGTCACCGCGCGCTGGCGGGCGAGCGAGTGCCGGTCGAGCCGGTCGAGCACCGCATGGAGGCTCGCGAGGTCGCGGGGCAGGTGGGTCAGGAGGTACCGGACCACCTCTTCGGACAGCGTGAGTCCCCGGCGGAGCGCCTCGCTGCGCAGGTGCACCGCTTTTTCGGCGTCCGAGAGCGGCTTCAACTGGTAGACGAGCCCCCAGCCGAGGCGCGTGCGCAGGTCCTCGCGCAGGCGGAGCTGCGCCGGCGGCGCGTTGCCGGCTGCGAGGACCGCAGGCCCGCCTTCGCGCGCGAGGTTGATCGCGATGAAAAGCGCCTGCTGGGCCGCCTCGGCGAGCGCCTCGACGTCGTCGGCGATCACCAGGGCCGGGTTGGCGCCGGCTGCGGCCCGCAGCAGATGGCTCCGGCCGCTGCCCTGCGCGCCCCACAGATAGACGATCGTTTCCTTCAGCCGGCCCAGCGCGAGCGAACGGACACCCTCGAGCGCCTCGGCATTCGCCCCGGCGACGTAATTGTCAAGGCTCGGCGTTGCGGCCGCGAAAATCGGAAGCGGGAGCTGCCGCATTAGAATGGCGGAAACCCTGAAATCTAGCATGCCGGAGCCCCTTTCCTACCGCGACGCCGGCGTCGATATCGACGCCGGCGACGCGCTCGTCGAGGCGATCAAGCCGTTCGGCAAGCGCACGCTACGTCCCGAAGTGCTCGGCGGCATCGGCGGCTTCGGCGCGCTGTGCGAGATCCCGAAGAAATACCGGCAGCCGGTGCTGGTCTCGGGCACCGACGGCGTCGGCACCAAGCTCAAGCTCGCGTTCGCGGCCGACCGCCACGACACCATCGGCATCGACCTGGTGGCGATGAGCGTGAACGACATCCTGACTTCGGGCGCGGAGCCCCTTTTCTTCCTCGACTATTACGTTTGCGAGCGCCTCGACGTGCGCGTCGCCACCGAAGTGGTGAAGGGAATCGCGAAGGGCTGCGAGCTCGCCGGCTGCGCCCTCATCGGCGGCGAGACCGCCGAGCACCCGAAGGCCTTTCCGCAGGACGAATACGATCTCGCCGGCTTTGCCGTCGGCGTGGTCGAGAAGGCGCGCATCATCGACGGCCGCTCGATCGCGCCGGGCGACGCGATCCTCGGGTTGGCGTCGAGCGGGCCGCACTCCAACGGTTATTCGCTCATCCGGAAAATCCTGGAACGTGATGCGCGACCGCCCTTTGACCTGCTCGAGCCGACCCGCATCTACGTGAAGCCGGTCCTGAACCTCGTCCAATCGCTGCCGGTCAAGGGCCTTGCGCATATCACCGGTGGCGGGCTGGTCGGCAACGTGCCGCGGGTCTTCCCTGCCGGAACGAAGGCGGTGATAGAGAAGGGCGCCTGGCCGCGCCCGCCGGTGTTCCAATGGCTGCAGCAGGCCGGCGCGGTCGCCGAGGACGAAATGTGGCGCGTGTTCAACTGCGGCATCGGCATGGTCGTCGTCGTCGCAGCTGCACACGCCAAGGCAGCCGCCGATCATCTGCGAAGCGCGGGCGAGACGGTCTACGAGATCGGCACGGTCGAGCGCGCCTCGGGAGAGCCCGAGGCGCTCATCGTCTAGCTACTTCACCTTGTAGACGACGTCGTGCTCGCGCGCGTGGTCGACGACCTTCACGCCGAAGTCGTCGTCGGGTCCGACCTGGTCCACGGCGGCGTGGCCGATCTGCAGCGATTCGACCCGCTGGCCGAAGTCGGTGGTATGGCCCTTGATGTGAATCTTGTCCCCGACGTGCAGGTTGGTGTTCGGGTCGAGCTTCACGACGGCGACGGACAGGTGGCTGAAGTAATGGGTGACCACGCCGACTCGGTCGCCCGGCGGCGGAACCGGTGCGGGGCTCGGTGGTGGGGGCGTCTGCAGCTTGACTGGCTTCGGCGCCGGCTTTCTGGAAACCTTGTTTCCTTTTGCCGCCTTCTTCGCGACTTTCCTGCGCGGCGCCGGCTTGCTCGTCTTCAGTTTCTTGCGCTTCAGCTTCGGTGCGGCTTTCTTCGCTTTCTTGGCTTTCTTGGTCTTGGCCATGTGACCTCCCGGAAGATCATTGTCCCGTGCTCGATCCGCGCCGTGCAAGGTAGATTCCCACGAGCACGACCACGCCGCCGGCGATCTGCAGCGGCGCGAGCGCCTCGGCGAGCAGGAGCCAGGCGAAGAGCGCCGCCATGACCGGCTGGAACAGCAGGCTCACCGACGAGAACGCCGCCGGAAGGTGCGCGAGCGCGTAGGCGATGAGGCCCTGGCCGGCGGCGTGCGAGACCAGCGCCAGGCCGACGAGAATCCGCCACCCCGCTGCCGAGTGCGGGATCATCGGCTCCCCCGTGGCGAGCGCGATGGGGAAAAGCACGATGGCGGTGATGGTGGTGGAGACCGCCATGAGGTATAGCGTGGTCTCGCCGCTGTCGCGCAGGCTCTTAACTACGAGCAGGTAGCCGGCGTAGAACATCGCGGTGACGACGCCGAGTGCGTCGCCGAGCAGGCCGGTGGACGAAAACCCCAAGCTTGCGCGCACGAGCAGCGCGACGCCGATGAGCGCCGCGGCGAGTCCGGCGAGGAAGGTGGGCGTCGGGCGTTGTCGCAGGAAGATCCATGCTGCCAGCGTGACGAAGATCGAGGCGAGGTTGGCGAGCAGGGTCGCGTTCGCCACCGAGGTCAGTTGGACCGATTTGTGCCAAAAGGCGAGATCCCCGGCGAACGCGACCGCAGCGGCCAGGAGCAGCGGCGAGGTGTCGAAATAACGGCGGCCTCCGTATCGCCGCCTCGGCGGACTCGCTCCCAGGGCGTAGACGATCCAGAGGACCGGAACCGCAAGCGCTACTCGCCAGAATGCGGCCGCAGTCGGCCCGACCCCGGCGGCCAGGGCCTCGCGCACGAAAATCGGAGACAACGCAATGAAAGTGGCGCCCGCCAGCAGGGCACCCAGCGCGGGACTCATGGCCCGCGCATGGTAGGGGTTTTACGACGTTCCTACTTCAGGTCATTCCAACGTTTGAGCGCCGCGTCGTAGCGCTTGCGCGCGAGCTCCACTTCCTGCTCGAGCAGCATCTGCCGGCCGCGATACTGATCGCTGGGACGCGTGCCGCCGGAGGCCGTACCCTGTATCTCGCCGGGCTGCGGCTCGACACCCTGATCGCGGCGGCCTTCGGCGTCCTTCAGCGCGAGCGCCGCGGCGCGCGCCTCCTCGTAGGCCTTGTCGAGGTCCCGTCCGCGGTCCTGCGGGGTCGCTGCGCGAGGAGCTACGCCGACCACGAGCGCAACAAAAACAACGGCTAAGGCCTTCATGGGTCGCTTCCGGTAAAATTTTTTTGACATGCCGGCGCCGCGCTTCGTTCACCTCAGGCTGCACAGCGAGTACTCGGTGAGCGACGGGATCGTCCGCCTGGACCAGGCGGTGAGCCGGGCGGCGGCCGACGGCATGCCGGCGCTCGCGTTAACCGATCTCGCCAACCTGTTCGGCCTGGTCAAGTTCTATGGCGCCGCCCGCGCCGTTGGCGTGAAGCCGATCATCGGCGCCGACTGCTGGCTGCAGAATCCCGGCGATCGCGACAAGCCGGTTCGCATGCTGCTCCTTTGCACCTCGCGCGCGGGCTACCTGCGTCTGTGCGACCTGCTGTCGCGCGCCTGGCTGCGCAATCAGTACCGCGCGCGCGCGGAGGTCTCCCGCGCCTGGCTCGAAGAGGGGACCGAGGGCCTGATCGCCCTTTCTGGGGCGGCGGCGGGCGACGTCGGTCAGGCGCTGGCTGCGGGCAATGCCGAGGCCGCCGAGCGCCTGGCGCGCGGCTGGGCTGAGCTCTTTCCGGGCTGCTATTACATCGAGGTGCAGCGCGCCGGCTTTGCCCAGGGCGAGGCGCTCGTCGCCCGCTCGGTGGCGCTCGCCGGGCGCCTCGCGCTTCCCGTGGTGGCCACGCATCCGGTCCAGTTCCTCGAGCGCGGCGACTTCAAGGCGCACGAGGCGCGCGTGTGCATCGCGCAAGGTCACGTGCTCGCCGATCAGCGCCGGCCGAAGCTGTTCACTCCCGAGCAGTATTTCAAGCGCCAGCACGAGATGGCCGAGCTCTTCGCCGACCTGCCGCAGGCGCTCGAGAACTCGGTCGAGATCGCGCGGCGCTGCAATCTCGAGATCCAGCTCGGCAAGAGCCGCCTGCCCGCGTTCCCGACGCCCCCGGGCGTGACCATTGACGACTACCTGCGCGGCGAGGCGCACGCGGGCCTCGCCCGGCGCTTCGACAAGCTCGCTCTCGGCGAGGAGGAAAGGCCGCGCTACCGCGAGCGCCTCGAGTTCGAGATCGGGACCATCGTCCAGATGGGCTTCGCCGGCTACTTCCTGATCGTCGCCGACTTCATCAACTGGGCACGGCAAAATGGCGTGCCGGTGGGTCCGGGGCGCGGCTCGGGGGCGGGCTCGCTGGTCGCCTATTCGCTGGGCATCACCGACCTCGATCCGCTGAAGTACGACCTGCTGTTCGAGCGTTTTCTCAACCCGGAGCGGGTGTCGATGCCCGACTTCGACATCGACTTCTGTCAGGACGGGCGCGACCGCGTGATCGAGTACGTGCGCGGCAAGTACGGCGAGGCGAGCGTCTCGCAGATCGCCACCTTCGGCACCATGGCCGCGCGGGCGGTGGTCCGCGACTGCGGCCGGGTGCTCGACCTTGGCTACAACTTCTGCGACCAGATCGCGAAGCTGATCCCGGTGCAGCCGGGCAAGACCATCACGCTCGACAACGCGCGCGAGATGGAGCCGCTGCTCGCCGAGCGCGAGGAGAAGGAAGAGGAGGTGAGGGAGCTGCTCGAGCTCGGGGGCAAGCTCGAGGGCCTGGTGCGCAACGTCGGCATGCACGCCGGCGGCGTGCTGATCGCGCCCGGGCGGCTCACCGACTATTGCCCGCTGTACGCCGCCGAAGGCACTGCCAACGTGATCTCGCAGCTCGACAAGGACGACGTCGAGGCGGTGGGCCTGGTCAAGTTCGACTTCCTCGGCCTCACCACCCTGACGATCCTGGACTGGGCCGAGCGCTTCGTGCGGCGCCTGGGCGAGGCCGCGTTTTCGCTCGAAAAAATCCCGCTGAACGACGCGGAGGCGTACAAGCTGCTGTCGGCGGGCAACACCACCGCCGTGTTCCAGCTGGAATCGCGCGGCATGCGCGACCTGATCAAGCGCGCGCGCCCCGACCGCTTCGAGGACGTGATCGCGCTGGTGGCCCTGTACCGGCCGGGGCCGATGGACCTCATCCCGGAGTACATCGAGCGCAAGCACGGAAAAAGCGTCGAGTATCTCGATGCGCGCCTGAAGCCGATCCTGGGCCCGACCTACGGGATCATGGTGTACCAGGAGCAGGTGATGCAGATCGCGCAGGTGATCGGCGGCTACTCGCTCGGCAGCGCGGATCTCCTGCGGCGCGCGATGGGCAAGAAAAAGCCCGAGGAAATGGCGCAGCAGCGCGAGATCTTCGTCGCCGGAGCGGAGAAGAACGGGCTGTCGAAGTCCAAGGCGACGCAGCTGTTCGACCTGATGGAGAAGTTCGCGGGCTACGGATTCAATCGGTCGCACGCCGCGGCGTACGCGCTGCTCGCCTACCAGACCGCGTACATGAAGGCGCACCACGCCGCGGCGTTCTTCGCGGCGAACCTTTCCGCGCTGATGGACGACACCGACAAGGTGCGCCAGTTCCACGAGGACGCGCTCGCCAACGGGCTGGTCATCCTGCCCCCGGACGTCAACGCATCGGAATACCGGTTCGTCGCGGTGGATCGCGCAACCATCCGCTACGGCCTCGGCGCGGTCCGCGGCACCGGGGAGAGCGCCATCAGCGCGATTCTCGATGCGCGGCGCGAGAAGCCGTTCACCGACCTCTTCGACTTCTGCAGCCGGGTCGACAAGCGCCTGGTCAACCGTCGAGTCGTGGAGGCGCTGGTTCGCGCAGGTGCTTTTGATTCCATTGATTCTCAAAGAGCAAGGCTTCTCGCTTCGGCCGGGCGCGCGCTCGAAGCGGCGGAGCAGGCGCTCGCTCAGGCCTCGCAGGAAAGCCTCTTTGGCGAGGCCGAGGCGCCGCGCGGCGGCGCCGTGGTCTATGTCGACGCCGCGCCGTGGGACATGCGGCGGAAGCTGACCGAGGAGAAGGCGGCGCTCGGCTTCTACCTGTCGGGGCACCTCTTCAAGGTTTACGAGCGCGAGCTGGCGGGCTTTCCCCGGGTGCCGCTCGCCAAGCTCTCCGCCGGCGAGCGCGTGACGATGGCCGGCGTCGTGGTGGCCGCGCGCACCCAGATGACGCGGCGCGGCCGGATGATGGTGGTGATGCTCGACGACGGCACCGCGCAGGTGGAGATCTCGGTATTCAACGAGCTGTTCGAAAAGCACCGCGAGAAGCTGAAGGAGGACTCGCTGCTGGTGGTCGCCGGCAAGGTCCAGTCCGACGAGTTCTCGGGCGGCCTGCGGGTCAGCGCCGACGAGCTCATGGACCTGGAGACGCTGCGCAACCGCCATGCCGCGCTGCTCAAGCTTTTCATGAACGGCCAGGCCGACGCCAGGCGGCTGCAGCAGGTGCTCGGGCCCTATCGCGCCAGCGGTGACGGCAGCTGCCAGGTGCTCGTGGAATACGAGAACGGAACCGCGCTGTGCAAGCTCGCGCTCGGCGAGAGCTGGCGGGTGCGGCCGGAGACCCGGCTCATCAGCGAGCTCGGCGCCTGGCTCGCGCCGGAAAACGTCGAGGTCGTGTACAGCTCCCTCTAGCTGCCCCAGCGCACCTCGCAGGGCTCGCGCGTCAGGAGGCTCCGATGGTGGCGCAGCCAGCCGTTTGCCCAGCGCTCGTGCGGGTCGATCCGGCGCTGCTCGGCGAGAAAGCCGGCGAGCTGCGGATAGCAGGCGTCGATCTGCTCGCGCGTGGCCTCGGGCGTGCACGAGATCGGAAAGCCCCCGCCGTTGGAAATCGCGAGGTCGATGAGGCTGCGCTTGAGCTGCGTCACGCGCACTTGCGCTCCGAGATTGGCGCCTTCGGCGAGACCGAGGCCGACCTCGCAGTATTCGCGCCCGGGGAGGCGCAGGAACGTTTCCTCGTCCGTGCGCACTCGCCGCACGGCGAGGCTCTCAAGCTCGAGGCGCCACTCGGCGCAAGACTCCCGGCACGCCGCCAGCAGCGCCTCGAGCCTGGCGGGCGGTACCAGCAGCACCAGGCTGCGCGCCGTGCGCGGGCACGGCTCGACGTGCGCGTCCGGCGTCTGCGCCTCGGCGATCGCGCGGGCGAGCGACTCGAGGCGCAAGGTGACGCTGTAGATCGCGCCGAAGAGGCCCTGTCCGCCGACCACCAGGGCGAAGAGGCTGGCGTTGTTCATGCGATCGACGCGCCGCAGCTGGCCGTCCGGCGTGACCATGGTGAACGAGAGCACGTGGTCCACGGTTGGGCGTCCGTCGGGCCCAGCGGCGTTGCAGGCGAGGCTTTCGCCGATGGTCGGACGCGTGGTGCGCACTTCCTGTGCGCGGCGTTCGCCGGGGCGCAGCCGCGCCGCCAGGCTCTTCCACGTGGCTCCCGACTGGATCTCGACCAGCCCGCGCGTCTCGTCGACGGCGAGTACGCGGTCGAGCCGGGAGGCGTCGAACCGCGCGCAGGCGCGGACGGACTCGCAAAGCTCCTGCGCTGACAGCGGTCTCGCGCTCATGTTCCTTCCTTCCCCTCGAGCGCCTGAAGCTCCGAGGCGAGGCGTGCGAGGTCTTCGAGCGGCATGGCGGAATCGGTCGGCCGGGCTGCCTGCAACGCTGATTGGATCCAGATGAGGAGCACCTGGCGGGGCATGGCGGTCATCTCTCTCCCCTCGATTCGATGTGACGCCGGGGATTCTTCTCCCCGCTCAAGGGTGGCCGCAACGGCGCCGAGGAAAGTCGCGCTGCCCGATACCCGCAGCCGCGCTACGCGGTCGGTCGTCGCTCGAACCCGGCGTGCGCAGGCTCGTCGTCGCCTGCCTCGACCCGCACGTCGTCGACGCGGGAAGCCGGGGGCCCGCGCCGCGCCCAGACGATGAGCTCGGCTACCCGGTCGGGCGGTCCCTGGACCAGCGCCTCCACGCTGCCGTCGGTCCGATTGCGGACCCACCCCGCGACGCCGCGCTCTAGTGCCTCGCCGCAAAGGGCTTCGCGAAACCCGACCCCCTGCACTCGTCCCCTGATCCTCAGTCGTCGCGTAATCATGCAAAAGACCTTAAGGAACCGCTCCAAGCCTCGGAACTAGCTTCTAAAGTTCATGGTAAGCTCGGTTCGCGTCTGGCATAAGGGGATAAAAAAATGCGCATCGCGTTGTTGGTCGTCGCCGGTCTTGCCCTGATCGGCTTTCTCGCCGTCGCTGTGGTGTTGCCGCAACGGGCGGGAGCCGAGGCCCGTGAAGCCGCGCAGGCGCTCATTCTGGGCGCAGAGCCGGCCAAGCAGCAGGTGGCCGCCTCTGCCGAGAAGTCGGGCAACCTCGTCGGGGTGGGAAAGGAAGTCAAGCTCGCCACGAAGAGCGATCCGAAGTTCGGCGAGATGAAATGGATCGTATCGGAGAACGGCGATATCCGCGGCTGGAACGAGAAGAACGCGCTGGAAGTCACTTTCACCCCGACGCTGCAATCGGGCAAGGCAAGCTGGAACTGCAAGGGCTATCCGGTCACGGTGATGCCGGCGAACTGCGGCGGGCGTTCGTAACGGAGGAGTTTCTCAGGCGCGCAGGATGGCGGCCGCGATCAGCAGGCCGAGCAGCAGCGCGCCGCCCACCAGCAGCCAGTCGCGCCGGCGCCAGCCGTGGCTTTCCGGCGGCCTGAGCGAGCTCATCGCCTGGGTGGCCGACACCGAATCGGACAGCGTGGTCGACGCGCCGGTCATCGCCGCGAGTCGCTGAGTTGCTTCAGCCGAGTCGAACGAATGAGCGAGGCCTCGCGCCGGCGGATCGGTGCCATCTCCGCGGTTCGAATCGTCCTGGCGGGTGCGGTTCAGCGTCTGCGCCATCACGACCGACTGCGCCTGGCTCAATGCGAGCTCGGGCTGCGTTCCGGCAGCGAGGCCTCCGGCCGTGGCGAGACCCGCGGTGCCGAGACCCAGGGGCCGTAGCGGCTGGGTGACCGCCGCGGGCGAGGCGATCTGGCGCTCGCAGTTTCGCAGGTCGTTCGCCAGCTCCGGCGCGCTCTGGTAGCGCTCCTCGAGCGGCTTGGCGAGCATCTTGGCGACGATGAAGTTGAGGAGCTCGGGCACCGCGGGGTTGACTGCGCTGGGCGCGGGCGGCGCGAAATTGACGATCTGGTACATCAGGGCGGTCACGTTCTCGCCGCTGAACGGAGCGCTGCCGGTGAGCGTCTCGTACAGGATGACGCCGAGCGAGAAGATGTCGGAACGGTGGTCGGCGCGCTTGCCGATCACCTGCTCCGGGGACATGTACTTCGGCGAGCCGAGCATCATCCCGCTCTGCGTGAGCTCGTCGTTGCTCGCGCGCATGCGCGCAATGCCGAAGTCGGTGATCTTCACGGGGCCGTCGGTGAGCACCATGATGTTGGCCGGCTTGATGTCCCGGTGCACCACGCCGTGCTGGTGCGCATAGGCGAGGCCCTCGGCGACCTGCGCCGCGATCGACACCGCCTGCGACACCGGCAGCGCGCGTCCCTCGGCGAGGAGCGAACGCAGCTCCTGTCCTTCGATGAACTCCATCGCCATGTATGCGACGTTGCCTTCCTTGCCCACGTCGTACACGGTGACGATGTTCGGATGGTTGAGGCTGCCGGCGGCGCGCGCCTCCTGGTAGAAGCGCGCCTCGTACTTTTCCGCGCCGTCGCGCTCGAGCGCCATGTTGACGGTCTTGACCGCGACCGTGCGCTCCAGCGCGGTGTCGGTCGCCTTGTAGACCACGCCCATCGCGCCGCGTCCGAGCTCGGACTGGATCGCGTAGCGGCCGAGCTTGCTTGCCTCCATGTCCGGGCCGCCGCCTAGCGGCCGGCCTTGACCGATCGGAAGACCCGCCCCCACATGGGGTGGTCCGCCTCCTCGGGGGCGAGGTCCATGCCGGGATCGATGGCGAGCGCTTTCTTGAACTCCTCCCGGCACTGGCGTTCCCGGCTGGAGACGCAATAGATGAATGCCGAGTGCTTGTAGGCACTGACGCGGTCGCGCTCGGGGAGGCCCTGCTGGAGCGCGCTCTGCAGGGTCTTCAGCGACTGCTCGTACTCGCCGTCCTCGTACTGCTTGAGGCCCGCGCTCAAGGTCTGCTGCGCCTTCGTGGGCTGGAACAGCTTCTGCACTTCGCGCACGGGCTCGGTCTCGCAGCCGGCCAGCGTGGCGAGCAGGAGCACCATCAGCGATCGGGTCATTTCTGGAACCTGTGCCTTATTCTTATGGCTTCTCCGGCTTTCACGTTCACCTTTTCCACGTGGCTCGGAAACGTGGAGTTGCGTATCTCTATCGTATGCGAGCCGGCGGGAATATCAAGCGTCCGCAGCGGCGGACTGACGCCGCGGCTCTTGCCGTCGACCAGGATCTCGCCCCAGGGCGCCACCGCGAGCTCCACGCGGGCGAGCTCGGCCGAGGACGCCGATTTGTCGTTCGCCCGTTCGGGCTTCTTTTCCAGGCGCGCCACCAGCTTCTTGTCGAACTTGCCGTCCACGGCGGCGCCGGCCTTCTGCGCCGGCGCCGACGATTCGAGCATGGTCCTGGCGGCGACGGCGGCGCCGACCACGAGGAAGAAGGCGAGCGGCGCGGCGAGGAGCGCCGAGCGGCGCAGGCCGAGCGGCCCCATGCCGGCGAGCCAGCCGCCGTCGCGCGCCTGCACCATCGATTCGGTCTGCGCGACGCGGCGCGCCATCGGCGCGCCGCCGACGACCGAGTACACCTCGTGCTCGCGCACGTGCTTGTCGGTGCGCGAGCCCTCGTGGCGGAACAGATTCATGTAGTCGCGCGACAGGCACGACACGACCTCGTAGAACGAGCGCGACACCAGGAGCTGGCCGGGGTCGGCGAAGCTCATCACGCGCTGCGCGACGTTGATGCCGTCGCCGATGATGTTCATCTGGCCGTTCAGGTCCTTCACCAGGCGCACCGGCCCGAGGTTGACGCCCAGGCGCACCGGCATGCCGTCGGAAGCCATGTTGCGCACCGCGAGCGCGGCGAACAGCGCGTCCTCCGGGTCGCCCATGAACGTGACCGCCGCGCCGTCGCCGGTGTCGAGGATGATGCGGTCGCGCTGCGGGACCTGCTCGAGCGCGGTGGCGAGCGCGCGATTGAACGCCTGCTTCAGCTCGAGCTGCTCGGCGACCGGCTTCTTCGAGTACTCGACGATGTCGAGGAACAGCACGCTGCATACGAGCGTGCGGCTCGAGCTCTCCACGACGCGTCTCCGCGCTTTGCGGCTCTGCGGCCGCGATACTAACTATTTTACGCGCATGCCGGGTTGCGCCCCGGTGTCCGGGCAAACGAGAAAAATTCCCGGCCCCTCTTCGCCCGAAGCGGCGAGCACCATGCCTTCCGAGACGCCGAACTTCATCTTGCGCGGCGCGAGATTCGCCACCACGACCGCGAGCTTGCCTTCGAGCTGCTCAGGCCGGTACGCGGACTTGATGCCGGCGAACACGGTGCGCGTCGCGCCGCCGAGATCGAGCTCGAGCTTGAGCAGCTTGTCGGCGCCCTCGACCGCCTCGGCGCGCGTGATCTTCGCCACGCGCAGGTCGAGCTTTGAAAAATCTTCCAGCGTGATTTCCTGAGCCATGGGCGTCGCCTTGATCTCCCCCTGGGGTTTCCCCGGTATCTCGAACAGCCGGTCGAGCTGCTTCTCCTCCACCCGGGCGATCAGATGGCGGTACTCGCTGATCCGGTGCCCAGGCGGCAGGAGCTCGATGGCGTGCTGCCATTGCAGCGGTGTCACGTTGAGGAAGCGCTCGGCGTCCGCGGCGAGCTCGGGCAGCACCGGCTTCAGATAAATGGT
Organism: Burkholderiales bacterium; assembly: GCA_035554435.1. Lineage (GTDB taxonomy): Bacteria > Pseudomonadota > Gammaproteobacteria > Burkholderiales > SG8-39 > SCGC-AG-212-J23. The sequence continues at coordinate 9,438 of DATMJC010000142.1, read as the reverse complement.
GAGCAGGCGAAACAGGTCGATGGCGAGCGAGCACACCTGCTGGAGCTTCGCCTCCGAGCTCTTGTGCTTGGAGAGCTCCCAGGGTTTCTCCTCGTCGACATACTGATTGGCGAGGTCGGCAAGCGCCATCACCTCGCGCAGCGCCTTGCCGAATTCGCGTTGCTCGTACAGCCGGGCAATCTCCGCCGCCTTTCCCCGGAACTGACCCACGAGAGGATGATCCTCGGGGGCGGCGAGCTTGCCGCCGAACTTCCGGTTGAGGAACACCGCGCAGCGGCTGGCGATGTTCACGTACTTGCCCACCAGATCGCTGTTCACCCGGGCGACGAAGTCGTCCGGATCGAAGTCGATGTCCTCGACGCTCGAATTGAGCTTGGCCGCGATGTAGTAGCGGAGCCACTCCGCGTTCATGCCGAGCTCTAGGTAGCGCAGCGGACTGATGGCGGTCCCGGTGCGCTTGCCCATTTTCTTTCCGCCCAGGCCGATGAAGCCGTGCACGTACACGTGGTCGGGCACCTTGTACGGCTGGCCCGCGAACTGCAGCATCGCCGGCCAGAAGAGCGTGTGGAAGTAGATGATGTCCTTGCCGATGAAGTGGATCTGCTCGGTCTTGGCGTCCTGCAGGAAGTCGGAAAATGACCGCGGTTCGCCGTTGGCGCGAGCCTTGCCGCTATCGAAGTAATTCTTGAGCGAGGCGAGGTAGCCGATCGGGGCGTCCAGCCACACGTAGAGGTACTTTTCCTCCGGGATATCCGGGATGCGGATGCCGAAGTAGGGCGGATCGCGCGAGATATCCCAGTCGGAGAGCGCCTTCTCGCCTGTCCCTTCGAGCCATTCCTTCGCCTTGTTCACCACCTCGGGCTGCAGGCGTCCCGGCGAGTCGAGCCATTCCTCGAGAAAGCGCTTGCAGTTCGGGTCGGAGAGCTTGAAGAAATGGTGCTCCGAGCTCTTGAGGACCGGCGTCGCGCCGGACAGGGTCGAATAGGGGTTCTTGAGCGCCGTGGCGGGATAGACGCTGCTGCAGTTTTCGCAGGCGTCGCCGTACTGGTCCTTGGCGCCGCATACGGGGCATTCGCCCTTGATGTAGCGGTCGGCGAGGAACATTCCCTTCACCGGGTCGAAGAACTGCTCGATCCGTTTCGTGTAGACGAGCGCCGCGGCCTTCAGCCGGCGGTAGATGTCCTGCGAGAGCGCGGTGTTCTCGGGCGAATGGGTCGAGTGCCAGTTGTCGAAGCTGATGTGGAAGCCGTCGAGGTATTGCCTGCGCCCGCGCTGGATCTCGGCAATGAACGCCTCCGGCGACTTCGCGGCCTTCTCGGCGGCGAGCATGATGGGCGCGCCGTGCGCGTCGTCGGCGCCGACGAAGTGCACCGTATGCCCTTGCATGCGCTGAAAACGCACCCAGATGTCGGCCTGGATGTACTCCATGATGTGGCCGATATGAAGCGGGCCGTTGGCGTAGGGCAACGCCGTCGTGACGAAAAGGGTGCGGGGCATCTGCGGCCGGAAAACCGGCGATTTTAGCTTACACTTCAACCATGTCCCTCAGTGAAGCGGCCGTTCAGGACGCTCTCCGGCAGCTCGTCGACCCGAACACCGGCAAGGATTTCGTCGCCACGCGCTCGTCCCGCAACATCAAGGTGGCGGGCGAGGACGTGTCGCTCGACATCGAGCTCGGCTACCCCGGCAAGAGCCAGTTCGAGCCGATCCGCCGGCAGGTGGCCCAGGCGCTCAGGCAGGCGGGCGCGCGGAACGTCGCGATCAACGTCACCTCGAAGGTCGTGGCGCACGCGGTCCAGCGCGGCGTGAAGCTCATCCCCGGCATCAAGAACATCATCGCCGTCGCGTCGGGCAAGGGCGGCGTGGGGAAATCCACGACCGCGGTCAACCTCGCGCTGGCGCTCGCCGCGGAGGGCGCCTCGGTCGGCGTGCTCGACGCCGACATCTACGGCCCTTCCCAGCCGATGATGCTCGGCATCGCCGGCCGACCCGAATCCAAGGACGGAAAGCACCTCGAGCCGATGGAGGGCCATGGGCTGCAGGCGATTTCGATCGGCTTCCTGATCGACGTCGATACGCCGATGGTTTGGCGTGGGCCGATGGTCACGCAGGCGCTGGAGCAGCTCCTCAAGGATACGAACTGGCGCGACCTCGACTACCTCGTGGTGGATCTGCCACCGGGTACCGGCGATATCCAGCTCACGCTCGCGCAGAAGGTTCCGGTGACCGGGGCAGTGATCGTCACCACGCCCCAGGACATCGCGCTCATCGATGCACGCAAGGGCCTGAAGATGTTCGAGAAGGTCGGCATCCCGATCCTCGGCGTGGTGGAGAACATGTCGGTCCACGTCTGCCCGAAATGCGGCCACGAAAGCCACATCTTCGGTGCGGGCGGAGCCGAGAGGATGTGCCGCGACTACGGCACGGAGCTCCTCGGCCAGCTGCCGCTCGACGAGGCAATCCGCAGTCAGGCCGACTCGGGCAAGCCAACGGTGGTGTCCGAGCCCGACGGGCCGGTCGCCGCGATCTACCGGCGCATCGCGCGGCGCTGCGCGGTGAAGGTCGCCGAGTCGCAGCGCGACATGACGTCCAAGTTTCCGAACATCGTCGTCCAGAACACCTGAAGTAAGCGGGGCTTCTACCGCTCCCTAATTTAGTAAGAAGCGGGGCTTCTACCGCTCCCTAATTTAGTAAGCGGGGCTTCTACCGCTACCTAATTTGGGGTTTCCCCGAGCACGGTGCACCGCCGGATGACGCGCCCCTCGCTGGCCGCGTCGTACGGGGTCGCGCGATGCATCACGCAGCGGTTGTCCCAGACCAGCAGCTCGCGCGCTTTCCAGTGGTGCTCGTAGGTGAGGTCGGCATGCACAGCGAGCGCGTTCAATTCTTCGATCAGCGCGCGTCCTTCGCCGTAGGGCATGTCCTGGACATACTCCGCGTGGTCGCCCAGGAACAGGCACTTGCGTCCTGTTTCAGGGTGCGTGCGGACGATGGGATGGTCCACCGGAGGCTTCGCCAGGCGCTGCGCCTCGGTGAGCGGATCCTCGCCGTGGCGCCGATTGCGCGAGAAGTCGAGGTTGTGCACGGCGCGCAGGCCGTCAATGCGCCTCTTCCATGACGAGCTGAGGCGCTCGTACGCGCCGTACATGTCGCAGAAGTGGGTCTCGCCGCCGCTTTCCGGCATGACCTCGCCGTAGATGATCGTCGCCTGCCCGGTGACGCGCTGCCAGGACCCGTCGGTGTGCCAGGCGAGGGTGCCCTTGTCCGGGTGATGGCCGCTCGGTTTTCCGTTCCGATCGAGGTTCGACAGGCGATAGAGCTCCGGATAGCCGTCGGCATGGTACTGGTTCATCACGTGCACCTGGACCTCGCCGAAGCGGCGCGCGAAAGCCACCTGGTCCCCCGGCGGCAAGTCCCGCGGCGGGAAGACCAGGACCTGGTGGCGCAGGAACGCCTGGTACACGACACGGAACAGCGCCTCGTCCATGTCGGCCGAGAGCTCGATGCCGGAGAGCTCGGCGCCGAGGTGCGGTGTCAGCGGGCGCAGGCGCACAGGCTAATGGCAGCGGTTGTGGTCTTCGCTGGGCCGCCAGGGGTTGCTGAGCGTGCTGATCGATTCCAGGAACACGACCAGATCGGTCTGCTCTGCCGTAGTGAGCTTCAGCGCCGGCAGCGCCGCGGAGCCCTTCTCCGAGTAGTGCCGAACCACCTCGGCTAGCGTCTCCCGCTTGCCGTCGTGCCCATAGGGTGCAGTGAGCATCAGGTGTCGCAGCGTGGGGACCTTGAAGGCGCCCGCTTCGGGCTCCTGGACAGCGCGCATCGCCTTGAGGGGGTCGTCGTTGTAGCGTCCGGCCAGATTGAAACGGCTAGCCTGCGCCACCTTCAGTCCTTCCGGGCGGCCCGGGTCGGACGAGAAGCCGTTGTTCGCAAATTCTCCGTTTGTGAAGTTCGGTCCGCTGTGGCAGGTGGAGCAGTTCCCCTTGCCGATGAAAATCTTCAGCCCGCGCTGGGCTGCCTCGGAATAGGTCCCGGCCTGCGGGCGCTGGCCGCGGGCGAGCGCGCTACGGAAGCGGTCGAACGGCGTCGGCGGAGTCTCGAATGTCTCCTGGAACGCGGCGAGGGCCTTGGCAACGTTGACCAGCACCTCCTCGTCGTCGGTCGCGGAGGGTGCCTCGCCGAACGCGCGCCGGTAGCGGCAGGAAAGCTGCTCATCCTTGCGCATCGCCTCGGCGACGTGATGCGGGGTGGCGCCCAGCTCTCGCGCGTCGAGGATGGGACGGATGCTCTGCGACCAAAGGCTGTCGGCGCCGCCGTCCCAGCCATACCAGCCTCCGAGCCTCACGTTCATGAGCGTCGGGGTGTTGCGGTCCACTTCGGCCGCCGCCACTCCGCGGACCTTGTTGTCGGTCCAGTTGCGCTCCGGCACGTGGCAGCTGGCGCAGGAAAAGCGGCCGCTTACCGACAGACGGGCATCGAAGAACAGGCGCTCGCCGAGCTCGATCGCGGTGCCGCGCCCGGAGGCGCGGTTGGTGGCGTCTGCAGTAAGCGGCGCCGGCCAGGGGCCGTGCGCGAGGATGGCGCGGACCTCCGCATCGGTGAATTGAACCTCCGCGCCGGCGGCCGCCAGCGGTGCCAACGCCCCGAGCAGCAGGATTACGGCTCCGCCGAACTGCAGGGCTACGGCCATAGTGCGCATCTTGAGCGGCTATCATAGCCCCGTGACCATCAAATCCGACAAGTGGATCCGCCGCATGGCGGCCAAGGGGATGATCGAGCCGTTCGAGCCCGGCCAGGTCAAGAGTTCCGAGGGAAAGAAGATCGTTTCCTACGGCACCTCGAGCTACGGCTACGACATCCGCTGCTCCACCGAATTCAAGATCTTCACCAACGTCAACTCGACGATCATCGATCCGAAGCACTTCGATGAGAAGAACTTCGTCGACTTCAAGGGCGAGGTCTGCATCATCCCGCCCAATTCCTTCGCCCTCGCCCGCACCGTGGAGTACTTCCGCATCCCGCGCAACGTGCTCACCATCTGCCTGGGCAAATCCACCTATGCCCGTTGCGGGATCATCGTGAACGTCACGCCGCTCGAGCCGGAATGGGAAGGGCACGTCACGCTCGAGTTTTCCAACACTACGCCGCTCCCCGCGCGCATCTATGCGAACGAAGGCGTGGCGCAAGTGATCTTCATCGAGTCCGACGAGCCCTGCGAGACGTCGTACCGCGACCGCGGCGGCAAGTACCAGGGACAGCGCGGCGTGACGCTTCCGCGAATCTAGTAAGCCGCTCCGTAAAACAGTCGGAAAATTCGCGAAAAAAGCGCTTGACAGCGAGGGTCATGTCCCTATACTCCGCTCAAGTTTTTTTCCTTTTGGATTCAGCGAGGAAAAGGAGGTCATCATGAGAAGCACCAAGAGAGGACAGGTCATGGCTTACGAAGTCGAGATTCGAGACATTCCCGAAACTTAGTTCCACACCGAAGGAGAACTTTGATGGGGGACCGCAGTAGTAGCGTCATCGCGCGCAAAACCGCGCTTCCAAAGCAGCAGCCACAAGAACAGCTCTTCGACACGCATCCCGAGGTCAGCCTCGACTTCGAGATCGTGCGCCAGGCAGCACGCCAGAAGTACACCCGCCCGTTCCTGATCCTCGACACGGCCATCGTGCGAGACAAGGTGCGCCGTTTCCGTGCGGCCATGCCGCGCGTGCGGCCGCACTACGCGGTCAAGGCGAACCCCGACCGGCGCGTGCTCAAGGTGCTGGCGCAGGAGGGCGCGGGCTTCGAGATAGCCTCGACGCAAGAGCTCGACCTGCTCGCCAGCCTCGGCGTCCCCGCGGCGGAAATCTTCTACTCCAACCCGGTCAAGTCGCGGGAGTCGATCGCCTACGCGGCCGCCAAGGGCGTGGAGTGGTTTGTGGTCGACAGCATCGACGAGCTGCGGCGCGTGCACGAAACCAAGGCCGACGCGAAGCTCTACCTGCGTATCGCGACGCCGAACATCGGCGCCGACTGGCCGCTGTCCGGCAAGTTCGGCGCCGGAGCCGGCGACGCGCGCGAGGTCGTCGCCGCGGCGGCGAAGCTCGGCGCGGATCTCGCCGGCGTGACCTTCCACGTCGGCTCCCAGTGCCGTAACCCGGAAAACTGGCGCGTCGCGCTGGAAAAGGCGCGCGCGCTCTTCGACGTCATGGCCAAGGCCGGCCTCAAGCCGCGCCTGCTCAACATCGGCGGCGGCTACCCGGTACGGCACGTCAAGCCCATTCCGTCGATCGAGGTGATCGGCGAAGTGGTCAAGGAGAGCCTGAAGGCCTTCCCGGAGGACGTCCAGGTGATCGCCGAGCCGGGACGGTTCCTCGTCTCCGACGCCGGCTACTTCGTGTGCCGGGTGCTGGGAACGGCGATGCGCGCCGGCAAGCGCTGGATGCACTGGGACGCCGGGCTCTTCGGTGGCGTGATCGAGTCGAGCGAAGGCCTCAAGTACCGGATCCGCACCGACCGCTCCGGCCCGGATGTGCCCTGGACCGTCGGCGGGCCGACCTGCGACTCGGTCGACGTCGTGGTGCGCGACGAGCCGCTGCCCTCCGACCTGCAGGAGGGCGACTTCGTCTACATCCGCAACGCCGGCGCCTACACGACGGCCTACGCGAGCCAGTTCAACGGCTTTCCCCTGCCGGAAGTCCGGGTTTTCGAGTCCAAGATCAAGTAGGCTCGTACAGGACGAAGTCGAACTTCATCCCGTCGGCCGTGACATGCTGCTCGCGCTGGGATTCCTTCCAGCGCGAGCGGTCGTACGGCGGAAACCAAGTGTCGCCTTCGAAGTCCTTGTGGATTTCGGTCATCACCAGACCGGCCGCGGACGGCAGAGACTCCGCGAACAGGCTGCTGCCGCCGACCACAAAGGCCACCGGCTCGCCCAGACATAGCGCGAGCGCTGCCTCGAGCGAGCTCGCCACCGCGGCGCCCGGCGTTTCATACCCGGCGGTTCGCGTGACGACGATGTTGTCCCGGCCGGGCAGCGGCCCCTTGAGCGACTCCCAGGTCTTGCGGCCCATGATGACCGGATGGCCCATGGTGACGCGCTTGAAGTGCTGCAGATCCTCCGGCAGGCGCCACGGCAAGGCGCCATTTGCGCCTATGATTCCGTTCGAGGCGACCGCCGCGACGAGGTAGATCCGGGGCGCTTGGGGCAGGGACATCGATCCGTTGACAATGGGTTTTCGCGAGAGATTATAAGGACATGGGATATCCCAGGTCGTTCCTTGGACTGCTTCTCGCGGGCTTCACCCTGGTCGCGCTTCCGCTCGTCGGCGCGCTCGCGTACTCGGCCTGGAACACCGAGCGCCTCACCGAGCAGAGCCGCAACGCCGTCTACAGCGCGTCGCAGGCGGCGCGCGCCAGCCGCTCCCTCGTCAACCGCATCGGCTCGATCGAGCGCCTCGCCCAGCAGATGGCGGTGGTCAACGATGCCGAGCTCGCCGCCGATTTCGTTCGCGTGCACCGCAGCTTCAAGCAGGTCGCCGACGAGCTGATGCTCCTGCCGCTCGAGGACCAGCAGCTCGTCGCGCTGAAGAAAACCGTGGAGCGGGAGCAAGGTCTCTACGACAGCCTGAGCGCGCTGCCCTGGCGCAAGGGCGATGCGCGCGGCGTCGGGCGGCTCACCGCGGAGCTCGCCGAAAACGCGCAGGAAGTGCTCGCCATCAGCTACCTGGTTGCCGACCGCGAGGTGCTGCGGCTGCGCCACAACGCTGAGACTGTGCAGCGTCAGCTCATCCTCCTGGTGATCTTCAGCACCGCGGTGGTGCTGACCATCTCGCTCGCGCTCACGCGGTACATCTCGCGGCCGATCGCGGAGCTCGACGCGGCGATCCGGCAGCTGGGGGGCGCGGACTTCGCGCGCAGGATCACGGTGCGCGGCCCGGAGGACCTGCAGTCGCTCGGCGAGCGGCTCGACTGGCTGCGGCGCCGGCTCGCCGAGCTCGAGGCCGAGAAGAACCGCTTCCTGCGCCACCTTTCGCATGAGCTGAAAACCCCGCTCACCGCGCTGCGCGAGGGCGCCGAGCTGCTCAACGACCAGGTCGGCGGACCGCTCGCACCGCCGCAGCGCCAGGTGGTATCGATCATGCGCGACAACAGCGTGAAGCTGCAGCGCCTGATCGAGGACCTGCTCGACTACCAGCGGGCGCTGCACGCCGCCGCCTCGCTCGCGCCGAAGCCGCTGTCGCTCGACAGCCTGGTCCGCGACGCCGTGCGGCCGCACGAGCTCGTCATGCAATCGAAGGCGCAGAGGCTGACGCTCGAGCTCGACAAGCTGACGATCGAGGTCGACGGCGAGAAGCTCTTCTCCATCGTCGACAATCTGGTCGGCAACGCGGTGAAGTTCACCCCTCCGGGCGGGACGATCGCGGTCAGCGCGCGCGCCAGCGGGGGCGATGCCGTAATCGACGTCATCGACTCCGGCCCCGGCGTTCCCGCCGAGGAGCGCGAAGCAATCTTCGATTCATTCTTCCGCGGCCGTGCCAAGGCGAGCGGCCGCATCGAGGGCACGGGGCTCGGGCTTGCAATCGCGCGCGAGTTCGCCGAGGCCCATGGCGGGCGCATCGACGTGCTTGCCAGCCCGAGAGGCGCGCACTTCAGGGTCACGCTCCCACGTCGGGCGCGCAGCCGGCTCGCGGTGGCGGCATGAAGCGACGGCTGATCCTGCTTGCGATTGCGGCCGCAGCGGCGCTCGCGGGCTGCGCCGAACTCCAGCTCCCGGCGATGCTGCAGCCTCCCGCCGACCAGGTCGACAACGTGATCCGCGAGGCCGCCCATCTGGCTCGAGCGCCGGCAGCGGACCAGAAGGCGGCGCTCGCCGCCTCCCAGCAGGCATTCGTGGGCGACTCGGGCACTCTCAACCGCCTGCGCCTCGCGACGCTCTTGGCCAGCCTGCCTGTCCCGCTGCGCGACGATGCGCGCGCAGCCGAGCTGCTCGAGCCGATGGTGGACCCCTCCGGGTCGGCCACGGGCCGCTTCGCCGCGTTCCTGGCGACCCAGGTTGCCGAGCGTCAGCGAGTCGCGCGGGAGATCGAACGGCTCAACAAGGAAAAGGCGACTTCCGAGCGTGAGCGCCAGGCCGCCGACAAGGAGCGCGACAAGCGCGAGGAAGCGCTGCGCCAGCAGCTCGAGGCGCTCCGGGCGATCGAGCGCGGCATCCTCGACCGCGAGGAGCGCTTGCGCCGGAGCCCCGGAGCCAAGCCATGACACCCAAGGATTCGGGGGATGAGATGCGCCTTAACCCCCCGCACCCCCCGAGCGTGCTGCTGGTGGACGACGACAAGGATTTGCTGCAGCTGATTGCGATGAGGCTGAGTGCGTCGGGGTATGCGGTGACGGCGGTGGAGAGCGGGGAGTCTGCGCTGGCGGCGTTGTCGGTGTCGCGGCCGCAGGTGGTGGTGACG
>DATMJC010000141.1:0-42196 GCA_035554435.1 Burkholderiales bacterium | reverse complement strand
ACCTCCTCGAAGCCGTCGCGGCCGGCGCGGCCGGTCTGGTCGGTGCGGTAGCTGTAGAACACGAGCGGCGTCTGCTCCTTGAACGCGTTGAACATCTGTCCCATCGCGTTCACCAGGCCGACCACCGCGGCCTGCATGACGATGGTCGGCTCGCCGGAGGCCTTGACGTAGCCCGCGGCCATCGCCGCGCCCGGGCCCTCGTGCGGCGTGAGGATGTACTTGAGCTGCGGCCGGTCGACCAGCGCCTCGTAGAACTGCGCGTCCTCGCTCGCCGAGTTGCCGAACACGTACTTCACGCCCGACGCGATGAGCTGCTCGGCGAAGCACAGCGCGCCGGTTCCCTCGACGATCTTGACGGCTTCCCCGTTCTGGGCATGCGCCGCGGGAACGAGAGAGTCGAGAATCGACCGGGCTGCGGTGAGCGAGATCCCGCTCGCCGTGAGGCCCTTCAGGAACGTGCGGCGCGAAATCGAATTCGACAGGTAACGCGCGACCAGCTCTCTCATTGGGGCTTCCTCCCGTACACGGCGCCGAGGTAATCCGCCATCGCCTTGATCTCGTCCTCGCTCCAGAGCGCGCCGCGGCCGACCATCCGGTAGAGCGTGCCTTCCCAGCCCTTGCGGTCCTGGCGGTGATCCATCCACATGCCGGGTCCGTGGCACTGGAAGCATTTCCCCACCAGCGTCTCCTTGCCCGGCGCGTCGGGAAACCCCGGCGGCTTGGGTTTCTGCTGCGCCGCCGCTTTCGAAAAAGCGAACAGAACCACGATCAAGGAAATGGTGACTGTCACGATTTTCAAGGGTGCGTCCCCTCTTGTTGTCAGTCGGCGCGGATGCCCGCTTCCTTCACCACTTTGGCCACCTTTGCCATCTCGCGCTCGATCCTGGCGCCGAACTCCTGCGGCGTCCCCGGCGACACATCAAAGCCGAGCGCAGCGAGCTTGTCTCGCACCTCCGGCATGCCAAGCACTTTTTTCAGGTCTGCATTGACCTTTTCGACGACCGCAGGCGCCGTACCGGTTGGGGCAAGAAACCCAGCCCAGGCCGCGTAGTCGAAGCCGGCGACGCCCGCCTCCTGCATGGTGGGGACGTCGGGCATGGCGGCGGAGCGCTTTGCGCCGCCGATCGCAAGCACCCGGATGCGCCCGCTCTTCACGTGCGGGAAGACGTTGGACATGCCCGCGAACATCACCGGAATCTGGCCGGCCACGACGTCGTTGAACGCCGGCCCGAGGCCTTTGTACGGTACGTGCACGAGGTCGATGCCCGCGGCGAGCTTGAACATTTCCATCGGCAGGTGCTGCGCGCTGCCGTTGCCGCCGGAGGCGTAGTTGATCTTGCCCGGATTCGCCTTGGCCTCCTTCACCAGCTCCTGCACCGACGATGCCGGGAACGAGGAGGTCACGACGAGAACGATGGGTATGGAAGCGGCGAGGGCGATGGGAGCGAAATCGCGCAGCGGATGGTACGGGAGCTTGGGATAGAGGGCGGGGTTGGTCGCGAGCGCCGCGTCGTTCGTGAGAACGAGCGTGTACCCGTCGGGAGGGGCTTTCGCCGCCGCCTCGGTGCCGATGATGGTGTTCGCGCCGACGCGGTTGTCGACCACGACCTGCTGGCCCCACAGCTCCGAAAGCTTCTGCCCGGGGATGCGGGCGAGGGTATCGACCGCGCTGCCCGCGGAGAACGGCACGATAAGGTGCACTGGCTTGTTCGGCCAGGTTTGCGCAGGCACTTGCGCGACCCAAAGAAAAAGACTTAGAAGGACGGCAATGCGCATAGCGATCCCGGATGACTATCAGGATATTGTGCACCGGCTGAAGTGCTTCGAGCTGCTGCGTGGCCACGAAGTGGTGCGGTTTCGCGAACCTGCGCGCGACGACGACGAGCTCGCCGAGCGCCTGGCCGACGCGCAGGTGGTCGTCGCCATCCGCGAGCGGGTTGCGTTCCCGAGATCGCTGCTCGAGCGGCTGCCGAAGCTCGAGCTCCTCGCGCTCGTCGGCCGCCACTCCAAGGTGATCGACTTCGCCGCCTGCAAGGACCTTCGCATCGACGTGGTCCAGGGCTCGAACGCCTCCCCGGCGTCGCCCGCCGAGCTGACCCTTGCGTTGATGCTTGCCTCGCGCCGCAATATCGTGACCGAGTCCGAGCGCATGAAGCGCGGCGATTTGCCGCGCTCTCTCTCACATCGCCTGCGCGGCAGCACGCTCGGCGTCCTCGGACTCGGGACCATAGGATCGCTGGTGGCTGAGGCCGGCGCAGGCTTGGGAATGAAGGTCCTCGTTTTCGGCCGATCCGCCTCCCTGGAGAAGGCCAAGGCGCTCGCGTATGCAACGGCGGGAAGCAAGGCGCAGCTCTTCGAGGAGTCGGACGTGCTCACGCTGCAGATACGGCTCACGCCTGACACGCGCGGCAGCATCACGCGCGAGGACCTCGGCCGCATGAAGCCGAGCGCGCTCTTCGTCAATACCGCGCGCGCCGAGCTCGTCCAGCCCGGCGCGCTTCTCGAAGCGCTGAGGAACGGACGACCCGGCTACGCGGCGCTCGACGTATATGACGAGGAACCGGTCCCGCCCGATCATCCTCTGCTCGCCATGCCCAATGTCCTTTGCACGCCGCACCTCGGCTGGGCCGAGTTCGACAACTTCGAGCTCTACTTCGGCGAATGTTTCCAGCAGGTCGCGGAGTGGGCCCGGGCAAAGGCAAAACCATAAAAAAAAGGGCCGCTGGCGCGGCCCCTTCAGTGCCCGAGGGGATCCCTCAGACTTTCAACGCCTCCTGGACACGCGCCGGTGTGACCGGCATGTGCTCCAGCCGCTTGGCCGGTGAGGCGATGAAATGGGTAACCATTGCCGCGTAACCATTGCCCCGTCGTTCCTGGGACCCGGAATCTTGCGCCCGGCCCGGCGCAGATGCAACCCTCCGACCCGATTTCGTGCGCCGCAGCAACACTTGGCGCGCGCGGCCTTGGGGGTAGAGTTCTACATCGCCTACAGGCGGCTCGGCCCGACAGGAGGATGCGAATGAAGTCGATCGTGCACGCGATCTCGACCGCGGCCATCGCGGTCGCACCGGCGCTAGGCCTCGCTCAGATCGTGAGGGTGGAGGTGCACCCGGTCCAATCGGTGACGATGAGCGACCAGGATTTCCTCAACGGCCGCAAGGACGCCAAGCCGGTGACGCTCGCCGGGCAGCTGAAGATTCCGCGCGCAGGCAGCGAACGGCTGCCGGCGGTCGTGCTGCTCCACGGCTCGGGCGGCGTCGGCGGAAACGTCGTCGATTGGGAAAACGATTTCAACCAGATGGGCATCGCCACGTTCGTGCTCGACGCGTTCACCGGCCGCGGCATCACCTCCACGAGCGCCAATCAGGCGTCGCTCGGGAGGCTGGCGATGACGTATGACGCGTACCGCGCGCTCGAAGTCCTCGAGAAGCATCCGCGCATCGACTCGCGGCGCGTCGCGCTGATAGGCTTTTCGCGCGGCGGCCAGGCGGCGCTTTACGCAGCTTCGAAGCGCTTCCAGCGCATGCACGGGCCGGCGTCGGGGCTCGACTTCGCGGCGTACGTTCCGTTCTACGCCTCGTGCGGCACGCAGTTCGTCGACGACGAGAACATGTCGCCGAAGCCGATCCGCATGTTTCACGGTGCCGCCGACAACTACGTGCCGGTGGCGCCTTGCCGCGAATACGTGAAGCGGCTCAAGGCGAAGGGCGCGGACGTGGCGCTCACCGAGTATCCCGGAGCGCACCACGCGTTCGACTCGCGCCTGCTCAAGACGCCCGTGGTCGCTGAAAAGTCGCAGTCGACGCGCAGCTGCCAGCTCGCCGAGCGTCAGAACGGCGTCATCGTCAACGTGAAGACGGGCCAGGCATTCACCTACGCCGACCCCTGCGTCGAGCTCGGCCCGACCGTCGCGTACGACGAGAAGGGTCACGCCGCGGCGCAGAAGGCGGTGAAGGAATTTTTCGCCGCGACGCTGCTCGCGCCCTAGAAGGCGGCGCAGCCCGCGGCGGCGCGACAGCGCGAGGCATATGCCCTCGCGTCCCGCGGCCTGCGGCTGCTAGCGTCACAGGGTGGACTGGAACGCCAACCTCATGAAGCCACGCCTTGGCAGCATTCTCTGGACGGACTGGCCGGCGCTCCTTTGCCTGATGTGCCTGCCCGTGATCTGGCTCATCAGCGCGCAATTCATGCTCTTCCGCCACGACGGCAGCTTCACCGCGCGCGACGCGCTCATGCTCGCGCTTCCCCTGTCGCTCGTCGCCGGCGGCCTGCTGGTCTGGCGGATCGTGCGCATTCACCGCCTGTTCTCGCGGGGACAAGTCGTGCGAGCGCAGATCACTCGCGTCGAGGTCGCGATGGACCGGGGCCGGGTCGAGTTCGCCTACGACTTCGCCGGCCGCCGCGTCAGCTCGTGGACGTCGGTGCACAAGAACAAGCAAGTCGCCGCGCTCGCGGCGAACCAGGAAGTCGAGGTACTGGTCGACGCGGCCAATCCCCTCAACGCCATTGTGCGCGATCTGTATGTCTGACTTCGGGTCGAAATCCCAATGAGGCGCCTGGTCGGAGTCGTCATCGTTGGAATTCTGGCTTGGCAGGTGCACTTGCATTACCAGCGCAGTACGCCTACTGCGGCTGCGGAGGCAGCCGATGTCGCTGAAACATCACCCAAGGCGATTCCGCAACGCGGTGCGTTGTCGCCGGTTCAATTCAAGTGCGACGGCAGGACCTATTGCTCCCAGATGACCTCCTGCGACGAAGCGACGTTCTTCCTGAGGAACTGTCCCGGTGTGCAGATGGATGGGGACAACGACGGAGTCCCATGCGAGAGGCAATGGTGCAGGAGATGAGGTCAAGCTGAAGAGCCAAGGAAGTCTCCAGCTAGCTTGGCGAGCCAGCGCATGGCGATAAGTCCAAGGGGGGCTTGCGTACCGCGCACGCGTTACTAGAATCGTCCTCCCGCAAGACTCTCTTGCAAGACTCTCTCTTCCCGGTGAGGCGCCATGCTGAAGAAAGATATCAAGATCCGCTCGAGCGAAGGTCCGCAGTTCGATTGCCACCTCGTGACGCCCGAGGCAGGCCCGAAGGTGCCGGCGATCGTGCTCGCCTCGGCGATCCACGGCGTCGACCAGGACCTGCGCGGCATCGCCGACGAATTCGCCTCGCACGGCTACATCGCCGCGGCGCCCGACCTCTTCTGGCGCACCGTGCCCGGAGCGCTCGCGCGCGACGACCAGCGCGCCGCGCCGCGCGGCCAGCCGCGCCTCGAAAAAATCCGCACCGGGGAGCGCGACCTCGCCGACACGCTCGCCCTGCTGCGCCGCGAGCCGCTCTTCAACGGCCGCGCCGCGGTGATCGGCTTCTGCTACGGCGGCCCCTATGCGATCCTCGGGCCGAAACGCCTGGGCTACGACGCGGGCATCTCCTGTCACGGCACGCAGCTCCTCGACTTCATCGGCGAGCTCGAAGGCGTGCGCGCCCCGGTGTGCATCATCTGGGGCGACCAGGACCACGCCGCGCCCACCCCGGTGCTCGAGGCGTACCGCGGCGTGCCCGCGCGCATGAAGAACGTGCAGGTGCATATCTTCCCGGGCGTCCAGCACGGCTACATGATGCGCGGCAACTCCAAGGCGTTCGACTCGGCGACGTACAACTTCTCCATGGAGCGCGCACTTGCGATCCTGGAAGCGTTGCGGGCCGCCAAGTCGACTTCGGCTCAACTGTAAGGAATCTACTGAGCGACGATCAGGCCGGTCAGCTTCTGGGGATCGTTGAGGAGCTCGGCGCTCGGGCCGCAGTGGCTGATGCGGCCGCGGTTCAGGACGATCGCGCTCTCGGTGACCGAGAGCGCCACCTTGGCGTGCTGCTCGACCAGGATGATGGCGAGCGAATCCTCGGCGATGAGCTTCTTGAGAGAAAGCAGAAGCATTTCCACGATGATCGGTGCCAGACCTTCGAGCGGTTCGTCGAGGAGCAGTAGAGTCGGGTTGCCCATCAGCGCGCGTCCGATGGCGAGCATCTGCTGCTCGCCGCCGGAGAGCTGGTTGCCCATGGCGGCGCGGCGCTCCATCAGGCGCGGGAAGAGGTCGTAGACCCGCTCGACGCTCCAGCGGCCGGGGCGCGCCGCCACGGTGAGATTCTCGTGCACGCTGAGCGAGGGGAAGATGAGCCGCTCCTGCGGCACGAAGCCGATGCCGCGTCGCGCGCGCTCGTAGACCGGAAGCCGCGAAATCTCATTACCTTGAAATGCGATGGAACCCGAGTGGAAGCTCGTGTGCCCCATAATTGTGGCAAGCAGCGTGGTCTTGCCAACGCCGTTCCTGCCGAGGACCGCGAGCGAGCCGCGCTCGGGAAGCGTAAGCGCGACGTCCTCGAGCACCACGGTTTCGCCGTAGCCCGAGCTCAGGCGCCGGATCTGCAGCGCGTCAGGCATGGTGCTGCTCGCCCAGGTACACCTGGTGCACGCGGCGGTCGTGAGCGATCTCGACCGGCGGCCCTTCGACGAGCACTTCGCCCTGCACCAGCACGGTGATGCGCTTCGCGAAGCGGAACACGAGGTCCATGTCGTGCTCGATGATGAGAATCGCGATGTCCGAGGGGAGCCGGTCGAGCACCTGGAGGATGCGCTCCGACTCCGTCGAAGGCACCCCGGCCGCGGGCTCGTCGAGCAGCAGCACCTTGGGCTTCAGGCCGAGCGCGATGGCGATCTCGATCAGGCGCTGCTTGCCGTAGGGCAGGTCCTGCGCCGGGGTGCGCGCGTCGTCGGCGAGGCCAAGCGTGGCGAGGAGCGCCATCGCTTCGTCCTTGATCGCGTTGTGCCGCCCGGCGGCCTTCCACATGTGCCTGGCGATTCCTTCGCGCTCCGCAACGGCGAGCGCGACGTTGTCGAGCACCGGCAGGCGACGGAACAGGGTGGTGATCTGGAAGGTGCGGCCGAGGCCGAGCTTCACGCGCGCCGCCTGCCTGGTCTTCGTGATGTCCTCGCCGTTCATCAGGATCCGGCCGGAGCTCGGCGCCAGGGCGCCGGTCAGCATGTTGACGAAGGTGGTCTTGCCGGCGCCGTTCGGCCCGATGAGGGCGTGGCGCGCTCCCGCCTCGAGGCGGAAGTCCACGTTCTGCGCGACCGTCAGCGCGCCGAAGGTCTTGCAGAGCTTTTCTGTCTGAAGAGCGGCAGGCATTTGTCGAAGAGGCCCAGGATTCCGCCCGGGGCAAACAGCACGACCGTGATGAGCAGGGCGCCGACGCCGAAGTACCAGTACTCGGGGTACTGCTTGGCGAGCCAGTCCTGCACGCTGAGATAGATGACCGGGCCGACGAAGGCGCCATACAGGCGGCCGACACCGCCCAGGATGAGCATCACCAGCAGGTCCCCCGAGGGCTCGAGGCCGAGCACGTTCAGGCCGACGAACTGGTTCACCTGCGCGATCAGGGCGCCGGCGATGCCGGCCATCGTCGCGGAGATCGTGTAGATCAGCACCATGCGCCAGTAAACCGGCGCGCCGATCGCGTGCATGCGCGCGCCGTTCTCGCGGATGCCGGTGAGCATCGCGCCGAACGGCGAGTAGATGATGCGGCGCACCGCCCACCAGCCGACGAAGAGCGCCGCCAGGCAGTAGAGGAATGCGGTCTTGCCATACAGGTCGAACCTGAAGAGGCCGAGGATCGGCGCCACGACCACGCCCTGCAGGCCGTCGGCGCCGCCGGTCACCGAGCTCATCTTGTTCGCCACCTCGAGCAGGATCGCGGTGATGGCGAGCGTCAGCATGAGGAGCGTGAGCGCGCGGGTGCGCAGGATGATCGCGCCGGTGGCGATGCCGAGCAGCGCCGCCGCGGCTGCCGCCGCGGCCAGCTGCACGAACGCATCGGTGATGCCGAGCTTCGCGCTGAGGATGCCGGCGGTATAGGCGCCCAGGCCGAAGAACGCGCTATGGCCGAGCGTCACGATGCCGGCGTAGCCGAGGATCAGGTCGAGCGACAGGGCGAACAGGATGAAGATCAGAATGCGCGCGCCGAGCGCCAGGTATTCGGGCAGCAGGAAGAAGGCGGCGAGCGCCACGACGAACGGGATCCATTCCGTCCACCGGATGCGGGCGTCGACGGTATAGCCGCTCACGCCCTCATCCCGAAGAGACCCATGGGCCTCCACAAGAGAATCGCGATCGTCGCCGCGTAGACCAGGAACGCGCCGAATTCGGGGATCCAGTACTTGCACGCCGTATCGGCGATGCCGATCAGCAGCGCGGCGATGAACGGTCCGCGCAGCGTGCCGAGGCCGCCCACGGCCACCACGATCAGGAAGTACACCAGGTGCTCGAACGGGTAGGCCCACTGCACCGGCAGGATGTCGGCGCCGAGCGCGCCGCCCAGTCCGGCGAGCCCGCTGCCCAGCGCGAAGGTCAGCATGAAGAGCAGCCGCGTGTTGATGCCCACCGACTGCGCCATGGTGCGATGGTCGACCGCGGCCCGCACCATCGCGCCCCACCGCGTTCGCTCGACGCCGAACCAGAGCCCAAAAACAATCAGGACACTGAAAACGATGATGAAAACCCGGTAGGTCGGGAAGTCACGGCCCAGGAAGTGCAGCTGACCGCGCAGGTAGTCGGGCAGGAACACGCGCGCCGCCTGGTCGCCGAAGACCATGCGCGCGCTCGCCATCGAGACCAGGATCAGGCCGATCGAGAAAAGCACCTGCGCCAGCTCGCCCGAGCCGTACAGGCGGGAATAGAGCAGGCGCTCGAGAACGATGCTGCCGATCGCGACAAAGAGGAAAGCCGCCGCGACGGCAACGGGAAACGGCGCACCGTAGCGCCCGAGCAGGGCAGACAGGATGAACCCGCCTGCCATCGCGAACACGCCGTGGGCGAGGTTGATGAATCCCATCAGGCCCATCGTCACCGACAGGCCCACCGAGATGACGTACAGAATCATGCCGTAGGCGGCGCCGTGGAAGGCGACGCTTACGATGGACGAGAGGAATTCCCCCAGTGGACGAGCTTCTTCTAGAGAGCCGGTTTACTTCTTCTTCTGCAGTTCCTTCCAGGGGTCCTTCACCGCGGTGGCGAAGGTCTCGAGCTCGACGTTGGCGAGCTGGCCGCCGACCTTGCGCACCTCGCGCAGGTACTCGTTCTGGACGATGTCGCGCGTGTCGGGGTCGATGGAGATCGGGCCGCGCGGGCTGTCCGCGAACTTCCAGTGCTTGAAGATCTCCATGGTCTTGTCCGGGTTGAGCTTGCCCTTCTGCTGCTTGATCGCCTCGAAGATCATGGCGGTGCCGTCCCAGGAGCCGGCGGAGAGGAAATTCGGGGTCTCGTTCGCTCCGTATTCCTTCTTCCAGGCCGCGACGAAGGCCTTGTTGGCGGGGCGATCCGCAGCGGCCGAGTAGTGGAACATGGTGGTCACGCCGAGCGCGACGTCGCCCATGTTGGGCAGCTCCTCGTCGGTGGTGATGTCGCCCGGGCCGATCAGCTTGATGCCGGCCTTGTCGAGCCCCAGCTCGGAGAAGTTCTTCATCACCGCGGTGGCGGTCTTGCCCGCCGGGATGAACACCATCAACGCGTCGGGCTTGGCGTCCTTCACGCGCTGCATGTAGGCGGCCCAGTCGGGGTTCTGCAGCGGCACGCGCACGTTGCCGAGCATCTTGCCGCCGCCCTCGGTAAACGCCTTGATGAAGCCCTCCTCGGCGTCGTGGCCGGGACCGAAGTCGCTCACCAGCGTGTAGCCGGTCTTGAACTTCTTCGCCGCCCACTGCCCGAGCGGGTAGCTCGACTGCCACAGCGTGAACGAGGTGCGCGCGATGTACGGCGAGCGTGTGGTGATCACGGCGGTGCCGGCGTTCATGATCACGAACGGAACCTTGGCCTCGGTGGCGATCGGCGCGATCGCCATCGCGTTCGGCGTGAACACCACGCCGGCGAGGAGGTTCACCTTCTCGCGCACCACCAGTTCCTGGGCGAGCTGCTTGGCCTTGTCGGGGTTCGGGCCGGTGTCGTCGCGCGTGATGAGCTCGATCTTCACGCCGGACGGCAGGTCCTTCTCGTGCAGCTTGATGTACAGCCGCACCGCGCGCTCCATGTACGGCCCGAGGTTGCCGTTCAGGCCGGAATAGCTGGTGATGAAGCCGATTTTTATGGTTTGCGCGCAGGCGAGGGAGCTCGCAAGCGCGAGCGCGGCCACGACTGCGATTCTCGATATTCTCATCTGACCCCTCCTAAGGAACCGCGATTCTAAATCAGCCAAACGCCGCCGAGCGAGGCGGGCAGAGAGACGGCGTGCCCGGCGGGAGTCCTGTGCACCGCAAACCCCAGCCTGCTGCAACGCGCGGCGAAGCCTTCCGGATGACGGCATCCGAGCCGATAGCCCGCGAGGCCCGGCGCGGGCGGCGCCGCGCCCAGCACATGCTCGAGCTCCTCCCGGGTGCCGACGAATACCCGTCCGCGGTTGCAATCGAGGCGCACCATCGCGCCTTCCGGACTCGGCAGCAGGCCCGAGAAGCGCGCCCAGCGCGCCGCGGTTTCCGCCGGATCGTCGGCGACGACGTAGATCGCCTTCAGCGCCGTTACTCCGTTGGCATGGGCGAGGTTCTCCTGGGTCCAGATCGCCTCGGGCGTGAGCTGCTCGACGTACTGCACGCGCCCTTCGGGCATCTTCGCCGGCGGCACGTAGACGACCTTGAAGCGCACCTTGTCGCCGCCCTCGAGCGTGCGCTCGAGACTGACGAGGGGATCGGGCTCGAAGCCGTGCTCGGCGAGGCGCCGGTGCTCGGCTTCGGCCTGCGGCGAGCCGAAGCAGGCGAGGTGCACGCCGTCGTACCGCGCCATGTAATCGCGCGCTCGGCGGGCGTGCGGCGTGTCGAGCGTCGGCGCGAGGATCTCGATGTAGCCCTCCTCCAGCATGATGCAGCGGTTGGAGGTTCCGGCCGGCGCGCCCTGCGCCCGGTGCGCCGATTCAGGCGTCACCTTGAACCCGAGCAGCTCCGCGACGCGCGCCGCCGCGCCGAGGTCCGGCACGAAGTGCGCTACGTGGTCGAGGTAGAGCTCGCCTGGGGCGGGGCGCTGGTTCTCGGCGATGCTCGGCACGGCGCTAATATAGCCGCCGCGCGCGCTTTCGGACGAAGGCTAGTTCTTGCCTTTGGCGGCGTCGCGGACCGCGTCGCCCGCTTTCTCCATGCTGCGTGCTGCAGACTTGCCCGCCTCGTCGAGCTGACGGCCGGCCTTTTCAGCCGGGCCTTCCTGGTGGCACGCGGCGAGCGCTACGAGCGCGAGGAGTGCGAATAGAGTTTTCATGCCGCCATTGTCCGGTGTGGACAAAGACGGGTCGCTCTCTCGGATCCCCTTCCCGGTAGGTGAGTCGGACTAGCGGCAGACCCGGCGAAGGTAAGATAGGGCGCATGAACAGGCCGGTCGACCTGCAGGCCGCCGCGCTCACCGGCGCCGACGCCGTCGTCGAGATGCTGAAGGCGCACGGCGTCGAGGTGATCTTCGGCCTGTGCGGCGACACCAGCCTGCCGCTCTACGACGCGCTGGCGCGCTCGGGATCGATCCGGCACCTCCTCACGCGGGACGAGCGCCACGCCGCGTACATGGCCGACGGCTACGCCCGGGTGACCGGAAAGGTCGGCGTGTGCGAAGGTCCGTCGGGGGGCGGGGCCACGTACATCCTGCCCGGCCTGGTGGAGGCGAACGAGTCTTCCGTTCCAATCCTCGCGATCAACACCGACGTCGCGGTTTCCTCCCGGAATCGCTTCACCCTCACGGAGCTCGACCAGCGCTCGCTGATGAGGCCGCTCACCAAGTGGAACGCGGTGCTCGACCGCGCTGCCGACATCCCGCGCACCTTCCGCGCCGCGTTCGAGGCGATGACCACCGGCCGTCCCGGGGCGGCGCACATCGCGCTGCCCTTCGACGTGCAGAACGCTCCGGTCGAGCGCGGCGACGTGTGGGCCGATCCGACGCTCGGCGCCTTCCCATCGCGGCGCGTGGCGCCCGACCCGTTCGCCATCGAGCTTGCGGCGAAGCTCCTCAGGGGTGCACGGCATCCCGTCATCATCTGCGGCGGTGGCGTGGTGCTGTCCGCTGCCGAAACCGAGCTCATGGGCCTGGCGGAAAAAATCTCGGCGCCCGTGGCGACGACGGTCAGCGGCAAGGGCTCGATCGACGAGCGTTGCGCGCATTCGGTCGGGGTCGTTGGATCCAATGGAGGCACGCCGCAAACCCGCGCGGTGGTGGATCAGGCCGACGTCGTCGTGTTCGTGGGCTGCCGCGCCGGATCGGTGACCACCGAGCGCTGGCGCCATCCCGCGCCGGGGCGCGCCCGCATCGTCCATATCGACGTCGACCCGGCGGTGCCGGGCACGAACTACAAGGTGGACGTGCCGATCATCGGCGACGCCAGGCTTTCACTCTCCGCCCTGGCGGAGGCAGCGACGCCAAGGGTGGGGGATCTCTCCTGGGTGGATGAGAAGAAGCGCGAGAAATTCGAGGCGTTCGAAGCCTTGGCGAAGTCGAACGACGTGCCGATCAAGCCCGAGCGCGTCGTTTCGACTCTGGACAAAATTCTTGCGAAAGACGCGATCGTGGTCGCCGACCCCGGCACGCCGTGCCCGTATTTCTCGGCCTATTACGTGGTGAAGGGCAGCGGCCGGCGCTTCTTCTCCAACCGCGCGCACGGCGCGCTCGGCTATGCGCTCGCCGCGGCGGTCGGTGCGCACGTCGGCCGCCCGGCGGCGAAGACCGTGGCGGTGATGGGCGACGGCAGCTTCGGCATGTGCGTGGGCGAGCTCGAGACGGTGGTGCGCCTGAAGCTGCCGATCACGTTCATCGTGATCTCGAACGCAACCTACGGCTGGATCAAGGCGGGGCAGAAATCGGGCTACGGCCAGCGCTATTTCTCGGTCGATTTCGGCGTCACCGATCACGCGAAGGTAGCCGAGGCATTCGGTGTCAGGAGTTGGAGGGTCACCCAACCGCAATCCCTTGCTTCGGTTCTCGAAGAAGCGCTGCGGCACGACGGCCCGACGCTCGTCGACATCGTCTGCCAGCCGCTGCACGAGGCACGTGCCCCGGTGTCGGAATGGGTCGCATGAAGGAAAACCCGGTGGTTCGGAGCCATCACGACATGGGCGGCTTGCCCGCGCAGAAGGTCGAGCCCACGGAGCACGACTACGAGGAATGGGAGCGCCGGGTCGACGCGCTCATGGTGCTTTGCGTCGGAATCTCCGGCGAGAAGCGGGGCAAGCAGCGCCTCATGACCGTGGACGAGCTGCGCAAGAACATCGAGTCGCTGCCGCCGGAGACCTACGACCGTACCGCCTACTACGAGAAGTGGATCACCTCGCTTACGCACACGCTGATCCAGCGCGGGGTCATCACGACGGCCGAGCTGGCGAGAAAAATGGAGGAGGTGAGCCGGCGTGCGTAGCCATCACGACATGGGTGGGTTGCCGGCCGGCAAGGTCGATCGCGCCGAGCACGACTACAGCGACTGGGAGCGCCGCGTCGACGCGATGGCCGTTCTCCTGGGGCGAAAGCGCAGGCTTACAGTCGACGAGCGGAGGCGCGCGATCGAGACGCTCACGCCGCAGGCTTACGACGCGCTGAGCTACTACGAACGCTGGGTCGTCGCGCTGGGGCAGACCTTGATCCAGCGCGGCGTCATTACGAGCGCGGAGCTCGCGCGGAGAATGCTTGAAGTCGAAAAACGTGATTAAACCCAGCTTCGGACCCGGCGACGCCGTGCGGGTCATGGAAGCATATCCCCTCGGCCACGTGCGCACGCCGTTCTACATCCGCGGCAAGACCGGCACGGTCGAGCGGCTCTGCGGCGCGTTCCCCAATCCGGAAGAGCTGGCACAGATGCGCGACGGTCTTCCGGCGCAGCCGCTCTACAGGGTGAGGTTCCGGCAAACGGACGTGTGGCCGGACTACCGCGGCGGCCCCGACGACGTCCTCGAAGTCGAGATCTATCAACACTGGCTGGAGAAGCCATGAACGATTCGGGTCCGTACCGGCCGCTGACGTACTTCCAGCTCATGGAGATCAGCCTGCGCGAGCTGCTGGTGGAGAAGGGCGTGGTGACCGAAGAGGAGGTCGCCGAGGAAGTCGAGGCGATGCGAAAGCGCGGCTACGAACGCGGCGCGCGCGTGGTGGCACGCGCCTGGGTCGATGCCGGGTACAAGCAGCGCCTGCTCGCGAACGGCACCAAGGCCTGCGAGGAGCTCGGCCTCGAGATTCCGGCCCTCAAGCTCCTGGTGGTCGAGAATACGCCCGAGGTTCACAACGCGATCGTGTGCACGCTCTGCTCGTGCTATCCGCGCATGCTCCTCGGCATCCCGCCCGAGTGGTACAAGTCGCGCAACTACCGCTCGCGCATGGTGCGCGAGCCGCGCGCCGTACTGGCCGAGTTCGGCCTGGAGATCGCGGAGCACGTCGCGATCCGGGTGCACGATTCCACCGCCGACATGCGCTACCTCGTGCTGCCGATGCGCCCGCCGGGGACTGAAGGCTGGAGCGAGGAACGGCTCGCCTCGCTCGTCACACGGGATTGCATGATCGGGGTCGCCGTACCCAGGGTTTCCTAAGGAGTGGCCAGAAAGCCGATCGAGCCCAAGGCGGTCGTCCCGCTCGGCGACTGCGCGGCCTACATCGAGTTCGCCGACAAGCTCGACCTCGAGGTGAACGCGTTCGTGCAGCAGCTCGCGGCGACGTTGCAGGCGCGCGCGAAGCCATGGATGCGCGACGTGGTGCCGGCGCTGGGCGGCATCGCGCTGCACTACGACCCCGACCATCCCGACGTGCACGGCGACGCGCTCGAGGCCGCCGCGATCCTGGTGCAGGAATGCATGAAGCAGGACGCCGCTGCGGAGGAAGCGCCCGCGCGCACGGTGGAGGTGCCGGTGTGCTACGAGCGCGAGTTCGCGCCCGACATCGAGGAGGTCGCGAGGCAGGTGAAGCTCGAGCTCGAGCAGATCGGCCGGATCCACGCCGCGGGCGAGTACCGCGTGCTGATGATCGGCTTCGCCCCGGGGCACGCGTACATGAGCGGCCTCGATGCGAAGCTCGCGGTGCCGCGGCGCGCGACGCCGCGCGCGCTGGTCGCGCCGGGCGCGGTGGCGATCGCCAACGAGCAGACGGTGGTCTATCCCTACGCCATCTCGGGCGGCTGGAGCGTCATCGGCCGCACGCCCGTGGCGGTGTTCGACGTCGCCCGCGAGCCGCCGAGCCTGCTTGCGCCGGGCGACCGGGTGCGCTTCCGCGCCATCACCGCCGAAGAGTTCATGGCGTTGAAGAAATGATCGTCCTTCGCGCGAGAACATGAGCATCCGGATCCTCAGGCCGGGACTGCTCACGACGCTGCAGGACCAAGGCCGCCACGGCTTGCAGCACGTGGGCCTGTGCCCGGGCGGCGCGATGGACCCGGTGGCGCTTGCGCTCGCCAACGCGCTGGTGGGGAACGAAGGCGGCGAGGCGGCGCTCGAGATCACCGTGATCGGCCCCGAGCTTTCCTTCGAGGAGGAGACGCTGGTCGCACTGTGCGGCGCCGAGTTCGACGGCAGCTTCCCGCACAACCGCCCGGTGCTCGCGCCCGCCGGGAGCCGGTTCAACGTCGGGCACGCGGCGCGCGGCGCGCGTGCCTACCTGGCGGTCGCCGGGGGCTTCGCGGTGGCGCCGATACTGGGCAGCCGCAGCACCTACCTGCCGGGGCATTTCGGGGGCTTCCAGGGGCGCTCGCTCAAGCACGGCGACGCGCTCGCGCTGCGCGACCCCGGCGCGACCGGCCGCTTCTCCAAGCTGAAGAAGACCCGCAACGGCACGGTCAAGTGGTCGGCGCCACCCTTCACGCTACCCGACCGCGAGCCGATCCTGGTGCACGTCCTGGAGGGGCAGCACTTCGCTAGCTTCGACTCGAACGCGCAGAGGAGCTTCTTCGACACGGTGTGGAAAATCGCGCCGGAATCCAATCGCATGGGCTTTCGCCTGGCGGGGCCGGCGCTCGTGCGCAGCGAGCAAAGTGAGATACTGTCCGGCCCGACTGCCCTCGGCAGCGTACAGGTGCCGGCGAACGGGACGCCGATCGCGCTCATGGCCGATCACCAGACCACCGGCGGGTACCCGAGGATCGCGGAGATCGTCTCCGCCGACGTGGCGCGCCTCGCGCAGCTCGCCCCGGGCGGGACGGTGCACTTCGCGCGCTGCGACCTCGGCATGGCGGCCGAGTTGCGCCACGATGCCAAGGAAAGGCTCGCCACGGCGCTCCGCGGCATCGGTTGGAACTACGGCCAATGACCACCATCGACATCAACTGCGACATGGGCGAGAGCTATGGCGTGTGGAAGATGGGCGCCGACGCGGCGGTCATGCCGCTCGTTTCCTCGGCCAACGTCGCCTGCGGCTTCCACGGCGGCGATCCCGCCACGATCCGCGCCACGGTGAAGCTCGCTGTGGACCATGGCGTGGCGATCGGCGCCCACCCGTCGCTGCCCGACCTCCAGGGCTTCGGCCGGCGGGTCATGAAGATCTCGCCGCAGGACATGTACGACCTCGTGCTCTACCAGGCGGGCGCGGTCGAGGCTTTCGCCCGCGCCGCCGGCGCTCGGCTGCACCACGTGAAGTGCCACGGGATGCTCTACAACATGGCGGCGAACGACCAGGGTCTGGCGGAGGCGATGGCGCGCGCGGTCCGGGACCTTGGCGGCGGTGTCATGCTTTACGCCCTTTCAAATTCCAAAATGATGAAAATCGCCCTTCAGGGCGGCTTACGAGTGGCGGGGGAGGTCTTCGCCGACCGCGGCTATGCCGACGACGGGACGCTCGCGCCGCGCGGCACTCCCGGAGCGATGATCGAGGATGCGGCGGTGGCGGCCGAGCGCGCGGCCGCGATGGTGGAGAAGCGCGTCGTGACCTCGCTCTCCGGGAAGCCGATCCCGGTCTCGCCCGATACGCTGTGCCTGCACGGCGACCAGCCGGGCGCCGTGGCGTTCGCCCACGCCATCCGCAAGACTTTCTCCGAACGCGGCATCGCCGTCGCTTCCCCTTAAAACGCAGGAATCCAAAACCGCGCCTCGGCCGTACTAAGACGGATGAGGTCCGACGCCGACATCAAGCGGCTGCTGCTCGCCACCGCGGCCCGGGGGGAGGGGGCGGCCGAGGCTTTCGAGGGGCTCTACAAGGCCTGCTCGCCGCTCCTCTTCGGCATCGCGCAGCGCATCGTGCGGCGGCGCGAGCTGGCCGAGGAGGTGCTGCACGACGGCTTCACCCGGATCTGGGCCGCGGCCGGGCGTTTCGACCCGCTGGCCGAGCAGCCGGTGGCCTGGATGGCGGCCATCGTGCGCAACCGCGCGCTCGACCTCATGGCGAGCCACGACGTCTCGCGCGTCGATTCCTACCCCGAGGAGGACGAGCTCGATCGCCTGTTCGACTGGTCGCCGGCCGCGGACGACTCGGTCGACGCGGGGCGCGCCTCGCGCTGGCTGCGCGACTGCCTGGGCGAGCTGCGCCCGCAGGAACGCCAGGCCCTGGTCCTCGCGTACGACCGTGGCATGAGCCACAGCGACCTCGCGGCGCACCTCGCGCAGCCGCTGGGAACGGTGAAGACCTGGGTGCGCCGCGGGCTCGCCAACCTGCGCTCCTGCGTCGAAGAATGCATGGGGGCGGTGCGATGAAGCTCGCCCGCGATCCAAACCTCGATGCGCTCTGCGGCGAATATCTCCTCGGCACCCTGCGCGGCGCCGCGCGCCGGCGCTTCGAGCGCGCGCTGCGCGAGGAGCCGCTCGTCGCCGCGCGCCTGCGCCACTGGCAGGGGCTCGCTCCGAGGTACTCCGCCATGATCGAAACGCCCCCGCCGGCTTCGGCCTGGCCGCGGCTCGAGCGCGAGCTCGGGCTCTCCCGCTACCGCACGCCGTGGCACCGCCGCGTTTCGCTCTGGCGCGGCTGGGCCATCGCCGCCACCGCCGCGGCGCTCCTCGCGGTCGGATTGCAGATCGTTCCGTTGAAACCCACGAGCTCGTTCGCCGAGATCGCGCAGCTTTCCGGGCCCGGCGACGCCGCGCGCATCAGCGCGGCCCTGTCGGCGGATCGGAGGACGCTCGAGCTGCGCGCGACGCGCCCGGTGCTCGCGGGACCCTCGCAGAGCTACGAGCTCTGGCTCATTCCGGCCGAAGGCGGCGCGCCGGTGTCGCTCGCGGTCCTCGGCAGCCTCGACGCGAAGCTCGCGCTGCCGGCGGCGCAGGCGGCGCGCCTCACCCGCGGGGCGAAGCTCGCGGTGTCGGTCGAGCCGGCGGGAGGCTCGCCGACCGGGGCGCCCACCGGCCCGGTTCTCTTTGCGGGTGCGATCGAGGTTTGACATCCGAAGCCTAGGTTGAGGCGTATACGGCGTGCAGCCCGCCCAACCAACCTATTCGGAGTCAATCATGCTGAACCACAAACGCCGCAGCTTCCTCACCACGTCGGGCACCGCCACGCTGTCCGCCGCCGCCTTCGGTTTCATTGCCGGCGTCCCCGGCCGCAGTTTCGCCATGGGCAGCACCATGGCGCGCGACGTCGACATCCTGAACGTCGCCCTCGGCCTGGAGCACGAGGCCATCAACGCTTACCAGCTCGGCGCGCAGAGCGGGCTGCTGCAGAAGCCGGTGCTCGACGCCGCGGTGCTCTTCCAGTCGCACCACAAGGGCCATCGCGACGCGCTGATCTCGACGATCGAGAAGCTCGGCGGCCGCCCGGTGGCCGAGAAGCCGATGGCGGAATACGCGCGCGCCCTGAACGCGGCCGCGATCAAGAGCCAGGAGGACATCCTCAACCTCGCGGCTCGCCTCGAGCTCGGCGCGAGCAACGCCTACCTCGGCGTCATCCCGTCGTTCCAGGACGTGAACCTCGCGAAGGTGGCCGCTCGCCTCGCCGCCGACGAGACCATGCACTGGACCGCGCTCTCCGGCGTGCTCGGCAGGCAGCTTCCCGGTGCGCCGCTCAGCTTCGGCGCCTAATGCGGCTGTTTTTCTTGGGGCATTGGTTGTCTGTGGAATAGCGCAGGCAGCCGATGCCACCAGGGGGAAGGAGCTGTACGAGTCGCGCTGCGCGGGCTGCCATTCGCTCGACCAGGACCGCATCGGGCCGCGCCATCGCGGCGTGATCGGCCGCAAGGCGGGCGCGGTGGCCGGATTCGAGTACTCGCCCGCGCTGCGCGCCTCACGCATCGTCTGGGGCTCGCGGACGCTCGATGCGTGGCTCACGGACCCGGAGCGACTCATTCCGGGCCAGCGGATGAACTACAGCGTGACCGACGCGGCCGATCGGGCCGCGTTGATCGCCTATCTGGAAGGGGAATCCGGACCATGACCTAGAATCGCCGCATGCCGGCGACTCTTTTCACCCCCATCACCCTGGGCGGCGTCACGCTGCCCAACCGGATTGTCGTCTCGCCCATGTGCCAGTACTCCGCGGACGACGGCAGCATGAACGACTGGCACTTCGTCCACCTCGGGCACCTCGCCTACTCGGGCGCGGGCCTGGTCATGGTCGAGGCGACGCACGTGACGCGCGAAGGCCGCATCACCCACGGCTGCACCGGCCTTTACAGCGACCATAACGAAGCTTCCATGGCACGCGTTCTGGCGCATTGCCGCACGGTTTCCAAAAATCCGATCGGAATCCAGATCGGCCACGCCGGCCGCAAGGCCTCCACCCAGGTGCCCTGGGAAGGGCGCGAGGCTCTGGGGCGCGGCGAATCGCCGTGGCCCACGGTGGCTCCGTCGCCGCTGCCATTCAGCCCAACTTGGCACACGCCGAAGGAGATGTCGAAGGAAGAGATTCTGCAGACCGTCGACGCGTTCGTCGCTTCGGCAGGAAGGGCAAAGCGCGCCGGCTTCGACGTGCTGGAGCTGCATTCGGCGCACGGCTATCTTCTGCACCAGTTCCTCTCGCCGCTCTCCAATCGCCGCAGCGACGAATACGGCAAGGAGCGCATGAAATTCGCACTCCAGGTCGCACGCGCGGTGCGCGAGACCTGGCCGAAGGAAAGAGGGCTCGGCGCGCGCATCAGCGCCAGCGACTGGGCCGAAGGCGGCCTCGGTCCTGACGATGCAGTGGCGTACGCGCGCGAGCTGGAGCGCGTGGGCTTCGACTACGTGTGCGTGTCGAGCGGCGGGCTGGTTTCGCACGCGCGGCTGAACGTGGGCCCGGGTTACCAGCTGCCTTTCGCTGAAAAGGTAAAGCAAAATTCAAAAATCAAAGTGCGCGCGGTCGGGATGATCGCGGATCCTGAGCAGGCCGGGGCGGCCATCGCCGAAGGGAAGGCCGACATGGTGGCGATGGCGCGCGCCTTCCTCGACAACCCGCGCTGGGTGTGGCACGCGGCGGAGCGCTTCGGCGTCAAGCTCGACTATCCGCCGCAGTACGCGCGCGCCCGCCACGACGCGTGGCCGGGGACAAAGCTGGCGCGGCCGCTGTCCAAGGCCTCCTGACATCACGTTGTCAGCAGGGCTGGCGCACGCTGCGTGAGGTGCGATCCCGCACGTCACGTGAAGGAGAAGCGAGATGCAAAACAGCGTAGTGTGGAGTGAAATCGCGGTTGCGGATCTCAAGCGCGCAGCCGCCTTCTATGAAAAGCTGCTCGATGCGGAGCTCGCGTTCGACAAGTTCGGCCCGTTCCGGATCGCCCTCTTTCCGCACGGCGAGCAGGGCGTAGGCGGCTGCCTGGTGCACGGCGAAGGCTACGAGCCGTCAGGCAAGGGAACCGTGACCTACCTCGCCGCGACGCCAGGCATCGACGCCGCGCTCGAGCGGGCGCGTGCCGCGGGCGGCAAGGTCCTGATGTCCAAGACGCAGCTTCCCGGCAACCAGGGCTGGATCGCGCACGTCCAGGACTGCGAAGGCAATCGCATCGGGCTCCACGCGATGAGCTGAGGCTCGTGCGGCGCGCCGACCGCCTGTTCCGCATCGTGCAGTACCTGCGGGGACGCCGGCTCACCACGGCGGCCTTCCTGGCGGGCCGGCTCGGCGTGTCGCTGCGCACGGTCTACCGCGACGTCCGCGACCTCTCCCTCTCCGGCGTGCCGGTCGAAGGCGAAGCCGGCGTGGGGTACCGCCTGAAAGCCGGCTTCGACGTTCCGCCCCTCATGTTCACGCTGAACGAGATCGAGGCGCTCGCCATCGGCGCCCGGATGGTGGAAGCCTGGGGCGGACCGGTGCTCGCCGACTGCGCGCGCACCGCGATCGAGAAGATCGTCGCCGCGCTGCCCGCCGAGCGGCGCATGGCGCTCGAGCAGACGCGCCTTTACGCGCCGAACTTCCATGTCAACGCGGCGGCGATGGCCCGGCTCGAGGCGGTGCGTTCCGCGATCGGCGAGCGGCGCGTGCTGCGGCTCAACTACCGCGATGCGCAGGGCCGGGGGAGCGAGCGCCAGGTCTGGCCGATCGCGCTCTACTTCTGGGGTGGCACCTGGACGCTCGGTGCCTGGTGCGAGACGCGCGACAACTGGCGCAACTTCAGAGTCGACCGCATCGCCGAGCTCGCGGCGCTCGAGCGGCGCTACCCCGACCAGACGGGTAGAAGGCTCGCCGATTACCTGCGCGCGATGCAGTCTTCCTGAAATCGATTACTTGATGAGCTCTTCGAGCGTCTCGTAGGGCTGCGCGCCGACCACCCCGCGGTCGCCGACGACGTAGGTCGGCACGCCGGTGACGCCGTATTGCCGCGACTTTTCCCAGTCGGCGTCGACCGCCGCCTTGTGGGTTCTTTTCTGGATCACTTCGCGCGCCTGAGCCTCGTTGAGCCCAAGTTGTTTTGAAATTTCAACAAGAACTTCGGCGTCGCCGATGTTTTTACCGTCGACGAAGTACGCCCGGAAGAGGGCATCGTGGATCGACTCGCCACCAGGCTGCGAAACGGCCCAGCTCGCAAGCTCCTGCGCGAGCCGGCTGTTGAAGGTCATCTTGCGATCGCCGTAGGGCAGGCCCTCGGCCGCCATGCGCGCGCGCATCTGCGCCTGCATCTTCGGAATGTCGTAGCCGCGCCCGGCGAAGAGCGCCTCCAGGCTCTTGCCTTCCGCCGGCGTTTCGGGATGCAGTGGAAAGTGCACGAACTTGACCTGCACGCCGTGCTCCTTCTGCAGCCGCGCGACGCGCGCGGAGCCGAGATAGCACCAGGGACAGACGTAGTCGGAGAAAACCTCGATTACGCGGGGTTCAGTCATGTCGGCATTGCCTTGTGGGAGGAGAGGGCGAGCCAGCCGCGGATGATGCGGTAGAGCACCCAGATGCCCGTGATCACCCAGATCACCCAGGCGACGGGTATCCCGATGAGGGTGACGAACAGGATCACGGCGACCACCACCCACAGCGCCGCGAACCAGAAGGTGCGGATCTGCCAGGAGAAGTGGGAATCGAGCCAGGTCCCGCGCGCCTCCGAGCGTTTCACATAGTTGATGATCACCGCGATGATCGACGGCCATCCGGTCAGGAAGGCGGTCACCACGAAGGCGGCGCTCACCAGCCCGGTCAGCGCACTGAAGGCGTGTAGCGCGTAGATCACGTGGGTCACGGTGACGAGGCCTTCACGCGGAACGAGGCCGGACGGCGCGGACGACATGCGTATATCTTAGCGGCTGTAGTGAAGCTTAAAGACCTTCTCTCGCTGGAAGACTTCGAGGACGCCGCGCGGCGGGTGCTGCCGCGTCCCATTTTCGGCTATGCCTCGGGCAGCGTGGAAACCGGCGCCTCGCTCCGGGCGAACCTCGCGGCCTGGGACGATCTGGCCCTCGTCCCGCGCATGCTGGTCGACACCTCGGCGCGCACGCAGAAGGCGACGCTCTTCGGGCGCGCCTACGATGCGCCCTTCGGCATCGCGCCGATGGGCGGCACCTCGATGGCCGCCTACGAGGGCGACTTGGTGCTCGCGCGTGGCGCAGCGCAGGCCAACATCCCGATGGTGATGAGCGGCGCAGCGCTCACCCCGCTCGAGCAGGTGCGAAGCGCCGGTGCCACCTCCTGGTTCCAGGCCTACATTCCGGGCGACGAAGAAACGATCAACCGGCTGGTCGAGCGCGTGGAGCGCGCCGGATTCGACACCCTGGTCGTGACCTGCGACGTGCAGGTCGCCTCCAACCGCGAGCATTACATCCGCACCGGCTTCCATACTCCACTGCGTCCGACGCTGCGCCTCGCCTGGGACAGTGCGGTGCGGCCGCGCTGGCTCTTCGGCATGCTTCTGCGCACGCTCCTCACCCAGGGCATGCCGCACTTCGAGAACATGGGGCCGCGCGTGCCGCTCATCTCGCGCAGCGGCAAGCGCGACCCCGGGCGCCGCGACCGGCTGTCATGGAAGCACATCGAGGGCATCCGCCGCCGCTGGCATGGGCGCCTGGTGCTGAAGGGCATACTCGACCCGGCCGATGCGCGGCGCGCCCGCGAGCTCGGCATCGACGGCGTCATCGTGTCGAACCACGGCGGCCGCCAGCTCGACGGCGCGGTGGCGCCACTGCGCGTGCTGCCGGCAATCGCCGCCGAGGCTGGCGGCATGACCGTCATGATGGATAGCGGCGTGCGGCGCGGCACGCACGTCCTCAAGGCGCTCGCGCTCGGCGCGAGCTTCGTCTTCGTCGGCCGGCCGTTCTTCTACGCCGCCGCGGCGGGCGGCCAGCCCGGCGTCGCGCACGCGATCCGGCTGCTGCGCGACGAGATCGACCGCGACATGGCGCTTCTGGGTGTTACTACTTTAGCGGAGGTGACCCGTGAGCGCGTTCGACCGAGCAATTCGGTTCCGTAGCTTGATCTAACCCCCGATTTCACCGCCGTCGTCGCGCGTGATCGCGAGCACCGACGAGCGCGGGGGCATGTCGTCCTTGAAGTCGGGCCAGCGCGTCGAGGGCTTCTCGAAGGTCGAGCCTTTCTCGTCGCCGGGGTGCTGCACGCCGAGGAAGAGCGTCTTTCCGTCGGGCGTGAACGCCGGGCCGCAGATCTCGGACCCGCGCGGGCTGGTGAACAAGGCGCGGGTGATCCCGCGCTCGGGACCGCCCACCGGCGCCCCATAGAGACTGTCGTTGAAGCCCGCCCAGTCGTCCTGGCCGTCGGTGGCGATCCAGATCCGACCCTTCGGGTCGAAGGCGACGTTGTCGGGTGCGGCGAGCCAGCCGTTCTCGGTCACCGGGCCGCCGTAGCGCGCGCCGTGCGAGGGATCGGCCGGGTTGCCGCCGAGGAGGAAGAAGCCCCAGTGGCACGCCGTCGCCGTGTGGTCGGGCTTGCCGTTCACGAGCGGCGGCACGATCTCGACGATGTGGCCGAAGCGGTTGTTGGGGCGCGGGTTGGCCGGGTTGAGCTGGTCTGGCTTGCGCTGCTCGTTGTAGGTCAGCACGACGTAGACGCGCCCGGTCGCCGGTTGCGCCTCGACGTCCTCGGGGCGGTCCATCGGCGTGGCGCCGAGCAGATCGCCGGCGCGGCGCGCCTCGATCACGACGTCGGCCTGGCTCGCGAAGCCGTTCGCCGCGGTGAGCGGGCCTTCGCCGTGCACGAGCGGCAGCCAGCGCATGCTGCCGTCGGACTCGAAGCGCGCCACGTAGAGCGTGCCGCGGTCGAGGAGGTCGCGGTTCGCCTCGGGGCGCGAGGCGTCATGGCGCTCCTGCGTGACGAACTTGTACACATACTCCATGCGGGCGTCGTCGCCGCAATAGAAGGCGACGCGGCCGTCGTGGCTCAGCGCGCTGGTGGCGCATTCGTGCGCCGCGCGGCCGAGCGCGGTGCGCTTCACGGGGGTCGACTTCGGGTCGTAGGGATCGATCTCGACGATCCAGCCGAAGCGGTTCGGCTCGTTCGGCTCCTTGTCCAGGCTGAAGCGCTCGAAGTAGCGGCTCCAGGCCTCGTAGAACCGGGGGCGGCCGGTGATGTTGTAGCGCCGGCGCGCGGCGGCCTCGGGTCCTTGCGCGGCGTTGCCGGTGAAATAGAACTGCGTGTTCTCCTCGGCGGCGAGGATCGTTCCCCAGGGGGTGGTGCCGCCGGCGCAGTTGTTGAACGTGCCAAGGACGCGCGTGCCCGAGGGATCGGACGGCGTGCGCATGCGCGGGTGTCCCGCGGCGGGGCCGGCGATGCGCATCGCGGTGTTCGCCGAGATGCGCCGGTTGTACGCGCTGTCCTCGACCACGCGCCAGGCGTTGCCCTGTTTTTCGATCTCGAGGATGGAATGGCCCTGCGCCGCCATCTGCACCTCGCACTGCTCGCGCGTGAGCTCGGCGGGATTCTTCACGCCAGGAAAGCACAGCAGCGGGCGATGGTTCTCGTGGTTGACGCCGAGCAGGCCGCGCGTCGAGGAGCTCGAGCCGCGCGGCAGCGGCATGTACGCGATGAAGTCGTTGTCGGTGCCGAACTGCTGCTCCTGCTCGGCGCCGGTCTGCCGTCCCGGCCGGTATGGCGGCGCGCCGCGGCGGATCGGGTCACCCTGGCGGATGAGCACCTGCGCGGTGTAGCCGGCGGCAACGTGGTGGGTGCCGTCGTTGCTGCGGCCGACCTCGGCGAACTCGAGCGGCGCCGAGCCGTCGCCGGCGGCGGCCGGTGCCGTCGGCGCGGTGCTGCAACCGAAGAGTCCGAACACGCTGCCGGCGCCGATGCCTTTCAGCGCTGCGCGGCGCGACAGCCGCGCCTCGATGATCTCGGCAATCGCCGGGCTCTTCTCCACGTCGCCTCCTGCCGTCGGGAGGCCAAATGATAAACGGGGCCGGAGCGTGAACCCTGACCCCGTTCGTAAGGTGACTGGAGCGGGAAACGAGTCTCGAACTCATCCCTCAACCCTGGAGAGGTTGCGCTCTACCAGCTAAGCTATTCCCGCGTGGGGCTACTCTAGCGGCCGGCGGCCCAGGCTGCCATCGTCCGAATGGGCCCATCGGCGTGCGCCTGACGGACTATTCGGGCTTCTCTTTCCTCGCCGCGCTTGCGCCGGTCGAAGCGCCCTCGACCGTGAGGTTGTTGACTACGTTGCGCACGCCGCCCACCGCTCCGGCGATGCGTCCGGCTTTCTCGCGCTGGTCTTCGGATTCCACCGAGCCGTGGAGCGCGACGTTGCCGTGGCTGTTCTCGACGTCGATCTTGCGCGCGTCCAGGCTCGACTCGGACTCGAGAGCCGAACGGACGATCTGCGTGAGCGAGTCGTCGCTCAGCGGCTTGCCCGCGTCGGCCGCCTTTTCGACCGCGCGGGTCTCGTCGATCCTGGTCTGGGACCGGGGCTGTCCGATCGCCGGCTCCTCGCGGCTGCAGGCGTAAAGTCCAAGCGTTACCGCCAGGCACAGCAGGGGAAGTCTCATGACCGCGTGCAAGCCAATTTCATGCCAGGAAAATCCTTCCAGAAAAATCGGGGTCTGACCCCGATTCTTGGTCTCTAGTGGAAGAGCTCGGCGATGGCGCGCGCGTCGAAGCGGTACTCGTGGTTGCACATCTCGTTGCGAATCACGACTTCACCCTGCTCGGCGAGGATCGATTCGACCTCGTGCCTGCCGAGCCCGCGCAGGAGGTCCTTCACCTTGTCTTCGTCGTAGGGACAGTGGTATTCGACAGCATAGAGGCGAAACACCCGCATCAGCTCCTCCGGGAACACCCGCGTGAGCAGATCGTAGGGCTGGGCGTCGCGCGTCTCGTCGAGCTCGAGGGTCGAGGCGAACTGGGTGATGCGGTTCCATCCGTCGGGGTCGCGGCTGTCGGCGAGCGGCAGCTTCTCGAGCAGCAGCCCGCACACGGCGCCGCGGTCGGCGTAGAGGCGCAGGAACGCCGGCATCTGCTCCGACTGCGCGAGGTAGTGGATGAAGATCTGCTCGAGGCTCTCGCCCTCGAGCGGCACCAGGCTCTGGTACAGGCGCCCGCTTTTCACGTCCTCCAGCGTGACCGAGAGGCGGCCGTCGCCGAGGAGGCCGCGCTCGCTCAGCGCGGCGCCGAGGTCCTTGTCGTAGGTCGCCATGCCCCGGATCCTCAATTCGGAGGTACAGTCGGCCACCAGCAGCTTCACCGGGCCCGAACCTTGCACTTGCAGTGTGACGCGCCCGGCCCCTTTCTGGTTGGCGCCGAGCAGGACGTTGAGGGCGGTGGTGTGGCCAAGAAGCGACGCAACATCCTGCGGATAGTCCCGCCCGTCGAGCATCCGCTGCCAGGCGCCCGTGAGGCAGGTGAGGCGCCCGCGGATGTCGAGCTCCTCGAACAGGAAGCGCTGAACGTAGTCGGTCTGCATGGTCAAAAGTATAGCCACTGCGGTAGATCGCCAAATCGCGTAGTGATAAAGGACAACCCATGAGCGCTGTCGCCGCTCCCCGTCTCGCGCTGTCCGGTCACGACCTCTACCTTTTCCGCGAGGGTACGCACTCGCGCCTCTATCAGAAGCTGGGAGCGCACCTCGTGGAAGGCGCGATCGAGTTCGCGGTGTGGGCGCCCAACGCGGCCTCGGTCGCGGTGGTGGGCGACTTCAACGGCTGGGACCCGCGGCGGCATCCGATGCGGCAGACGAGCGACGGCTCGGGCATCTGGTATGCCCGCGCGCCCGAAGCGCGCGAGGGAAGCATCTACAAGTACCACATCGTGTCCAAGCACGCGGGCTTCAAGGTGGACAAGGCCGACCCGTACGCGTTTCGCTGCGAGACGCCGCCGAAGACCGGGTCGGTGGTGTGGGACCTCGACTACGAATGGCACGATGCCGAGTGGATGCGCACGCGCGCCCGGCGCAACGCGCTCGACGCGCCGCACGCGGTCTACGAGGTGCACCTCGGCTCGTGGATGCGCTCGCCCGATTCACCGGACCGGTTCCTCGGCTACCGCGACCTCGCGCCGAAGCTCGCCGACTACGCGAAGCGCATGGGCTTCACGCACGTCGAGCTGATGCCGATCATGGAGCACCCGTTCTACGGCTCGTGGGGCTACCAGTGCACCGGCTACTTCGCCGCGAGCTCGCGCTACGGCACGCCGCAGGACCTGATGTGGTTCATCGACCACCTCCACCAGGCGGGAATTGGCGTGATCCTCGACTGGGTGCCCTCGCATTTCCCGTGGGATCCGCACGGCCTCGGTTTCTTCGACGGCACGCATCTCTACGAGCATTCGGACCCGCGTCAGGGCCACCATCCGGAGTGGGCCAGCGCGATCTTCAACTATGGAAGGAACGAAGTCAGGGCGTTCCTGAGCTCGAGCGCGCACTTCTGGCTCGAGGTGTTCCACGCCGACGGCCTGCGCGTGGACGCGGTCGCCTCGATGCTGTACCTCGACTACGGCCGCAAGCAAGGCGAGTGGATTCCGAACCGCCACGGCGGGCGCGAGAACCTCGACGCGATCGAGTTCCTGCGCTTCCTGAACGAGACCCTGTACCGCGATTTCCCGGACATCCAGACCATCGCAGAGGAATCGACTGCGTGGCCGCAGGTGTCGCGGCCCACCTACCTCGGGGGCCTGGGCTTCGGACTGAAGTGGAACATGGGCTGGATGCACGACAGCCTCAACTACATGAAGCGCGACCCGGTGTACCGCAAGTACTCCCACGACGCGCTCACCTTCAGCCTGTGGTACGCGTTCCACGAGAACTTCGTGCTGCCGCTCTCGCACGACGAAGTGGTGCACGGCAAGGGCTCGCTCATCGGCCGCATGCCGGGCGACGACTGGCAGCAGTTCGCCAACCTGCGCCTGCTCTTCGCGTACATGTGGGCCCATCCGGGGAAGAAGCTCCTCTTCATGGGCGGCGAGTTCGGCCAGCGGCGCGAGTGGACGCACGACGCGAGCCTCGAGTGGCACGTGCTGCAATACCCGCTGCACGAGGGCGCGCAGCGCTGGGTCGCCGATCTCAACCGGACGTACCGTGAAAACCGGGCGCTTCACGGAAAAGACTTCTCTTCGGACGGCTTCCGCTGGGTGCAGCGCGGCGACTGGGAGCAGAGCGCGCTCTCGTTCCTGCGCCTCGCCGGCGACGAGGCGCCGCCGGTGCTCGCGGTGTTCAACTTCACCCCGGTGCCGCGCTTCAACTACCGGGTCGGCGTGCCGCGCGGCGGCTACTGGCGCGAGCTCCTGAACAGCGACGCCGCCGTCTACGGCGGGAGCGGCCTGGGCAATTCTGGCGGCTCCGATGCGCTGCCCATGCCCTACGAGGAGTACAGTCACTCGCTTACCCTGACGCTGCCACCGCTCGCGGCGGTGTTCCTCAAGCCTGATTAAGAACAATCCCAGCACGGTGCCCGCGCCCGCGCGGGTGGTGATCGAGTCGGTGCGCCCGCAGGTCGACGGCGGGCGCTATCCGGTGAAGCGGGCGCTCGGCGAGGAGGTGCTCGTCGAGGCCGACGTGTTCGCGGACGGCCACGACCAAGTCGTTTGTCATCTTCTTTGGCGATTTCAGGAAGACAACGAATGGAAAGCCGTGGCCATGGAGTTCCGGCACAACGACCACTGGGCGGCCGCGTTCACCGTCGAGAAGCTCGGCCGCTACCAGTACAAGGTGCGCGGCTGGGTTGATCCTTTCGTGACCTGGCGGCGCGACCTCGCGAAGCGCAGGGATGCCGGGCAGGACCT
This sequence comes from Burkholderiales bacterium, assembly GCA_035554435.1. Lineage (GTDB taxonomy): Bacteria > Pseudomonadota > Gammaproteobacteria > Burkholderiales > SG8-39 > SCGC-AG-212-J23. Next base: position 12,701 of record DATMJC010000141.1, on the reverse strand, counting down.
CTCGGTCGACTTCCTCATCGGCTCCGGCTTGGTAAGAAACGAGATTCTGGCGGACGAAAAGCGCAGTGCCGAAGAGCGCTACCAGGCGGCGATGAGCGCGGACGTTCCGCCGCCGGCGCGCGAAGCGGTGGTCGAGAGCGACGCGCTCGAGGTGCTGGTCGATCCGGTGAAGGCGCGCTTCTCCGCCTGGTACGAGATGTTCCCGCGCTCGGCGCGAGGCGACGGCCGCCATGCGACCTTCAAGGATGTGGTCGAGCGGCTACCCTACGTGCAGGAGATGGGCTTCGACGTGCTCTACTTTCCGCCGATCCATCCGATCGGCACGACCGCACGCAAGGGCAAGAACAACGCCGTCGCGGCCAAGCCGGGCGAGGTCGGCAGCCCTTGGGCAATCGGCGCCAAGGAGGGCGGGCACAAGGCCATCCTGTCTGAGTTGGGTACGGCGGAAGACTTCCGGTTTTTGGTTGGTGAGGCGAAAAAGCGAGGCATCGATATCGCGCTTGACATCGCCTTCCAATGCTCTCCCGACCACCCGTACGTCAAAGAGCATCCCGAGTGGTTCCGCGCCCGGCCCGACGGCACCGTGCAGTACGCGGAAAACCCGCCCAAGAAGTACCAGGACATCTACCCGTTCGACTTCGAAACCGCGGCGTGGCGAAGCCTGTGGGAGGAGCTGAAGAGCGTCTTCGAATTCTGGATTTCTCAAGACGTGAAGATCTTCAGGGTCGACAACCCGCACACCAAGGCGTTCGCGTTCTGGGAATGGTGCCTGCGCGAGCTGAAGGCGAAGCACCCCGAGCTCATCTTTCTCTCCGAGGCGTTTACCCGGCCGCGGATCATGCACAAGCTCGCCAAGGTCGGCTTCACTCAGTCTTACACCTACTTCACGTGGCGGAACTCGAAGCAGGAGCTCGTCGAATACTTTACTGAATTGACTCAAACGGCGAGTCGCGAGTACTTGCGTCCCAACGTCTGGCCCAACACGCCCGACATCCTGCACGAGACGCTGCAGACCGGGGGCCGGCCGGCGTTCATCGTACGGGTGGTGCTCGCCGCGACCCTCGCCGCGAGCTACGGCATCTACGGGCCGGCGTACGAGCTTCTCGAGCACTCGCCGCGCGAGCCGGGCAGCGAGGAGTACCTCGACTCCGAGAAATATGAGCTGAAGCGCTGGGACCTCGAGCGCGCCGACAGCCTGCGCGAGCTGATCGCGCTGCTGAACCGGGTGCGCCAGGCGAATCCCGCCCTGCAGCGCGACTGGAGCCTGCGCTTCCACGACATCGACAATCCGCAGCTGCTGGTCTATTCGAAGAAAGAAGAACGCAACATCATCCTGGTGGCGGTCAACCTCGATTTCCAGCATCCGCAATCCGGCTTCGTCGAGCTCGACCTCGAGGGACTCGGCCTCGCGCCGAACGAGACCTTCGAGGTGCACGACCTCCTCTCGGGCGGGCGTTACGCCTGGAGCGGCTCGAGAAACTACATCGAGCTCAACCCGCACCAGCTCCCGGCCCATCTTTTCAAGCTGGTGCGCAAGTGACCTCGCAGAGCGCGGCGGAGATCACGGCGGTGGCGCAGCAGGCGCTCTGGTACAAGGACGCCGTCCTCTACCAGGTGCACGTCAAGGCGTTCTTCGATTCGAACAACGACGGCATGGGGGACTTCCGCGGTCTTACCTCCAAGCTCGACTACATCCAGGACCTCGGGGTTTCGGCGCTGTGGCTGCTGCCGTTCTATCCCTCGCCGCTGAAGGACGACGGCTACGACGTCTCGGACTACAACGGCGTGCATCCGCAATACGGCACGGTCGCCGACTTCAGGCAGTTCGTGCGCGAGGCGCAGCGCCGCGGGCTGAGGGTGATCACCGAGCTGGTGATGAACCACACCTCGGACCAGCATCCCTGGTTCCAGGCCGCGCGGCGCGCGCCGAAGGGCTCGCGCAAGCGCGACTACTATGTGTGGAGCGACACCGACCAGAAGTACAAGGGCACGCGCATCATCTTCACCGACACCGAGACCTCGAACTGGGCCTGGGACGACGTCGCGAAGCAGTACTACTGGCACCGTTTCTTCAGCCACCAGCCCGACCTCAACTTCGACAACCCGCACGTGCTCAGGGCGGCGTTCCGCACCATGCGCTTCTGGCTCGACATGGGGGTGGACGGATTCCGCCTCGACGCGATTCCCTACCTCATCGAGCGCGAGGGCACGTCGAACGAGAACGTGCCGGAGACGCACCTGGTGCTGAAGCAGATCCGCGCGCTGATCGACCAGAAGTACCCGAACAAGCTGCTGCTCGCCGAAGCCAACATGTGGCCCGAGGACGTGCGCCCGTACTTCGGCGAGGGCGACGAGTGCCACATGGCGTTCCACTTCCCGCTGATGCCGCGCATGTACATGGCGATCGCGCAGGAGGACCGCCATCCGCTGGTCGAGATCATGGCGCAGACGCCCGACATCCCGGACATCTGCCAGTGGGCGATTTTTCTCCGCAACCACGACGAGCTCACGCTCGAGATGGTGACGAGCCGCGAGCGCGACTACATGTACCGCATGTACGCCGCCGACCTGCAGGCGCGCATCAACCTCGGCATCCGCCGCCGCCTTGCCCCGCTCATGGAGAACGACCCCGAGCGCATCAAGCTGATGAAGAGCCTCCTCTTCTCGATGCCGGGCTCGCCGATCGTGTACTACGGCGACGAGATCGGCATGGGCGACAACATCTATCTCGGCGACCGCAACGGCGTGCGAACGCCGATGCAATGGAGCCCCGACCGCAATGCCGGATTCTCGCGCGCCGATCCGCAGCGGCTTTATCTGCCACCGATCATGGACCCGGTCTACGGCTACCAGGCGGTGAACGTCGAGGCGCAGGAGCGCGACCCGGGGTCGCTCCTCAACTGGACCAAGCGCATGCTGAGGATCCGGCGCGAGAGCCGCGCGTTCGGCCGCGGCCGGCTCTCGTTCCTGAAGCCGGGAAACCGCAAGGTGCTCGCGTACCTTCGCGAGTACGCCGACGAGGCGGTGCTGTGCGTGGCCAACCTCGCGCGCTCGGCGCAGCCGGTCGAGCTCGATCTCAGGCGCTTCAAAGGCCGCGTTCCGGTGGAGCTCATGGGCCGGACGCCGTTTCCGCCGATCGGCGACCTGCCGTACCTCCTCACCCTGCCGGCGCACTCGTTCTACTGGTTTCGCCTCGCCTCCGACGCGGAAGGGCCGTCATGGCACACGCAGGTGATCGTGCCCGACGAGCTGCCGATCCTGGTGCTCTTCGACGGCTGGGTCTCGTTCTTCAGCGACCGCGTGGTGCCCTGGCGCATCCGCATGGCGGAGCAGCTGCGCAAGCGCCTGGAGGAGGAGGTGCTGCCGCGCTACATCGAGGCGCAGCGCTGGTACGCGTCCAAGGGCGAGCCCGTGCGCGAGCTCCGACTGCAGGACCACGCCATCTGGGAAGTGGGGGACATGAGCGCCGGTGGCATCAGCTGGCTGCTGACGATCCTCGAGGTCGGGAAGGCGACCTATTCCCTGCCGATGGCGCTCGCCTGGGAAGAGGACGAGGAGCACGTGCGCCAGCTCGCGCAATCGACCATCGTGCGCGTGCGGCAGCAGGCGAACGTCGGCGTCATCGGCGACGCGATGGCCGACGAGGGCTTCTGCCGCAACGTGGTCAAGGCGATCGGCGAAGGCCGCAGCCTCTCGACCAGCCACGGCTCGATCCGCTTCACGCCGACCGAGGCCTTCAGCCGCATCGCCGGCGAGGACCTCGCCGCGCTGACGGTCGGCCCGCTCCAGGCGCAGTCGACCAACACCTCGGTCACGCTCTCCGAGCGGCTGTTCCTGAAGTGCTACCGGAGGCTGCGTCCCGGCGTGAATCCCGAGCTCGAAGTCGGCCGGTTCCTCACCGAGGTGGCGGAGTTCAGGAACTGCGTGCCGGTGGCGGGCGCGGTAGAGTACCTGTCGAAAAACAAGGAGCCCGTGACGCTCGCGCTCCTGCAGTCCTACGTGCCGAACCAGGGCGACGGCTGGAGCTATACGCTCGAATACCTGCAGCGGTGGCTCGAGACGCGGCGCGGTACGCCCGACGCGAGCCACGCCGCCTACCTCCTGCTGATCCAGACCCTCGCCACGAGGACGGCCGAGCTGCATCGCGCGCTCGCCACGCCCTCCCGCGATCCGGCCTTCACGCCCGAGCCGCTGACGCTCGCCGATGTCGAGGCCTGGAAATCGCGCGTGAAGGCGGAGGCCGAGCAGACCCTCGCCATGCTCAAGAACTCCGAGCTTCAGGAGCGAAAAGCGCAAATTCTGGCGCTCGTCGATTCGTGCGCGCCGCCGCGCGGCAGGGCCCTCAAGGCGCGCCATCACGGCGACTACCACCTCGGCCAGGTCCTGCTCGCCAACAACGACTGGTACATCATCGACTTCGAGGGCGAGCCGTCGCGGCCGCTCGTCGAAAGCCGGCTGAAGGCTTCACCGCTGCGCGACGTAGCCGGGATGCTGCGCTCATTCAGCTACGCGAAGTGGAGCGCTACCAAGGGGAACGACCTCGACGAGTGGGAGCGCGAGGCGCGCCGCGCATTCCGCGCCGGCTACGCGGCGGCGACACGCGGTAGCGGCCTGTTCGAGTCCTTCGACGACGTCGCCGGCCTCATGAAGCTCTTCGAGCTCGAGAAGGTGCTCTACGAGCTGCGCTACGAGCTCGGCAACCGGCCCGACTGGGTCCAGGTGCCCCTGTCGGGACTTCTCGCCATGCTGGAGGAAAAGCGATGAGCCAGCTCGAACTCGACTTCGATCTCCTGCTTGCGCCGGTGCGCGCTTTCCTCGTCCAGGCGGCCGATTTCGTGCCGCGCCTCATTCTCGCGCTGGTGGTCATCCTGGTCGGATGGCTGCTCGCCAAGGCGGCGCGCTTCGCCATCGTGAAAGGCCTGCGCGCGGTGAACTTCCACATCGTGACGCAACGCGCGGGCCTGGACGGGTTCCTGCGCGACGGCGGCATCGCCGCCGACACCACCGAGATCATCGGGCTGGTGATCTACTGGCTGGTCATTCTCGGCGCGCTCGTGGTGGGCTTCAACAGCCTGGGCCTCACCTACGTCACGGACGTGCTCGGCCGCGTGATCCTGTTCGTGCCTAAGGTCCTGGTCGCGCTGCTGGTGCTCGCGTTCGGCGGGTATTTCGCGCGCTTCATCGCCAACGCCATCACCGCCTACTGCCGCAATGTCCACATCCAGGACGCCGAGCTTCTCGGACGGCTCGCGCAGTACGCCATCGTCACGTTCGTGGTGCTGATCGCGCTCGACCAGGTCAACATCGGCGGCGACATCGTGCGCCAGAGCTTCCTCATCATCCTCGCCGGGCTGGTGTTCGCCCTGGCGCTCGCATTCGGTCTCGGAGGAAAGGAATGGGCGGCGGAGCTGCTGGAACGCTGGTGGCCGCGCAAGCGGCGCTGAGAAGGCACGCCATGCCGTTCGGCGCCGAGGTGCTCGGCGACGGCGGCGTGCGCTTTCGGCTGTGGGCGCCGGGCGCGAAACAAGTCGATTTGATGATCGAAAACGAAACCAAGCCCATGCTCCGCGGGGAGGGGGGTTGGTACGAAACCACCGAAAAGGCGAGGCCGGGCACCCTCTACCGCTACCGCATCGACGGCAGGCACGCGGTGCCCGACCCGGCCTCGCGCTTCCAGCCGCGCGACGTCGACGGCCCGAGCGAGGTGATCGACCCGCTCGCCTTCGAGTGGCACGACGAGGCCTGGCGCGGCAGGCCCTGGCAGGAGGCGGTGATCTACGAGCTGCACGTAGGCACCTTCACCTCGCAGGGGACCTACGGCGGCGTGATGTCGAAGCTCGACTACCTCGGGGAGCTCGGGATCACCGCGATCGAGCTCATGCCGCTCGCGGACTTCGCCGGCCGGCGCAACTGGGGCTACGACGGGGTGCTGCCGTACGCGCCGGATTCGGTCTACGGGCGGCCCGAGGAGCTGAAGGCCCTGGTGCAGGCGGCGCACCAGGCCGGCCTGATGGTGTTCCTCGACGTGGTCTACAACCACTTCGGACCGAAGGGTAACTTCCTCGGGCTGTACGCGCCGCAGTTCTTCACTGCGAAGCACCAGACGCCGTGGGGCGCGGCGATCGACTTCTCCGAAGGCACGGTGCGCGAGTACTTCATTCATAACGCGCTCTACTGGCTCGAGGAATACCGATTCGACGGCCTGCGCCTCGACGCGGTGCACGCCATCGTCGACGAGTCGCCGCGCCATGTGCTCGAGGACATCGCCGCGGCGGTGCACGCGCGCGACCCGGACCGCCACATCCACCTGGTGCTCGAGAACGACGCCAACCAGGCGCGCTTTCTCGGTCCCGGCTGCTTCGATGCGCAGTGGAACGACGATTCGCACCACGCCTGCCACGTGCTTGCCACCGGCGAGTCGGACGGCTACTACGCCGCGTACGCGGAAGCGCCTGTGCGCCACCTCGCGCGCTCGCTCGCCGAGGGGTTCGCCTACCAGGGCGAGGTCTCTTCCTTCAGCGGCGCGCCGCGCGGCGAGCCGAGCGCGCATCTGCCGCCGCGCCGCTTCGTCGACTTCCTCCAGAACCACGACCAGGTCGGCAACCGCGCGCACGGCGAGCGCCTCGCCTCGCTCGCCGACGAGGGCAAGCTGAAGCTGCTGTCGGCCATCCTCCTGCTCGCGCCGTCGCCGCCGCTCCTCTTCATGGGCGAGGAGTGGGCCTGTCACCAGCCGTTTCTCTTCTTCTGCGACTTCGACGGCGAGCTCGGCGAGGCGGTGCGCAACGGCCGGCGAGAGGAGTTCGCGCGCTTCGCCGCGTTCGCGGACGCCAAGGCACGCGCGCGCATCCCCGATCCGCTGTCCGAGCAGACGTTCAAGCGCTGCGTGCTGCGCTGGAAGGACGCGCGCGGCACGCATGGCCGCGGCTGGCTTACGCACTACAGGCAGCTGTTCGAGCTGAGGCGAACCGAGATCGCCCCGCGCAAGTTCGGCCCCGGCCGCTACCGCATGCTCGGCGAGCGCGCCTTCGAGGTCGCCTGGGACGAGCTCGTTCTAAGGGCGAATTTCTCGGATGCGCCGATCGCGACCGATTCAGCGCCGCGCGGCCGCCCGCTCTGGGGGAACGGCAACGGCCGCCGGCTCGACCCGTGGACCGCCACCTGGTGGCTTGGTTGAGCGAGATCGCGCCGAGCTACATCGACGTCTGGCAGCGCGAACACAGGCTAGACCCGGAGACCCGGCACGCGCTGGAACAGGCGCTCGGTCCGCGCCTGTCTGCCAAAGGAATCGTGGTCGAGAAAGGCGCGTGCTATCAGCCAGAGCTGCTCGCCGGGGGGGGCCGCGTCTGGGGCTTCATGGTGCAGCTCTACGGCCTGCGCTCCGAGCGCAACTGGGGCATCGGCGATTTCAGCGACCTGCATGCGCTGGTCGAGCTCGCAGCGAGCCTCGGCGCCGGCGTGGTCGGAGTGAATCCGCTGCACGCCGCCTACGTGAGCCCCTACAGCCCCTCGAGCCGCCATGCCCTGAACACGGTCTACCTCGACATCGAGTCGATTCCGGAGTTCGGCCACTGCCGCGAGGCGCAGCAGCTCACGCAGTCCCGCGCCTTCCTGGCGCGGCTGCTCCAGCTAAGAAAGGCCGAGCTGGTGGACTACGAGGGCGTACGCACCGCCAAGCACGACGTGCTCGAGCTGCTGTACGCCTGCTTCCGCAAGGACCGTGGACGGCGCCGCCGCTTCGCCGAGTGGCATGCGAACAGCTCCAAGGAGCTGCGCGACTACGCGTTGTACGAGGCGCTGCGCGAGGAGCTCGGCAGCGGCGGCTGGCAGAGCTGGCCCAAGCAGTATCAAAAGCCGTCTTCCCCGAGCGTGCGCAAGTTCGCCGACGCGCGGAAAGACAGAGTCGACTACTTTGCCTACCTGCAATGGAATGCGCGACTGCAGCTCGACCTGGTGCAGCGCCGCTCGCAGGCGCTCGGCATGCCGGTGGGCCTGTACTTCGATCTGGCTCTCGGCGCCGACCGCGGCAGCGCCGAGGTGTGGTCGGACCAGGCCGCGTACGCGACCGGCGCGTCGATCGGCGCGCCGCCAGACGACTTCAATCCGCGCGGCCAGGACTGGGGCTTGCCGCCGTACTCGCCGCGGGCGCTCCGCGCCTCAGGCTACCGCCCGTTCGTCGAGCTGCTGCGCGCCAACATGCCGCAGGGCGGCGCGTTGCGCCTGGACCACGTGATGGCGTTGGCGCGGCTTTACTGGATCCCGGGCGGCAACAAGGCTGACCGGGGCGGCTACGTCCACTATCCGCTCGAGGACCTTCTCGGCCTGCTGGCGCAGGAGAGCCGGCGCAACCGCTGCATGGTGATCGGCGAGGACCTCGGCACTGTAACGCCGGAGCTGCGCAAAGCGCTGAACGACGCGGGCGTGCTCTCCTACCGTCCGCTCTTCTTCGAGAAGGGCGCCGACGGCAGGTTTTCACCGCCCGAGGCGTACCCGCGCGAGGCTCTCACCTGCGTCAGCACTCACGACCTGCCGACGTGGCGCGGCTTCTGGGCGGCGCACGACCTCACGCTGCGCGAGCAGTTCGGCCTCACCGTCGACCCGGGAAAAGAGCGGGAGCAGCGGGAAACGGAGAAGGAAAAGCTCAGGCGCGTGCTCGAGCGCCATGGCTTCGACACGTCTGCTGCCGGCGCGCACGCCTTCCTCGCGCGCACGCCGTGCAAGCTGCTGATGGTGCAGCCCGAGGACGTGTTCGAGCTCGTCGAGCAGGCGAACCTCCCAGGCACGGTCGACCAGCATCCTAACTGGCGCCGCAAACTGCCCGTGAGCCTCGAGCGCTGGAAAACCGATCCCCGGATGCAGCAGCTCGCTGCCAGCATGGCGCAACGTTCGATGGTGAAGGACGGCTCTGCGTCCGGCCCCAAACGAGTCCCCGTCGCCACGTACCGCCTCCAGCTCCACAAGGGCTTCCGCTTTACGGATGCGACCGCCCTTGTGCCCTACCTTGAGCGGCTCGGAGTCAGCCACGTGTACGCGTCGCCGTTTCTTAAGGCGCGTCCAGGCAGCGTCCACGGCTACGACATCGTCGACCACGGCAAGGTCAATCCGGAGATCGGCACCGAGGCCGAGCTCGACAAGCTGATGGACACGCTGTACCGGCACGGCATGGGCCTCGTATTGGACATCGTGCCGAACCACATGGGCGTGCTGCACGGCGACAACCCGTGGTGGCAGGACGTGCTGGAGAAGGGCAGGGCCTCGCGCTACGCCAAGTTTTTCGACATCGACTGGCTGCGCGGCAGGGGCCGCCTGCTTCTTCCGGTCCTGGGCAAGCACTACGGCGAGGCGCTCGACGAAGGCGAGGTCAAGCTCGTGCGCGAGGGAAAGAGGGGGCCGTGGCGCGTGGCCTACCACGATCAGCGGTTTCCCCTCAATTCCAAGTCACAAAAGAATGTGAAGCCGCCAAAGGACCCGCTGGCGTTGCACCACCTCCTCGAGAAACAGCATTACCGGCTCGCGTTCTGGCGCGTCGCTTCCGACGAGATCAACTACCGGCGCTTCTTCGAAATCGCCGATCTCGCCGCGCTGCGCGCCGAGGACAAGGCGGTGTTCGACGCCACGCATGCCCTCATCGCGCGGCTGGCGAGACGGCCCGGCGTCGACGGGCTGCGCATCGACCATCCCGATGGTCTCTCCGACCCCGAGCAGTACTTCGATCGGCTGCAGGGCCTAGGAGAGCGTCCCTGGGTGGTGATCGAGAAGATCCTCGCCGACTACGAGGTGTTGCCGGGCCACTGGAAAGCCCACGGCACCACCGGCTACCGCTACGCCAACCTGCTGACGGGACTGTTCATCGACCACACCGCGGCGACGCGCTTCGAGCGCGTCTACCAGCGCTTCACCGGCGAGCGCGACAGCTTCGACGAGCTCTCCCGCTACGGCCGCGTGCTGATCATGAGCACCACGCTCGCCGCGGAGCTCGCCGGCCTGGCGCAGCGCCTCGCGCGCATCGCCTCGGGCAATCGCCGCACGCGCGACCACACCGAGAGCGGGCTGCGCAGGGCGCTCGCCGAGATCGCGGCGCGCTTTCCCGTGTACCGCACCTACGTCACCGCGCGCGGCGTCTCCGAGACCGACCGCCACTACATCGACTGGGCGGTGAAGACGGCCCGCCGCGCGAGCCGCATCGCCGACCCGAGCGTGTTCGATTTCGTGAAGAGCGTGCTCACGCTGGACGCGGCGCCCGCGGGCGGAGCGCGCAGGCGCCAGATGCTCGAATTCGCGATGCGCTTCCAGCAGTTCACCGCCCCGGTAGTGGCGAAGGGTGTGGAAGACACCGCGTTCTACCGCTATCACCGCCTGATCGCGCTGAACGAGGTCGGCCACGACCCGCGCAACTTCGGCTACTCGCTCAAGGCCTTCCACGCGGCGAGCGAAGACCGGGCGAAGCACTGGCCCTACACCATGCTCGCGAGCTCCACGCACGACACCAAGCGCTCGGAGGACGCGCGCGCCCGCATCGGCGTGCTCTCGGAGATGAGCTCGGCCTGGCTCCTGCTGCTGCGGCGCTGGCACACCGCGAACCGCAGCCGGCGCACCGAAGTGAACGCAGAGAGTCTTCCTTCGCGCGCCGACGAATACCACTACTACCAGGCGCTCATTGGCATCTGGCCGGACGCCCCTCCGAACCCGAGGGATCTGGAGAGTCTGAAGGAGAGACTCAAAGCCTACATGCTGAAAGCCGTGCGCGAAGCGAAGCTGCGCACGAGCTGGATCAACCCGGACGTCGAGTACGAGGCGGCGCTCGAGCGCTTCGTGCTCCAATCGCTCGAAAGCCCGGCGTTCGTGAAGGAGGTGAACGACGCGGTGCCGCGCATCGCGCGCCTGGGCATGCTGGTGTCGCTCTCGCAGGCGCTGCTCAAGGTGACCTCTCCGGGCGTGCCCGACTACTACCAGGGGACCGAGCTCTTCGACTTCAGCCTGGTCGACCCCGACAACCGCCGGCCAGTCGATTACGACCTGCGCAAGAAATACCTCGAGGAAGAAGCATCGGACCCCAGTGCCCTCCTTGGTTCACTGGCCGATGGGCGAGCGAAGCTGCACGTCATCCGCAAGGGGCTGGCCGTGCGGCGCGCGCATCCGGGCCTCTTCCAAGGCGTCCGCTACGTGCCGCTCCATGCCGACGCCGGCCGCGAGGAGAACATCGCCGCCTTCGCTCTGGTGCGCAACGGCAGTGCTGTAATCGCGGTCGCGCCGCGGCTTTTCGCCCGGCTGATGCACGAGGGCGATGTGGCGCCGATCGGGGAGCGCGCCTGGGGCGAGTCGGTGCTTTCGCTGCCCGAGAATCTGCGGGGCGCGTTCGTCAATGTGCTTACCGGCGAGAAGCACAGCCTGCAGGGCAAGCTCGCCCTTGCGCGGCTCCTGGGGCGGTTTCCGGTCGCGCTGCTCGCCAACGCCTAGATTTCCCGCCTGCGGCTTCAGTGCCGCTCGGCCTGGATCGAGGTGATGAGCGACTGTAGCGTGCCGAGGTCGGCGGGCTTGACGAGGTGGTGGTCGAAGCCGGCCTCCCGCACGCGCTTCCTGTCCTCGTCCTGGCCCCAGCCGGTGAGCGCGACGAGCGAAGCGTTCGGCGAGTAAGGCGAGGCGCGCATGCGCCGCGCCACCTCGTAGCCGTCCATGCCGGGCATGCCGATGTCGAGCAGCACCATGCGGGGGCGGCAGGCGTCGAAGGCGGCGAGCGCCTGCGGCCCGTCGTGCGCCACGCGCACGTCCGCGCCGACCTGGCGCAGGAGCAGGCGCATGCTCTCGGCGGCGTCCTGGTTGTCGTCGACCACGAGGATGGTGAGCGGCGCGAGCGCGGTTCGCTCGAGCCTGGCTGCCGCGGGCGCCGGCTGCAGCGCCGGGTCGAGCGGCAGGCGCACCGTGAACCGGCTGCCCCTGCCGGGGCCTTCGCTTTCGGCTTCGACGCGGCCGCCGTGCATCTCCACCAGGCGGCGCACGAGCGGCAGGCCGATGCCGAGGCCGCTCTGGTTGCGGTGCGCGCTCTGGCTGCCGCGGAAGAACATCTTGAAGAGCAGCGGCAGCGACTCGGGCGCGATGCCGTCGCCCGTATCGGTGACGCTCACCACCGCTTCCTCGCCTTCGGCGCTCGCCGCGACGCCGATCGTGCCGCCGTGCTCGGAGTACTTGGCGGCGTTGTTGAGCAGGTTGCCGAACACCTGCGCGAGGCGCACCGGGTCGGCGTCGAGCACGATCGGGCCGGGCGGCAGGGAGAGGTTGAGCCGGTGGCCGCCGGCCCGGATCAGCGGCTCGCACGCCTCGATCGCGCCGCGCAGCGCGGCGTCGAGGCGCACCGGTTCCTTGCGCAGCTCGAAGTTGCCCCGGGTGATGCGCGAGAGCTCCATCAGGTCGTCGACCAGGCGCACGAGGTGGGAGAGCTGCCGCTCCATGATCTCGAGCGCCAGCCCCTGCGCAGCGTCCTGCGCCGCGGCGAGGCTCAGCACGTCGAGCGAGCTGCGCAGCGGCGCGAGCGGGTTGCGCAGCTCGTGCGCGAGCGTGGCGAGGAACTCGTCCTTGCGGCTGTCGGCCTCGCGCAGCGCCTCGCGCGTCGTCACCGCCTTGGAGATGTCGCGGAAGTAGCACACCACGCCGCGCCGGTTCCCCGGCAGCGGAATGCGGCTCACGCGCCATTCGTAGTACTCGGTGAC
>DATMJC010000140.1:0-7184 GCA_035554435.1 Burkholderiales bacterium | reverse complement strand
GAGGCGGCGGAAGTGTTGCCGTGATGGTCGACCGTCACCACCAGCTTCTCGCTCGGCAGGCCGAGCTTGCGCGCGGTGGCGTCGAGGATGCGCACGTTCGCCTGGTGCGGAATCAGCCAGTCGACGTCCTCGAGCGTCATGCCGGCGGCGGCGACGGTCTCGCGCGCCACCTCCTCGAGCACCCGCACCGCGAACTTGAACACGCCCTGGCCGTTCATCTGCAGGAACGGCGAGCCGACGATCCTGCCGCGCGAAACGTTGCCCGGCACCGAGAGCATGCCGACCTGGCCGCCGTCGGCGTGCAGCCGGCTCGCATGGATTCCGGGTTTCTCGGAGGAAGCCAAAACCACGGCGCCGGCGCCGTCGCCGAAGAGCACGCAGGTGCCGCGGTCGTTCCAGTCGAGGATGCGCGAGAAGACTTCAGTGCCCACGACCAGAGCTTTCTTCGCAGTTCCGCCTCTCACGAAAGAATCTGCAGTGGCGAGGGCATAGATGAAGCCCGTGCACACCGCCTGCACGTCGAACGCCGCGCAGCCCTTCACCCCGAGCTTCGCCTGCAGCAGGCACGCGGTGCTCGGGAAGATGTAGTCGGGCGTCGAGGTGGCGACGACAATCAGGTCGATGTCGGAAGCAGCCACACCGGCCGCCTGCAATGCCTGTTTGGAAGCTTCCAGCGCAAGATCGCTCGAGGTCTGACTTTCGTCCGCGACGTGGCGGCGCGCGATTCCGGTGCGCTCGCGGATCCAGGCGTCGCTCGTCTCCAGGCGGCGCGCGAACTCGTCGTTCTCCATCACCCGCGGCGGCAGGTAGCTGCCGGTGCCGACAATCCTGGAGTAGCTCATTGCACCCCCGCCGGCATCGCCGCCGGCATCTGCGCCATCTTCGAGGCGATGCGCTCGGCCACCTTGTTCTGGACCTCCTCGAGCGCGCGCTCGAGCGCCTGTCCGAAAGCGTATTCGTCGGCCGAGCCGTGGCTCTTGATCACGATGCCCTTCAGTCCGAGCAGGCTCGCGCCGTTGTACTTGCCCGGGTCCATGCGCGCGCGCAGCGCCTTGCGCACCGGCTTAGCCATCCACGCCGCCAGCATGTTCCAGGGCGTGCGCGTGAACTCCTGGCGCAGGAAGCCGACGATCATGGTCGCCACGCCCTCGGAAGCCTTGAGCAGCACGTTGCCGACGAAGCCGTCGCACACCACGACGTCGGTGGTGCCCTTGTAGATATCGTCGCCCTCGACGTTGCCGTAGAAGTTCAGGCCGCTCTCGCGCAGCAGCTCGGCCGCGCGCTTCACCGTTTCGTTGCCCTTGATATCCTCGACGCCGATGTTGAGCAGGCCGACCGAGGGGCGGTCCCGGTGGTCCAGCGCCGCCACCAGCATCGCGCCCATGACGCCGAACTGCATCAGCTGCTCGGGCGTGCAGTCGACGTTCGCGCCGAGGTCGAGCACGTAGGTATATCCGCCCTTCATGTTGGGCAGCACGGTGGCGATGGCCGGCCGGTCGATCCCGGCGATGGTCTTGAGCACGAAGCGCGAGATTGCCATGAGCGCGCCGGTGTTGCCCGCGCTGACGCAGGCGTGCGCCTCACCGCCCTTCACCAGGTTCACCGCCACGCGCATCGACGAGTCCTTCTTGTAGCGCATCGCCTGCGCCGGGGGCTCGTCCATGCCCACCACCTCCCTTGCCGGGTGCACGCGCAGGCGCGCGCCGGCCCGCGCCCCGCGCGCCCGGAGCGCGTTCTCGAGCGGCTCCCGCTGCCCCACGAGCACGACGTCGACGTCGGGATGCCGCGCCTGGAATGCGAGCGCGGCCGGGACCGTCACATGAGGGCCGTGGTCACCCCCCATGCAATCGACCGCAACGGTGACCAGGGATTACTCGTCGCGGTTCTTGACGACCTTCTTGCCGCGGTAAAACCCGGTCGGGCTGACGTGGTGGCGCAGGTGCCGCTCACCGGTGGTCGGCTCGACCGCGAGCGCGGGCCCCGACAGCTTGTCGTGCGAGCGGCGCATGTTTCGCCGCGACGGCGACACCTTGTTCTGATGGACGGCCATGTTCTAACTCCTCTTCTCGTTCAATGCTTGCCGCGCATCAGCCCACGCAGGCCGGCGAACGGCGAAACCTTCTCCGCGGCGTCGGTTGACGCGCGCGCACTACAGACTGCATGCCTCGGCGCGTACGGCAGCGCGAGGATGAGCTCATCCTCCACGAGCTCGCGCACCGACATCTCCTTCGCCGCCACCACGCGGTCCGCAGCGTGAACGTCGGCCGGCTCGGCGTCGATCTCGGCCTGCGTGCCGGCGAGGACCAGCACCTCGTCGGCCTGCACCTCGAAGGGCAGGCCCTCGAGGCACCGCTGACAGCGCAGCTCCAGCCTGGCGCGCACCTTCAGCCGCAGCCCCGGGCGACCGCGCTCGTCGCGCAGGCCCTCGATCTCGTAGGCGACCTCGCCCTCGTGCCGCGCCAGCATGTCGTTCAAGCGGGGAAAATCGCGGATCGGCAATGCGCCCCTGAGACTTGCGCCGGCCGACGCGAACTCGAAACCGTCGATGACCGGCTGCGGCTGCGGCATAAAGGGGGCGGATAATATCATTTTTTGGGAAACACGCGCTGAAACAAATGGATGGCGCAATAAAAGTGCAGCCGAGGCGGCTCGTGCTCGCGTCGACCTCGAAGTATCGCAAGGCGCTCCTCGAGCGCCTTGGGCTCGCTTTCGAAATGGCGGCGCCGCGCGTCGACGAGCGCGCCCTGCACGGCGAGGGGCCCGCCGATACGGCGCTGCGGCTTTCCGCGCTCAAGGCCCAGGCGGTCGACCGGATGTTCCCCGATGCGCTGATCATCGGCTCCGACCAGGTCGCGGCGATGGGTCGCGAGCGCTTCGGCAAGCCGGGCGACCACATCAGCGCGGTGCGTCAACTGCGCGCTCTGAGCGGAAACGCCGTGGACTTCCACACCGCCGTCACGGTGCTCGACGCGCGCGCGCGCAAAGCCGACTCGCGCGTGGTTCCCTGCCGCGTCGTCTTCCGCACCCTCGACGACCGGCGCATCGAGGCATACCTGCGCCGCGAGCAGCCCTACGACTGCTCGGCGAGCGCCAAGGCCGAAGGGCTCGGCATCGCCCTCATCGAGCGCATCATGACCGACGATCCGAGTTCGCTCGTCGGGCTGCCGCTCATCGCGCTTTGCGAGATGCTCGAGCGCGCCGGGCTGCCTGCCGTTTGATTCTCTACGCGATTCCGACCCCTCTGGGCGGCGCGCCGCAGGATGCTCTGCCCTCTTCGGTCCTCGAAACGGTGCGCACCCTGAAGGATTTCGCAGTCGAGAACGCGAAGAGCGCGCGCGCGTTTCTCGGCGCCGTCGGCATGCCGGTGCGCGAGCTCCACATCGAAGAAATCAGGGATGACTTCGCTTCCCTCTTGAAGCCGCTGCGCGAGGGGCGCGCGCTCGGGCTGCTCTCCGAGGCCGGCTGCCCGGCGATCGCCGACCCGGGCGCTGCGCTCGTCGAGGCGGCGCACCGCGAAGGCTTCCGGGTGGTGCCGCTCGTCGGCCCTTCGTCGATCACGCTCGCGCTGATGGCCTCGGGCCTCGAAGGCCAGCGCTTTGCCTTTTGCGGCTATCTCCCGAGAGAGCCGAATGAAAGAAAGAAGAGGATCCGCGAGCTGGAGGCCCGGTCCACGAAGGAGCGGGAAACCGAGATCTTCATCGAGACGCCCTACCGCAGCGACGCGCTGCTCGGCGCGCTGCTCGAGTCGTGCCGCGCGCAGACGCGGCTATGCGTCGCCGCCGACCTCACGCTGCCGACGGAAAGCATTTCTACCAGGGCCGTGTCCGACTGGCGGCAAAGCCGAACCGCAATCGGGCGGCGTCCCGCCGTTTTTTTGCTGTTAGCGCATCCCCAGGGGTGAAGCGCGAACTACGAACTCCATGACGGCGCTCGCCGCGCCCATGCCAAAGCGCTTCGCCAGCTTCTCGGCGACGTTTTCCTTCTGCGTGTAGTCGACGATCTCCTCGGCCTTGACCACGTCGCGCGCCACCGACTCGAGGCTGCCGATCGCGTCGGCGAGGCCGAGGTCGACGCTCTTCTCGCCAGTCCAGATGAGCCCGCTGAACATGTCGGGCGATTCCTTGAGCCGCTTGCCGCGCCCCTCCTTCACCGCGCTGATGAACTGCTGGTGCACGTCGTTGATCAGCACCTTCGCGTGCTGCACGTCCTTCTGGTCGACCGGAGAGAAGGGATCGAGCATGCCCTTGTTCTCGCCCGCGGTGATGAGGCGGCGCTCGACGCCGAGCTTGTCCATGAGCCCGGTGAAGCCGAAGCCGTTCATCAGCACGCCGATCGAGCCGACGATGCTCGCCTTGGCGACGTAGATGCGGTCGGCGCCGGAGGCGACGAAGTAGCCGCCCGAGGCGCAGATGTCCTCCACCACGACGTAAAGCGGGATGTCCGGGTACTTCTTGCGCAGCCTGCGCATCTCGTCGTAGATGAGCTGCGACTGCACCGGGCTGCCGCCCGGACTGTTGATGCGCAGGATCACGCCCTGCGTGCTCTTGTCCTTGAACGCCGCCTGCAGCCCGCTCATGATCTTCTCGGCGCTCGCCTCGGCGCCGGGAGCGATGATCCCGTTCAGCTCGACCAGCGCGGTGTGCTTCTTGCCGCCGCCGAGGTCGGTGCGCGCCTGCCAGTCGACCGTCATGATGAGGATCAGCGTCACGTACGCGAACGTCAGCAGCTTGAAGAAGATGCCCCAGAGCCGCGCGCGCCGCTGCTCTTTCAGCGCCGCGGTCGCGAGCCTCGCTACGAGCTCGCGTTCCCAATGTTCATTGTGTTCATTGCCGTCAGTCATCCGTGAACCCCATGAAATAGACCTGGCCGTCGCGCTCCTCGACCCGCAGCTTCACCAGCGGCCTGCCGCCGCACGGGCCGCCCACGCAGCGGCCGCCGCGCGCGTCGTACGTCGCGCCGTGAGTCGAGCATAGCAAATCGCGTCCATCGCCATCGAAAAATACCCCTTCCTGCCAGTCGAGCTCCATCGCGACGTGCGCGCAGCGGTTGAGGTAGGCGTGCACCTCGCCCGCATAGCGCACCGCGAAGGCCGGCGCGCGCTCACCGAAGTATTCGACCTCGAAGCGCACGCCGCGGCCCGAGTCGGCGAGCGCCTCGGAGGCGCAGATCAGCCGCTGCGTCTCATCCATTCCTGCTCAGCCATCGGTCGAGCTCGGCGACGCTCGCGACGCATCCGCGCGGTCCGCACGAAAGCAGCGTGTGCTCCGGGTGGGCGCCGTAGGTAACTGCCAGACCGTCGACCCCGGCGGCGCGCGCCATTCCATGTCGTGCGACGTGTCTCCGATCATCAGCACGGCATCAGCCTCGGCGTTCAGCTCCCGCATCAGCTCGAAGAGCATCGCGGGGTGCGGCTTGGGCGTGGTCTCGTCGGCGCAGCGCGACGCCGCGAAGAGCCCCCGCACCCCGGTCGCCTCGAGTGAGCGCTCGAGGCCCTTGCGGCTCTTGCCGGTCGCGATGGCCAAGGATCTTTCCCGGGACAACCGCTCGAGCAGCGCCTTCATCCCGGCGAAAAGCCGCATCGCATCCTCCCGCGCCAGGAAGTGGCGCCGGTAGGCGGCGATGAACTCCGGATAGCGCTCGCCGGGCAGGTCCGGCGCCACGATCTTCATCGCGTCGTGCAGGCCCAGGCCGATCACGTGGCTCGCCCGTTCCGGCTCGGGCACCGGCAGGCCGAGGTCGCGGCTCGCCTCCTGCATGGACTCGACGATCGCGCCGGGCGAGTCGATCACCGTGCCGTCCCAGTCGAACACGATCAGCCGGTATTTCATGGGAAAACAGGGACCGTCCCTATTTTCTCGATGAATTTCTGCATCTCTGCCGGTAGCGGCGAATGGAGCTCCAGCCTTTCCTTCGTAAGGGGATGATGAAACGCGAGGCGGCTGGCGTGGAGGAGCAGGCGGCGCACGCCCTGCTTTTCCAGCCGGCGGTTGAGCTCGAAATCGCCGTACTTGCCGTCGCCTAGCACCGGGTGGCCGGCATGAGCGAGGTGTACGCGGATCTGGTGGGTACGACCTGTCAGCAACCTGACTTCGAGCAGGCTGAAGTCCGCAGATTTTTTCAGCACCCGGACGCGGGTTACGGCCTTCACGCCGTCTTCGCGCACCGCAACCCGGCGCTCGCCCCTGGCGTCGACGTACTTGTGGAGCGACTCTCGCAGCTCGCGCGGGCCGCCCTCCCAGGCGCCTCTCACGACGGCAAGGTAGACCTTTTCCACCTCCCCGTCGCGCAGCATCCGGTGGAGCTCGACGAGCGCGCCACGCTTTTGCGCCACCACCAGCAGGCCCGAGGTGTCGCGATCGAGCCGGTGCGCGAGCTCCAGGTACTTCGCCTGCGGCCGCGATGCGCGCAGGGATTCGATCACGCCGTAGCTCACGCCGCTGCCGCCGTGGACCGCCACCCCCGACGGCTTGTCGACGACGAGCAGAGCCCCGTCTTCGTGCACGAGCGGGAATTCCGCCGGCTTTGCCTTCGGCTTTTGTTCCTGGGAGACCCTGATTGGTGGCACGCGAACGCGGTCGCCGGGCTGGAGCCGGTATTCGGGCTTCACGCGGCCGCTGTTCACCCTGACCTCGCCGCTTCGCAGCACGCGGTAGACGTGGCTTTTCGGCACGCCCTTCAGGTGGCGCAGCAGGAAATTGTCGACGCGCTGGGCCGCGGCTTCTTCCCCGACCTCCAGAGTGGTCGCCCGAGCCTTGCTCAAGTCATTCATTTTCCCGTAGTATCCGGGAGTTGCTTCGAGTTGCGAGGCACAGGGAAAGCGGCTCAGTGAGCCGACCTGCAACCCGCCTCCTGTCCGGCCGCAGCCGGACCTGAAGCACTGGGTTAATTTCGCTCACCGGAAGTAGCGATACTACTAGAAGCGCGCGCGGCAGCTTAATGGCCGCCCTCCTTTCCTTCTTTTGACGCATCACCTTTCAGGAGAGCACGGACCGACCAGGCATGGGGGCTCCTGCGCGCGCAGGAGAACAACAAGTGAAGCGCATGCTGTTCAACGCGACGCAGCAGGAAGAGTTGCGGGTCGCGATCGTCGACGGGCAAAAGCTCGTCGACCTCGATATTGAGTCGGCCTCAAGGGAACAACGCAAGAGCAACATCTATAAAGGAATCATTACCCGGATCGAGCC
>DATMJC010000139.1:0-47920 GCA_035554435.1 Burkholderiales bacterium | reverse complement strand
CTGCTCGAGGCGCAGATCATCGCCGCGGGCTCACCCGACAAGCGCAGGGATCTCGAGATGGTGCGCAGCCTCGTGCACGGGCATACCCGGCGCCTGGCGCGCTATCGCTGCGAGACCTGCGGCTTCAAGGCGCGCCAGTTCCACTGGCGCTGCCCCGCCTGCGGCGGCTGGGAGACCTATCCGCCGCGGCGCACCGAAGAGTTCGAACTGACTCCGTGAAGGCCCCATGAACGTCACTGTCGTAGGAACCGGATACGTCGGGCTGGTCAGCGGCGCATGCCTTGCCGACGCGGGCAACTCGGTTTTCTGCCTCGACCTCGACGAGCGCAAGATCGGCCTCCTGAACCAGGGCAAGATCCCGATCTTCGAGCCGGGCCTGGAGGCGATCGTGCAGCGCAACGAGCGGGCGGGGCGGCTCAGCTTCTCGACCGACGTTGCGGCGAGCGTGGCGCACGGCGAGCTGCAGGTCATCGCGGTCGGCACGCCGCCCGGCGAGGACGGCTCGGCCGACCTGCAGCACGTGGTCGCCGCCGCCCGCTCGATCGGGCGGCACATGCAGGGCTACAAGGTGGTCGCCACGAAATCCACCGTTCCGGTCGGAACCGCGGACAAGGTTCGCGCGGCAATCCAGGAGGAACTCCAGAAAAGAAGCATCGAGCCGGACTTCTCGGTCGTCTCGAACCCCGAGTTCCTCAAGGAGGGCGCGGCCGTGGAGGACTTCATGCGCCCCGATCGCGTGGTCCTCGGCGCCGAGGACCCGCGCGCGATCGCGCTGATGCGCCAGCTCTACGCGCCCTTCCAGCGCAACCACGAGCGCATCCTGGTGATGGGCGTGCGCTCCGCCGAGCTCACCAAGTACGCCGCAAACGGAATGCTCGCCACGCGTATCTCCTTCATGAACGAGCTCGCCAACCTCGCCGAGGCGCTCGGCGCCGATATCGAGGAAGTGCGCCGGGGCATCGGCTCCGATCCGCGCATCGGCTATCAGTTCCTGTATCCCGGAGCCGGCTTCGGCGGCTCGTGCTTCCCGAAGGACGTGAAGGCGTTGCAGCGGACCGCCACCGAGGTGGCCAGACCGCTGCGTGTGATCAACGCGGTCGAGGCGGTCAACGACGCGCAGAAGCACGTGCTCGCCGCGAAGGTCGCGCGGAAGTTCGGCGCCAACCTCCACGGCAGGACCTTCGCGCTCTGGGGATTGGCGTTCAAGGCGAACACCGACGACATGCGCGAGGCGGCGAGCCGCACGGTGATCGCCGACCTCACCGGGGCCGGCGCCTCGGTGCGCGCCTACGATCCCGCGGCGGGGCACGAGGCGAAGGCGATCTTCAAGGGAAGCAAGACGGTGACGATCGTCGACTCTGCGTCCGCGACGCTCGAAGGCGCCGACGCGCTCATCATCGTCACCGAGTGGCAGGAATTCCGCAGCCCCGACTTCGCCGCGATCAAGGCCAGGCTGAAGACGCCGGCGATCTTCGACGGCCGCAACCTCTACGACCCGGCGGTCCTGAAGCGGCTCGGTTTTGAATATTTCGCCGTCGGGAGAAAGACATAGACACCTCGAAGGCGAGGGTGCTGGTGGTGGGCGACGTGATGCTCGACCGCTACTGGTTCGGCGAGGTGTCGCGCATCTCGCCGGAGGCGCCGGTGCCGGTGGTGCTGATCGGGCGCGAGGAGCAGAGGTTGGGCGGCGCGGCGAACGTGGCCTGGAACTGCAAGGCGCTCGGCGCGCAGACCCGCCTGCTGTCGGTGGTAGGGCGCGACGAGCCGGGCGAGCAGCTTGCGAAGCTCATCAAGACGCAGGGCATCGAGGCGAGCCTGCACCGCGACGGCAAGCTCGACACCACGCAGAAGCTGCGCGTCATCGGCAGGAAGCAGCAGCTCCTGCGCATCGACTTCGAGAAGCCGCCCTCGCGCGAGGTGCTGGCCGCCAAGCTCGAGGAGTTCAAGAGCGCGCTCGCCGACTGCGACGCGGTCATCCTGTCCGACTATGGCAAGGGCGGGCTCACGCACATCATCGAAATGGTGCGCGCCGCGCGCAGGGCAAAGAAACGCGTGCTGGCCGACCCGAAAGGCGACGACTATTCGCGCTACAAGGGCGTGAGCATCATCACCCCCAACCTGGACGAGCTGCGTCGCGTCGTCGGTGCCTGGAAGAACGAGAAGGACCTCAAAAGCCGCGCCCAGGCGCTGCGCGAAAAGCTTGGGCTGGAAGCGCTGCTCCTCACCCGCGGCGCGGAAGGCATGACCTTGTTTACCAAAACCAAAGCGATCAGCATCCCCGCCGTAGCCCGCGAGGCCGAGGTATTCGACGTCACGGGCGCCGGCGACACGGTGATCGCGACCCTCGCCGTAATGCTCGCCGCCGGGGCCGGCCTGGACGCCGCGATGCGGATCGCCAACCGCGCCGCAGGGATCGTCGTGGGTAAACTGGGAACCGCAGTCGCCACCCACACGGAGCTCTTCGGCGGCATGCGCAGGCGAGTGGACGACAGACCGAGCAAGGGCGAGAAAGACTAATTCATGTACTACGTCGTGACCGGGGCCGCCGGATTCATCGGCTCGAGGATCGTCGAGGCGCTGAACCGCGCCGGCGTCACCGACATCGTCGCCGTCGACAACCTCAGCCGCTCGGCCAAGGTGGCGAACCTGACGCGGCTGGAAATCGCCGATTTCCTGGACAAGGGCGAGTTCCTGCAGCGCCTGGACAGCTTCGACGGCGCGCTCGAGGCGGTGCTGCACCAGGGCGCGTGCTCCGACACCATGGAGCAGGACGGCCGCTACATGATGGAGAACAACTACCGCTACTCGAAGACGCTGCTCGACTGGTGCCAGGAGGCCGAGGTGCCGCTGCTGTACGCGTCCTCGGCATCGGTGTACGGGGCCGGCGCGGAGTTCCGCGAGGAGCGCGCCTGCGAGCGCCCGCTCAACGTCTACGGCTATTCCAAGTTCCTGTTCGACCAGCTGGTGCGGCGCACCTTGGGGTACTCGCGCGGAGCGCTCGGGCCGGGCGATTCCGCGCAGATCGTGGGCCTGCGCTACTTCAACGTCTACGGCCCGAACGAGGCGCACAAGGGCCGCATGGCGTCGGTCGCGTTCCACGCCTACAACCAGCTCGCCGCCGCCGGCAAGGTCCAGCTCTTCGAGGGCTCGGCGGGCTACGGCAGCGGCGAGCAGCGCCGCGACTTCGTGCACGTCGACGACGTGGTCGACGTGAACCTCTGGTTCCTCGAGCACCGCGAGGTGTCCGGCATCTTCAACTGCGGCACCGGCCGCGCGCAGACCTTCAACCAGCTCGCCGCAGCGACGATCAACTCGGTGCAGGGCACCGAGCACACCGCGCGCGAGCTCGCGCAGCGCGGCTTCATCGAGTACATCCCGTTCCCCGCGGGCCTCAAGGAGCGCTACCAGAGCTTCACCGAGGCGGACCTGTCGCGGCTGCGCGCGGCGGGCTATCGCGGCGAGTTCAAGAGCGTCGAGCACGGCGTGGCCTCGTACGTGAACGACCTGCGCAGCGCGTAGCGAGCGCCGATGAAGCGCACGCTCGAGGACTTCATCGGCAACACGCCGCTCGTGCGTCTGCAACGCCTGCCGGATTCGGACAAGAATGTCCTGCTGGTCAAGCTCGAAGGCAACAACCCGGCCGGCTCGGTAAAGGACCGGCCCGCGATCTCGATGGTCCGCCACGCCGAGGCGCGCGGCGAGATCAAGCCCGGCGACACGCTGATCGAGCCGACCTCGGGAAACACCGGCATCGCGCTCGCGATGGCGGCGGCGATCCGCGGCTACCGCATGGTGCTCATCATGCCCGAGCACCTCTCCGCCGAGCGCCGCCAGACGATGCGCGCCTACGGCGCCGAGATCATCCTGACGCCGCAGAAGGGCGGCATGGAGGGCGCGCGCGACCTCGCCGACAAAATGGTGCGCGAGGGCAAGGGCACGATGCTCGACCAGTTCGCGAACCCGGACAACCCGCGCGTGCACTACGAGACCACCGGCCCCGAGATCTGGCGCGACACCGAGGGCAAGATCACGCACCTCGTCTCGAGCATGGGCACCACCGGCACCATCATGGGCTGCTCGCGCTTCCTCAAGGAGAAGAAGCGCTCGATCCAGATCGTCGGCTGCCAGCCCGAGGAGGGCTCGCAGATCCCGGGCATCCGCAAGTGGCCGCAAGCGTACCTGCCGAAGATCTACGAGCGCGCCCGCGTCGACCGGCTGGAGTACGTGAGCCAGGCCGACGCCGAGGAGACGACGCGCCGCCTGGCGCGCGAGGAAGGCATCTTCGCCGGCATCTCCTCCGGCGGCGCCGTGCACGTCGCGCTGCGCGTCGCGCGGGAGCTCAAGCAGGCCGTGATCGTTGCCATCGTCTGCGACCGCGGCGACCGCTATCTGAGCACCGGCGTGTTTCCCGACTGAGCAGCGCACCCTGGGAGGAATCCAATGAAAATCGTAGCCATCGTCCTTGTAGTCCTCGGCATCGGCCTGGCGTTCTGGGGATACCGGTTATCCGGCGGCTTCGGTGCACAGCTGAGCCAGGCCGTTACCGGTTCGCCGACCGACAGGATCATGGCTTTCTATATCGGCGGCGCGGTCAGCCTCGCCGTCGGCCTGTATCTGCTTTTCAAGAAATAGGCCGAGCCAGCTCGAGATGACGCCGGTCCTCGCCTTCGACATCGAGACGATCCCCGACTGCCAAGGCATCCGCAGGCTGTACGAGCTGCCCGCCGACCTTTCGGACCGCGACGTCGCCGAAGTGGCGTTCCAGAAGCGGCGCGCACAGAGCGGCGGCGCGAGCGACTTCCTGCCCGTGCACCTGCAGCGCGTGGTCGTGATCTCGTGCGTGCTGAGGAACGACGAGGGCCTGCGCGTGTTCTCGATCGGCGAGCCGGAGGCCGACGAGGCCGCCGCGATCCAGCGCTTCTTCGACGGAGTGAACAAGTACGTCCCCCAGCTCGTCACCTGGAACGGGCGCAGCTTCGACCTGCCGGTGCTGGTCAACCGCGGCCTGATCCACGGCGTGGCCGCCGAGTGCTTCTGGAATACCGCCGACGACAACAAGTTCAACAACTACCTCAACCGCTTCCACGAGCGCCACACCGACCTGATGGACGTGCTGTCGATCTACGGCGGGCGCGGCGCGCCGCTAGACGAGCTCGCGCGCCTCGCGGGCTTCCCGGGCAAGCTCGGCGTCGGCGGCGGCGCGGTATGGGACAGCTATCTCGCCGGCGGCATCGAGGCGATCCGAAACTATTGCGAAGCCGACACGGTCAACACCTATCTCCTCTACCTGCGCCTCCAGCTCATGCGCTGCACCTACACCCCCGAGCGCCACCAGTCCGAGCTCGCTCTCGTGAGGAGCACGCTGGAGAAGCGCAGCGAGCCGCACTGGCGCGAGTTCCTGTCGCTCTGGAAGTGAAGCTGCGCATCGATTCGCTCGACGCCGAGGGGCGCGGCGTCGCGCGCACCGCCGAGGGCAAGGTGGTGTTCGTCGAGGGCGCGCTCCCCGGCGAGGAAGTCGATTTCCAGGTCCTGCGCAAGAAGTCCTCATTCGAGATCGGCCGCCTCACCAAGGTCCTGGGCGGCGCCTCGAGCCGGCAGACGCCGCGCTGCCCGCATTTCGGCGTATGCGGCGGCTGCAGCCTGCAGCACACCGATGCGCGCACGCAGATGGCGGCGAAGCAGCGCTGGCTCGAGGAGAACCTCGCTCGCATCGGCAAGGTCGAGGTCGAGACCCTGCTGCCGATCGTCTACGGCGAGGAGTGGCACTACCGCCGCCGGGCGCGCCTGGGGGCGCGCTACGTGCCGAAGAAGGGCGGCGCGATGGTCGGGTTCCGGGAGAAGCGCTCGAGCTACATCACCGACATGCGCGAGTGCCACGTGCTTCCCGAGCACGTAAGCCGCTTGATTCTCCCCTTGCGTGATTTGACGGAGAAACTCAGCATCCGGGCCCGCCTGCCGCAGATCGAGGTGGCAGTGGGCGACAACGCGACCGTGCTCGTGATCCGCCATCTCGATCCCCTGACCGACGAAGACACCTCCTTGTTGAAGAGGTTTGCCGAACAGCACAGTGTCCATGTGTGGCTCCAGGCCGGCGGGCCCGAAAGCGCGCGACCTTTCCATCCTGCGCAAAGCGAGCTTCATTACGAGCTGCCTGAATTCGGCGTGCGGCTCGCCTTCGGGCCGACCGACTTCACCCAGGTCAACCACGGCGTCAACCGGATACTCGTAGCGCGCGCCGTGCGCCTGCTCGACCCGCAGCCCGGCGAGCGCATCGCCGATCTCTTCTGCGGCCTCGGCAATTTCTCGCTGCCCCTCGCCACGCGCGGCGCCCGGGTAATCGGGTTCGAGGGCAGCAGCGACCTCGTCGAGCGTGCGCGGCAGAACGCGGCGCTGAACCGGCTGACGGTGCAATTCGAAGTCATGAATCTCGTCCGGCCGAACCTGGATCCGTACGCGCCGTTCGACAAGCTGCTGATCGACCCGCCGCGCGAAGGCGCGCTCGAGATCGTGAAGGCGTTGCCGGCGCCCTGGCCGCGGCGCATCGTCTACGTCTCCTGCGACCCGGCGACGCTCGCCCGCGACGCGGGCGTTCTGGTCCATGCCAAGGGCTTCCGCCTCGCAGCGGCGGGCGTGGTCAACATGTTCCCGCACACCGCGCACGTCGAGAGCATTGCTCTCTTCGAGCGCGGTGCGGGTCAATGATGCGGATCGACCAGCCGCCGCATCTGCGCGGGCGTATCGACGCGCCTCAGCGTGGCGGCGGTGACATCGTTCGCGCCGCCGGAGAGCTCCCACAAGCGAAAACAGGCGAGCCCGCACGCGGTCTCATACCAGGCGGGTCCATATCCCCAGTAGCGGTCGGTCGAATCCTCGCCGGCCATTGCGGGCGCCGCCACCAGCGAGCACATCAGTAGCGCGGCAAGCTTTTTCATCGCTTTTCTCCTGTCGGGCTACAGCGAGGGTGCGATGAAGTTCCAGTCGTGCGCCCAGGGCCCGCGTGCCCAGAGCGACCCGGCGGACGCCTGGGCGGGCGCCTGGTCGTCGGGGCCAGCGTCCGTGCGCGTGTCGCCGGCGGCGCGGGCGAACTGCGTGGCGCGCTCGGGCACGTTGGGCAGCGCACGATCAATGACGAGCTGCTCGTAGGGGGCGCGCGCGTCGGCGACGTACGGCTCCACCGGCGCGAACTGGATGTTGGGCAGCGTGCGGTCGAGCTCGTTCTGCTCGAACGGCGGTCCGGCCTCGAGAGCGAGCGCGGGCGAAGCAAGCAAGGCAACAGCGACGGCGATCAAAGTGCGTTTCATGATGCAATCCTTTAGCGAGTAGGTTGATTCCCCTCGCCTCGGATTACCGGAGCTGCGGCCGACATATTCCCGGCCGCTTCGAACTACGAGCCTGAAATGAAGAAGGGCGCCCTAAGGCGCCCTTCGTGTTCCTGCCGTGCCGGCCAGGGCTAGTCGCGATCGCCGGTCAAGGCGAGCAGCAAGTGCAGCAGGCTCGAGAAGATGTTGAGCAGGCTGATGTAGACGCCGGTCGTGGCCATCACGTAGTTGGTCTCGCCGCCGCGCACGATGCGGTTCAGGTCGTAGAGCAGGAAGAGCGAGAACACCACGATGACGAGGGTGGAGATCGTGAGGGCGAGCGCCGGGATCTGCAGGAACATGTTGGCGAGCATCGCCACGAGCAGCGCGATCATGCCCACGAACAGGAACTTGCCCATGAAGCTGAAGTCGCGCTTGGTGGTCGCGGCGATCGTGCCCATCGCCAGGAAGATGGCGCCCGTGCCGACCGCGGCGTAGCCAACGAGCTGCATGCCGTTGCGCATGGAAAGCGCCACGTTGAGCAGCGGTCCGAGGAACACCCCCATCAGGCCGGTCATCAGGAGCAGCAGCGCGACGCCGATGCCGCTGTTCCGATAGTGGGCGATGCCGAACTGCAACCCGATCACCGACCCGAGCATCAACACCACCGTGAGGATGGGGCTCGCCATCATGACCGGCGCGAGCTGGATGCCGATGGCGGCGCCGACCACCGTCGGCACCATGGTCAGCGCGAGAAGCAGATAGGTGTTGCGCAGAACCCGCTGCGCCGAATCGGCCGGCAGCGCGTAGTCCTGCGTGCCCGCGTAGTTGCCGCGGAAATCCTGATTATCGGTTCGAATGGGCTTTAGTTCCATGTTGGCTGGATCCTCCTGCGCTTAAGACTACCAAACCTGACCGGAGTTTCAACGACTTATCGTACGCATGAAGCAATCTGCGGACGGGACCGTGGGTTTTCAAGGGGTTGGCCCCCTTCTTTCCTCGTCTTGTCGGAACGAACCTTGCGTGGTTACCCCTACTCAGCCTCGTTACAAGGAGATTTCCCTCATGCTGCTTCGACTCCGCGCGCCGTTCGTATTCCTTTCGCTGCTTGCGGCCTTGCCAGCGGGTGCCCAGGTCGGTGCGCCAGGGGCAGGCGCTGCTGCGCCCGGTGCGGCTGCCACAACGCCTGGCGCGGTGACCACAACGCCTGGCGCAGTGACCACGACGCCGTTCGGCGTGACGCCCGCCCCCAGCATCACCGGGACCCCGCCGAGCCAGCTCGGCAGCACCGTCGGTCCCGCGCCTGGCCTCGGCGATAGCGCGAGCTCCGGCAGCAGCATCGCCGGTTCGGCGCCGAGCATCTCGCCGTCGAGCACGATATTCCCGTCGACCACAGCGGTGCCGTCGACGACGGTGCCTTCGACCACCGTCCCTTCGACCACTTTGCCCTCCACCATGGGGCCGACCCCTTCGACGAATTCCGTTCGCATCTGTCCGAACGGCATGACGTCCTGCTAGCAGGCAGAAGTCATCGCGCCGGCGCGGCTACGCCGTCGTTGAACGTCTGCTCGTTGATCTCCAGCACCTGGGCGTTCTGCACGGTCGTCTTCGCGCCGGTCCTGGCGTCCTTGAATTCGATCAGGGTGCCCTTGTTCGTATAGTCCACCGCGTAGTACTCCCTTCCCGTAGCCGGGTCCGTGAGCTTGTAGTACGTCGCCTCGCACGCCGCGGCGATGAGGAGCAGCGGCACCACGGCAAGTATCTTCGGCATCGACATGATCTGAGCTCCTGAGGGCAACTCGCTCTCCACGATCCGCAGAGTCGGCCGGCTCGGCCTGGGAAACGTCGGAAAGCTAGAATATCAACGATCGGAGAGTTGGCAGAGTGGTCGAATGCGGCGGTCTTGAAAACCGCTAGCCCGGAAGGGCTCGAGGGTTCGAATCCCTCACTCTCCGCCAGTCCATGGGGGCGTCGACATGACGCAGTCGAGCAGCGGCGATCCAGGCAACCCGATACGGCGCGCGCCCGTGGCGATGGACGACGAGTGGCGCCGCTGGTGCGCCGAGAACGTCCTGCTCGGGCACTGCGAGGACTCGATGGTGCAGGCCATGCTGAACGCGGGGGTGGAGCGCAACGCGGCCATCGCGGAAGTGCGAGCGGCGGCGAATCATCCGTACGTGCGCGCGGCTCGCCAGCGGGGCGCGGTTCGCGCCCCCGGCGGCGAGACGCTCGAGGCGAAGCTCGCGAAGCGCGACTGGGTGCTCGAGTGCTATCGCCGCGCCGCGCGGCAGGCGAGCTGGCACGGCCAGGTGCCGCGCGTGCCGAGGCTTTCGCGCCAGCAGTTCCTCGACGAGTACTACGCGCTGAATCGCCCGGTGGTGATGACGGGCGCGATGGACGACTGGCCCGCGCTCACGCGGTGGACTTCCCCGGAGCTCAGGATGCGTTTCGGCGAGCGCGTCGTCTCCGTGCAGGCAAACCGCAGCGGCGACCCGAAATACGAGCAGAACTCCGAGCGCCTGCGCCGCGAGATGACCTTCGGCGAATACGTGGAGCTGGTCGAGTCGAGCGGCGAGACCAACGACTTCTACATCACCGCGAACAACTCCGGTACCAACAAGGAGGCCTTGAAGGAGCTCTGGGACGACATCGTGCCCTTTCCGGAGTATCTGCGCGACGATCCCGCCAGCCGCGGCTTCTTCTGGTTCGGCCCGAAGGGAACGATCACGCCGCTGCACCACGACCTCACCAACAACTTCATGGCGCAGGTGCGCGGGCGCAAGCGCGTGCGGCTGATCGCTCCCTACGAGCTCGCCCACCTCTACAACAGCCGCCACTGCTACACGCAGGTCGACCTCGATTGCATCGACTACGAGCGCTTCCCGCTATTTCGCAACGCGACCATCACCGACGCGGAGATCGGGCCGGGCGAGCTGCTGTTTCTGCCCGTGGGCTGGTGGCACCACGTGCGCGGGCTCGAGATCTCGATCACCATGACCTTCACCAACTTCGTGTACGACAACGACTTCTATTCCTTCTACAGCACCTACCAGGACATCTGAGTCCATTGCAGGGCGAGCGCTCTATTGCCGCTCGTACGTGACCGTATTGATGGTCACCTTGCCGCCTCTCGGGGCATCCGTCGCAATCGTCTCTTGCGGGCTGCCGTGCATCTTGACGATGAGCTTGCCGTTGTCGACGGTGTAGCGGCCGGAGTTCATCGGATCGCGGCGCTCCGCGGCGTCGAAGTCGAAGCGCGAGATTGCGCCGCGGGGCACCTCGAGGCGGTCGTACGCACGGTACACGCGTCCGTCGGCCGAGAAGAGGTAGAAGTGCAGCGCGTTCTGGTAGGACGAGTAGCCCACCACGTTCTGCATGGCCGCGGTGTACTTCGGCTTCATGCCCATGTACAGACCGGCGACCGCGTTACCCGCGGCAGAGGTCAGCGCCGCGGGAGCTCTTAGCGCCTCGACCCGCATCGTGCTCGCCATCTGATTCAGCGCGGGCACGACCTGCTGCCAGCTCTGCACGGTGCCGGCCGACGCATCGACCAGCGCGGCGTCCTTGCCCGCGATGATCAGGATGCGCATATGCGGTCGCGCGAGGCCGACCCTGCTCTCGGCGAAGCTGGCCGCGAGGGCGAGGTCGGCGCCGGGGATGTCGATCTTCTGGAAGGCCGGCTTGTTCGCGACGTTCTCCTCCTGGTGCATCACGGCGATCCATTCGCGCAGCAGCGTCGCCTGGAACGCCTGCTGGATGTTTCCCTGGAACGGGCGGAACTGATACACCTGCACCGAAGCGTTGGCGTTGTTGAAGGAATAGTCTTCCGCAGGGTCGATCGCCTGCCGGAACACGTTCTGGGGCGGCGTGTAATTGAGCACGTGAGTAGCGTCCTGCGCGTGCGCCCTCATCGGCGCCAGCGTCGAAAGCAAGACGGCACCCAGTACGGCGGCCCCCGAGCAACCCAGCCGCATGGCGAGACTCTCCCTTACCTGGATGCTACATTAGCCCGCTGCGCAACAGGCGGCAACCGGAGGGGAAGACGTGCTGCGATTGCTCGCGCTGATCATCGCTTTCTCGGCACCGGCCATGACCGCGGCGCAGGACTGGCCCGTCAAGCCGGTGAAGATCATCGTGCCGTTCCCGCCCGGCGGCAGCGCGGACCTCCTGCCACGCATCGTGGGGGAGAAGCTGGCCGGGAAATTCGGCCAGCCGGTGATCGTGGACAATCGCCCCGGAGCGGCGGGCAACATTGGCGCGACCGCCGTGTTCCAGGCCGATCCGGACGGCTACACGCTGCTCTCGGCGCCGCCGCCGCCGCTCGTGATCAACCGGTTGCTGTATCCCAAGCTCGCCTTCGACTCGACGAAATTCGTGGCGATCAGCGTTATCGCCGCGATCCCGAACGTGTTGCTGGTGAACCCCGGAGTGCCGGCATCTTCCGTGGCCGAATTGATCGCGTATGCCAAGGCAAACCCCGGCAAGCTGAACTATTCCTCGCAGGGCAACGGCACTACTTCGCACCTGACCGCGGAGCTCTTCAAGAGCATGGCGGGCGGGCTGCGCATTGCTCACGTGCCGTACAAAGGCACGGCACCGGCACTCGCCGCGCTCGTGGCGGGCGAGGTGGACATGATGTGCGACAACCTCGGTGTTTCGCTGTCTCACGTCAAGGCGGGACGGATCAAGGCGCTGGCGGTAGCGAGCGCGAAGCGCGTTCCCTCGCTGCCAGACGTGCCCGCGCTCGCAGAGTCACTGCCCGGCTTCGAAGCCGTGGCCTGGTTCGGAATCGTCGGTCCGCCCGGTTTGTCGGCCTCGATTGCCCAGAAAGTCTCGGCCGGCGTAGCCGAAGCGCTGCGGGACCCCGAAGTTCGAGCGAGGCTTGCCGCTCTCTCCGCGGAACCGATGGGATTCACGCCGGAGCAGACGGCGGCGTACATCCGGCAGGAAACGGAACGCTGGGCGGCCGTCATCCGCAGCGCGAACGTGAAGATCGACTAGCATGAAGCCGGCGCTCGCGATCGCTACCGGCGACCCGGCCGGCATCGGCCCGGAGATCTCGCTCAAGGCGGCGCGCGACCCCGCCGTGCTCGAGCTCTGCCGCCCGGTGCTGGTCGGCGATCGCGCGGTGCTGGAGCTGCACGCGCGCGCCTGCGGCCTGTCGCTCGAAGGCATCGAGCTGCTGCCGGTGAAGCAGACGCTGCCCGAGCTCGGCACTGTCGCGCCGAGCCACGGCCGGGCCGCGCTCGCCGCGGCGGAGAAGGCGATCCGGGCCGCGCTCGAAGGGCGCTTCGCCGCCGTGGTCGGCGCGCCGCACACCGAAGCGGCGATTCATGCCGCCGGCATCGACTTCGACGGCTATCCTTCGTTCGTCGCCCGCGTGTGCGGGCTCGCGCCCGAGGACGGCATCCTCATGCTCTGCTTCCGCCATGGCGGGCGGGAGACTCGCATCGCGCATGTCACGTTGCACGCGAGCGTACGATCGGCGCTCGCCATGATCACGGTTCCGCGAGTGGCGAAGACGGTGCGTGCCGTGCACGACGCGCTCGTGAAGCTCGGTGTCGCGCAGCCGAAAATCGCAGTGAGCGGCCTCAACCCGCATGCCGGCGAATCCGGCGCGTTCGGGCGCGAGGAAATCGAGGTCATCGATCCGGCGCTGCAGCAGGCGAGGCGCGAAGGCATCGTCGCCGACGGTCCTGTCGGCGCCGATACGCTCGTCCAGCGCGCGGGATACGACGCGTATGTCGTGATGCTGCACGACCAGGGCCACGTCGCCGCCAAGGCCCTCGCGCCGCGGCGCATCGCCGCGCTTGCGCTCGGCACGCCCGTCCTCTTCTCCTCCGTCGGCCACGGCTCGGCGCTCGACATCGCCGGCCAGGGCCGGGCCGATGCTACGGCCATGAACGAAGCCATTGCACGGCTGGTCGGAGGGTTCTAGCCTCCCCGCGCAAAAGAACGTCAGCACGGAGGACCAATGCGCTGCGTCCCGATATGCTTCGGTGCATGCGCGTCATCGGCCGCGTTCTGCTCGGGACCCTGGCGATCGTTTTCGCCATGGCGTTCCTCGCCCGGCTGGTGAGTCGTCCTCGAAGGCGCGGCAGGCACGTGCATGCCACGGTTCCGCCGCGCCCCGCGCAGCCGGCGGCGCACGAAGCGCATCGTCATGTTCGCTCCACGACCTGCCTTGCCGCACTGCCCGGGGGTAGCGGCTGGGGACGCCTGGTCGTGCCGCCGTCGTCGCGCTCGCGCACCCTGCGCCGCAACGGCATGCGCTCCATGCGCGTCATGACCGGCTACCGCCCGTGCCGCCCCGTGAAATTGTTCTCGGGGCGGGCTCGGTTATCCCGGGTGCCGACCCCGCGGCCGCAAAAAACGATGAAAAGCATGACTTTTGGCATGCGCGAATCGAGCGCGCCGCAGCAGCATGCTGCGAATGAGGGCTTTGTTCGTGATGGCGGTCTGCCTCGCCGCCTGCGCGCCGGCGCAATCCGCCGAGCCCGCCGGGCCGGGCCCGGCCGCGACCTCGCAGCCGCAGGTGCCGCCGCTGCGCCCTCAGCCCGCCGCCAAGCCCTCACCACTCGCCGAGCCTGAGCGAAAGCAGCCCGCCGCCGCGCTGGCGGTGACGGTCACCGACGATGCCGACTCGACGAGGCTGCCGGCGTTCGCCACGCCGACGACGCCGATGCCGAAGAAGCTGTTGCGTGTCGGCGTGGAGTGGTCGTTCTGAGCTAGAGAGCGGCGACGAGCCAGGCGAACACGGCGCCGCTCACGACGACGCCGGCGACGAAGAGACTGTCGTCGGGCCGCATGACCATCCGATCGAAGCGCCTCCGATCGAATCGCCTGTAGGCGGGGCCGGCCAGGTCGCGCTTGGGTGGTTTCGGGGTGCGCAGCTTCGGCTTCGACTCTTTCCGCATCATTCCCCCTTGCAGTCCTTGACGCCGACTGTAGTGCCCGGCCAGGGGTCCGGCGTAGGAACTGCGTCACGCTGGCCGTTGCAAAGGTTTACACTGCCGTCCGATGATCGCGCGGCGCTCGTTCATAGCCGGGAGCCTGGCCCTGCTGTCGCAACCCGCCTGGGCGCAGGAGCGCAAGGCGGAGCGGACCGTGCGAGTCGGTGTTCTAGATCCGCTGCCGCCGGCGATCAATGCCGCCAATATCGAGCAGCTGCGCAAGGGCCTGCGCGGGGCCGGCTACAGCGAAGGCCGCAACCTCGCGATCGAATACCGCGCCTCCGACGGTAGAGCCGGCCGCTACGGCAGCCTGGCCGAGGAGCTCGAGCGCGCAGGCGTGGATGTCCTCATCGCGCGCGGGACCCAGGCTGCGCTCGGTGCCCGGGACGTCATCCGCGACATCCCGATCGTCGCGCTCGGGGTGAACGATCCGGTGGACACCGGCCTCGTCGCCTCGTTCGAGCGCCCCGGCGGCAACGTGACCGGCATCGCGTTCCTGATCAAGGATCTCGAGACGCGCCGGGTCGACGTGCTGCGCGGGCTCGCGCCGAAGACGCGCCGCGTCGCGGGCCTCATGAACATGGGCAATCCGGCCATCGCGCACGCCTGGAAGATGCTCGAAGAAGCGGCGCGCGGGTTCAAGCTCGACTCGGTGCTGGTCGACGTGCGCAAGCGCTCGCAGATCGAAGCCGCCTTCGACACGGTGCGCAAACGCGAAGGCGACGCGGTAATCGTGCAGCTAGGAACGCTCGGCGCGCCGCAGCGCGAGCCGGTCGTCGAGCTCGCCGCGCGCCATCGCCTGCCGGCGATCTACACCGCGCGCCAGTACGTCGACGCCGGCGGCCTCGTTTCGTACGGGGTCGACGCCGGGCAGCTCTTCTTCCGCGCCGCCACCTTCGTCGACAAGCTCGTGAAAGGCGCCAAGCCCGGCGAGCTCGCGATGGAGGCGCCGCCCAAGTTCGAGCTGGTCATCAACCGCAAGACGCTGCGCTCGCTCGACCTGGTGATCCCGCCCGACCTGCTGCTGCGCTCGAACGAAATCGTCTGACGGGGCGGCTCCGCGGGCCTTGATTTGGCGGGTTGGCGGCCGCATCTTGTGCGGATGCGACGCGAACTCCTTGACCTGCACCGCGCGCTCGTCGACTCGGAGCGGCGCGAGTACGAGCGCACCCGCGGCCGCATGACTGATCGCGCCTTCCTCGAGGCGCTGATCGGCGCGCCCGAGCTGGCCTGGCTCACTCCTCTCACCTCGCTCATCGTTCGGCTGGAGGAAGCGCTCGAAGAAAATACGGGGGTCGAAGACTGCGTCGACCAGATCCGCAAGCTCCTGCGGCCGAGCGCTGGCGGTCATGGCTTCCAGCGCAAATACGCAGACGCGATGCAGCGCAGCCCCGAGGTGGTGGTCGCGCACGGCCGGGCAGTCGCCGCGGTCGGCAGGGAAGAATCCTGAAGAATAAATAGGGACAGTCCCTATTTATTCTTCTCCGTCCCGGCCCAGCCGCTCTCGGTGAGGTCGAACACGATCCCGTCGGGGTCGTGGTACTTCACCTCGTAGAAGCCGCCGCCTTCGCGCGGCTCGCCCATCCAGTGCTTCGCCCCCGCCGCCTCGACTCTGCTGCGCGCAGCGTCGACGTCCTCGACGACGAAGCCGAAGTGGTGCACGCCGACGAAGCCGCGGCCGCGATGCCCGGCCATCTCGTCGTTCTTGTAGCGAAGCAGAGCGAGGTTCATCACGCCGTCGCTGAGATACACCCCGCTTGCGCCGGCCCAGTCGGTCTCGCCGACGCGCCTCAGCCCGAAGGCCTCCATGTAGAACTTCGCCGCCTTCTCGGGATCGGGAACCGTGAGCGCGATGTGCCGCAGCTTAGCCATACGTCAATCATAAGGCTAACTCTAGGGAAACAGCACCGAGCATTGCTCCGGATGGCGCTTGGTAAGCTCGTAGGCGCGCCGCACCGCGGGACTGTCGTCGTGCCCGTACTTGTCGAACGCCTGCAGACCGCACGGATGCTCGTACCAGGCCAGGCCGACGCCGAACCAATGGTCGTCGGCAGAGCTTTGGCGTGCCTGCGCTGAAAGCGCGAGCGCTCCCAGGACTGTTGCAACCAATATTCTCTTCATGAACCGGCTCCTTCGAGTGGGCACCGGTTTGACCGAGCCGGTTCCAAAAGGTGTCGCTCAAGTTTTTTCAGCGCCGACTGACAGCCTGCTTGCGGCACGCCGACATCGGGCTGAAGGCGCTGTAGAATTTCGTCCCCTTCATGCTCAACGTCCCGTTGCTGTGGCGCTGATAGTCCAGAAATTCGGCGGCACCTCGGTCGGCTCGGTCGAGCGGATCCGCAACGTCGCGCGCCGCGTGGCGAAGTGGAAGGCCGCCGGGCACGACCTCGTCGTCGTGCCCTCGGCGATGGCCGGCGAAACGAACCGGCTGATCGCGCTCGCCCGGGAGCTGCAGGCGCAGCCGGACCCGCGCGAGCTCGACGTCGTCGCCACCACCGGCGAGCAGGTGACGATCGGGCTGCTCTGCATGGCGCTGATGCAGCTCGGCGTGCGCGCGAGGAGCTACACCGGCTGGCAGGTCAAGGTGCTCACCGACTCGGCGTTCACCCGGGCGCGCATCATCTCCATCGACGAGGACGCGATCCGGCAGGATCTCGCCGCCGGCGTGGTGGCGGTGGTCGCGGGCTTTCAGGGCGTCGACGAGCGCGGCAGCATCACCACGCTCGGCCGGGGCGGCTCGGACACCTCGGCGGTGGCGCTCGCTGCCGCGCTGAAGGCCGACGAGTGCCAGATCTACACCGACGTCGACGGCGTCTACACCACCGACCCCCGCCTGGTGCCCGAGGCGCGGCGCCTCGCGAGCGTCACCTTCGAGGAGATGCTCGAGATGGCGGGTGCGGGCTCCAAGGTGCTGCAGATCCGCTCGGTCGAGTTCGCCGGCAAGTACAAGGTTCCGACGCGCGTGCTCTCGAGCCTCACCGACCCGGCGCTGCCGGTCGCGGACGAAGCCGCGGCGGGCACGCTCATCACATTCGAGGAAGATCCGCATATGGCGATGGAGAAGGCAGTCATCTCCGGGGTGGCGTTCAACCGCGACGAGGCCAAGATCACGGTGCACGACGTGCCCGACCGGCCCGGCGTCGCCTATGCGATCCTGGGCCCGATCGCCGACGCCAACATCGACGTCGACGTGATCGTGCAGAACGTCGGCCACGACGGCATGACCGACATGACCTTCACCGTGCATCGCAGCGACTATCCGAAGGCGGTGAAGATCCTGCAGGACCAGGTGAAGCCGCACATCAAGTGCCGCGCGGTCTCGGGCGACGAGCGCATCGCCAAGGTGTCCATCGTCGGCATGGGCATGCGCTCGCACGCTGGCATCGCGGCGCGGATGTTCCGCACGCTGGCCGAGGAAGGCATCAACATCCAGATGATCTCCACCTCCGAGATCAAGATCACCGTGGTGATCGAGGAGAAGTACACCGAGCTCGCCGTGCGCGTCCTGCACAAGGCGTTTGAGCTGGACCAGGCATAGCGCCCGCCTCGCCGCGTGCGCGGCGCTCGCCGCCGCGGGTTGCGCGCGGGCTGCGCTGCCCGACGAGATCCAGGTCTATACCGACGACCTCGAGGCGCCCGGCCAGCGCGGAGTCGAGCTGCATATCAACACCACGCCGAGCGGCAACACGACGCCCGGATATCCCGGCGAAGTCACGACGCACCACGGCCTTCGCATCACGCCCGAAATCTCCTGGGGCCTCGCCCCGAAGTGGGATTGGGGCCTTTACCTGCCGTTCGTGCGCAACGCCGAGGGCACGGTCTACTTCGCCGGACCGAAATTCCGCCTCAAATGGCTGCCGCTGCGCCCCGCGGAGGGCGGCACGGGCTACTTCGCGGGCGTCAACCTCGAGCTCGCCTTCGTGGACCAGCGCTTCGTGGAGGCCCAGCGCACGCTGGAGATCCGTCCGATCTTCGGCTGGCGCGGCGGCAAGTGGCTGCTGGCATTCAATCCCACGATGGGCGCCGACCTCGCGGGAGAGGATCGCGGCGTGTTCATGTTCCATCCCGCGCTCAAGGTGGCGCGCGACGTCGGTGAGCGAACGGCGCTCGGCATCGAGTACTACGCCGACTTCGGCCGGCTTTCGGACCCGCTACCCCGCGCCGAGCAGTCGCACACGATCTTCGCCGTGCTCGACCTCGAGCGTAGGCTCGGGCTGAATCTCGGCGTCGGCTACGGGCTGACGTCCGCGACCGACCGCTGGACGGTCAAGGCGATTGTTTCCTTCTAGGCGCTTGCCTCGTGCTGAGCGGACCAATGAGCCTCGATGGCAAGCTGCACACAATCCGGGTAGTGTGGCAACGGCACGCCGACTCGGCACCGAATCGGCGATAATTCGCGTTCCTCCGGAGAGATGCCCGAGTGGCCGAAGGGGGCGCCCTGCTAAGGCGTTATACGGGCTTAAACCCGTATCGAGGGTTCGAATCCCTCTCTCTCCGCCACTACTTTCATAGGGGAAATGAAGGTGGCGGCAGTTTCTAGTACCAACGTAGTGCCAAAAACGCGCAACAGTAAGAAACAGCCAAAGAAGCTGTCAGCCATGTACTGCAAGCGGCCCGACGAAGCCGACACCTTCGGGTGGCAGTTCAGGTTCTTTTAGGCCGCGCGGAGGGGGCGCTCGGTGCGACCCGCGAGCAATTGCGCGCCTGGATGAACGGCGATGAGGACGCGCCGCCGCACATTTATCAAGCGGTAGCTGACTTGCTGCAAGAGCTTAAGAAGCCTCGCGATTAGGTCGACTTTGGCACTACGTTTGGCCGATATCGTCGCTGAGCACGAGCTTCAGCAGCTAAATAGGCAGCACGCGGTTCCGGAGGGCGACACTTAGGCCGCAAAAGCAATAGCTATCGGGATTCGCGACAGCTATGAATAGTGTCGCGCCCCCTTGCGAGTTCCTTTAGGTGCTCGTGAGCCTTGGTCCGACTACCCCTGAGCAGGCCTTCCCTGAAAATTGATCGGGGCCCTTTCGACCCATAGTGAACGTTCCGCAAGCCTTACTTAGCGACGGTTTCAATCAGGGCGATCAAGCCCTTCAGCAAAGCGACGGGCGTCGGCGGGCAGCCCGGGATGTGGAGATCGACCGGCACCACCTGCGAGACGCCGCCGACACACGCCGGGCTGCCGGCGAAGCAGCCGCCATCGCGTCCGCAGTCGCCGACGGCGACGACCCACTTCGGGTCCGGCGTGGCGCGCCAGGTGCGCTCCAGCGCTTCGCGCATGTTTGCGGTGACCGGGCCGGTGACGAGCAGCACGTCGGCGTGGCGCGGCGAGGCGACGAAACGCAGGCCGAAGCGTTCGAGGTCGTAGACGATGTTCTGCAGCGCGTGGATCTCGAGCTCACAGCCATTGCAGGAGCCGGCGTCGACCTCGCGGATCGCGAGGCTGCGTCCAAGGCGCGCGCGCGACGCCGCGTCGACACGCGCGGCGAGCTCGGCAAGTGCCCCCGGGTCGGCGGCAGGTGCGCGCTCGGTCAGCCGTCCGCGGAAGAGATTGCGCAGCAGGATCCTAGAGGTCATGACCCGCGTACGAGCAATTGAAGGACTTATTGCAGAGCGGAAAGTCGGCGACAATGTTGCCCTCGATCGCCGCCTCGAGCAGCGGCCACTGGAACCAGGACGGGTCGCGAAGCCAGGCGCGCTCGACTCGGCCATCGGCTGCGACGCGCACCCAGCCGAAGATGTCGCCGCGGAACCCTTCGACCAGTGCCGCGCCTTCCCCAGACGCCGGCCGAAGCGCGACTTGCACCGGCCCAGTCGGCAGGCGCGCGAGGATTTGCTCGATGAGGCCGAGGCTTTCTTCGACTTCGCGGATGCGGATCCAGACACGCGCATTGACGTCTCCGGCCTGTACGACCGGTACGTCGAACTCCAGGTCACCGTAGGGCGCGTACCCGGGGTTTCGCCGCGCGTCGAAGTCACGGCCCGAAGCGCGCCCGACGAAGCCGCCGGCGGCGAATAGCCGGGCGAGCCCCGGCGAGACGATGCCGGTGCTGACGGTACGGTCCTTGAGCGAAGCGGTGTTGTCGTAGAGCTGCTCGAGTTCCGGGAAGCGCTCGCGCGCCAGCGCGACCAGCGCCGCGACCTGCTTCGCGCCCCCGGCGGCCAGATCCCGGCGCATGCCCCCGGGCATGACGCTGTCCATCATCAGGCGATGGCCGAAGCATTCGTTGGCGGCGCGCAGCACCTGCTCGCGCAGCCAGCCGCAGCTCGCGTGCATGATGCTGAACGCCGCGTCGTTGCATACCGCGCCGATGTCGCCGAAATGATTTGCCAGCCGCTCGAGCTCGCCGGCGAGCGCGCGCAGCCAGGCCGCGCGCGGCGGCACCTCGATGCCGAGCGCGTCCTCCACCGCGCGCGCAAATGCCAGCGCATGCGCGACCGTGCTGTCGCCCGAGACTCGGGCCGCGAGCGTTGCGGCCCGCTCGAGCGGCGCCCCCGCCATCAGCGACGCGATGCCCTTGTGCACGTAGCCGAGCCGTTGCTCGAGGCGCACCACGGTCTCGCCGTTCGCCGTGAAGCGGAAGTGGCCGGGCTCGATGATCCCGGCGTGTACCGGTCCCACAGGAATCTGATGCAGGCCTTCGCCCTCGGCGGGCAGGAACGCGTACGGCGCGTCGTGGCGCAGCCACGGCCGCGTATCGGGAGCGCCCTCGGCCTCGAGCCCGTAGAGATCGCGCATCGCCCGCTCGAGGCGGATCGCCGGCGGATGCACCCGGCCGACCGAGGGAAAGCGGTTGTCGCTGCAACGCAGATGCAAGAGGCTCGGCCTGCCGGCCTCGAGGATCGCCATGTGCGCGAGCCCGGGCTCACCCCACAGGCCCAGCAGAGAGACCTCGCCGGACTGCAGCCTGTCCGCCATGGCGCTCCAGGCGCGTGCGTCGACCGGGACGGAGGGCCAGTTCATCAGTTCAGGAGGCTCGCCACGTATTGGAACCACGAGACGAGCGCCGGCGGCAGCCAGACTCCGGCCGCGAGCACGAGCGCGAGATGCAGACCGACGGGTAGGAACGATGCCTTCGACGGCTCGCTGCGCCCGTCGGGATCGCCGAACGCGAGGCCGTTCAGGCGCAGGAGCAGTGCACCGAGTGCGACCAGCAGCGCGAGGCCGAGGATGATCGCCAGCACCGGCGCTCGCGAGAACGTCGTTGTGACGATCAGGAACTCGGTCATGAACAGACCCATCGGCGGCAGGCCGGCGATCGCCACCACGCCCAGGCCGAGGCTCCAGCCGAGCGCCGGGTGCGAGACGGTGAGTCCGCGAATCTCGGCCATGCGCTGCGTGCGCTTCACCTGCGCGATGTGGCCGACGCAGAAGAAGATCGCCGACTTGGTCAGGCTGTGCAGCGCCATGTGCAGGAGGCCCGCGAAGTTGGCGAGCGGTCCTCCCATGCCGAAGGCGAAGGTAATGATTCCCATGTGCTCGATGGACGAGTAGGCGAACATGCGCTTGATGTCCTGCCGTCGGTACAGCATTAACGAGGCGAAAACGACCGACAGCAGGCCGAGCGATACCATCAAGGGCCCGGGGGCGAGCGCTGCCGGGTTGGCTGACATGATGGTCTTGAAGCGCAGCACGGCAAACAGCGCGACATTGAGCAGCAGCCCGGACAACACGGCCGAAATCGGCGTCGGGCCCTCGGCGTGCGCGTCGGGCAGCCAGGCGTGCAACGGCACGAGGCCGACCTTCGTGCCGTAGCCAAGGAGTAGAAAGACGAAGGACAGGTTGAGGAGCGCCGGATCGAATGCCGCCGCGTTCTCCACGAGGGCGCTCCACGCCATGGCATCCAGTCCCTCGCCGAGCGTCGCGTGCGCGGCGAGATAGACCAGGATCGTGCCGAACAGCGCGAGCGCGATGCCGACGCTGCCGAGCAGAAAGTATTTCCACGCCGCTTCCAGCGCGGCCGGCGTGCGGTAGATGCCGACCATGAGGACCGTGGTGAGGGTCGCGAGCTCGATCGCGACCCACATCAGTCCGACGTTGTTCGAGAGCAGCGCGAGGTTCATCCCGAACATGAGCGTCTGATACATGGCGTGGTAGAAGCGCAGGTAGGTCGGCGTCAGCCGGCCGGTCTCCAGCTCGTGCGCGATGTAGCTGCCGCTGAACACGCTGGTCGTGAATCCGACGAAGGTGCTCAGAACGATGAAGACGACGTTGAGGTCGTCGACGATCAAGTAGCGCCCGCTCGCCGGGCGCTCGACGAAGAGCGTCGCCGCGCAGGCGAAGGTCGCGAAGGTGGCGAGCACGTTGAGGCGCGCGGTGGTCCGGTCATCGGGCAGCAGCGCGAGCAAGGCCGCGCTGACGGCCGGAATGATGAGCACCGCAGCGACGAAGTACGAGCCGTGCCCGCTCACGGCTGCTCCCCGCGGTGCTCGTGCAGCTCGTGGATGTCCACCGTCTCGAAGCGCTCGCGAATGCGGAACAGGAACACGCCGATCACGATCAGCGCCACCAGGATGGAGAACGCAACGCTGATCTCCACGACCAGCGGCATGCCCTTGGCGCCGGTCGCCGCGAGGATCAGGCCGTTCTCGATCGACATGAAGCCGATCACCTGGCTCACGGCATTGCGCCGCGAGATCATCATCAGCAGGCCGAGCAGGACCACCGACAGGGCGAAGGCCAGGTCCTCGCGGGCGAGCGTTCCGGCCTCGGCGGTGATCGGCAGCATCACCATGATCGCCAGCGCCACCAGGCCGATGCCCGCGAGCATCGTCTGGCCGATGCCGACCACCGGCTCGATCGTGCGATGGATGCCGAGGCCCACGATGATGCGATGCAGCGCCATCGGGATGACGATGGCCTTGACCAGCAGCGCGATCGAGGCGGTGATGTACAGGTGCGGCGCTTCCTGGATGTACGCCTGCCAGGCGACCGAAAGCGAAACCACCATGGCGTGGAGAGCGAAGGTGTTCACCAGGCCGGACATGCGGTCCTGGTAGAGCAGCATGAAGCTGACGAGCACCAGCCCGCCGGCGAAGAGATGGGCGACATCCAGGGCGATCTGGTCCATCACCTGACCTGGGTCACGAACAGGAGGAGCGCGGCCAGGAAGCCGAGCATTAGCGCCGCGCCCAGGAAATCCGGGACGCGGAACACGCGCATTTTCGCGATCACGGTCTCGAACACCGCC
This sequence comes from Burkholderiales bacterium, assembly GCA_035554435.1. Taxonomy (GTDB): domain Bacteria; phylum Pseudomonadota; class Gammaproteobacteria; order Burkholderiales; family SG8-39; genus SCGC-AG-212-J23. The sequence continues at coordinate 24,481 of DATMJC010000139.1, read as the reverse complement.
AGCAGGAACCCGCCGCCCGCAAGCTTCACCAGGTAGATGCTGGCGCCGAGGAGGTAGGCGCCGAAACCCTGGCCGGAAACCGCGATGCCCCAGGGAAAGAATACGCAGGCGATGATCGAGACGTAGAGCAGCAGCTTCAGGTTGGACGCGGCCTCGATCAGCGCCAGATGGCGTCCCGAGTACTCGAGGATCATCGCCTCGTGCACCATGGTGAGCTCGAGGTGCGTCGCCGGATTGTCGATCGGAATGCGGGCGTTTTCCGCGATCGCCACCATCACCAGCGCAACCAGCGCCAGGGCGAGCGAAATCCGCAGCCCGATCTCGGGGCTTTGGAGGGAGGCGGCGATGGACGAGAGCTGCGTGGAGCCCGCGAGCAGCGACAGGGTGAACACCGCCATCAGCATCGCCGGCTCGGCGAGCGAGGCGATCATCATCTCGCGGCTCGAACCGATGCCGCCGAAGCTCGTTCCGACATCGAGGCCGGCGAGGGCGAGCATGAAGCGCGCGCTGCCGAGCAGGGCGACGATGGCGATCATGTCCGCCGCGTAGCTGAAGATCAGGCCGGTGGCGAAGGTGGGAACGAGCGCGGCGGCCACCCAGGTCGTGCCGAAGACGAGGTAGGGCGCGACGCGGAACACCCAGGAGGCCGACACCGCGACCACCGCTTCCTTGCGCACCAGCCGCAGCAGGTCGCGATAGGGCTGCAGCACCGGCGGACCCTGCCGGCGCAGGAGGTGCGCCTTGACCTTGCGCACGTACCCGGTCAGCAGGGGCGCGAGCGCGAGCACGATCAGCATCTGGCAGAGCTGGACGAGGAGATCCAGGATCACTGCCATATGGCGAGGATTGCCAGCAGTACGACGAGCGCCGAGAACACCAGCGTGAGATAGCCGCGGATCGTCATGAACTGCACCCGGTTCAGCTTCTCGGCGGCGAAGCCGACGATGGCCGCCGCGGGCAAGTACAGGGTCTCCCACAGCAGATCGCGCAGCTCGACGTGCAGCCGGGCCGCCCGGGTTTCGCCCGGCGGCGGCAGGTCGACTGTCTCGCGGGCGCGGAACACGACTGTGCCGAAGACCCTGCGGATCGGCTGCGAAAAGCTGCCCGCGGTGTATTGCGTGACCGGGCTCCGATCGGGAAACCCGCAATCCCAGGCGTCGGACTTGCGCGTGCGGTTCGACGCCCAGCGATGAATGACCTCGCCGGCCAGCCCGGCCGACGCGGCGATGAACGCGAGCAGCAGCAGCCCATTGTAGGAGCTGCGGCTTTCCGCGACGGGAACGATGGTGAGCCACTCCAGGCCCTCCCGCGACGGCAAGCTGGCGCCAACCAGCGCGTGGGTCACGGGCGCGAGGGCGTCGATGAAATAGGCCGGCAGGATCCCCGCAATCAGGCAGAGCGCCACGAGCGCATACATCGCCACGAGCGAAGGCGCATCGACTTCCTCGGCATTGCATGCCGCTGCTATTCGCGGGCGTCCAAGAAACGTGATGCCGAACGCCTTGACGAAGCATGCCGCGGCGAGCGCGGCCGAAAGCGCGAGCATTGCGCCGACCGCCGGCACCAGGAACTTGAGGAGCCATTGGGGCAGCGCGGGGCTGAGGAGAATCGCCTGGAAGGTGAGCCACTCCGAGACGAAGCCGTTGAACGGCGGCAGGGCGGAGATCGCCGCCGAGCCGATCAGGAAGGCAAAAGCCGTGTGCGGCATGCGATGGATCAGGCCGCCGAGTTGCTCCATGTTCCGCTCGCCGGTGGCCGTCAGCACCGCGCCGGCGCCGTAGAACAGCAGGCTCTTGAACACGCTGTGGTTGAAGACGTGGAACAGCGCGGCGGTGAGGCCGAGCGCGGCGGCGGCCGGCATGGCATTCGCTTCGAAGGCCAGCGCGAGCCCCAGCCCGATGAAGATGATGCCGATGTTCTCCACCGTGTGGTAGGCCAGCAGCCGCTTGAGATCGTGCTCCATCAGGGCATGCAGGACACCGAGCACGGCCGTCATCCCGCCCAGCAGAACCACCAGGGCGCCCCACCACCAGAGCGGTGGACCGAGCAGGTCGAGCACGATGCGCGCGAAACCGTAGACGGCGACCTTGGTCATGACGCCGCTCATCAGCGCGGATACATGGCTTGGCGCCGCGGGGTGGGCAAGGGGCAGCCACACATGCAACGGCACGAGCCCCGCCTTGGAGCCCGCGCCGACCAGCACCAGCACCAGCACCACCGCCGCGATAGTCGGCGCGGGCGCCGCCTGACGGATCGCCTGGAACTCGTATCCGCCCGAAGGACCGGCGAGCAGGCCGAAGGCGAGGAGCAGGGCGAGCGTGCCGAAGCTCGCCATCAGCAGGTACAAATAGCCCGCCGCGGCGTTGCCAGGCCGGCGGTGATGCGCCATCACCAGCGCCCAGGAGGAGAGCGACATGAACTCCCATGAGAAGAGAAACGTGAATGCGTCCGCGGCGAGCAGCACCAGGTTCATGCCGGCGAGGAACGCGGGATAGAAGGGCAGCACGCGCTCCGGCGTTTCCTCGTGGCGGCCATAGCCAAGGCCGAATAGGCTCGCCGCGGCGGCTCCGAGGTTGATCACCACCAGGAAGAACGCACTCAGCGCGTCGAGCCGGAAATGTGCGCCCAGCCACGGCAGGCCGAGCGGCAGTGTCGACGTTGCGCCGAGCGACGCCGGGGCGAGGAGGGATGCCGTCGCGGCGACGAGCATAGCCAAGGCAACCGCCAGCGACAGCCCGTAGACCAGAATGCCTCTAGCCGGCCGCCTCGCTGCGGCGAGCGCCAGCACGCCGGTCGCGAGCAGCGCCGCAACACCCCACAACAGCCCTTTGAGAACCACTCAGCCCCTTTTTTTCAGCCGGATGCCGCGGCCGCCCCTTTCGCTCACCGCGTCTTCGTTGATCAGCTCGATGCCGAGGCGGTTCAGGGCCGCGATGAGCTTCATTAGCGACTCGACGTTGCCGCGGATCACGCCGTCGCTTGCCTCCATGCGCTGGATGGTCGGCAGCGACAGGCGGGACGCTTTGGCGAGCGTGCGCTGATCAATCTCCAGCAGCGCCCGGGCGGCTCGCAGCTGTCGGGCGGTAATCATGAATTGGACCTTAATTTAGAGTGATGACACTTGATGATTTAGATACCATAGCTCATAGTTGATGGGCATGTAAACGGCGCCGCGCGGGAGCCACGCGTATGGGATTTCTGAGTTGGCTGCAAGAACACACAAGCGGAGTGACTCTCGCCGAGTATGGGGAGCTTTCGCGTAGCGCTGCCGGCTTAAAGGTCTTGGTTGCGCTTCGCAAGCATCGCGACCAAGGTCACTACTTAGCGTTCAAATGGCAAGGCGCCGGCCAGCTGTGGCAGCACGAAATCGAGGCCACGCCGGAGGTGCTGGACCGGCTGGAGGCGATTCTCAGGGAAGTGAGAAAGAAAATTGGTAGTCGGCCTACTTAGACGCGGAGAGGCGTCGCCGATGTTCGCCGGAGGCGCTCGGCGCGCACCAAAGGCGGAGATCGAAAAGGGGTGGCCGCTCACCAAGTCGGCGGGATCAAGGCGGACTAGGCCGGCCCTCGGTTGCCTCAGTGCGCGTACCAGTGTCGTTTCGCGGTTTCTTCCCGGTACGCGCGGTTCACGAGTTGCATCGCGCGATTGAACGTGGCGAGCGGAACCGTCTCGTCGCCGGTGAGCCAGCCTCGCAGCTCGCCTCGGGTCACGTGCAACCGTTGTCCGAGCGCTTCCTCGGTTCCGCACACGCTGAGCGCCTTGCGCAATACGAGGAGCTGAAGGACGAGAGAGCTCCGCATTGAGCGGTGACGCTACTCCTCGCAGATGACTCGCTCCTTGCTTGGCGATGACGAACGCGTCAGCCATGGGTAAAGAAAAGAAAAACCGGACGGCAGACGCCCCGAGACGCCGGGGCGTCCAGTCCGCGCCCCGGCTAGCGCATCGCCGAGGTCTGAGTGCCGAGGACCGTGATCTCGGTATAGCGGTCGCGCTGCAGGCAGTAGACGAGCGGCTTGCCTCGCAGGCCACGGCACTCCTTGCCCGTCAGCGGCTCGGTGGCGCCGACCCCGAAGGCGGTCAGCTTGGTGCCGTCCAGGCCGAGGGCGAGAAGATGATCGCGCACCGCCTCGGCGCGTTGCTCTGAGAGCTTCTGGTTGTATTTCCCCGAGCCCATGCGGTCGGCGTGGCCGACGATGTCGACCTTCTGGTAGCTCGCCTGCGTCAACTGCTTGGCGAGCGCGTCGAGCGCGGGGCCGGCATCGGCCCGCAGCACTGCGCTGTCGAAGTCGAACAGCGTGTTCATCGATATCCGGATGGGCTCGGCCCGCAACGGCGCGTCGAGGCGTGCCGGCTCGACCGAAGCCGGGACGAGCTTCGCGGTGGGGAGCGGGTTGCAGCCGCGATAGCTCGCGGCGGGGTTCCATTCGCTCGTGCGCACGCAGGCGCCGGACGCGGTAGTGACGGGCGCGCCGTCGCTCGCGGCGACGAGATAGCCAGCCGCCTCCTGGGCGGCGTGCGCCGGCGCGCTCGACAGCGTGGCAATGGCGGCAAAGACAAAAAGCCGGGTGGACATGGGGCGACTCCTGTTGGTGGTGGTTGGAGCCGACAGTGTCGCGTCCGACTGTGGCGGCGCGCAGGCGCGATGGCGCGCAAATATGGCGCGCTTGGGCAGAACCCATTGCAACGCGCGTGCCCCCCGAGGGGGCTTGCGTCTGTTCTAGACCGGGGGTTCCCGCCCTTGCGAAATCGCGCGAGCACCGGTAAGAATCTGCCTTTAATATCCAGCATATGAACATCCAGCAGATGAAATCCCCCTATCCCCCGGTCGGCTCGAAGTGGAAGGAAGTCGATACCCGCGTGCGGCGCACCGTCGAGGTGATCCGCCACGACATGGCGAACCGCCGGGTACGCATCAACTGCATCGAGACGCAGAAGCTTACCTGGGCGAAGCCCGAGCGCTTCAACGGCAAGAGCGGCGGCTACCAGCGCGCCGTCTAGTTACAGCTGTAGCCGTCGGCGGCCGGGCCGGGTCTAATCCGGTCAAATGACCGGCTGGAGCAGACCTGCGGTGGTCGTCACGTTGGCGGCGGCCGCCGTCCTCATGGTGACGATGGGGGCGCGCAACACGCTCGGCCTTTTCGTTTCCCCGATCAACAGCTCGACCGGTCTGGGCGTCGTCACGATCAGCTTCGCGCTGGCGATCGCCCAGTTCGTCTGGGGCGCGGTGCAGCCTCTCGCCGGTGCGCTCGCCGACCGGCATGGCCCGCGGCCAGTTCTTGCGGTCGGCCTCGTCCTGCTCGCATTCGGCACGGCGCTCACGCCGTTCATGAGCTCCGGAATCGGCTTCGTCTTCGCGCTCGGGTTCCTGACCGCCATGGGCGCAGGGTCGGCGAGTTTCTCGGTGCTCCTCGGCGCGGCCGCGCAGCGCCTGCCGCCCCAGGCGCGCGGCACGGCCTCGGGCGTGATCAACGCCGGTGGATCGTTCGGCCAGTTCGTTTTCGCGCCGGTCGTGCAGAAGCTGATCCAGGGGCTCGGGTGGGCCGGCGCCATGTGGGCGCTCGCTGTGGCGATGCTCGCCGCGCTGCCGCTCGTCGGAGCGGTGGCGCAAGGCGGACCGGCGCCGCACAAGGGCGGCGAAGGCGCCTGGAGCGCGGTGCGCGGTGCGCTGCGCGATCGCAGCTACCTCCTGCTCCACGCCGGATTCTTCACTTGCGGCTTCCACATAGCATTCCTGGTGACGCACCTTCCGGGCGAGGTGGATCTCTGCGGACTGCCGCCGACGGTCGCGAGTTGGTCGCTCGCGATCATCGGCCTCGCGAACATCGCCGGCAGCCTCCTCGCCGGCGCCGCGGTATCGCGATACCGCAGCAAGCTCGCGCTCGCCCTGATGTACGGCTCGCGCGCCGTGCTGATCCTGCTTTATCTGGCGGCCCCGAAGACCCCGGCGACCTTCTATTTCTTCGCGTTCGGGCTCGGCCTCACGTGGCTCTCCACCGTGCCGCCGACCGCCTCGATCGTCGGCAAGCTCTTCGGCATCCGCTACCTCGCCACGCTCTTCGGACTGACGCTCCTTTCGCATCAGGTCGGCGCCTTTTTCGGCGCCTGGCTCGGCGGGATCGCGATCACGCGCCTGGGCAGCTACCAGTGGATGTGGTACGCGGACATCGCGCTCGCCACGTTCGCCGCGATCGTGAACCTGCCGATCCGCGAAGCGCCGGTGCAGCCGGCAAGCGCGGCCGCGCCCGCCTAAGCCCTGAATTCCTCCAGCATGTACCCGAAGCCGCGCACAGTGCGGATGCGGATACCCGCGGGTTCGAGCTTCGCTCGCAGCCGCGATACGTAGACCTCCACCGCATTGGGTGAAAGCTCGTCGTCCCAGCCGGCTACCCAATGGACGATGGCGTCCTTGGATACGATCTTCTCCACTTTTTGCAGCAACACCTCGAGCACCGCCCATTCCCGCGCCGTGAGGTCGAGCTGCTCACCCGCGAGGTAGGCGCGCCGCGCCGCCTTGTCCATGCTGAGCGGGCCGTGCTTGATGCGAGGCGACGAGCGCATCTGGGCGCGGCGCAGGAGCGCCCGCACCCGTGCGCCCAGCTCGTCCATCGCAAAAGGTTTGGCGAGGTAATCGTCCGCGCCGAGATCCAATCCGTGAACCCGCTCGTTGGTATGGTCGCGCGCGCTAACCACCAGGACCGGGGTTGCGTCCTGCGCGCTGCGCAGCCGGCGCAGCACTTCGTAGCCGTCGATTCCGGGAAGGCCGATGTCGAGCAGCATGAGATCGAAACGCCGGCAACGGGTCGCTTCCAGCGCGTCGCTGCCGCTCGAGCGGGCTTCCACTGCGTGGCCGGCCCCCAGCAGGATGCGCGCAATGCCGTCGGCAAGGGAGGCGTCGTCTTCTACGAGCAGCACGTCCATGCGAGGAGCTTCGACTGCGGCGAGACCCTATGGTTCAAACTGACAATTCTGCAAGGGAACGGTCCAGAAACTCCAGGCGGTCCTGTCCCCAGAATCGCTCGCCCGCGAGCACATAGGTGGGTGCTCCGAAGACGCCGAGCCGCTCGGCTTCCCCGCTGTAGGTCACGTACAGCGCCTGCACCCGCGCGCTCGTCTCTTCGCGCACCAGCTCCTCACCCGGAAGCCCGTTCTCGTCCGCGACCGCGGCGCGCACCTTCGGATCCGACGTGTCGCGCTCCTCCGCCCAGAGCGCACGGAGCAGCGCGTGCGACAACGACGCTGCGTCGAGCCCGCGCTCCTGCGCGGCGATCACCATCCAGCCGGCGGGTTTATTCCAGCCGAGCGGTTTGCCGTCCTTGGGATAGTGCTTCGGCTCGAGCACTAGCGGCATGCCGAGGTGCTTGCGCCAGCGCTCGAGCTCGAGCGCGTGGTAGCTGCGGCGCGGCTCGGGGCGGGTGCGGATCGGGATACCGCCGGTGCGCGGCACCACGTCCTGGAAGTCGAACGGCTTGAGGACCAGCTTCACGCGGCGGCGGCGCACGATGTCCTGCAGACGCGGCCCGCCGAAGTAGGCCCACGGAGAGGACAGGCTGTAGTAGCAGGAGAGTTCGCTCATGGATAATCGCGACTCTAGTGGATTCGGACGCGAAAAATCAGGCTTTGGATTCGCTCGCCGCGGCGGCGCGCGAAGAGCTTTCGCGTCTCAATTTCCCGCCACAGAACTGGGTGCCGCCGACCGAGGGTCCGGACGGCCGGCAGCTGCTCGACGTGCTCGTCGTGGGCGGCGGCATGTGCGGCCAGACCGCGACCTTCGCGCTGATGCGCGAGGGCGTGCGCCACCTGCGCTGCATCGACCGCGCTCCCCATGGACGAGAAGGGCCTTGGGCCACGTTCGCGCGCATGGACACGCTACGCTCGCCCAAGCACCTCACCGGGCCGGATCTCGGCTGCGGCCTGCTGACCTACCGCGCGTGGCACGAGGCGAAGTACGGCCGCGCGCATTGGCAGGCGCTGCACAAGATCCCGCGCCTCGATTGGGCCGAGTACCTTCTGTGGGTGCGCGACACCGTCGGCCTGCCAATCGAGAACGGGATTGAACTGACTTCACTGGAAGTCACGCCTGGGGCAGTGTGTGCGCGGCTGAAGGGTGGACAAGAGCTCTACGCGAGAAAAGCGGTGCTCGCCCTAGGCCGCGAAGGCAGCGGCGCGCTACGCTGGCCGAAGTTCGCAAGCTTCGATCCCGCCAGGCGCGGTGCCGACGTGCTCCATTCGGCCGACGACATCGACTTCGGCGCGCTGACGGGCCGGCGCATCGGCGTGCTCGGCGCTGGCGCCTCCGCATTCGACAACGCAGCCGAGGCGCTCGAGGCCGGCGCGGCGGAAGTCGTGATGTTCGCGCGCCGTCCGGTGCTGCCGCAGGTGAACAAATCCAAGTGGACCGCCTTCGCCGGATTCCAGCATGGCTACGCCTGGGTCGACGACGCGCGCCGCTGGCGCTTCTATACCTATATCTTCGGCGAGCAGGTGCCGCCGCCCTACGAGAGCGTGCTGCGCTGCGAGCGCCATCGCGGTTTCTCGATCCGCTTTTTGGAGAGCTGGCTCGACCTCGCCGCCGGCGCCGCCGGGATCGAGGTCAAGACCAACAAGGCCTCGTACCGGTTCGACGCTGTGGTCGTGGCGACGGGATTCGACGTGAACCTCATGGACCGCCCGGAGATCGCCCCTGTGCGCGACGCCATCGAGACCTGGCGCCTGCATGTGTCGCCGGAGGAAGCGCAGCGATTTCCGGAGGAAGCGCGCTTTCCCTATCTCGGGCCGGCGTTCGAGCTGCGGGGATCGCGGCCGGGGTTGGGCCGCATTCACGTCTTCAACTGGGGCTCGACGATGAGCCACGGCGCGCTCGCGGGCGACATTCCCGGGCTGGAGCTCGGTGCGCACCGCCTTGCCGAGGGCATCGCCCGCGATCTCTTCGTCGAGGACGCGGACCGTCACTGGGCAGCGCTGCAGGTCCACAACGAGGACGAGCTCGAGCCGACGCGCTATTTCGTTCCGCTCGACAGGCGGAAGTAGGGATTCCAGCCGAGCTCGCGGAGCGCCTTGTCGGTCGCGACCTGGGGGGTTGGCTCGGCGATTTCGTAGATGCCGGCGCGGCCTTTCTCGAGGGCGAGCAGCGCTGCCGACGCGGCCGCATCGACATGCAGCGGCATCTCGCCGCTGGCGGCTTCCCGGCCGGTTCCAGGCCCGTAGAGGTGACCGTAGCGCAGCACGATTCCTTCCAGCGGTGGCGACCCGAGGGTCAGCCGCTCGAGCGCCGCTACGCCGTCGGCGCTGATGCCCTGCGGGCGCCACGCGATGCTTTGCGAAACGAACCTGGACGTTCCTGCTGCCAGCGCCGCGGCCACCAGGTTGGCCGTTCCTTCGCTCCGAATGCGCGCATTGCGCGGCACCGCTTCCGCCATCCGGGCCGGATCGAGCCCAGGCGGGAGGTCGGTGAGCTGATGGATGATCGCCTTGGGGTTCGCCGATGCCACCGCGCGTTGGAGAGCTGGCGCATCGAAGACATCGACCACGATCACCCGGGCGCCCGCCCGCTCGATGCTCGCCGCCTTGTCGGGGGAACGAGTCGTGCCCCACACGTCGTAGCCCCTGGCAACCAGGAGGAGGACCAGCGGCTTGCCGACCGCGCCGGTAGCCCCGGCGACGAGGACGCGCGGCTTCAATCGATCGTCGCGCCGACCGCTTTCACCACCGCGGCCCACCTGGCGCGGTCGGCCTTCACGGTGGCGCGGAACTGCTCCGGGGTCTCGTAGCGCGGAGTGTTGCCGAGCTCGCTCAGGCGCTGGCGCACTGCCGGCGTCTCCAGGGCGGCTTTCACCGCGCCATTCACGCGGCTCACGATCTGCGCCTCGAGTCCGCGCGGACCGAACAGACCGAACCAGATGTAGCTTTCGTAGCCCGGCACGCCGGTCTCGGCGATCGTCGGGATGTCCGGGACGGAGGCCACGCGCTTCGCCGTGGTGACGCCGAGGAGGCGCACGCGCCCGGCCTTCCATTGCGCCTGCACGGTCTGCACCTGGTTCATGATGCAGCAGGTCTGTCCCGAGACCACAGAGGCGAGGGCCTCCGGGCCACCCTTGTAGGGCACGTGCACCATGTCGAGCCCCGCGCGCGAGGCGAGCTCGGCGAAGGCGAGGTGCGTGCCGGTGCCGTTGCCGGTCGAAGCGTAGTTGTACTTGCGTGGGTTCGCCTTGACGTGGTCGATGAACTCGCGCACCGTCTTCACGTCGAGCACCTGCGGGTTCACCGTCAGGACGTTCGAAACGTCGACGAGCGGCGCGATCGGGGTGAAGTCGGCTTCGACGTCGAACGGCAGCTTGCTGTAAAGCGCCGCATTGACACCATGCGTCGCCGCGGTGCCGAGAAGCAGCGTGTAGCCGTCGGGCCGCGCCCGGAACACCGTTTCCGAAGCGAGGTTGCCGCCCGCGCCGGTCCGATAGTCCATCACCAGCTTCGTGCCGAGCGATTTTTCCATCGGCTCCTGGACCATGCGGGCCACTACGTCGACGCCCGAGCCGGCTGGAAATCCCATGACCAAGGCGATCGGATGCGCCGGCCACGACTGCGCGAGGGCGAGGCCTGGCAGCAACAAGAGCAGGCACAAGAAATTCATGGCGTTGTTTCCACGTGGGGAATCGGGGTCTGACCCCGATTCTTTCACGGAAGCGCTAACGCTTGTTCTGGTGCAGGACGGCGACCCGGGGCCGGCGACGCTCCGGGCTCGCATAAGGCCCGTCGGCGATCACGTCGAGCGCGTCGAGAAACACGTCCTGAGGCGGCGGCTCCTCGCCGGCGAGCCAGCGCGCAAGGCGCCCCTTCGGAACCCTGAGAAATTCCGCCAGCCGCGCTGCGCCGCCGATGGTGGCGGCGGCGCATGCCAGTGTCTCCGTATATACGTTACGACCGTCCATTGCCTGGATTTCCTTCCCGCCTTTTTGCGTGGCAGCAATGGTCGTGCCCGGGCTCCCCCCAGGGGTCCGGTCGGCACGGAGGCGCCGCTCGCGAGCGGGCTTCCTTTTTGCTTATCGCCACCGCATGGCGAAGGACCTGTATCGCATCGGCATTTCCGGCTCGTACGGCGGGCTCAACCTCGGCGACGAGGCAATCCTGCACTCGATCGTCACGCAGCTGCGCCGCGACCTGCCGGTGGAGATCACGGTGTTCTCGCGCGACCCCGAGGACACGAAGCGCCGCCACGGCGTGGAGCGCGCGGTGCCGGTGCGCAAGATGTCGCGCGTCGAGGTCGCGCCGGAGCTCGAGCGGCTCGACCTTCTCATCGTCGGCGGCGGCGGCATTCTTTTCGACGCCGAGGCGCGCATTTACCTGCGCGAGGCGCAGATCGCGAAGGAGAAGGGCGTGCCGGTGATGCTCTACGCGGTCGGCGCCGGTCCTCTCGCCCACGCCGGCGCGCAGACGCTGGTGCGCGAGGTGCTCGAGCAGGTCGACGTGGTCACGGTGCGCGAGCGCGCCGCGCAGCAGGTGCTCGAGGAGGCGGGCGTGCACCGCGAGATCATCGTCACCGCCGACCCGGCGCTGCTGCTCAAGCCCGAGCCGCTGCCGCGCGGCGTGCTGAGAAGCGAAGGCCTCGAGGGCCGCCGGCGCCTGATCGGCATGTCGGTGCGCGAGCCCGGGGTCGCCGCGCCCGATATCGATCCGAAGGAGTACCACGCGCTGCTCGCGAACGCCGCCGACTTCATGGTCGACCGCTACGACGCGGACATCGTGTTCGTGCCGATGGAGCGCTCGGTCCTCGACTCGCAGCACAGCCACGCGGTGATCGCGCTCATGCTGCGCGCGCAACGCGCCACCGTGCTGAAAGGCGAATACACCTCCGGCCAGCTCCTTTCGCTCATGAGCAAGTTCAGCTTCGTGCTCGGCATGCGGCTGCACTTCCTGATCTTCGCGGCGCTGCGCGGCGTGCCCTTCGTCGCGCTGCCTTACGCGGGCAAGGTGACCGGCCTGCTCGAGGACCTGAAGGTGCCCACCCCGCCCTACAAGCTCGTCAACCCCGGCCGGCTGATCGCCCACCTCGACGATGCCTGGGACCGGCGCAGGCAGATGAAGCTCAATCTCGCCAAGGCGGTGGCGCCGCTGCAGAAGCGCGCGCAGGAGACGCATCGCATCCTGCTCGAGCTCGTCACCAAGGAGAAGCTCTCTATTGCCAGCGTTAAAGCGGCCTGACGACGCGGTCCGGCTGCAGCTGCCGCCGCGGCAGGCGCTGCTGGCTGGAGAGACCGACGTGCTGGTGGTCGGCGGCGGGCCGGCCGGGCTCGGCGCGGCCGTCGCCGCTGCCGACGCGGGCGCACGTGTGATCCTCGCCGAGCGCTACGGCTTTCTCGGCGGCAACGCCACCGCGGCGCTCGTCATGCCGCTCATGTCGTTCCATACCCAGCTTCCCACGGCGGACCGAAAGGAAAACGCCTCGGGCGTGACCTCGCTGCTGCCGACCGACCACGGCCCGGGCGAGCCAGTGGTGGCCGGCGTGCTGCGCCGCCTGCTCGAGCGGCTGGTGAATGCGGGCGGCGCGATCCCACCCTCGCTCGCTACCGGCTATACCGTGCCGTTCGATCCGGAGTGGTTCAAGCTGATCGCGCTCGAGCTCCTCGACGAGGCGGGCGTGAGCTTTCTGTTCCACGCGTTCGCAAGCGGCGTCCTTCCCGGGAACCAGGGCGTGATCTTCGAGACCAAGTCGGGCCCGCTCGCGATCCGCGCCAAGGTCATCGTCGACTGCACCGGCGACGGCGACGTCGCGGTCCAGGCCGGCGCGCCCTGCGAAATCGGCCGCGCCGACGGACTCGCCCAGCCGATGACGCTGATGTTCCGCGTGACCGAGTTCCGCCGCGCCGCGTTCGACGCCTACGTGCGCGACAACCCGAAGGAATGGCGTGGCGTGCACGGCCTGTGGGCGCTCGTGCGCCGCGCCACCGAGGAAGGCAAGCTCGACCTGCCGCGCGAGGACATGCTCTTCTTCGCCACGCCGCACGACAACGAGGTCAGCGTGAACAGCACCCGCGTGACGCGGGTCCTCGGCACCGACGTCTGGGACCTGAGCTACGCCGAGTGGTGCAGCCGGCGCCAGATGCGCCAGATCGAGGCTTTTCTGCGCCGGTATGTCCCGGGCTTCGAGGCTTCCTACGTGGTGCAGAGCGGCGTGCAGGTTGGCGTGCGCGAGACGCGGCGCGTGATGGGCGAATTCCGTCTCGACGTAGACGACGTCCTCGGCGCGCGCAAGTTCGACGATGCGATCGCGCGCGGCGCCTACCCCGTCGACATCCACAACCCGAAGGGGAGCGGCACGCTGCTCAAGCGTCTGCCGCCGGGCGAGGCCTACGACATTCCGCTACGCTGCCTGCTGCCGAAGAACACCGATCGCGTGATCGTGGCGGGGCGTTGCATTTCCGGCAGCCACGAGGCGCATTCTTCCTACAGGGTGATGCCGATCGTCATGGCGACCGGCCAGGCCGCAGGCATCTGCGCTGCGCTCGCCGCTCACTCGGGCGGCAGGCCGCGCGACGTTCCGGTTCGCACGGTGCAGCGCGAGCTCCTGCGCCAGGGCGCGAGCCTGCGCAAGGACCTTGTAGCGGAATCGACGACAGCGTCTTCCGGCGCAGCGGTCTAAGATCTCCCCTTTTTTGACGGAGCGAGAGTGCGCTGGATCATCGCGCTCGTGGTGGTGGCGGCAGCCGCTGGGTTGCGCTTCGCGCTCGACCCTTGGCTCGCCAGCGCCCAGTCCTACCTGATGGTCGTCGATGCGGTGCTTTTCGCGCTCATCGTCGGCATGGGGGTGGCGATGCATGCTGCGCGCCGGCGGGCCGAGGCTAGCGAGGAGAAATTCAGGCGCTTCATGGAGAACGCGCCCGCGGCGGTGTTCATCAAGGACGACGCGGGGCGCTACGTATACATGAACGCGGCAGCGCAGGGCATCGTCGGCGTGCCCGACTGGCAGGGAAAGACCGACGACGAGCTGCTGCCGCTCGAAGCGGCGCGTGAGGTGCGCACCCACGACGCGAGGATGCGCGAGGCGCAGGCGCCGGGCGAATTCGACCTGAAGGTCGGCGAGCGGCAGTTCCACAGCACCAAGTTTCCGCTGCGCGACGCCGGCGGCAGGCTCCTCATCGGTGCCGTAAGCATGGATGTGACCGAGCAGGCACGCGCCGCGGAGGAGCTGCGCCGGCAGCGCGAGGAGCTGCGGCTCGTGACCGACACGATGCCCGCGGGCGTGGTCCGCGTGTCCGCCGATCTCCACTACGTCTGGGTGAACCGGGTATTCGCGTCGTGGGTCGGAAAAACGCCCGACGAGATCATCGGCCGGCCGGTCGGCGAGGTGATCGGCGAGAACGACTGGCACGACCTGCGCCCGTTCGTCGAGCGCACGCTGCGCGGCGAGCGCGTGGAATACGAGCGCCCGGCGCGCTTTGCCGCCGGCGAGCGCTGGATCCACTCGGTGATGGAGCCTACCCGCGACCCGAGCGGCGCGCCGAACGGGCTGGTGGCGGTGGTCTCGGACATCCACGACCGCAAGCTGATGGAGGAAACGCTGCACCAGGCCGAGCGGCGCAAGGACGAGTTTCTCGCCACGCTCGCCCACGAGCTGCGCAATCCGCTCGCGCCGATCCGCAACGCCGTCGCCATCCTCGGCAAGAAGGACGCGCTCGACCCCGAGCTCTCGTGGAGCCGGGAAGTGATCGAGCGCCAGGTCGACCAGATGTCGCGCCTGATCGACGACCTGCTCGATATCGCGCGCATCGCAGGCGGCAAGCTCCTCATCCGCAAGGAGCGCCTGCCGCTCGAGCGCGCGATCGACATGGCGCTCGAGACGAGCCGGCCGTACATCAACGCTGCGGGCCACAGCTTGTCGGTGCTGCTGCCGAGCGAGCGCGTCACGGTCGATGCCGATCCGGCGCGCCTCGCCCAGGTGTTTTCGAACCTGCTCAACAACGCCGCACGCTATACCGAGCGCCACGGCGAGATCGCGCTCACGGCGGAAGTGGACCGCGACGAGGTCGTGGTTTCCGTGCAGGACAACGGCATCGGCTTTCGGCCCGAGGTCGCCGAGCGGCTGTTCGAGCCTTTCTCGCAGCTCACGCGCTCGAACGAGCGCTCGCACGGCGGCCTGGGCATCGGCCTCTCGCTGGTGCACGGGATCGTGGCGCTCCACGGCGGAAGCGTCGAGGCACGCAGCCGCGGCCCGGGGCAGGGCGCGGAATTCGTCGTGCGCCTGCCGCTGCCGAAATACACCGATCCTGTCCGGGAAGCGAAGCCCGCGGCGCAGGCGAAGCCGCAGGCGAGCGTCGCGGGCGTGAAAGTGCTGGTCGCCGACGACAACCGCGATGCCGCCGACTCGCTGCAGCGCATTCTCTCGCTCTACGGCTACCAGGTGGAGGTCGCCTATGACGGCACCGCAGCGATCCGCCTGGACGGCGACTTCCACCCCATGGTGGCGGTGCTCGACATCGGCATGCCCGGCGCGAACGGCTTCGAGGTAGCGCGCTCCATCCGCGAAAGCCGCGGCGAGGGCGTGACGCTCATCGCTCTCACCGGCTGGGGGCAGGAAGGCGACCGGCGCCGCGCCATGGAAGCGGGCTTCGACTACCACCTCACCAAGCCGGTCGATCCGGGCGCGCTCAACGACCTGCTGGTCGAGGTCGCCGACAAATAACGGAAAAAATCGAACGGAAAAGAATCGGGGTCAGACCCCGATTTGCTTCAGTGGTCTTCGAGGCGAGGGACGTTGTCCTCGGCGGGCCCGCCGGTATCCGGATCGATCCACTCGGACACGCCGATCTCGGACTCGGCCTCCTGCAGCGATTCGCCGGCGCCGAAGTCCTCCTCGGTCGAGCCGCCGGCGAGGCGGTCGGCCTCGGCCTCGGCGCGCGTCACGAACGGGCCGCGCAGCTCGCCGCTCTTCCTCTGCCAGTAGAAGCCGTCCGGGCGCTTGAGAATGGGCTCCGCGCCGGTTTCGTCGCGCGAAACCGAGCTTTTCTTCCGCCGTGCCATCGTTCGATGTTACGCCAAAATCGCGGCGCTGAGTCAAGTGCAATGAGTCAACTGCAATGAGCGAGGAGAGAGCGCCGGTCGACGCCATCGCGGTCGGCGTGATGCTGCTGCTCACGGCGCTGTGGGGCTTCCAGCAGGTCGCGGTCAAGTGGATCGCCGCCGACGTGCCGCTGGTGATGCAGGCGGCGCTGCGCTCGATCATCGCGACCGTGCTGCTCGTCTGCTGGGCGCGCCTGCGTGGCGTGGCGCTCTTCGGCGCCGACGGCACGGGCCGCGCCGGGCTCGCCGCGGGCCTGCTCTTCGCCGGCGAATTCGTGTTCATTTACGCGGGCCTGGCGCACACCAACGCGTCGCGCATGTCGGTCTTCATCTATCTCGCGCCGCCGCTCACCGCGCTCGGCCTGCACTGGTTCGTGCCGAGCGAGCGCCTGAGCCTGCGGCAGTGGACTGGCGTGCTGCTCGCCTTTGCCGGCATCGTGGCGGCGTTCGCCGAGGGCTTCGGCAGCGGCGGCGCGACCTGGCCAGGCGACCTGTGCGGCGTGACCGCGGCGGCGCTCTGGGCGGCGACCACGGTGGTGATCCGCGCCACGCGGCTCTCCCGCGCCACCGCGACCAAGACGCTCTTCTACCAGCTGGGCGTTTCGGCGCTCGCCCTGCCGCTCGCCTCGGTGCTGCTAGGCGAGAAAGGCATCGGCGCAGTGACTCCGCTCGTGCTCGCGAGCCTCGCCTACCAGGGCGCGATCGTCGCGTTCGCGAGCTACCTCGCCTGGTTCTGGCTCCTCACCCGCTACCGCGCAGCGCCGCTCGCGGTGCTCTCGTTCCTCACGCCGATGTTCGGCGTGCTCTCGGGAGCTGCATTCCTCTCAGAGCCGATCAGCGGCACGTTCGTGGCCGCCGCGCTCTGCGTCGCCGCGGGCATCGTCCTCGTGAACCTGCGGCGCTGAGCGCGCCTCGGCCGCGAGCAGCTCGGAGATGTCGCGCCGGCCCTGCTCGGAGAGCGCGATCAGCGTCTTGATGTCGTGGCGGTGCGGCGCGTTCTGCACGATCTGCCGCTCGTCGTACTCCTCGAACCTTCCCAGGATGCTCTGGGTTTCCCGCTCGGAATAGCCCAGGGCGCCGAGGACGCGGCCCGCGGCATCGAGCGCCGAGCCGAACACTTCTCGCACCGCTGTCACGCCGATCTCGGCGTATTCGTAGGCGTCGGTGCGGCTGTGCGCGCGCACCACGATCGGAAGGTCGGGAAAGTACCGGCGCGCGCGCTTCACCAGGCGCATCGCTCCCTCGGCATCGTCAATCGCGACGAGAAGCAGCTTCGCGTTGCGCGCACCGGCGGACTCGATCAGGTCCATCCGCGTCGCGTCGCCGTAGTAGGCCTTCCAGCCGAAGCGGCGCACGGTGTCGATCTGCCCCGGGTCGTGGTCGATGACCGTGGCGCCGATGCCCAGGCCGCGCAGCACGCGCACCACCACCTGGCCGAAGCGCCCGAAGCCCGCGACGATCACCGGGTTCGATTCGCGGATCGGGTCGGCCGCGCGTTCTTCACCAGACTCGAATTTCAGCTTTTGCAGAGCCATGAAAAGGAACGGCGTGGTGAGCATGGACACGGCCACCGCCGCGTTCAGCACCGCCACGGCCTCTTTCGGAAGGAGCGTCCCCGCGGCGCCGAAGAGCACGAACGCGAACTCGCCGGCCTGGGACAGCGCCGCGGCGAAGGTGCCCGCGTCGGCGCGGTTGCAGTAGCCGAAGAGCCGGGCGATCGGAAAGAGGATCGCGAGCTTGAGGAGCACGATTCCGAAAGCGATGCCGAGGACCAGCCAGGGTGCGCGCAGGAAGAGGCCCAGGTCGATCGACATGCCGATCGCGATGAAGAACAGGCCGAGCAGCAATCCCTTGAACGGCTCGATGTCGAGCTCGAGCTCGTGGCGGTATTCGCTGTCGGCGAGCATCACGCCGGCGAGGAACGCGCCGAGCGCCATGGAGAGCCCGGCCCACTCCGTGAGCGCCGAGGTGCCGAGCACCACCAGCAGCGAGAAGCCGACGAACGCCTCGCGCAGGCGCGCCTCCGCGACGAAACGCAGCACCGGCCGCACCAGCACGCGTCCCGCCCCGATCAGCAGCACGATCATTCCGATGCCCTTGGCGAGATCCATGAAATGGAAGCCGTCGGATTCGCCTCCCAGCGCGCCGAGGACGAGCAGCAGCGGGATCACCGCGAGGTCCTGGAAGAGAAGCACCGCGAACGAAGCCTGGCCGCCCGGCGTCTGCAGCAGGTTCTTCTCGCCGAGCGTGGCGAGGCCGATCGCGGTCGACGACATCGCGATTCCCATGCCGGCAACCACCCCGACGACGAGCGGCTGTCCGAGCGCGGCCGCGCCGGCGGCGACCGCGGCGATGGTCGCTGCGACCTGCACGCCGCCGAGGCCGAATATCGCCCGGCGCAGCGACCAGACGCGCTGCGGGTTGAGCTCGAGGCCGATGAGAAAGAGCAGCAGCACCACGCCGAACTCGGAGAACTGCAGCACGGTCTGCGGATCGGAGATGAGCGCGAGTCCCCAGGGGCCGATGACCACGCCTGCGACGAGATAGCCGAGCACCGAGCCCAGTCCGAGCCGCCTGAAGACCGGCACCGCGATGACGCCGGCCGCGAGGTAGACGAGAGCCTGCGGAAGGAAGCTGTGTGTTTCCATGTTTAGAATGTTCGCATGGAAGCAAAGCCGCTCGACGCCGGGCAGTTCAAGGCGGGCATGCGCTCGCTCGCCGGCGCGGTCAACATCATCACCAGCGCTCACGCCGGGCACCGCTACGGCATGACCGCGACCGCGGTGTGCTCGGCCAGCGCCGAGCCGCCCACGGTGCTCGTATGCATCAACAAGCTCGCCACCACGCACGGCGCGGTGTCGAAAACCCGCGCCTTCTGCGTCAACGTGCTACGCGCCGAGGACTGGCAGCTCTCCACCACGTTCAGCGGCGCGCAGAGCGGCGAGGCGCGCTTCAAGAACGGCAACTGGACCAGGCTCGCCACGGGGTCGCCGGCGCTCGTCGAGGCGCTGGTGTCGTTCGACTGCCGCGTGGTGAAGAAGATGACGCACGGCAGCCACACGGTCTTTCTCGGCCTGGTCGAGCAGATGCTCCTCGGCCAGAAGGGCAAGCCCCTGCTGTACTCGGAAGGCCAGTACGCCAAGCTCGCTTCGCTCACCATCGGCGAGCCGCTGCCCGAAGGGCTCGACTACTGGGGTTTCTAGGCAAAGAAATCACCGTCGTCCTGGCGGCCAACTTCATCGCGGTCGCCGCCCGGATGAGCCTGGTGACCTTCCTCGGCATCTACTTCGTGCGCGAGGCGGGCATCGCGCTCGCCACCGTGGGCGCGGCGTTCCTGTGCGAGAACCTGCTGCGCGGGCTGCTCGCGCCGTTCTTCGGCGCGCTTTCCGACCGCACTGGACGCAGGCCGCTCATCCTGGGCGCTTCGCTCCTCACCGCGGCCGTGCTGCCCTGCTTTCTGCTGGTGCACGACCCGCTCGCGCTTTTCGCCTGGAGCGTCGCGATGGGCGTCGCCGGCGCCGTGAACATGCCCGTCGGGAGCGCGTTGCTCCTCGACCTCGCGCCGGTCGACCGGCGCCAGTCGGTGCTGGCCGTGAATTACACGGTCATGAGCGTCGGCTATACGCTCGCCGTGACGCCCGCCGGATACGTCGCCGAGCAGGGCTATGGGCTCCTTGCGGCGCTGAGCGCCGGGAGCTACCTGCTGGTGCCCCTGCTCTACGCCGTCGGTCTGCGCGGGCCGCTCCCGCTCGAGCGTGCAGCGAGCGACGAGGGCTTCTACAAGGGTCTCGCGTCGGTGTTCCGCGACCGGGTGCTTCTCGCCTTTGCGTCGATCGCCTACGTCTTTCCCTTCAGCATGGGCTGCGTCGTCTATGCCTCGCCGCTCTTCGGCGCCGACCTCGGGCTCGGCGAAGGCTTCATCGGCCTGGTCCTCGGCCTGAACAGCATCATCGTGGCGCTCCTTGCCGTTCCGGTGGCGACTCGCATGGAGCGCGCCGGCCCGTTCAGGTGGCTCGGATGGGCGGCGCTCGCGGTCGCGGCCGCGCTCGCCTGCTACGGCGCCGTGCCGCATGCCGCCGCGGCGCTCGTCGCCGGAACCGTGGTCTTCAGCTTCGGCGAGCTGCTGTTCAGCTCGGCGGTTCCGGCGGCCGTCGCGCGCCTCGCGCCGGCCGGGCGCCGCGGCGCCTACCAGGGCGCGTGGACCCTGGTCAGCTCCTTCAGCATGGGAAGCGCGCTCTTCGTTTCCGGACTGCTGCGCGAGTCGATCGGCTGGAGCGGCGCGTGGCTGATCTACGCCGTGGTCGCGTTCGCTGCCGGCGTGCTGCTCTTCCTGACGCGCGAGCGCTTCCTGCGCGCCGCGCGGGCCTAGCCGCGGCGGCCGCGCTCGGGACGCTCCGGACGCTCGGCGCGCTCCATTCTCTCGTGACGCTCCGGCCGCTCGGCGCGCTCCATCCTCTCGTGGCGCTCGAACCGCACCTTCGCGAACTCGGCGTGATGGTGCCGGTGGTGCTTGAACTCGGCGTGGTGGCGGTGATGCCTGAAGTCGCCGTGATGGCGCATCAGCTCGCCCAGCTTGAACCCGTTCGCCTGGGCGATCTTGCCCCAGCCCAGGCCGCTCGCGCGCTGGGCGAGGATCCCGGTCAGCTTCACCTCTTTGCCGGCGCGGCTGGTGATTGTGCCGCCGTTCAGCACCGCCTCGATCTGCTGCGGCGTCGGCCGCGTGATCCCCTGCTCGGCGAGCGTCGCCTTCGCGAGCGTGAGCGCGATATTCACGTTGCCGAAGCCCATCCTGTCGGTCTTCGGCGTAAACGACGCCGAGCCCTGCTGGGCCGACGTGAGCTTCACCAGCTGGTCGTTGCGCAGGCCGTTCACCAGCGACTCGGCGTTGGACCTCGAGCCGGCGAAGCGAGCGAACTTGTCGACCAGCCGGTCGTCGGCCTGGCCGGCGTCTCTTTCATGGGCGGGTGCGGCCAGCGGCAGCGCGAACAGAAAAGCCGCGAGCACCGCGGCGCGTGAAGCGTTCAGCATCGAGAGTCCTCCTTGGCGTTGATTGCAGTCTTCATCTATTTCTGGGGCCGCTCGGGTCTTTCGGGCCGCATCGGCCGGTCCATGCGCTCGACACGATCGGGCTTCTCGGCGCGATCGGGCCGCTCCGCCCGAGCCTGCTGCACGCGCGCCGTCCGCTCCGGGCGGTTTTGCGCGCTCTTGATTTCGCCCAGGTTGAATCCGAGCGAGTGGGCGATCTCGCCCCAGCCCTCGCCGGCGGCGCGCATGTTGAGGATGTCGAGGAGCGCCGTTTTCAGCTGCTCCGGCGTGGCGTTGGTGATGCCCTGCTTCTCGAGCGAAGCCTGGGTGAGCGCGAGCGCGTTGTCGACGTTGCCGAAGCCCATCTTGTGCGTCGGCGCATCGATGGTAGTGACCGTGTTGCCGCTCGTCAGCTTGACGACGCTGCCGTCGCGCAGACCGTTCACGAGCGATTTGGAATTGTCGGTCGAACCCGCGAGCTCGCTATAGCGCTCGATCAGTTGCTGCGAGTTCTGCGCCGTCCCTGTCAAGGCGATCAGTGCGAGCGTAGCGAGCGCGCCAATGATGATGGGGCGTTGTTTTAGCATGGTGCCCTCCTCGTCCGCGCATCCTACTGCACCGCGTGTTACGGAGCCGTCTATGGAGCCGCGCTGGTACTGTCGCCTGGCGCCGACAGCGACTCGAGGAACGCGCGCAGATCCTCGGATTCCTGCGGGGTTAGGTGAAGAGGCTTGAGTATTTTCTCGCCGTCGGCGTGCAGCCGCTCCTCGTTCAGCTCCGAATAGAACTTCACCACGTCGGCGAGCGTCGCGAGGCTGCCGTTGTGCATGTAGGGCGCGGTCCCGGCGACGCCGCGCAGGCTCGGGACGCGGAACTCGCCGAAATTGCGATGCTGGACCTCCACGTGCTTCGTCTTCACCGCGGATGAGCCCGAGCGGTCGTCGTTGAAGCGTCCGAGCAGGTTGAACGGGTTCTGCTTCAGCTTCTCGATGCCGCCCTGCCGGCCCGGGTCGACCTTCCCCGGCGCGACGAAGAACGGCACCCCGGTGTCGGCGAACTCGCCGTTGGTGAACTGCGGGCCGAAGTGGCAAACGCTGCAGTTCCCCTTGCCGATGAAGATTCTGAGCCCGCGTTGCGCGGCCAGCGAATAAGAGGTCTTGGTTTCACCGCGTTCGAGCGCGTCTCGAAAATCATCGAACGGCGTGCGCCCGCTCACCAGCGTCTCCTGGAACGCAGCCAGCGCCTTGCCGACGTCGACCAGCACCTCCTCGTCGTCCTGCGGCACCGGCCGGCCGAAGGCCTGCACGTAGTCCTTGGGGAAAAGGGCCCTGATCGTTCCGGCGATGTGAGAAGGCGTGGCGCGCATTTCCCTCGGGTCGAGGAGCGGGCGGATGCTCTGCGCCCACAGGCTGTCCCGCGCGCCGTCCCAGCCGAACCAGCGGTGGAAGCGCGCGTCGACCACCGTGGGCGTATTGCGATCGACGAGCTCGAGGCCGAAGGCGCGCGCCCGCGCGTCCTGGAAGTGGCGAAACGGCGCATGGCAGGTCGCGCACAGGACCGAGCCGGTGCCCGAGAGCCTGGGCTCGAAGAAGAGCTTCTCGCCGAGCGCCACGGCTTCCGGCTTGCCCGACACGCGGTTCGAGGGATCGGGCGCGAGCGGCGGCGGCCACGGACCGTGGCGCAGGATCTTCGCGATCTCGTCCTTCGAGAAATCGATTGCGCCCACCTGATAGGTGGCAACGAGGCGATCGGTGGCGCCGCCGGCCGTCACCTCGAACGCGAGCTCCCACTTCCCCGGCATGTGGAACATCAGGCCGTCGGCGCGCCAGTGTCCGGGGCCGAGCGCCTTCACCGCCGGCGCGTAATTCATGCCGTGGCGGTGCTCTGGCATCTGCGCATCGACTTTGAGCGCCTCAGGCTGCGGCTGCCCGGGCTTCGGACAAGTCGTTACGTCGACCGAGAAGTGCCTGGCGACCTCGACGGCTTCAGCTTTGAATCCAAGAAAATAGCGCGACGACTCCAACCGGGTCGCGTCGCCCGGAACCGTGCAGGGCCAAGCCGGGAAGCTCAGTACGGCTGCAGCAAGGAAGCAAAAACCTGTTCGCCGTTTTTCCATGCGATGCGCTCGGCCACGTCGCGCGGCAGGTCGGCAAGCCAGCGCCGCGACCAGTCGGCGTGGCCCTGGATGTAGTGCCAGCGCTCGGGCGTATAGCTGTCGGTGCCGACCATGAAGCGGTCGGGAAACTGGAGGAACACCGCGCGCCAGGCGGGATCGACCTTGTCGTTCGAGGCGTGGTCGGTGCGGAACGCGAGGTCGGCCCAGAGGTTCTTGTGCTTCTTCAGCATCTCGGCGACGCGCTCGGGGCGGTCGAAGCCGGCGTGCGCCCAGAGGATGCGCGCCTGCGGCCACTGCCGGAACAACCGCTCGACCGCGTCGACGTCCGAGTGCGCGTGCAGGAAGAGTCCGCGCTCGCGCGCAAGCTCGACCATCCTTCGCGGCACCGGAAGATCCGCGTCCGCGCCGTACAAGTGAAACTCCCCGATGCCGGCGTACTTGTATTTCCGCAGCCGGTCTTCGAGATAAGGGATAACGCTCTCGTCGCGGAACCAGGTGCCGACGTCGGCGCGCGTGCGGTACGGCCGCAGCTCGGGAATGACGAGATCGGGCGCCGCCTGGTGCAGGCGCTGCTGGCCGTCGTCGCCCGCGCTCGAGATGAGCGCGCGCTTTAGCCCCGCCTTGCGCAGGATTTCGATCGCCTGCGGCACGGGTACGAGCTCCCACGCGTCGTGGCTGTAGTGGAGATGCGCATCGAAAATGGGTAACTGAGTCGGCATCACCGGCTGCGCATGAGCAGCCCAAGCCGTTAAGAGGAGGACAGCCAACAGCCGGTGCATATCCTGTATTCTGCAAGAAACCGGGCGATTGCGGAGTGGAAGAGATGAGCGACACCTTGATCATGCGGGGCAAGTACGTCCTCTCGGACCCGCGCAGGAAGGAGCAGGGGGTGATCCGGGACGGCGCGATCGCCATCGAGGGTGACCGCATCGTCTTTATCGGTACATCTGGCGAGGCCCGGTCCCGTTTCCCTGGGGCAAAAATTCTTGGCAACGGCAGGCAGCTCCTCATGCCCGGACTGGTCGACGCCCACAGCCATGGCCGCGGCATGTCGCCGATCCAAAAAGGCGTGAAGAACGATTTTCTGGAGAACGCGCTCTTCGACTGGGCGTACATGCACCTGCTGCCGCCGGAGCTGTGCGCGGGGATGACCGCGTACCATCACATCCGCACCGGAGCCACGCTCTTGCACCACAACGGCTTCGACGACGACGGCGCGCTCGGCGCGAGCCGCGCGCACGCGGCGATCAAGGTCTATCTCGACTCGGGCATCCGGCTCGCGTTTTCGCC
>DATMJC010000138.1:0-42299 GCA_035554435.1 Burkholderiales bacterium | reverse complement strand
GGTGTTTGCTTCACCCATCGCGCCCTTGATCTTGGTGAGCAGCTCAGGGGTGGCGCCGATGGCGAGGACCAGGATCAGCAAAAAGGTGATGACGTAGCCGATGACGAACTTGGGGAAGCGCTGCCAGATCTCGCCGAGGCGTGCGCGGTCGCCTTGGCGCTTCTCGATATGGGTGGTCCAGACATAGGCGAGGACGAAGGCCCAGATGCCGATGAAGATGTCGATGAACACCTTGATCGTGGCCGTCGTGCCGAGGATCCAGCCCTTCGCGTAGTTGATGCCCTGCGCGGCGTTACTCGCGAGGATCAGCGACTCAGTGATGGCGCCGCTCGCTACCGCCGCGCCGTCGGTCTTCACCGAGAGTCCCATCCATGCTCCGGCGACCAGCGGCTCATGCACGAGGAACGAGTCGGCGAGGAAGGGGAGGATGAGCAGCTCTACCACCGCGAAGATCACCACCAGCGAGGAGACCATCACCGCGACCACCGGCCGGGCGCGGATGGCGGCACCGGTGGCGATCGCCGCTGATACGCCGCAGATCGAGATGCCCGAAGCGAGCGGCGCCGCCCATTCGCGGCTGAACCCGAACCAGGTGCGCGCCACCAGGTACACCACCGACCAGAAGATGAGGTAGGCAACGATGATGGCCGCCAGGCCGAGAAACATGAGCGAGGTCGCGAGGCTCAGCTTCTCCGCTGCCGTGACGCCGAGGAAGCCGCCGAGCAGCACGATCGCGATCTTGACGTAGAGCTCGGGCCGCACGGCCTCCTTCATCCAGGTCGCCAGGCTCGGCAGAAAGTTGCCGATGAACAGGCCGACGAGGAGCGCCACGATGTAGCCGGCCTCGGAGGTAAGGCGCAGCGACCAGCTGATGCCGAACTGCTTCATCCCCGCCGGGGTGTTGACGGCAAAGTTGGCCCAGCTGCCCGCCATCCAGCAGAGATAGGTAAGCCAGAAGACCACCGTGAACCCCGCCGCGAAGCGCGCGACGTTTGCCTTGAGCGCCGCGGCACCCACCGTCATGACCATGAGCAGCGCCAGGAAGGTGACGATCAGGCTGCCGACTCCGCCCAGGCCCGCGTAGGACTTGGAAGCGCTGCCGAGAGCTTTGGACGGATCGGTCCATACCTGCGTGCTGACGACCCATCCCAGGAGGTCGGCGCCGCCGAGGACGCCGAGAGACAGCGCGAAAATCAGCAATCCAATCCAGACCGACAGCCAGTCCTCGCTGAGTCCTTGCGCTCTGTCGTTCACTTGCCCTCCCTTAGGCTTGTGAAGGCAAGTGCACTCTATATGTCGGCTCGCACGCCGGTCAAGGCGGCTTCGCTTCTCGGCGAACTTGCTGCAATGCACTTCGAGCGGCATTCGCTCGCTCTATAGCCGCATAGCTCTTTTTGAGCCGTCCGTCCTGCCCGCGCCCATAGAATCGGCGCGAGGAGGACCCGATGTTCACAACCAATCCGTTCGCCGCCCTGTCGGCGACGGTGTCGCTTGGCGCCATGCAAGCTTACGTCGTGGCCATGATCGTGCTGGTCGCCGCCGGGACGCTGTTCGACGTCGTGCACAAGGGCAGTGCCCGGTACTTCTTCGACCACTGGCGCCGGTCGAAGGGGAAGGCGCGGAGCGAGCTCGGCGGCGGCGAAATGGCGTCGATCGCGGTCCAGACCGCCGTGGTGGATGTCCTCTCGTCCGGGGAGTTCTGCAGCGCGCGCCGCCGCGTTGCACATCTGCTGACGATGTACGGTTTCCTGATCTACGTCGTCTCCACCGTCGTGATGGTGTTCAACTATTCAACGGCTTCCATCTGGCCGCACCTGTGGTGGATCGGCGGCCTTATGGTCTGTGCCGGCGGCTACTGGTTCTGGTTTTTCATCCGCGCCGACGTCGTGGCCGAGGGCAACTCGCCCTGGCGGGTGATGCGCGCGGACCTGTTCGTCCTGTCGCTCCTCGCGAGCGTCACGCTCGGGCTCATCTGGGCCTTGCTCCAAGTGAACGGCGGCGGTGGCGCAATGGTGTTCTTCGGCCTGTACATCCTGGCGACCACGGTGTTGTTCGGCTCGGTGCCCTGGTCGAAGTTTGCCCACATGTTCTTCAAGCCGGCTGCGGCGTTCGAAAAGAGGGTCTCGAACGCGAACGGCACGAGGGCGAACCTACCCGCGCCCGCCGACAAGCCCGCGCAGTTCGGCAGCGCGCGTACCGCGCCGCGCCACTACTGAGGGAAAAGAATGCCTACCTTCGTCTACATGACCCGCTGCGACGGCTGCGGCCACTGCGTCGACATCTGCCCCTCCGACATCATGCACCTCGACAAGACCTACCGGCGCGCCTACAACATCGAGCCGAACATGTGCTGGGAGTGCTACTCGTGCGTGAAGGCCTGCCCGCAGAACGCGATCGACGCGCGCGGCTACGCCGACTTCGCACCGCTCGGGCACAGTGTGCGCGCGCTGCGAGAGGAGGCGAAGGGGACCATTTCCTGGCGCCTGAAGTTCAGGGACGGACGCGAGAAGAACTTCGTCTCGCCGATCCGCACAACGCCCTGGGGATCGATCAAGGGCCCGGCCGATTACCCGGCGCCGCCGCCGCAGGATCTCGCGTCGCAGCAGCTGGCGCACGAGCCCGACTCGCTCAACATCGTCGGTGGCCTGCCGACGCTCGCGGCCGGCCGCCTTAAGCGCAAGGTCGCGTGATGGGACTCTTCGGCAGGAAAACGGTTCACGTCGACGCCGACATCCTCGTCATCGGCGGCGGCATGGCGGGTTGCGGCGCGACCTACGAAAGCCGCTATTGGGGCCGCGACCTCAAGGTCGTCTGCGTTGAGAAGGCGAACATCGAGCGCAGCGGCGCCGTCGCCCAGGGGCTGTACGCGATCAACTGCTACATGGGCATGCAGTGGAACGAGAACCAGCCCGAGGACCACGTGCGCTACGCGCGCAACGACCTCATGGGCCTGGTGCGCGAGGATCTGGGCTACGACATTGCGCGCCACGTCGACGGCACGGTGCACAAGTTCGAGGAATGGGGCCTGCCGATCATGCGCGACCCGACGACCGGGCGGTACCAGCGCGAAGGCAAGTGGCAGATCATGATCCACGGCGAGAGCTACAAGCCGATCGTCGCCGAAGCCGCGCGCAAGGCCGCGACCGAGGTCTACAACCGGATCATGGTGACGCACCTGCTGATGGACACGGCGAAGCCGAACCGCATCGCCGGAGCCGTCGGTTTCAATGTGCGCACGGGCGACTTCCACGTGTTTCGCGCCAAGGCGGTCATCGTCTCCGCCGGCGGCGCGTCTCATATCTTCAAGCCGCGCGCCGTGGGCGAGGGAATGGGGCGGACCTGGTATGCGCCGTGGAGCAGCGCGTCCGCCTACGGCCTGCCGATCCAGGTCGGCGCAAAGATGACGCAGATGGAGAACCGCATCGTCCTCACCCGGTTCAAGGACGGCTACGGCCCGGTCGGCGCCTACTTCCTGCACCTCAAGACCTATACGGAGAACGGGTACGGCGAAGAGTACGAAAAGAGGTGGTACGAGGACACCAAGGCCCTGGTGGGCGACTACGTCGACCGCCATCCGGTGCCGACCTGCCTGCGCAACCACGCGCTCCTGAAGGAGGTTGCGGCCGGGCGCGGTCCGATCCGCATGGTGACCAAGGAGGCGTTCAAGGATCCGCACAAGGAAGTCGTTGGCTGGGAGAACTTCCTCGGCATGACGATCGGCCAGGCGGTGGTCTGGGCCTCGCAGAACATCGACCCGAAGCACATCAACCCGGAGCTGACCACGTCCGAGCCTTATGTCATGGGCTCGCACGCCACCTGCTCCGGCGCCTGGGCGAGCGGCCCGGAAGACTACGCTCCCGACGAGTATCAGTGGGGCTACAACCGCATGATGACGGTCGAGGGCCTTTTCGGGGCGGGCGACACCATCGGCGGCACCGCCCACAAGTTCTCGTCGGGCTCGTTCACCGAGGGGCGCATCGCCGCCAAGGCGGCGGTGAAGTACGTGAAGGACATGAAGAACGGCCAGCCGCAGGTGAGCGAGCAGGAGTACAGGGAGCTCGAGAGGACCATCTACCAGCCACTCGAGAATTTCCGCATCGGCCGCAACGAGATCACTGCCGGGACCGTGTCGCCGAGCTACCTGCTGCCCATTCATGGGCTCCAGCGCCTGGAGAAGATCATGGACGAGTACGTCGGCGGCATCAGCACCAACTACATGACGAACGGCAAGCTGCTCGAGCGAGGCCTCGAATTGCTGGGCATGATGAAGGAGGACATGAACAGCATGGGCGCCGAGGACCTGCACCAGCTTCAGCGGGTGTGGGAGCTCCACCATCGCCTACTCGCCTCGGAGTCGGTGACCCGCCACACCCTCTTCCGCGAGGAGACGCGCTGGCCGGGCTATTACTACCGCGGCGACCACATGAAGCTCGATGACGAGAACTGGCACTGCTTCACCCTGTCGCGCTACGACCGCGAGACCGGCGAGTGGGCGATGGAGAAGGCGCCCGTCTACCACATCATCGACTGAAGCCGCGCGGGCGGATAAAGAAAAACCCGCGCCGAATCCCGGCGCGGGTCGATGAGCAGAACGGGCCTACAGCGAGCGCAGGAAGTTGAGGATGTCCTGCTTGGTTCGCTCGCCGAGGTTGTTGAAGCTGTTGATGACGCCGTTTGCTTCGGAGCCGTTGCTCGAATGCTCGCGGATGGCGCGCTCGAGGTCCGAGGTGCGCCCGTCGTGCAGGAAGAAGATCCGCTGGCCGAGACCCCACAGCGGCGCGGTGCGGAATTCCCTCGGGCCAGCCTCGCCCTGGCTCACGCCGTCGGCCAGTCCGTCGCCCATGTCGTGCACCAGGAGGTCGGAGAACAGGTTCACCGGCTTTTCGCTGAGCGCCGCGACGGTCGACTTGCTCGTGGTGAACGACGGCGTATGGCACAGCGCGCAGCCGACGTCGGCGAACTTCTGCCTGCCGTTTGCGATCGAGGTGGCGCCTCCGGGCGTGTTCGGAGAAGGCTGCGGCGCGTCGAGAAAGCGCATGAAGTTCGCGAACCTCTCGACCCCGCCGAGCACCTCGACCGGCGTGGCGGCGTCGAAGTTGGTGACGTCGTTCGGCACCGTCGCGAACTGGCATTGGGGCGCTTCTTCGCGCTCGGTCTGGAACAGCTCGTTGGTGATGCCCATTTCGACGTTGTAGGCTTCGCCCGAGAACAGCATCAGCGACTTGTTCTGCGCTTTCCAGCCGAAGCGCGCGATCGTCCCGTCGTTGCCGTTGTTGTTGGTCATGCCGGTGATGGTGCGGCCCGCGACGTGGAAATTCGGCTTGCCCCGGATCCCCAGCGATTGCTTGCGCGACGTGTTGCTCGCCTGGTTCGCGAGGATCTGCGCGTCGGGGATCTGCTCGATCAGCCCGGCGCCGAAGGTCGGCGTGGGGATGCGGAAGATCACGTTGTTGTTCGCGAGCTGCGTCGCGAAGTCCGGTTGCGCGAGCGTGCAAGGCCCGGGGGGCGAGACGTTCGCGCCGGTGCGGCCGGTGATGGTGAAGATCGCGTGCACGCCGCCGTCCGCGGTGCCATCCGGATTCTTCACGAACCGCGCCTCGCGCACCGGTCCGTTCTCGCGGATGAAGGAGGGAACCTTGTCGGTTCCTCCGTTCTTCGTAGCGAATGCGACCTGGGGATTCACGAACGGACTGGTGCCGCCAAGCGCGGGCTGGATGTGGCAGCCGCCGCAACTGTCGAGGTTCATCCGCGGTCCCAGGCCTTCATCGACTTCTTCGGCCGCGGCGAAATCAGCCGCGCCGGAGTCGAAGAATTTGAGCTGGTTTGTGGTCAGGTTCGCGAACGGCTTGCCGCCGCCCGCGGCACCGCCGCGCACGCCGGGATCGCTGGCGTTGAAATTGAACTGGGAAGACGCCGTCTCGATTTGCGACAAGAACAAGGCAGCGACCGACCCCGCCAACAACGACGATGCTACGAGCCTTCGGTTCATATTCATGCTTGTTTCCTCCTTGAGCGGCCCATCTGACCATCTGCGTCCTATCGCGGTAAGATGACCAAGTCGGCGTCGCGATTCGCAACGGTTATCGGCGTGCCGAGGAATTAGTACAGAACGGTTAACACTAGTGACACTCAGCCAGATCCGGGATTTCATAGCCGTGGTGGAGTCGGGCGGCATACGCGCCGCGGCGCGTAAGCTGGGGGTGTCGCAGCCTGCGATTACCCGAAGCGTGCGCGGCCTGGAAACCGAGCTGCGCGCGCGGCTGCTCCGCAGGACCCCGACGGGCGTCGTGCCGACCCAGCCAGGGCGTGCGCTCTTCGCCCGGGCGCGGGCCGCGCAGGCCGAGCTGCGCAAGGCCGAGGAGGAGGTCGACCAGCTAGCGCAGGCGAAAAGGGCTGTGGCGTTCGGCGTTTCGCCGACCGCGGCGATCGTGGTGCCCGAGGCCGTTACGCGCTTCCGGCAGCAGTTCCCCCAGGCGCGAATTCACATCGCCGAAGGTCTTCCCCAGTCGCTCATCCCGTTGGTGCGGGACGAAACGCTCGACTTCGCGATCTGCCGGAGGGCCCTCGTCGAGCTCGACTCCGGCCTCGCGTTCCGGCCGCTGTTCCGGAACGACTTCGCGGTCGTCGCGCGCAAGGGTCATCCGCTCGAAAAGGCGAGCTCGCTCGCGCAGCTCGTCGACGCATGCTGGACTTCGCTGCTTCCGCTGGACGCGCCCGATGGTCCATTCGCCCAGGCATTTGCGCCGACCGGATTGTCCGTCCCGAAGCAGGTGATCCAGTGCGAGTCCTACAACACGGCGATCAGGCTGATCGCGCGGACCGACATGCTCGGCTTTCTGGCGCGCCAGCTGCTCTGCGATCCGTTGCTGGCAGATCTTCTGCAGGAAGTGCCGATCGCCGAGCCGCTGCCGTCGTTTGCCGTCGGCATGTTCACGCGCACCGGTACGCCGCCTACGCAGGTTGCCGCCGCGATGGCTAAGGCGGTCATCGCCGCGGCGCGCCCGGTCGGCCGGCCTGTCTACCAAACCGCCGGCTGACGCTGTCGCCTCCACTGGGACGATTCCCACTGCCGCAGCTTTTATGCTTGAATAGCCTTTCCATATAACGGGGCGGCTCATGGCAGACCGGCGCCTGCAGGTATTTCACGCGGTGGCGAAGCATCTGTCCTTCACCAAGGCCGCCGAGACGCTGTTCATGACCCAGCCGGCGGTCACGTTCCAGGTGAAGCAGCTCGAGGAGCACCTGAGCACGCGCCTTTTCGACCGCGCGCAGGGGCGCATCGCGCTCACACCCTCGGGCCAGATCGCGTTCGAGTACGCCGAGCGCATCCTCGGCCTCTCCGAGGAGCTCGACCGGCGGCTGAAGGAGATGAGCGGCCAGGCGAGCGGGCCGCTCCTCATCGGCGCGAGCATGACGATCGGCGAATACGTGCTGCCGCAGCTCATCGGCAAGTTCAAGGCGCGCTTCCCGGCGGTGGCGCCGACGCTTTTCGTCGGCAACTCCGAGGCGGTCCAGGACCGCGTCGCCGAGCGCACGCTGGATCTGGGCTTCATCGAGGGCGATTCGCACCTGTCCTCGCTCAATAGCGAAGTGTGCTGCGAGGACGAGCTGCAGGTGGTCTGCGCGCCGTCGCATCCGCTGGCGGGAGAGTCCGTGGCGCTGCCGGCCGCGCTCACGCAATATCCCTACATCAACCGCGAGCCGGGCTCGGGCACGCGCGCGGTCATCGACCACTACCTGCAGAAGGCGGGCGTGGCGCCGGACTCGCTGAACATCGTGGTCGAGCTCGGCAGCCCCGAGGCGATCAAAGGCCTGGTCGCGACCGGCATGGGCTTCGCGATCATGTCGCGCGTCATCGTCGCAAAGGAGCTGCAGCTCGGCCAGCTGGTGCAGATCCCGCTGCGGCCGCGGCTGCTGCGCAATTTCTCGGTGGTCTACGCGAAGGAGCGGTTCCACTCGCGGCTCGTCGCGGGTTTCCTCGCGTTCGCGAAGGATCGGCTCGCCGCCGCGCAGCGCCTGGCTGCGTAGGTCAGAAGAACAGTCCGGACGCCGCGGCGAGGAGAACGAGCAACTGGCTCGCGGCCAGCACGAGCTGCAATCGATCGTGCTGAAGGATGAGGGTTGGCACGATGCGCGCGTAGCAGACGATGCTCATCGACGCGAACACGCTGATGCCGAGGAAGTTCAGGTAGTCGCCTTTGCCGAGGTGCCGCAGCCAGTCCCAGCCCGTGGGCGCGCCGGTCGCGGCGACGTAGTGGTCGACCGGAAGCGTCCATAGCCGCGCGAGTTCCTGCGGCGGCACGTGCGGATCGAGCACGCCGAACACATACACGGCGAACCCCACGACCAGCATCGCGAGGCCGACACGGGTCCCGATATCCAGCCAGCGGGCGTAGATGCGCTGTTCGATCGGTACCATGGCCTAGATGCCGAAGCCCTTCAACAGCGCGCGGCCGCCCGCGATCACCAGCACGGCGAGGACGACGCGCCGCACGAGCAGCGCAGGTGACACACGCAGCAGCCGGGCTCCGAGCTTCGCCCCGAGCGTGACGCCGATGAGCGAAGGCACCACGAGCATGGGGAAGACCGCGCCGCGGTGGATATAGACCCATGCCGCCGAGGTGTCGACTACGGAGAGGAGCACCCCGGAGGTGCCCACCGAGAGCTTGAGCGGAGCGCCCATCAGCAGGTTGAGCGCTGGCACGTTGGCCCAGCCCGCGCCCAGGCCGAACATGCCGGCGAGCAGGCCGATTCCTCCAAAAACGAACAGGGAAGCCGGCGTGCGGTGCACTTGCCAGCTCACCTCGCGGCCGAGCGCCGGATCGTGGTACACGCCGTGCAGGCGCAACGCCACGCCGAGTGTGTCTGGCCGCGGCACCTGCGGGTGGGCGGAGCGGCCGCCGCGCCACATGAGAAGCGCGATGCCGAGGATGGTGCAGCCGAGCGCAACCTGCACCGCGCCGGTCGGCAGGGCGAGGCCAACCAGCGCGCCGGCGATCGACGTGACCGAGCCCACGAGCGCGAGCGGCATGGCGAGCCGCAGGCTCGCGAGCCCGCTCGCGAGCAGGCTGGGCGCGGCGGAGAGCGCGCTCGTCATGGCGATGAGGAGCCCCGTCGCACGCACGAAATCGAGGTGGAACGGAAAGAACGCGCCGACGAGCGGCACGAACAGCACGCCGCCGCCGACGCCCGCGAGCACGGCGACGATGCCCATGGCGAACGTGATCGCGAAGAGCGCGATCGGCCAGAGCCACCACTCCATCGCTAGGCGTAGTGCGCGCGGAGGACTTGGAGGACTTCCGGCCGGGAAAACTCCGGCGGCACCGGCGCCCCCTCCTCGAGCCACTTGCGCAGCTGCGTGCCGGAGACTTGCAGCTGGTCCTTCGCGTCGTGCGGGCAGGTACGCCCGGAGGCCATGCCGTGGCAGCGGTAGCACCAGAACGTGACGTCCATCTTGAGCGGCCGCGTCTGCAGCGAGCCCGGCGGAATCTCGTCGAAGATGCGGTGCGCGTCGAACGGGCCGTAGTACTTGCCGACCCCGGCGTGGTCGCGCCCGACGATCAGGTGCGAGCAGCCGTAGTTCTGGCGGAAGAGCGCGTGCAGCAGGGCTTCGCGCGGGCCGGCGTAGCGCATGTCGAGCGGGTAGCCCGCCTGGACCACCGTGCCCGGTCGGAAGTACTTTTCGATCAGCACCGCGATGGCGCGCGTGCGCACCTCCGCCGGGATGTCGCCCGCCTTCACGGCGCCGAGAAGCGAATGCACCAGCACGCCGTCGCACACTTCGATCGCCGTCTTGACCAGGTGCTCGTGCGCCCGCTGCATCGGGTTGCGTGTCTGGAACGCGGCAACCCGGCTCCAACCGAGGCGCTCGAACTCGGCGCGCGTCTCAGCCGGCGTCATGAACAGCGCGCCGTACTTCGCCTTGAAACCGCCGTCGGACAGCACCTTCACCGGGCCGGCGAGGTTTACTTTCGGCTGCTGCATCACCATCGCGACGCCCGGGTGTGCGGCGTCGTTGGTGCGGAATACCGAGCTGCACTCGCGCGCCTTGTCGATCGCGTACTTCTCGCTCACCTTCATGGTGGCGAGCGGCGCGCCGCTCTCCGCGTCGGTCAGCGCGATCTCGTCGCCGGCCTCGATCGAGTCGTCATCGGTCGAAAGCGTGATCGGGATCGGCCAGAAAAGTCCCGCGGCAGTGCGGTAGCTCCCGCAGACGCCCTCCCAGTCGGCGCGCGTCATGAAGCCCTCGAGCGGCGTGAAGCCGCCGATGCCGAGCATGACGAGGTCGCCTTTCTCGCGCGAGCTGATGCGCAGCGACCGAAGCGTGCTCGCCCTTGCGAGCTCCGCGGCGAGCGCTTCCCCGCTCAGCGCGAGCGGCTTGAGCGAATCTCCGCCATGGGGTGCGACGAGACCGGCCACCGAACTCCTCCCCGCCTGATCCGGTAAGAAGAAGCTCGATTAAAGCACGCTGCTGTCAGGCGGGCACTGCCGCGATCACATCGTCGCCCAGGAATCCGCCCGACTGATGACGCCATAACTTCTCGTAATGCCCGCCCAGGGCGAGCAGCTCGTCGTGCGTGCCCTGCTCGACGATGCGCCCGGCCTCGAGGACGATGAGGCGGTCCATGCGCGCGATGGTGGAGAGGCGGTGCGCGATTGCGATCA
Organism: Burkholderiales bacterium; assembly: GCA_035554435.1. Classification (GTDB taxonomy): domain Bacteria; phylum Pseudomonadota; class Gammaproteobacteria; order Burkholderiales; family SG8-39; genus SCGC-AG-212-J23. Next base: position 31,634 of record DATMJC010000138.1, on the reverse strand, counting down.
CCGTCTTGCCTTCCATGAGGTCGAGGAGCTGCTCCTGGATCGCGAGCTCGACCTCGCTGTCGAGGGCCGAGGTTGCCTCGTCCAGCACGAGGATCGGAGCGTCCTTGAGGATGACGCGCGCGAGCGCGACGCGCTGGCGCTGACCGCCGGAGAGCTTCACGCCGCGCTCGCCGACGTGCGCGGAGTAGCCGGTGCGGCCGTTCCAGTCGCGCAAGGATAGGATGAAATCGTGCGCCTGCGCTTTCTGCGCGGCGGCGGCGACCTGCGCGTCGGTGGCGCTCGGCCGCCCGTAGCGGATGTTCGCCGCGATCGAGCGGTGCAGGAGCGAGGTGTCCTGCGTGACCATGCCGATCGCCGCGCGCAGGCTTTCCTGCGCCACCCCGGCGATGTCCTGGCCGTCGATCACGATCCTGCCGGACTCGAGCTCGTGGAAGCGCAGCAGCAGGTTGACGAGGGTGGACTTGCCCGCGCCGGATCGACCGACCAGCCCCACGCGCTCTCCGGGCTTGATCTCGAAATGAAGATGACTTATGACCGGCGCGACGTCCTTGCGGCCGTAGCCGAAGGTGACGTTGTCGAACACGATTTCGCCGCGCGACACTTCGAGCGGCCGCGCGCTGGCGCGGTCGGTCCCGGAGTGCGGCACCGCGATCGACTGCATGCCTTCCTGCACCACGCCGACGTTCTCGAAGATGGCCGTGACCTCCCAACTCACCCAGCCCGCCGCGTTCGCCGTCTGCCAGGCGAGCGGCAGCGCGGTGGCCACGATGCCCGCGCTTACGCTCCCGTGCGCCCACAGGTACACGCCGATCGCCGCGGTGCTCACGAGGAGCGCGGCGTTCAGCGCCGTGAGGCCGATCTGGAAGCGGGTGATGACGCCCATGTGCGCCTTCATGGCCTTCTGGTGCACGTCCACCGACTCGCGCACGTAGGCGTCCTCGTCGGCGAGGCGGGCGAAGAGCTTCACCGTCTGGATGTTGGTATAGCTGTCGACCACCCTCGCCATGACGAGCGAGCGCCGCTCGGAGCTCTCGCGCGCGAGCTCGCGCAGCTTCGGCACGAAGTGGCGCAGGAACACGACGTAGCCCGCGAACCAGAGCAGCGTCGGCACTCCCAGTCGCCAGTCGGCGATCGTCATGAGCGCGAAGGCGGTCACGCCGTAGACGGCGATGTACCAGACCGCGCGGATGCTCGCCATGGTGCTCTCACGCAGCGCGTTGGCGGTCTGCATCACGCGGTTGGCGATGCGGCCGGCGAAGTCGTTCTGGAAGAACGGCCAGCTCTGGCGCACCACGTGCCAGTGGCTCTGCCAGCGGATCAGGCTCGTCGCGCCCGGGATCAGCGCGTTGTGCCGGATCGCGATGTCCACGAGGATGGCGAGCGGGCGCACGAACAGCACGAGCGCCACCATGCCGGCGAGCATCGGCCATTGGGCGGCGAGCGCCGCCTGCCGGTCGGCCGCTTCCATGAGCGAGACCAGCCGGCCGATGAAGAGCGGGATCACCGTGTCGAGGAGCGCCACCGCGAGGCTGGCGGCGAACATGGCGGAATACCAGCCCCGGGTCTGGCGCACGAAGTGCCAATAGAAGGCGATCAGCCCCTGCGGCGGCTGCCCCTGGCCGGGACTCGCCGTCCCGCGGATTCCGTGGAAGAGTTTCAAGACTTTCTTTCTTGCCCTGCGGCTCTCGTCTCGTCTTGTTGTAACGATCCGGCCGCGCTTATCGTTGACACTTGAAGATACCAGATCGCATCCACCAGCAGCAGCGGAATTCGTTGCAGGATGTGACCGTTTACCCAGTATTGGACGCCATCAACCGGAGGAGCGATGAACGCCGTCACGCAAGCCGAGCTCGACCAGCAGGTCTACGATCTCTACGACGAGTACTGCCACGGCCGGATCGACCGGCGCGAGTTCCTCAGGCGCGCCGGCGCGCTGGGCGTGGGGGCGCTGGCGATGGCCTACGGCCTGATGCCCGACTACGCCCGCGCGCAGACGATCTCCTTCACCGATTCGCGCATCAAGGCGCAGTACGTGAGCTATGCGTCGCCGGGCGGTAACGGCGAGAAGATGCGCGGCTACCTCGTGCAGCCGGCCGGGCAGGGGCCGTGGCCGGCGGTGCTCGTGATCCACGAGAACCGCGGCTTGAATCCCTACGTCGAAGACGTCGCGCGCCGCGCCGCGGTCGCGGGCTTCATCGCGCTCGCGCCCGACGGCCTCACGCCGGCGGGCGGCTATCCGGGCAACGACGACGACGGCCGCGAGCTGCAGGCGAAGCTCGACCAGGCAAAGCTGCGCGCGGACATGCTGAACGGCGCGAAGTTTCTGAAGACCCACAAGCTCTCGAACGGCAAGCTAGGCGCGACCGGCTTCTGCTGGGGCGGCGGCACCACGAACTATCTTGCCGTGGCGATGGGCGCGGACCTGCAGGCCGCAGCGCCCTTCTACGGCGCGGCGGCCGAGACCGCTTCGGTCGGCAAGATCAAGGCGCCGATCCTCGCTCACCTGGCCGAGAACGATCCGCGGATCAACGAGATGTACCCCGCCTACGAGGATGCGCTCAAGAAGGCGGGCGCGCGCTACGAGATCCACGTTTACCCCGGCACGCAGCACGGCTTCCACAACAACTCGACACCGCGCTACAACGAAGCCGCGGCGAAGCTGGCGTGGGACCGCACGATCGCCCACTTCAAGAAGCATCTGGTCTAGGGCGTAACGGCTTGGCGGTCGGCATCGTCGTTCCTGCGCAGGCGGGAACCCATGTGCTCATGAAAAACAAGATGGGCCCCCGCTTTCGCGTGGGCGACGGCAACTTGTTACAGGAAAATTGCTCTGACCCCTTTTTCGGTTTTCAGGGGAGCAGGGAAGGCGAGGGCTTGAGCTCGCCGCGCTCGACGCGCGTCACGATCTCGGCGAGCCTGGCATGGCTCGGCGCCGGCACGCCGGCTTCGGCGCCCTTGCGCGCGATGTATCCGTTCATCGCGTCGATCTCGGTGCGCCGGCCCTTCAGGATGTCCTGCGCCATCGACGGGCGCTGGATGTCGGCGCGCGGGTTCGAGCCGGCCTTGGGCACGATGAGCGCTTCGACCTCGGAGAGCGCGCGGGCGTCGCCCTCGGAGGCGCGCGCCATCGTCTCCGGCTCGACACCCCGGATCTTCTCGAGCTGGTAGCCGAGCGCCTGGCCGACCCGCACGGCTTCGCCGGCGAGGCGGATCTGAAAGCGCCGGATGGCGTCGTTACGCAGGCAATCGCCCGTGGTCAGGCCGGTGGCGGCGGTGACGGGGTTACCCATGGCGTTCTGCACCAGCTTTGACCAGCGCTCGCCCCACAGGTTGGTGGTCGCCTTCGAGCTGTCGATTCCCCGGAACCATTCGACCAGCTCCTCGACGCGAGGGGTGATCCGTCCGTGCGGCTCGCCGATGCGAAACACCGTGTGCTTGTCGCCGCCTTTCGGGGCAGTCCTGCGGATGCGGCCCGCCTCGTAAAGGTCCACCGAGATGATGGAAGCGACCGCGCCGAGCGTGCGACCCCAGCCGACCACGCCGGCAATGGTTTCCTCGTTCAGGCAGTTCTGCAGCGACAGGGCGAAGCCCTGGTCGGAGAGGTACGGCGCGATGAGCGCCGTCGCCCAGCGCGTATCGTAGGACTTGACCGAAATCATCGCCACGTCGACCGGATTTCGCGCCAGGGCCTGCACTTCGGTCAGGTGCAGGGTCTTCGCCTTCCTGACGACGAATCGCTCCTCCGGCGTGACGCCGTCGAGCTCAAGGCCGCGCGCCCGGATGGTCTCTACGTGCTCCGGCCAGGGATCGATGAGCGTGACGTCGTGCCCGAGATGCGCGAGAGAGCCCCCGACATAGCCTCCCAAGGCGCCCGCCCCGACGACCGCAATGCGTTTTGTCATAGACTTGGGTAATGATAATCGAGCCGCTGGCCGGCGCGCTGGGAGCCGAGGTTCGCGGCGTCGCGCTGGCGAGTCTGCGGGAGGATGCGGCCTGGCAGGCGATCCATCGCGCGTTTCTGCGCTACTCGGTGCTCGTGTTTCGCGACCAGGCGCTCGAGGCTGCCGACCTGATGCGCGTGGGCAGCTGCTTTGGCGAGCCCTGCTTCTATCCATTTGTCACCGGCCTGGAGGGCTACCCCCACATCTTCGAGGTGGTGAAGGAAGAGCAAGAGACCACGAACTTCGGCGGCAACTGGCATTCCGACACCACGTACCTCGCTCAGCCGCCGCTCGCCACGCTTCTCCAGGCGATCGAGACGCCCTCGCACGGCGGCGATACGCTCTTTGCCAGCACGCAGGCCGCGTACGACGCGCTCTCCGAGGGCATGCGGAGCCTCCTCGGGAGCCTGGTCGGCGTGAACAGCGCCGGCCTCAAGCACGGGGGTGGCCGCCGCAAGATGCACAGCACCATCGGCGGCATGAAGGTCCACGACACCGAGAACGCCGACCAGTACGAAGCCGAGCATCCCGCGGTGCGCACGCATCCCGACACCGGGCGCAAGGCGCTGTACGTGAGCAGAAGCCACACGATCCGCTTCAAGGACATGAGCGAGGACGAGAGCCGCCCGCTCATCGACTTCCTGCAGGCGCACCAGACGCGGCCCGAGTTCACCTGCCGGGTGCGCTGGGCCCCGGGCACCCTCACGGTCTGGGACAACCGCTGCACCCAGCATAACGCCATCAACGACTATCACGGCCAGCGCCGCCGCATGCGACGGCTGACCGTGGGCGCGCAAACGCCGCGTTAACCCTTTCTGCTGCGGGCTGCGTTTCATGGTGGAACCGAGGGAGCCCACCATGCCAAATCGCATCCGCACCGGAATCATCGCCTTCGCCGTCGTTGCCGCTTTCAGCGTCCCGGCGGCGGCCCAGCAATCAGGAAGGATCAGCCGGGTCACGCTGTACCCGGGTAGCGCGGCCATCGAGCGCGCTGCAACCGTCGCGGCCGGCAGCGGCACACTGGAGATGACCGGGCTTCCGGCCAACTTCGACCTGCGCACGCTGCGCGTAGAAGCCGGCCCCGGGATTCGGGTCGGCGAGGTTTCGGTGCAGGACATAGGCCGCGCCGAGGCGCTGAGCGGCCGCGAAGCCGACCTCGAGGCGAAGATCCAGGCGCTCGCCGACGAGAAGGCGGCGCTCGAGGTCGAAGTGAAGACCGCCGAGCTCGTGCGCGACTACCTCGCCTCGCTCCGCGCGCGTCCCGGCGCGGAAGGCGACAAGGCGCATCCGATCGCCGTCGATCCAAAGGCGATTCCGGCGGTCATCGAGGCCCTCCGGCGCGGTGGCGGCGAAGCCTACGGCCAGATCCAGCGGATCGAGATCAAGAAGCGCGCCATCGACAAGCAGCTCGCCGCGCTGCAGCGCGATCTCGCACGACTGCGTACGGGCGCTCGCGACGCTCGCACGCTGGTCATCGGCTATGCCGCCTCGCGCGCAGGCGAGGTGCGCGCCACCTACCAGGTGACGAACGCGGGCTGGAAGCCCGTTTACCGCGCTGCCCTCGACTCGTCGACCTCGCGCTTGGAGCTCGAGCGCCAGGCGGCCATCGTGCAGCGCACCGGCGAGGACTGGCGCGGCGTCGCGCTGCGGCTCTCCACCGGTCAGCCGCGCGCCGCGCAGATCGTCGATCCTTCGACCTGGCAGCTCGTGATTCGTCCGCCGCTCAAGGTCGACTCGCTCTCTGCGTCAAGCGAAGTACGCTCGCCGGCCATGGCGGCGGCAATGCCCGAACGCAGGATGCTGAACGACAAGGCTGCGGGGCGTGCCGATGAGCCGGCGCAGATCGTGGCGCAATTCGAGACGCAGTTCACCACCGAATTCGCGGTACCCGGGACGGTGGATCTGGCAGCCGACGGGCGCCAGGTCAACGTGTCGCTCTCGACGGAATCCATCGCGGTCAAGCAGCGCGTCCGCGTGGTTCCCCGGCAGGGCAGCATTGCGATGGTGACCGCCGAGGCCGCGCTTCCCGACGGCGTGTGGATCCCGGGCGACACGCAGCTCTACCGCGACGGAAGCTATATCGGCTCGACCTTCTGGAACGCGCAGGCGAAGGAGAAGCTCGTGCTCCCCTTCGGTCGCGACGACCGCATCCAGGTGAGCACCAGCCGCACCAAGAACCGGAGCGGCTCGGGCGGCCTCATCAGCCAGCGCAACGAGCGGCAGATCGCCGACCTCTACATTGTCACCAGCAGGCACAAAGTGCCGGTCGAGCTCCTGCTGCTCGAAGCCGCGCCGGTGGCAGTATCCGACCAGATCAGCGTCGATGCGGCCTTCGAGCCGAAGCCCAAGCTCACCGACTGGGAAGAAAAGCGCGGCGTGGTCGCCTGGGAGCAGCCGCTCCTGCCTGGCGAGACGCTCAAGTTCGCCGCCGACTACACCATCCGCTATCCCAAGGAAGCGGTAGTGATCGGCTTGCCTTGAGATGCAGCCCGATTTTTTTGGATATATGTATATGCGCAATCGGACAGGAGGATAAGTCGAGTTAATTTCATTACCCAGTTCTGGATTGGTTCCGTCTTCACAAGTGTTTTCCCCCTGAAGAAAAACCGGTAGCATTTTTTGTAGGGAGGGAGGGAAACATGAAGAACGCATTAGCGGCTCTCGCCGCAGGGATGGTTTGTGTCGGTCTAGCGGCATGCAGCGGCGGGGGTGGAGGCGGCGGTGGTGGCGCCCCCCAGGGGCCGGTTCAATACACGGGGAACACAAACCCCGCAAATATCAGTGAGTCCAATGCCGCCGTGCTCTCCGCTGCGGCAACCAGTTCGGCGGGCACCGCCGAGATTACCGGAGCGGTCTCCAGCGTCGCGCCGGGGAGCGCGTCACAACAGAGCGAAGGGATCATCGAAGTGGGGCGGCGCATCGCCCACACTGTGCGCACGCTCAGCACAAAGACGCGTACCGAGTCGCGGCTGACCTCGGTTGCGGTCGACCGAACCTTCCCGTGCGACAGCAACGTCGGTACCGTGCGGATCTTCGGCGACGCGGATCCCGTCACCGCCGTCGGTACGATCAACTTCGCGTTCACGAACTGCCTCTCGGATGGCGATACGCTCAACGGAACCCTGACGCTACGCGTCGATAGGACCATCACCGGGCTGGGCGACCCCTTCCCCACCAATTTCACAATCAGTTTTGGAAGGCTCTCCCTTCGCGGGTCGGCAAACCTCGATGAGGGCGGGTTGATTCAGGACGTGGTCGACGTGGTAACAAACACGGAGACGGTCACTCAGAGCGTGGTCGCGCTGAACCTCGACACGGGGCGCATGATCAAGTCAGAGGCCACCTTCGTAGACACCTACGACAACGTCAGGAACGTGAACCCGACGCTCCTTACCCATTCGATCAACGGCCGCGTATTCGACAGCACGCATGGCTTCGTCACTATCGAAACACCGCCCGGCGCCGAACTGCGCTTCAGCACGCAGGATCAGCGCTTTCCGAGCGGCGGCGAGGTGATTCTGACGGGCGCCAACAACAAGCGAATTCACGTAGTGCCAAACTCCGCCACGCGGGTAACGCTGGGCCTCGATCCGGACAGCAACGGCGTGTTCAGGCAGGTGCGGCTCGGGTGGACCGATCTCACGGGGCCGATCGGGTCAGATCTTCGCGACACCGACGGCGATGGCATGCATGACAGCTGGGAGAGGGCGTTCCCCAGTGCGGTGAATGTGAATCTCTTCGATCGTGATGCCAACCCCGACAACGACCAATTCATCAATTCTGCGGAGTACCTGGGCGGTGGGAATCCTGGAGTTCCGGGGTCCAAGCCCGAGCTGATGGTTGCAGCGCCGGTCCCTGTGGTAAGCGATTTTTCTGGAGGCTTCAACTCGCTGATTTCGGGCGAGAGCGCGATCGCCTCTGATGGAACGAATTTCCTGATCGTCTCGTGCAGGACGGCGGGCGGGGCTCCGGGGGGAGCTTTCGGGGTCTTCGTATCCGAGACCGGCCGAGTAGGCATTAGCTTCCCGATCTCGAGCAACGCCGTGTGTCCGCAGCGACCTGCGGTCGCATTCGACGGAACGAATTACCTGGTCGTGGTGACGCTCGGCGACCAACTTGTCGGCTTCGGCGTGACGCCCGCGGGTGACGTATCGGCAGGCAAGCCCATCACGTCGAGCAACGACGGAACCAGCAACTCGCTCCCGTCAATCGCATATGACGGCACGAACTATCTCGTGGCGTGGCGCAATTCCTCCGGATCGGTGCCCAGCAGCATCCGCGCCGCTTTGGTGAATAAATCGGGCGACCTCGTGGGAACGGACTTCATGATACCGAACCCTGGCAATCCGCTTGTCCCGATGGTGGCGTTTGGCGGCGCCAACTATCTGGTCGTTTGGTCAGGCGGGTCAAGCGCACTCGAAGATGTCTTCGGCGCTCGCGTGTCTACATTGGGTGTGGTGTTGGACTCGCCTGCCATCCCGATCGCGACCAATTCGAGCAGCAGCCAGCTCGTGGGCGGTGTAGCTTCCGACGGAACGAATTATCTGGTCGTTTGGGACGACACGACGAGCGGCTCTGTGCCCCCGACCAACGGCTCAATACGCGGCAGGCGGGTGGCTGCGGCGGACGGATCACTGCTCGACGGAACGGCGAACACCGCCGGCATCGCAATCAGCACATCGTCAACGGTTGCGAATCACAGTTCCTCGGTTGCGTTTGCGGGCAGCGCATTCGTGGTCACGTGGGGCATCGGCAGAAACAATTCCACGTTTTCTCCCGCCGGGATCTTTGCGGCCCGCGTTTCGAAAGCCGGCGAGCGAATCGATGGCGTCCCAGGTGACCTAGGTGTGACCGTCGGCTTCTCCACCTTTTCGTCCGTATCTCTCCATCCGATCATCGCGACGAAGGGCCAGAGCCAAAGCGCGCTGATCAGCTGGCTCAGCGTTCCCGATTCCGGAAGCTTGAACGACATCCTGGCGTCGCCGGTAATCAGTCCCTGATGCATCGCCTCACCGCGCTGCAGCTGGCATTAAGAGCGATGGGCCGAGGAGTAGAGCGTCAGTCGCAAAAGGCCGGGTAAGACGGCGCTGCAGGCATTAATTCGCGCGGTGGATCTAGCACTGCGCTGCGGCGTTCATTGACGTTTTCTGAAGGAAAAATCACCCCGCTCGCGTGACGTAAGGCGCGCGGCGCGCTGTTATCCACAGCCGGCGTGAACTCTCCCCTGCGTACCCCGGATCACTGCCAGTAGTGTAGTTGGCAAGAAAGGGGGGTAGATATATGAAACGCTTTGTTCGCAATGCAGTCCGCAGCGCGGTCGCGGCGGCCTTCGTGGCCGCGGCGGCGACAAGCAACGTCGCGTTCGCCGTGGTCGAGGGCGAGGCGTCGCCGGGCGGGAATGATTCGCTTGGTACCGCCCAGCCGCTGACCTTCTCCAACGGGACCGCGGAGGTGACGGGCGCCATCGGTTCCACGACGTACTCGGTGGCGGCGGTGCCGGATGTCGACTTCTATTCGTTCGCGGCGACCGCGGGCGACATGCTGACCATCGACATCAACGGCGGCATCAAGGACGGCGGGCCGCTGAACCCGATCCGCAGCGTGGACACGGTTATCGCCCTGTTCATGGCGGACGGTACGATGCTGTACCTCAACGACGACGCCGACGACACCGACGTAGGCTCCATTGCGACGAACGACTCGCGCATCGTCAACGCGGTCCTGCCGGCGACCGGCACCTACTTCGTTGGAGTGGTCGGCACCGGGATGCAGAGCATGCACCTGTTCGCGGATGGCGGAGTGGTGACCGGCTCGACGAACGCCGACCCGAACACCGGTAACGGCAGCTACACGCTGACCATCGCCGGAGTGACGACGCCGCCGGCCGATACGCCGCCACCGGTCGACACGCCGCCGACAGATACGCCGCCGGAGCCGCCGGTGGTGACGACGCCGCCGCCGACATCGGGTGGAGCGCAGCAGGTCAACATCGACATCCGGCCGCGCCACCCGGGCGTGACGAGGATCTGGGCGAACACCGACGGCAAGATCGTGGTCGCGCTGCTCTCGTCGAGCTCGTTCAACGCGCTCAAGGTTGATCGCACCTCGATCACCTTCGGTGCCGACGGCAACGAAGCGAGCCTGATCCGTTGCCACAGCGAGGGCATCTACGTGAACCGCGACCGCCGCAAGGACCTGGTCTGCCTCTTCGACCTGAAGAAGGCCGGCTTCGAGGTCGGCGACCTCGAGGGTGTAGTCAAGGGCACGGTGGACGGCAAGCGCTTCGAAGGCCACGCGCCGCTGAAGGTGGTGCAGCACGGCAAGAAGCGCAGGCACCAGCACGACTATGACCGCTGGGAGCGCCACGCCGATCGGCGGTAACGCAAGCGAGGGACGGCGCTAGTCGCCGCTCCTGGGCAGGAAACGTCGGGGGTCCTGGTCGCAAGACCACGGACCCCCGGTCATTTTTGGCAGAACGAAGGGATTGCGCGGCACATCGACTGCATCACCGCGGGCGCAGCGCGCAAGGGCTATCCTGACAGAATCTTGCGCTCCGCACGCGGAGAGTCCGCAGATGCTGGATTGGCTGAAGAAGGACGACGACGGTCATCTCGACGCGTCGATGCGCACTCCGGCGTCGGCGGCGAAGCTGCTCGCCGGGATGCGCGGAGCCGATCCGGCCGCGGCGCTGGAAGAGCTCGCCGGTTGGCTCGAGAAAGGCCTGCCGAGCCACGACGCGAAGCTCCGCAGCCAGGTCCTGTCGCAGATCCATGAATCGGGCAGCGCGCATTCCGGCGCGCTTCTCGCCCGGTTTCTCGGCAAGCCAGCAAACGCCGGCAAGGCGGATCCATCGAGCTGGGAAGCGCTCAGCCGTTATCTCATGGTGCTGGCGCACGCACTCTACTCGTCGGCCAGGACGCCGCTGAAGGACCCCGACAGCAGCCAATCGCTCCGGCTCGTCGGCGCGGCGGACGCGGCGAGGTGCATTCACACCTGCCGAACGCTGGCAAAGGCCTGCCTCATGCGCTATCTCAGCGTTCCTGCAAAGCTCTGGCGCATGGCATACGCGGTCCATGACAAGGCGCAGAAAGTCGGGTGCGCCGCGACGCCGGTCCACCTGCAGGGCCCGGGCAAGGCGGCCACGACCGTGACGCAGGAGCTGCTGCGGCTGTTGATGCTCCATTCGTGCGCGCCTGAAATGATGGCGCCGCGGCAGATCGAAGTGGCCGACCGCGTGACCGAGCAGCTTGGCCAGGACTTCACGCTGCGCCCGCGCGGCGCTGCCGACATGCCGTTCTGCTTCGATCCGTCGAGCGAGCTGCCGCCGCACCGCTCGAGCGGCCAGCCCCCCGGCGAGGACAGCAGCATGCGGTTCTTCGGCGCCGGCGCCGGCTTGGGCGCATTGGAGCGGCTCCACAAGGAACTCGCGACGGCCAAGCTCGAGGACATCAAGGCGTTCGGCAGCGACATCGATCCCTACACCCAGGTCTCGGCTACGCGGCATCTGCTGGCGTTCTGGGGCCCGACGTGCCCGTACACGCCCCCGGCGCGCTCGCCGGCTTCGGGCGAGCTGAGGGTGATCCACGGCCATGCGCGGGTGTGGCAGGAGCTATGGAGTGCCCGCTCCACCAGCACCGAGCTGACCCTGGTCGAAGACGGCGCCTCCGGGCCGCAGGCCGCGGACAGCTGGGCGCTGCACGCCACCGGCGGCAACGAGCTGGGCGCCGAAATTCCGGCCGCTTCGGCGGAACGGGCGCGTTGCGGCAACGTGGTCGGTGTTTCGATGAACGGCAGCGGCGAATGTTGGGTGGGCGTCATCCGCTCGGTGCACGCCCGGCGCGACGGCTGCCTGGACGCCACGATCGCGATCCTGAGCCGCGCTCCGCAGGCCGTGGAGCTGCGCACGCTTTATACGCACGGCGAGGAGAGCGGCTATTCGGCGGAAGCCGCACGCGAATTTGCCTTCAATCGCGCCTGCGCTATCGTTCTTGCGGACGGCTCGGCAGACTCGCAGACGCCCAACCTTCTGCTGCCCGCGGAAGGCTGGAAGGAAGGCCGCGTGTACGAAGTGGCCGTGAACGGCTCTACGCGTCATCTGCGCGGCGCCCAGCTCTTGCGCCGCGGCGACGACTACGTGCGCGCCACCTTCGAGTGGGTGGAACAGGCCGAAAGCGTGGCCTAGCGCAGCGCGCTGTAGACCTGCGCGAGCGAATGCTTCCCGCCCTGCCCGGAAGCAAGTGCGAGCGCGGCCCGGGCCAGCTTCTCAGCATCTCCCGCCGCGATCTCGGCCGCCAGGGCCCGCGCTTCCGCGCTCGTCAGGGTGCGTACGTGGACGCGGGCGAAGCAGCGTCCCGGCCGGATTAGCGCCTCGTCCAGGTCGCCGACGTTCGGCAGGTTGGTCGAGAAGATGATCTTGCGTCCCTGCGCGCGCACCACGCCGTCGGCGATCGTCAGAAAACGATGCAGATGGTCGTTGCCGTCGGCGCGCGGCTTCAGCAGATTGTCCGCGTCTTCGACCACGAAGGCGTCGTGCGACCCCGTAATGAAGCGCACGAAGATGGCATCGCTCGCGAGCGCGCGCATGTCGCCGGTGTAGAGGCATTCCGCTTGTTCCCCCTTGCGGCGCGACATCTCGCCGAGGATGGCGCGGATGAGGCGCGTCTTGCCGGTGCCGGGCGGGCCCTGCAGTACCAGTACCGTCTCCGGCGCGCGCAGGTAACGATCGATAAAGGCGCGCACACCCTCCTTAACCTCGGGATAGGCCGCATCGCTCACCGCGTCGTCCGCCATTTCCTCGATGCTGGCGCTCTCGAGATCGTTGCCGCTCAGGAAGTGCCAGTCGATGAGGAACATCGGTTCGGTGATGCGCGTAGGACCGGCCTTGGCGAGCAGCACCTGCTTCGCCGACTCGGCGCGCACGAGATCGGCGGCCCAGATGTAGAACGAGCACGAGCAATAGTCGGACTTGCGTGAGCCGTACGCGGCGATGAGCAGGCCGTCGCCATCCAGCAGCATCGACTCGCCGTGGAGGCGCTCGGCTCGCCACGCCGGGTCGAGCGCGATCGCGTCGAAGAGCACTTCGAGCTCGACGCGGGCGGCGAAGCGCAGCACACGGTAGATCGGATAGCGCGCCGAGCCCTCCTCGAGCGCGCGCATCACGCGGCTCTCGTGCACCAGCGCTCCAAGATAGCGTACGTTGTGCAGGATGCCGCTGAACGATCTTTCTTCCATCGGTTTCATTCGGTTCGTGTCTCGAAAAAGCGGCCGGCTCGGAACCATTCCAGCCGTCACAAGATCAATCCGAGCCTCACCGCTTGCAGCACGGCGGCTGGCGCGCTGTGCACGTCGAGCTTGCGGTAGGCGTTCTTCACGTGCGTGCCGACCGTGTGCGCCGACATTCCGAGCTCGGCTGCGGCCTGCGCATACGTGCGGCCGCGCGCGAGCAGGCGCAGCACGTCGGCTTCGCGCTCGGTCAGGCGTTCGTTCTGCTGCATACAACCTCCACTTGCCGCTCGTCCTTGTAGTCCATTCATCGAAACATCCAAGTTGTAAGAGATCGGCTCGCACGGGCAACAAAAAGCCCGGGGACCTTGCGGCGCACCCGGGCTCGGGACGGACGACCAGCGATTGCTTGATCGCTAGAAGGCCGCCTCCGCTCGGTGCGCGCGCGTTCCCGCCGCGCAGGTCGCGCTTGGCGTCCGCGGTTGCTCGAGTCGAAAATGTCGGTTTATCGAAGTTCGATTCATATCGGTTTCTCCTAACGCCGTGCCGTTGCAGCGGCGTTGACGCTCCAGGAACAAAAAAGCCCGGAGCGCTCGCGCGGTCCGGGCTTCGGATGGGCGCAAAGCGCTTACGCGATCTTCGTCTCCAGAAGAGCGTCTCCAAGAAGTGTCTTCGGTAGCGTCATTTGCTCCCTTTGCATGTGCCTCATGTTCCGAGTGGGCGCGCATTGTAGTCTTGAAAAAAGCAAAGTCAATACCCATATGCTGGCATAGAGGCTGTGACCGGCGGCACCCTCTGCGGACCTGAAGAATCGAAAGTCAAGAGAACTTGTTGGCAACAGTCGCACCTCGCTGCCTTCGCAACCCTCGAGTGCGCAAAGGCAGTACGACCGGCGCCTGGAAATAAGTAAGCCCGGGGGATCGCTTTCGAAAGCGCAGAATCAAGACGAGAAGACAAGAGTGTTCCATGCAACCCGACGTCCACATTCTCATCATCGGTGGCGGCCTCTCGGGCCTCAGCGCGGCGCTGCATCTCGTGCGTGCCGGAGTCGAGGACGTTTTCGTGCTTGAGGCCGAGCACATCGGACTGGGCGGAAACACGTACCTGTCCGGCACGCCGGGCCCGGTGTTTCCCGACTACACCAAGATGGTGCTCACGCCGGATGACCGGGGCTATACCTATCTCTCGCGGCGCTTCAACCGCCAGGTGGCGCTCAACCTGATGCGGGTCAAGCGACGAGGCGTCGAGCTGCAGCTCCAGCTCGCGCGGGAGTTCGATCCGCGGCTCGTGCGGCAGTACGGAACGCTGATCGTCGGTGAGCCCGACGACGAGAGGAGGCTGCGCGAGGAACATCGGGTGATGCGCGACCTCGGAATCGATGCCGACATCGAGCGCTACGATGCCGGGCGCATCGAAGCGCTGTACGGCGCCGCCCCCGGAAAGTACGTCCAGGGTTTGTTCGTCACTGGCGACGCGATCGTCGACTCGACGCGCTACGTGCAGGCGATCGCACGCTCGCTCGGCGAGACGCGTTACCGCGAGCAATCACGCGTGGTCGCGCTGCGCGAGGAGGGCGAGGGGGTGCGCGCCGAGCTGGAGAGCGGCGAGTCGGTGAGCGCTGCGCACGTGGTCATCGCGACCAACGGCTTCATCATCGATCGCGACGTGAATCTCAACGGCAGGATGCGGTCCTACTGGACCTTTCTCGTCGCCTTCGACGATCCGGGCGAGAACACGCCGAATGCCTACTACTTCGATCCGCGGGCGCACTATTGGGCGCGCCAGGACGGCAAGCTCATCGTCGGTGGCGGTGACACGCCGGTGGTCGACGACAATTTCCACGCGCCGCCGAACGCCGCGCGCTCCGCCGAGCGGCTGGTGCGCTGGTGCGCCGAGACGTTTCCTCGCCTTGCCGGACGCAGGGAGCTCGCCCTGCACTACAGCGTATTCGGCGAAACCCGCGACAACCTGCCGATCCTCGGCCGCTTTTCGCCGCAGAGCCGTCTGTGGTACGTCGTGGGCGATAACGGCGACGGCCAGAGCACGCTGAGCTGCATCGCCCAACTGCTGCCGCGCGCGATGGGCTTTGCCCAGCCGAGCGCGGAGGAGGAAGCGCTTATCGCCTTTCTCTCCCCCGGGCGGGAGAGCTTGAAAGAACCGCCGGCGAAGCCGGCGTCGGCTGCCGAGATCGCTTCCGGCCCTGCCGTGACCCCTGCCGAGCGCGGCGGTCTCGAGCCCTCCGGGTCGGGTGATGGCGAACTCCAACAAACGCCAGAAGACGTTCTGACGCCGTAGATCACGCGGGCGCCGCGGCTACTTGCTTAGCTGGATGAAGCGCAGCTGGCTCTGCGGCAGATCGGGAACCACCACGGTCATCGCGCCTTTCGCCCCCGGCACGATGCAGAAATCGGCCGGGCCCTTGAAGCCGTCGGCGAGCTTCTGCACGCCGCCTTTGTCGCTCCAGCGCGAGAGCGAGCCGGTGTTCCAGTCGGTGAAAAGGAGCGAGCCGTCCTTCATCTCGTAGATGCCGTCGAGCCGGCCGATGGGATCGGAGATCGGCTTGATCTGGCCGCTGACGCCTAGCGCGAAGATCGGGCGCGGCTTGTCGGCGGCAAGGAAGCCGACCATGTAGAGCATGCCGTTGCGCGCCGGGTAAAGGCCGTTCGGGTTGACCGAGGCGCCGGAGAACACCTGGGTCACCGCGGGTTCCTTCTTCGCGTTCAGGAAGTCGGCGGGCTCGACCTTGACGAGCTTGTCGTTGCGGTTGTCGCTCACGTAGAGCGTCTTGCCCACGACCGCGGGATCGTTGGCGAAGCCCACGCCGGGAAGCGCGAGCTTGCGCCCTTTCTTGCTCTTCAGGTCGAAGAGCCACACCGCGTCGATGTCGGTGACCCAGAGGCGATTGCCCTGGATCCAGATGCCTTTCGGCTTGTTCAGCGCTTCGCCGCCGGCGGCGGGCAGGAATTTCTGCTCCAGCACCTTGCCGTCGAGGCCGACCTTGCTGATGTAGCCCTGGCCATCCTTCGCCGCCGCATCGAGCTTGGCGCCGCCGAAGTTGCCGACGTAGAGCGCCTTTGTTCCCGCGTGGTAGGCGCACGACTCCGGGAACGCGAAGCCGCCGGCCGTCTTGTCGGAGGCCACGCGCAGGCTGTCGCCTCCCTGGCCCAGTGCCGACTGCGAAAGCGCAATTGCGCCAATGATGATTACGAATTTCATGGGGTTTCCTCCTCCCGGGAAGAAGCGGCCACTATACCCAGTTCCGTGCCCGGCGGACCGCCTCGCGCCAGCGCGACATCCGCGTGTCTCGATCGGAAGAACTCATATGAGGCTCGAAGCGCCGCGCGGCCTTCCATTGCTGCGCGAGCTCCTCGCGCGACTTCCAGAGATCGACGGTGAGGCCGGCGAGATAGGCGGCGCCGAGCGCGGTGGTCTCGAGCACGCGCGGCCGGACAACGGGAACACCCAGAAGGTCGGCCTGGAACTGCATCAGGAGGTCGTTCGCGGATGCGCCGCCGTCGACGCGCAGCTCGGCGAGCTTCTCGCCCGAGTCCTTCTGCATCGCTTCCAGCACCTCGGCGCTCTGGAAAGCGATCGACTCGAGCGCTGCGCGCGCGAGGTGGGCTTTTGTCGTTCCTCTCGTCAATCCAAGTATGGTGCCGCGCGCATTCGGGTCCCAGTAGGGCGCGCCCAGCCCGGTGAAGGCAGGGACGACGAAGACATCGCCCGAGTCCATCACCTCTGCGGCCAGGCGCTCCACTTCCGAGGAGGAGGAAAAAAAACCGAGTTGGTCGCGCAGCCACTGCACCACGGCGCCTGCAACGAACACGCTGCCTTCGAGCGCGTACTCCTTCGCGCGCGTCTGCGCGCACGCGGTGGCGACGAGGCCGTTCGCCGACTGCACCACCTTGTCGCCGGTGTGAAGCAGCATGAAGCAGCCCGTGCCGTAGGTGTTCTTCGCCATGCCGGGCGCGTGGCAGGCCTGGCCGAACAAGGCTGCCTGCTGGTCGCCGGCGACGCCCGCGATCAGGAGAGGCTCGCCGAGGACGCCTGCCGGAACCATGCCGAAGGCGTGCGCCGAGGGATGGACCTCCGGCAGGATGGCGCGCGGCACTCGCAGCAGCCGAAGCAGCTCGTCGTCCCACTCGTTGGTGTGGATGTTGAAAAGCAGCGTGCGCGAGGCGTTGGAAACGTCGGTGACGTGGGTGCGGTTGCCGGTGAGGTGCCAGACGAGCCAGGTGTCGACCGTGCCGAACGCGAGTTCGCCGCGCGCCGCGCGCTCGCGCGCGCCGGGAACCTGGTCGAGGAGCCAAGCGAGCTTGGTGCCGCTGAAATAGGGATCGATCACGAGCCCGGTGCGCTCGCGGATCAGGCTCTCGGCGCCGACCTCGCGCAGGTCCTTGCAGAGCTCGGCGGTGCGCCGGTCCTGCCACACGATCGCGTTCGCGATCGGCTCGCCGGTCTGCCGGTCCCAGACGATGGTGGTCTCGCGTTGGTTTGTGATGCCCACGGCCAGAAGATCTTTTGTGGAAATTCCACTTTTTCGGACCGCGTCGCGCGCCACATCGCGTTGCGTCTCGAAGATCTCGCGCGGGTCGTGCTCCACCCAGCCCGCCTGCGGAAAGATCTGGCGGAACTCGCGCTGCCCGAGCGCGACCGGTCCGCCGGCCTCGTCGAAGAGGATCGCCCGCGAGCTCGTGGTGCCCTGATCGAGGGCCAGAACGTACTTCACCGAAAAAATTCTAGCAGGGGCCTGCTAGAATCCGCGGCCTATGTCCCTGCCGGTCACCGAGGTCGAGCGCGAGCTCCTCCACACGCGCCGCGTCCGCTACGAGGGCTACAAGCGCGCCGACGGGCTCTGGGACATCGAGGCGCACCTCACCGACATCAAGAACCACGACTACCACCTGAAGACCGGCGTGCGCCGCGCCGGCCAGCCGGTGCACAGCATGTGGCTGCGCCTCACCATCGACCGCAGGTTCAACGTCGTCGAGGCGGCCGCGTCTTCGGAGGCCGTGCCGTATCCGGGCGGCTGCGAGAGCATCGCGCCGGCCTACCGGCAGCTCGTCGGCCTGAATCTGGTGCGGGGTTTCAGGCAAAAGGCGAACGAGCTGCTCGGCGGCGTGCGCGGCTGCACCCACCTCACCGAGATGCTCGCCGGCATGCCGACCGCCGCGATCCAGTCGTTCGCAGGCGAGATGAAGGAAGAGCAGGACGACGGCTCGAAGCCCTTCCAGCTCGACCAGTGCCACGCGCTCGAGACGAGCACCGAGACGGTCCGCACCTGGTATCCAAAATGGCATAGAGGCAAAGCGGCATGAAGATCCACGAATACCAGGGGAAGGAAATCTTCCGCAAGTTCGGCGTGCCCACGCCGCGCGGCTTCCCGGCGTTCACCGTCGACGAAGCGGTCGATGCGGCGAAGAAGCTCGGCGGCAGCGTCTGGGTGGTCAAGGCGCAGATCCATGCCGGCGGCCGCGGCAAGGGCGGCGGCGTGAAGGTCGCGAAATCCCTCGACGAAGTGGCAAAGCTCGCGTCCTCGATTCTCGGGATGCAGCTCAGGACCCACCAGACCGGGCCGCAGGGGCAGAAGGTGCGCCGGCTGCTCGTGGAAGAGGGCGCCGACATCAAGAAGGAGCTCTACGTCGGCATGGTGGTCGACCGCGGCTCGCAGAAGGTCGTGCTGATGGCCTCCTCCGAGGGCGGCATGGACATCGAGGAAGTGGCCGCGAGCGCGCCCGAGAAGATCCGCAAGATCGCGATCGATCCGGCGCAGGGCCTCGCCGACGCCGACGCCGACGAGATCGCGCTCGGCATCGGCATCCCGCAAGCGGCCCTGGCGCAGGGCCGCGCGCTCTTCAAGGCGCTCTACAAGTGCTTCTGGGAGACCGACGCCTCGCTGGTCGAAGTGAACCCCCTGATCGTCACCGGCCGGAACCAGGTCGTCGCGCTCGATTCGAAGATCAACTTCGACGACAACGCGCTGTTCCGCCATCCGGACATCGCCGCGTTGCGCGACTTCGACGAGGAGGACCCGGCCGAGGTCGCGGCCTCGAAGCACGACCTCAACTACATCCAGCTCGACGGCAACATCGGCTGCCTGGTGAACGGCGCGGGGCTCGCCATGGCGACCATGGACATCATCAAGTTCTACGGCGGCAACCCCGCGAACTTCCTCGACGTCGGCGGCGGCGCGACCACCGAGAAAGTGACCGAGGCGTTCAAGATCATGCTGAAGACGCCCGGCCTCAAGGCGATCCTGGTCAACATCTTCGGCGGCATCATGCGCTGCGACGTGATCGCGCAGGCGCTGGTCGACGCCTCCAAGGCGGTGAGCCTGCACGTGCCGCTGGTGGTGCGCCTCGAGGGCACCAACGTCGAGCTCGGCAAGCAGATCCTCGCCGACTCGAAGCTGCCGATCATTTCGGCGAAGAACATGGCCGATGCGGCGGAAAAAGTCGTGAAAGCGGCAAAGCAATGAGCATCCTGATCGACAGGAACACCCGGGTGATGACGCAGGGCATCACCGGCAAGACCGGCCAGTTCCATACGCGCATGGGCGTGCAGTACGCCAACGGCAAGAGCTGCTATGTCGCCGGCGTAAACCCGAAGAAGGCGGGCGAGGACTTCGAGGGCATCCCGATTTTCGGTTCCGTGAAGGATGCGAAAAAAGCGACCGGAGCGACGGTGTCGGTCATCTATGTGCCGCCGCCCTTCGCCGCCGCGGCGATCGACGAGGCGGTCGACGCCGGGCTCGATCTCGTGATCTGCATCACCGAGGGCATTCCGGTGCGCGACATGATCCGCACCAAGGACCGCATGGCGGGGAAGCGAACGCTGCTCGTGGGCCCGAACTGCCCGGGCGTGATCACGCCCGACGAGCTCAAGATCGGCATCATGCCGGGCCACATCCACAAGAAAGGGCCGGTCGGCGTGGTGTCGCGCTCCGGCACGCTCACCTACGAGGCGGTCGGCCAGCTGCGCGAGCTCGGCCTGGGCCAGTCGAGCTGCGTCGGCATCGGCGGCGATCCGGTCAACGGCTTGAAGCACATCGACGTTCTCAGGATGTTCAACGACGACCCGCAGACCGAGGCGGTCATCATGGTCGGCGAGATCGGCGGCAACGACGAGGAGATCGCGGCGCGCTGGGTCAAAGACCACATGAGAAAGCCGGTGGTAGGCTTCATCGCCGGCGTCACCGCGCCGCCGGGAAAGAGGATGGGGCACGCCGGGGCGATCATTTCCGGCGGCAAGGGCACGGCGCAGGAGAAGCTGGCGGTGATGGAGGAGTGCGGCATCAAGACCACGCGCAATCCCGCGGAGATGGGGAAAATACTGCAGTCCGTTCTGAGATAAGAAGACAATTCAGACCCTGGCAAGACCTTATTCGCTAGTAGCCACGCTGCCCTACGCGGCGACGATTTTCCTTTCGTCGTTCCTGCTGTTCCTGGTCCAGCCGATCATCGCCAAGCAGATCCTGCCGTGGTTCGGCGGCTCGGCCGGGGTCTGGACCACCTGCCTCGTGTTTTTCCAGAGCGTGCTGCTGGCAGGGTACGCCTACGCCGACCTCACCACGCGCCTGGGCGCGCGCCGGCAGGCACTGCTGCACGTGGCGCTCCTCGTCGTGTCGCTCGCCTGCCTGCCGATCATCGCCTCGAGCGGCTGGAAGCCGCGCGGCGAGGAGGAGCCGATCTCGCGCATCCTGCTGCTCCTCGTCGCGACCATCGGGCTGCCGTACTTCCTGCTCTCCACGACCACGCCGCTCCTGCAGTCGTGGTACTGGCGCCGCTTTCGCAGCGCCGTGCCGTATCGCCTGTTCGCGCTCTCGAACTTCGCTTCGCTGCTCGCGCTGCTCGGCTTTCCGGTGCTGTTCGAGCCGGTGTTCGACCTGAAGCAGCTCGGCTGGGGCTGGTCGCTGCTGTTCGCGCTGTTCGCGCTCCTCTGCGCGGGGACCGCGCTCCTGTCGATGAACGGTTTCGACCCCGTAGAAAAAGATGCGGCGCCGAAGCCGGCAACGGCTCTGCCGGTAAAAGATCAGGTGCTGTGGCTCGCGCTCTCGGCGATGGGCTCGGTGATGCTGCTGGCGGTCACCAACCACGTGACCCAGAACGTCTCGAGCGTGCCCTTCCTGTGGGTGCTGCCGCTCGCGCTGTACCTCATTACCTTCATTCTGGTGTTCGACCATCCGCGCTGGTATTTGCGCGGCGCGCTGCTCGTCGCATTGGTTGCGCTGCTCCCGGCGATGGCGTACTACATTCCGTCGCTCGACTTGCGCGTCGCGGCGCCGCTGTACATGGCCGGAATGTTCGTCGCGTGCATGGTGTGCCATGGCGAGCTCGCGCGGCTTAAACCCGATCCGGCGCACCTCACGCGCTTCTATCTCATGATGTCGCTCGGCGGGGCGCTCGGCGCGGTGCTGGTGGCGGTGGTTGCTCCACTCGTGCTGCGGGGCTACTTCGAGCTCGGCATCGCGCTGGTCCTGCTCGCCGCTCTGTTCGCTCTACGCGTGCGCGGCGTCGCGAAGTGGGGAGTCCTCGCGGTCCTCGGCGCAACGATCGTCCTCGTGGTGAGGGGCGCGGGCGACTACACGCGCAGCATCCGGGTGATGGAGCGCGATTTCTACGGCGTGGTGCGCACCGCCGACCACTTGAGCCCGGTGCCGTACCGCTCGATGTACCACGGCGCGATCATGCACGGCGGGCAGCTCCTGGGGGACTCGTTCCGCAACACCCCCGCCGATTACTTCAGCCCCGATTCGGGCTACGGCCGGGTGTTCACCTCGCTGCGCGAGATGAATCCGAAAAAGCCGCTGAACGTCGGCGTGATCGGCCTCGGCGCCGGGGTCATCGCCGCGTGGATGAAGCCCGGCGACGCGCTCACGTTCTATGAGATCAGCCCGCGCGTGGTCGACATTGCGCGGCGCGAGTTCACCTACCTCGCCGACACCCCGGCGAAGACCGAGCTGGTCATGGGCGACGGGCGCCTGTCGCTCGAGCGCGAGCCCGCGCGCGGCTACGACGTCCTGGGCATCGACGCGTTCTCGGGCGACTCGATCCCGATGCACCTCGTCACGCGCGAGGCCATGGCGCTCTACGTGAAGCACCTCAAGCCCGACGGCGTGATCGTGTTCCAGGCCACCAACCGCTACATCGACCTGCTGCCGGTGGTGAAGCGCCTCGCCGCCGAGTTCGGCTTCGAGGCGGTCAACGTTTCCGACAGCCCGGACGCCGACGACGGCCCCGAGTACTGGTACTCCTCGACCGACCAGGTGATCGTCACCCGCAACCGCAAGCTCCTGGAATGGGCGCGCATCGCCGAGGTCGCCGAGCCGATCGCGGAGCGCGGGGATCTTCCAGTTTTCACCGATGCGCATCACAATCTGCTGCGGATCCTGAAATGAGCGAAACCGCGAGCCTTACCCTGAAGCAGGTCGACGTCTTCACCGGCAGGCCCTTCTACGGCAACCCGGTCGCGGTGGTACTGGGTGGCGAGGGGCTCGAGACCGAGGATATGCAGCGCATCGCCTGCTGGGTCAACCTTTCCGAGACCACTTTCCTGCTGCCCTCGTCCCAGGCCGACTACCGCCTGCGCATCTTCACGCCGCAGCACGAGCTGCCCTTCGCCGGGCACCCCACCATCGGCAGCGCCTACGCTGCGCTCGAGTCGGGCTTCGTGGAGAAGAAGAAGCTCCTGCGGCAGGAGTGCGGCGCCGGGATCCTCGACCTCTCCTTCGAGGACGAGCGGATCTTCGTGCGCGGCCCGGAGCCGCGCATCACCGACGTGCGCCGCGGGCTGCCGTTCGCCAAGAAGCTGCTGCGCATCGAGGTCGGCCCGATCTGGATCGTCGGCGAGGTGGCGGATGCGCAGGAGCTCGCCGCGCTCAAGCCCGACATGGGGGCGCTCGCCGCCTTCACCATCGACCACGAGGCGACCGGCATCACCGTGTTCGCGGCCTCGGGCGAGAAGCAGACCGCGATGCACGTGCGCTCGTTCGCGCCCGCGCACGGCATTCCCGAGGATCCGGTCTGCGGCAGCGGCAACCTCGCGGTCGCTCACTATCTCAAGCAGACCAACAGCCTCAAGCGCTTCGGCGAGCGCTACATCGCCCGCCAGGGCATGCAGATGAAGCGCGACGGCCGCGTGCACGTGCGCGTGGACGAGGACGGCGTGCGCATCGGCGGCCGCGCCGTCACCTGCATCGAGGGGACGCTCCGGATCTAGGTGTCGAGGTCGGGCTCGCCGCAGTGCTGCAGGATCTCGGCGCGCACGCGGTCGCGCAGCCGCAGCACCGCGTTCCAGTCGTCGCCGTCCGGGGCGATCGGCGCCCCTAGGGTCGCGGCGATCGGGGCGCGCCGCGGATACCAGGTCTCGTCGCGCAGCACCGAGCGCACGCCCCGCAGCGACACCGGCACCACCGGGATGCCGGCCTGCGCCGCGACCTGGAACGCCCCGGCGCGGAACGGCATCAGGCCGCTGTGGCGCAGCAGCGTGCCCTCGGGGAAGACGATGAGCGAGGCGCCGTCCTTGGCGGCCTGAACCAGCGCGTCGGCGTGCTCCGCGCTGCGCTGCACGTCGAAGCGCTCGACGAACACCGCGCCGAGTCCCTTCACCAGCACGCGGCTGAAGAAGTTGTCTGCGAGCTCGCGCTTCGCCACGAACGCGTAGCGGCGCCAGGGCAGAACCGCTACCAGCACCGCGCCGTCGAGGTAGCTGGTGTGGTTGGATGCGATGACGTGCGGCCCGGACGAGGGCAGATTTTCGAGGCCCTGCACCGCGACCGGAATGCGGCAGACGCGGAAAAAAAAGCGCATGCAGCGCTGGGCGACGTTCCAGGTGACGCGGCCGGGCGCTACCAGCGCCGCGACGAACACGAGCACGAGGGAGAGGCCGAAGATCAGCCACGCCGCCAGGACGAACAGCACGCCCTGCGCGGCGCGAAGGCCGCGGCGCAGCTGCGGACCGAGGCCGGCCAGGATGAGGCGGATGAACTGCAGCCACACCGTGCGCGATGCCGCCGAGCTCGGCCCGCGCTCGTAGTACTCGCGCGCCGCGACGCGGCGGATCTTGCCGCTGGAGGTCTTGGGCACGGTGTGCGGCGGCGCGAGCACGATGTCGTCGACCGGCCCGCCGATGAGCGACACCGCCAGCTCGTTGATGCGGTGGCGCAGCTCGTCGTCGAGCGCGGTGTCGCGGCTGCGCGTCTCGGCGAGCACCACCACGCGCTCGGTGCCGCTCGCACGGTCGAGGCTGCCGAACACCGCCACGCAGCCGCGCCGGATGCGCGGCAGGTCGCCGATCGCCTCCTCGAGCTCGTAGGGCGTGATGTTGCGTCCGCCCTTGATGATCACGTCCTTCTCGCGCCCGGTGATGAAAACCATGCCGTGCGACATGTAGGCGCGGTCGCCGGTGTTGACCCATTCGCCCGAGAACAAGGCCTTTGTGGCGTCGGGGTTGCGGTAATAGCCGCTTGTGGCCGACGGGCCGCGGAACTGGAGCTGGCCTTCGTTCGAGTCGGGCAGCTCCAAGCCGGCGGCGTCGACCACGCGCAGGTCGTGCCCAGGCAGCACGTAGCCGCAGCCGACCACCTTGAGCGGCGCCGGGTCGTCCGTGCGTGCCGGCACCGCGCGCGCGTCGCGCGAGAACACGCCGCGGTCGAGCGAATCGACCCTCCAGGCCTGGCCCGGCGGCGTG
The DNA here is from genome assembly GCA_035554435.1 of Burkholderiales bacterium. Taxonomy (GTDB): domain Bacteria; phylum Pseudomonadota; class Gammaproteobacteria; order Burkholderiales; family SG8-39; genus SCGC-AG-212-J23. Next base: position 6,783 of record DATMJC010000138.1, on the reverse strand, counting down.
AAGGCGAGCCCGACCGAGCATTCGGCCAGGCCGTAGACCGGAGAAAGCGCGTTCTTGCGCAGCTTCCACCTCGCGAAGCGGTCCTGGAACGCGGTCATGGTTTCCAGGCTCACCGGCTCGGCGCCGTTGAAGGCGAAGCGCCACGACGAGAGATCGAGGCCGTCGAGCTCCTCGTCCTGGATGCGCCGCAGGCAGAGCTCGTAGGAGAAGTTCGGCCCGCCCGAGATCGTGCCGCCGTGGCGATGGATCGCGCGCAGCCACTGGCTCGGGCGCGACAGGAACGCGAGCGGCGACATCAGCACGACGGGAAAGCCGCCATACATGGTGGCGAAGCAGCCGCCGATGAGGCCCATGTCATGGTAGAGCGGCAGCCAGCTCACGAACACGTCCTCGGTGGTGGCGCGCGCGGCTTTGATCATCGCGCGCACGTTGGCGAGCAGGTTGGCGTGCGTCAGCACCACGCCCTTCGGGTTGCCGGTGCTGCCGGAGGTGTACTGCAGGAACGCGATGTGGCCGGCGCGGCCGCGCACGGGCGCGAAGTCGCGCGCCTCGCCGGAAAAGTCCTCCGGCACCATCACCGCGCGCAGCGACTCGACCTGGGCGCGCAGCAGCCAGGCGAGCGGCTTCGCCTCGGGAATGGTCACCATCACCGCGGCGCCGGCGCTTTTCAGCACGCCCACGTGCCGCGTCATGTGGTCCTCGATGGTGGTGAGGCGCGCCGGCGGGTAAAGCGGCACCGGGATCGCTCCGGCGAGGAGGGTCCCGTAGAAGCAGAAGAGGTACTCCCTCGAGGTCGGCAGCATGATCGCCACCGTCTGCCCCGGCCCCACGCCCTGCGCGGCGAGGCGCGCGGCGTAGAGCATCGCGCCTTCCCACAGGTCGCGGTAGGTGATCCGGTGCTCCTTCTCGCCGTCGTAGAGAAACACGGTGAGCCGCTCGGGCTGGCGCTCGACGTGGTATTCGAGCGCTTCGACCAGCGTCTGTGCCTCGGCGGGAGCGCGCACGCCTTCGCCCTGCACCAGGCTCGCGGCGCTGCGCTCGGCGCCGTGCGGCGCCGCGCCCGCGGCAGCGAGGAGAAAGCGCAGCAGGTCGCGCGGCGTCTCGCTCGAGGCGAGCGCCTGCTCGGGCAGGCTGGCGCGGAATTCGCGCTCCAGCCGCAGCACCAGCTCGACGCGCGCTAGGCTGTCGAGGCCGAGGTCGCGCTCGAGCGAAGAGTCGAGCGCGATGTACGCCTCCACGTGCGGGCGCGCCTCGCGCGCCACCGCGGCGACTACGCCGAGCACACGGTTGGCATCGATCGCGGCAGGAAGCGGCGGTGCAGAGCCCACAGCGCGCCGAGTGTACACTCGTCGCGCTTGACGTTATTGAACGACAAACTGCTTCCCATAGCCCGGGAGGTCGAGTTTCGCAGGGGCGAGCAGCTCCTGCGGCAGGGCGAGGCGGCGCGCGGGGCGTTCGTGATCCGCTCGGGGGAGGTGCACGCGCGGGTCGCGCTTCCGGGTGGCGGCATGCTGACGGTGGCCGAGCTCGGCCCGGGCGCCATGTTCGGCGAGACGGCGCTGATGGAGCGCGCCGTGTGCATGGCGAGCGTCGTGGCGAAGAGCGACGTGGCGGGCTGGTTCGTCGACCGCGAAGACTTCCGGGCGGTCGCCGCCGGCCGCGACAGCGCGGCCCTCGAGATCCAGAAAGCCGTGACGCAGGTCCTGTCGGGAAAGCTGCGCGCGGCGAACGCGCGGCTGCGCGAGCATCGCGCCGCGGAGGACCGGCCGGCCGTGCCGTCGCAGGCGCATGCGCGCACCGCGCCCGCCTTTGACTGGCGGCCGTTTCTCCAGGTGCTCGCGTTCTTCGACGGCTTCGATCGCTGGGAGATCGACGAGCTCGCGCAGGGCTGCACGGTATTCGAGCTCGCGCGCGGGGGCGCTCTTTTTAACTCAGGCGAGCCGGCAGAGGCGGCTTTTCTCGTCATCCGCGGCGCGCTCGAGATCGTCGCGCCCCAGGGCACTTCGGAGCGGCGCGTCACCATCGCCGGACCGGGTGAAATTTCCGGCTACCTCGCGGTGCTCGAGCGCCGGCCGCACTGGGTCTCGGCGAGGGTCCGCGAGTCTGCCTGCCTCATGGAGCTCGGCGCGGCGCAGCTCCTGCGCCACTACGAAGGCGCGGCCGGAACCTCGGTCAGCCTGCGCCGCGCGATCCACCGCAGCCTGCTGCAGGCGCTCGCGCGCACCAATACGCAGCTCATCCGCCTCATCAGCCACGCGCGGCTCAACGCCGAGCGCGGCGAAGCCGAGGCCCTGGAGAAGGCGCTCCACGGCCAGATCGTTTTCGGCGACAGCTAGTCGAGTAGCCTTACCGAGACGTAGGGACGTCCGTTCCTGATCTCGGCGAACAGCGCTCCGTACTCCGGAAGCTCCACCCAGGACGAAGTGTCGCGCGTGAGCGGCTCGGAGGCGACGAGGATCGACTCGGCGCGCTCGGCGCCGCCGGTCATCTTCCACTCGTTGCCGTGCAGCGCGTAGTTGCGCCCGAGCGTATACCAAAGCGAGAGGAAGCTGAGGTTGGCCTCGTGCACACGCTCCATACCATCAATATGGTAGCGGCCGAAATCGAAGCAGTAGCGCAAGGCGACGAGCTGGTGGCCGTTGGCGATGAAGAGGTTCACGGAGGATGACACGCTCACTCCGGCCTCGGCGCGCGCCTGCCGCAGCACCGCCAGCGTGCGCCCGAGCGCCTCGAACGCCTCGTCCTCCGCGGCGGCGGCGCACGGGTCGGAGAGCTGCGACATGAAGAGCGCGTAGATCCATTCGCTGTCGGTCGTGCCGCGGATGCCGGCGAGGAACCGCGGCTCGATGTGCGGCGCGAGCCGCGGCTTGAGCGCTTCCATGCCGGCGAGATCGCCGTTGTGCGCGAGCGCCCAGGGCACGCCGTCGAACTGGAACGGATGCACGTTCTGCAGCGAGATCTCGACCGCCGCGGAATAGGCGACACCCCGCACGTGCGCGAGCACGCATGCGGCGCGCACTTTCTCGGCGAGGTTCTTGAGATTGCGGTCGAACACCGGGAGCGACGGCGAGCCGTAGAAGAACGGTTTCTCGGGCTGGTGCGAGGCCGAATCCCATGCGCGCAGCCCGAACCCGGCGAGGTTGAGCATATTCAGCATCTTGGGCATGTAGCTTTGCCGCACCAGCGCCGAGTCGGGCTGGAACAGCAGGTTGTCGAGCAGCACGGGTTCGCCGAGGTAGAGCAGCGCGCGGCACATGCATATACATTACTACGCTTGCAAATGAAAACCCTCCTCGTCGCCGGCGCAGGGCAGGGCCTGGGCAAATCCGTCGCGAAGCGCTTCGCGCGCGAGGGCTATGCGGTGGCGCTCGCGGCCCGAAACAAGGAGCGCCTTTCGAGTCTTGCCCAGGAAATCGGCGCCTCTCCCTTTCCAACGGATCTGACCAACGAAGGCGACGTGGCCAGTCTTTTCAGAAATGTCGAGGTGAAGCTGGGGGCGATCGAAGCGGTCGCATTCGTCGCAGCGACGCGCGTGCAGGGACCGTTCGCCGAGCTCTCGGCGGCGGACTTCGAGAACGTCTGGCGCCAGAGCTGCCTCAGCGGCTTTCTGGTCGGGCGCGAAGCCGCGCGCGCCATGCTGCCGCGCGCTCGCGGCAGCGTCATCTTCACAGGCGCGTCGGGCAGCACGCGCGGGCGTGCGGATTTCGCCGCATTCGCCGCCGCCAAGGGCGGCTTGAGGTTCATGGCGCAGAGCATGGCGCGCGAGCTCGGTCCGAAAGGGATCCACGTGGCCACTGTGCTGATCGACGGCGCGATCGCCAGCGAGCGCATGTGGCGCGACTACCGGGACCGCATGGAGAAGCTTGGCGCCGACGGTGCGCTGCAGCCGGACGCGATCGCCGAGACTTACTGGCAGATCCACAGCCAGCCGCGCAGCGCGTGGACCCACGAGGTGGATCTGCGGCCGTGGAAGGAATCCTTCTAGGCTATTCGACGCGCGCGCCCGAAGTCCTGACGAGCGCCGCCATCTGCTGCACTTCGGCCCGGATCGCATCGGCGAACGCCTGCGCGCTTCCGCCGACCGGGGGAATGCCGGCCGTCTCGAGCACCTGGCGCACTTCGGGCATGCGCAGCGCCTTGTTGATCTCGTCGTTCAGGCGCGCGATGGCAGCGCCCGGAGTGCCCGCGGGCGCGAGGTAGCCCACCGAGATGCTGAACCCATAGCCGGGCACGCCTGCCTCGGCCAGGGTCGGGATCTCCGGCGTGAGCGCCGAGCGCTGCGGCGTCGACACAGCTAGCACGCGCAGCTTTCCGGTGCGCGCGTGCGGCGCGACGATCGAATAGCCGATGAAGCCGATGCCGACGTCTCCGGAGAGCAGCGCGGGCGCGAGGCCGGCCGCGCCTTTGTACGGTACGTGCGTGAGGTTGGCGCCCGTCAGGCTGCGGTAGAGCTCCATGGCGAGATGCGTCACGTTGCCGTTGCCGGTCGAGCCGTAGACGACCGGCGTCCCTGCCTTCGACAGGCGCACGAAGTCCTGCACGCTGTGGAAAGGCGAGCCGGCGGCGGCGACCAGATAGACCGGAGGCGCCGCGGCGAGCACCACCGGCGCGAAATCCTTCTGCACGTCGTACGGAAACCTGGCGTACAGCGCCGCGCTCACTGCGTAGTTGCCGGTGTCGCCGAGAAAGAGCGTGTGGCCGTCCGCCGGCGATTTCAGCACCGCTTCCGCGGCGAGGATGCCGCCCGCGCCGGCGCGGTTCTCGACCACCACCGGCTGGCCGAGCGACTCGGCCATGCGCTGGCCGACGCCGCGGGCGAGCACGTCGGGGACTCCGCCCGCGGTCGTCGGCACCAGGACTCGAATGGGTTTCGACGGGAAATCACTCTGGCCGAAGGCATTCAGGGCCAGAAAAAGCAAAACAGCGGCAAATCCCTTCACTTCCTTTGCTCTTCGCTCCGGTCGGTGGCCGGCGGTGGGGTGCGCGAGAGCGCGGCGATCTCGCCGCGCAGCGCCGGGCTCATTTCGATCTTCACCGAGTCCAGCGAGGCCTGGAGCTGCTCCAGGCTGCGCGCGCCGATGATCGGCGCGGTGACCGCTGGATGCGCGGCGACCCAGGCGACCGCGGTGCTCACCGGGTGGAGTCCGCGGCTGCGGCAGAAGGCGACGAATTTCGCCGCGACCTCGTGCATCCAGGGCTCGCCGTAGCGCGCCTCGTACATCTTGTTCGTGACGAGGCGGCCGCTCTGCTTCTCCAGGTATTTGCCCGAGAGCAGGCCCGCGGCGGCCGGGCTGTAGGGCACGACCGAGACCGCGTTCGCAGCCGCCATCGGCAGGATCTCGACCTCGGCCTGGCGCTTCACCAGGTTGTACATCGGCTGCATCGCCTGCAGGCGCGCCCAGCCTTGCCGCTCCTGCAGGCCGAGCGCGAGCTGCGCCTGCCAGGCGGCGTGGTTGCTGAGCGCCGGGTAGAGCACCTTGCCGGCGCGCACCAGGTCTTCCAGGGCGCGCATCGATTCCTCGAGCGGCGTGAGCGGGTCCTGCTGGTGCATGTACAGGATCTCGACGCGGTCGGTCTGCAGGCGCTTGAGGCTTTTTTCGACTGCGCGCGCGATGTGGCGCCGCGAATTGCCGCGCGCGTTCAAGTCTTCGCCGGTGGGATTGAACGACTTGGTCGCGATCACCAGCTCTTCGCGGTGCCCCCTCGCGAGCTCGCCCAGGATCTCCTCCGAGCGGCCCTTGTTGTACTGGTCGGCGGTATCGAAGAAATTGATGCCCGCCTCGCGGCTGGCGCGGTACATCCGCGCGGACATCGCCTCGTCTGCATCGCCGCCGAACGACATGCAGCCGTAGCAAAGCTCGGAAACCTGGACGCCGGTGCGTCCCAGAAGTCTGTATCTCATGCACGGCAGTGTGGGTAAACGCTTGACCGCAGTCAAGAATCAAGCCTTTGGCGAGGGCCGATAATAGGTCCGTGACGAAAGGCAAAGGAAAGGCGCGCCCTTATCCGAAAGGGCGGCCGGTCGACGCCAGTGCGGTAGAAGAGGTGCGTTCGTTGCTCGGCGACGAGCCGCTGCGGCGCGACCTGCTGATCGAGCATCTGCACAGGATCAACGACCGCTACGGGCATCTGTCGGCGGCACACCTTGCGGCGCTCGCGCAGGAGATGCAGCTCTCGCAGACCGAGGTCTATGAGGTGGCGACCTTCTACCACCACTTCCAGGTCGTGAAGGAGGGCGAGACACCGCCGCCGGAGCTCACGGTGAGGGTTTGCGACTCGATCGCCTGCGAATTGGCCGGCTCCGAGGAATTGCTCGAGAAGCTTCCAGGAATTCTCGGAAAGGACGTGCGCGTGCTGCACGCGCCGTGCGTGGGCCGGTGCGAAGTGGCTCCCGTGGCGGTTGTCGGCCAGAACCCCGTCGGCAACGCCACGGTGGAGGCTGTCAAGCACGCAGTTTCTTCAAGAGACGTTTCTTGCGAAGAAACCCAATATATCGACTTCGCCGCATACAAGAAGGACGGCGGCTACGGGCTGATTGCCGATTGCCTCGCGGGCAAGCACACCCGCGAGAGCCTCACCAAAATCATGGAGGACTCGGGACTGCGCGGCCTGGGCGGCGCAGGCTTCCCGGTCGGCCGCAAGTGGAAGAGCGTGGCCGCCGAGCCCGAGCCGCGCCTGATGGCGGTCAACATCGACGAGGGCGAGCCGGGCACGTTCAAGGACCGCTGGTATCTCGAGCGCGATCCGCACCGCTTCCTGGAAGGCATGCTGGTCGCGGCGTGG
>DATMJC010000137.1:0-15066 GCA_035554435.1 Burkholderiales bacterium | reverse complement strand
AGCAGTCGAGTTCAGCGCCTGGCAACCCAGCAGATAGCGGCTGAACCCATCGGCCACGGTGAGGGGAAAGCAATAGCGGCCGTTGCCAGTCTTGAACTGTCCCTTGAAGTCGGCGCTCCACATATCGTTGGGCGCCAGGATCGAGCTGGTGGGCTTGCCCGGATGACCGATGCGCCGACGATTGCGCTTCTTGGGCACCATGCCGTGGCGGCTCAGGATGTCGCACACCGTGGACCGGTGCGGCAGATCCCACTGGGGGTGGCGCTTGTGTACCAGCGTCAGGAGCTTCTTGCCGCCCCAGGACGGGTGACGTCGCCGGGCTTCAAGCAGCACAGCTACGATCTCCTCCGCAGTTCGGTTCGGCGACTCCTGCGGCCTTCGAGAGCGCTCTTCGAGGCCGGCTGGCCCCTGGCGAAGGTACCGGTCAATCCATTTGTAGCCCGTCTTGCGCGACACGCTGTAGAGGTCACACAGCTCCGTGATGCTCAGCGTTTGCCGCAGGTAATCTGCGATAAATTGCGTTCTCTGGTCCATAGGCGAGGTTTGACTCCACGGCATGGGCACCCCCTTCTTCTTGGTGCCCGTAGTGTTGTTCAACCTGTCACCTATGTCCCCCGACTAAACTGTTACCTATGTCTCCAGACCGTACCCCCATGCGCCCTAACAGCCGGTTCGTACGCGACAACTTTCGCATGCCGCCACGCGCCACGCGCGTTGCGCCACAACCGGGACGTTAGATTGCAGTTGCAGAAGGGGGAGCTATGCTTAGGTGGCTATCCGTAATCTTCGTAAGCACTTTGGTAGCGCAACCAGCGTCCGCGGACGACCGTTCAAAGATGCTGGGCGTGTGGCGACTCGTCTCGTATGACCTGGAGTTCCAGGATACTGGAGAACGCCGACCGTTTTTTGGCAAGAAGCCGGTGGGTTACATCATCTTTACGCCCGAGGGTCGGATGATGGCGTATTTGGAAGCGGAGACTCGCAAGGCGCCGCAAACACCTGAAGAGCAGGCGGCTGCCTATCGAACGTTGCAGGCTTATTCAGGCAAATATCGCCTCGAAGGCGACAAATGGATCACAAAGGTTGATGCGGCTTGGAATGTTTCGTGGGTTGGAACCGACCAAGAGCGCTTCTACAAATTTGACGGCAAGCAATTGCATGTCATCACTCAATGGGTGCGGGGGACTGCCACCGTTGACAACCGAATGGTCCGCGGCGTCCTAACCTGGGAACGCGACCAATAGCGGGCAAGGATGGACTGCAATCTAAAACCCTGCGTGCGCGCGACGCCCGCAAGCGGCGCGCGTGACGCAGCACGTTAGGCCGCGAATGGAAACCGCAGGGTTGCGTCGATGGGTGAAGAAGTTGTGATGTACAGACATGGTGCGCGTTTGCTGACGCTACCCACCTGACGATCAATCCCTGCAGATGTCCGAATTCGCGCTCGCCGTGTTCATCGCCGCCGTATTCCTGCTCGCTGGAGGCGTCAAGGGTGTACTTGGACTGGGATTGCCCACGGTTGGCATGGGGCTCCTCAGCATCGTAATGACGCCCGCCCAAGCCGCCGGCATCTTGGTCATTCCAGCGCTCGTTACGAACATCTGGCAGGTTGCATCGGGGCCTATGCTCCTCGCGCTTCTACGCCGGTTCGCTCTGATGATCGTCGCCACCGTGATCGGAACGTTTTCGACCGTTGGGTTCCTCACTACGTCGTCGGGATCCACCGCCACTGGCGCATTGGGCGCAGTGCTCGCGGCGTATGGGATCTACGGACTTGTCGGAGCAAGGTTGGAAATTCGCCCGCGCTGGGAGCGGTGGCTATCGCCCCTCGTCGGCTTTGCGACGGGCATGCTGAATGGCGCAACCGGCGTATTTGTCATTCCCGGGGCTCCGTACCTGACGTCGCTCCGACTCGACAAGGAGGAGCTGGTGCAGAGCGTCGGCATTAATGCGTTCGTTTGTCCCCTTGCATTGGCGGCAGCCCTCATGGTGCATGGGGAGCTTCGAATGGAAGTCGCCGGCAGCTGGGTGGTAGCGCTGGTTTTCTCGGTAGCTGGGATGTACGTTGGGCAAATCGTGCGGCAGCGCACGGCAGAACAGGTCTTTCGTCGCGCGTTTTTCATCGGCTTGCTTGCGCTCGGTACGTACATGTGTCTCAGAGGCCTGGTTGGCCTCTGATGGTCGGGGGCGAGGCAAAACGGAACGCTAGGCCGCCAAGCGGCTAACGATGCGGCGAACCCAAGGCGCGACCAAGGTCACGGTCGGAAATGCGACCGGCCAAGTGGTGGCGCAGCTCCTGATCCACTGCGCGGCGAACCCCTGGTGAATGCCCTGCGTGATGGCGATGACGAAACCGGACACCAGCGCGACCATGACCGCAGAGAGCAGGGCGCCGAAGAGGATCGGGGCAAAGCGGGCGGGGATGCGCATTTCAGTCTCCTGAGAGTAGTTTGAGTGCGAGGCCGGCGGCGTAGAGGCCCAGGCCGAAGACGGCGTGCGTGACGAGGCTTTGCAGCCGTGCGGAGTTTGGCCGCGGCGTGCGGCTGGCGGCGATGCCGGCGCCCATGCCGGGCTGCATCAGCAGGAACGGCGCCGCGACCGCGGCTATGCCGAGCGCAAGTGCCGGGCCAAGCGTCGGCTGACGCGCCCACGCGAGCCCACAGATCGCGAGCAGCACTCCCGCGAACGCGATGCCGATCAGATAGTGGGCGGTCCATCCGATCATGCGCTCGCCGCGCACGGGCGCCGCCGTAGCGATGCGCTCGTGGCGGAAGCGCCCGCGCGCCATGTGTCCGAGCCAGCGGCCGACGAGGCCCCAGTCCGGCGCAGGCACGCCGAGCAGGCGCCCGCGCACTATCGCCCAGAGGTCGGTCGCCAGCGTCGCGCCGGCACCTATGAAAAGAGTGCTGCCTGCGTAGTCCATGCGATTCTCCATTCGCTTGCCTTCAGGAGGCGGAGACGGCACAGTGCCACTTCAAGTCAACTTGAAGTCAAGGGTTCCCGGGCCATGGACATCAACGAGGTGGCGCGCGCCTCCGGCGTGCCTGCATCGACGCTGCGTTACTACGAGGAGAAGGGGTTGATCGCGTCGGTCGGAAGGCGTGGCCTGCGCCGCACGTTCGAACCGCGCGTGGTGGAGCGGCTGGCGCTGATCGCGCTGGGGCGCGCTGCCGGATTCTCGCTGGACGAGATCGCGCGCGTCTTCGCGCCCGACGGCCGTCCGAAAATCGACCGGCAGCTGCTAGCGGGCAAGGCCGATGAGCTGGACCGCACCATCCGCAAGCTCAGCGCCATGCGCGATGGACTACGACACGCCGCGGCCTGCCCCGCGCCGAGTCACATGGAATGCCCTACTTTCCGCCGCCTGATGAGTGCCGCGGCGTCCGGGGCGCGAAGGAAAAAACTTGGGCGATCGCGTTAGGCGAGCGAATGGTCCATCCCAATTGGTGGAGCGAAGCACCGACTTGGATGGAGCGCCGCCTATTGGGGGCGGTACTCGGGGGAGTCTTTGGGCTGGCGGCCGTCGTTCTCTCTGGACAGGGAACCCTCGACACCGTAGTGGGCGCCACCGTGATCATGGCCATCTTCGGGGTCACAGCGACGTTTCGTCCCGGGTTTGCCGCAACGAAAACACGACGGGGCTGCGTTCTCTTGATGGGATCGGCAATGCTGCTGGGATTCCTGATAGCCAGTACGTACCGTTGATGTATTCGCACGAGCGCGGCGTGGGAAGGCGCGAACGTTAATGGAGCGACGCATTGCATGGCAACCGTTTGCTGGAGTACTTGCGACGGCTTCGCCAGCTGCCATTGCTCATGATGGTGGCGTCATGTCCATCATTTATCTGACCGTAGTCGGAGGGCTGCTTATTGGTGGTCTCGGCGGAACGCTAAGCGGGTGGTCTGGCCACCGCTTGGCGGCGTCCATCGCTGGCACACTGGCAGTATCGGGCGCTGCTATGGTGCTACTCGAGGTGGCGAGCGATAGCGCGATTGAAAAGAACTTCTGGCCGAACATTACTTTTCTTGCATCGTTCGCAGCGGTTCCCCTGGTACCTGGCTATCTGGTCGGATATGTAGTGGGCGTACGCGCTCGTCATACAAAGAAGGCGGACCGCGCACGGTGAGCGTCGCCCAGGACATAGCCGCCGCACGCGCGCTGTTCGAGAAGGCCGAGCGCGAGACGCGGCCCGAGCTCAAGGCCCATGCGCTCGAGGAGGCGGTGACGCTGCTCGCTTCGTGCGACCCGGACGAGGTTTCCGACGCTGAAGGCAAGCTCATCGCCAATCTGCGGACGGCACACACGCGGCGCCTGCTGGTCCAGCTCGTCGGCCTGGCTTCGGTCAGCATGGACGAGTGGTTCGACTACATCGGCCTGCTGCTCGGTGAGCTCAGCCCGGAAGTCGAGCGCGTCACGCAGGCCGATGCGCAGCTCAAGGAGAACTATGAGAAGTTTCTCGCTCTGTGGGGCGCCGAGATCGCCGGGATCCTGAAGCGACCTGGCGGCGCATAGCGAACCGCCAACGCCTGCCGCCGCGCCGTCAAACCATGCGCCAGAGCGGGATGCGATTCGGCTGCGGGGCGGGCGGCGCCTCGGGCGGCGGCTCGAAATTGCCGATGCGTTGCTCGCGCCGCGCGTCGTTGAATGGCGTGTCGGCCCACACTTCCCAGAGGGGGTTGCCGCTAGCCGCCGCGGCCTTGTCGAAAGTCTCCCTCCAGAACTCGACCGGGCGGATGGTGCAGTGCGCGTTCTCGCCGTTCGGCAGTATCTTTGCCGCGGGATAGCAGGCGACGTTCGCGAACACGAAAAGGCGCGCGTAGCCGAAGAGCTCGCCCACGATCCACGACAGGTCCTCTTCCGGGCAGTGCTCGAGCACGTCGGTGCAGACCACGGCGTCGAAGCGGCCCTCGGGCAGCGCCGAGAACGGTACATGACCGGGGTCGTAGCAGCGGATCGACTCGACGCCCCAGTACTGCTGGATGCTGTTCGCGATGGCCACGCCGTTGTCCATGATCTTCGCCGGCAGGTACTGGCTGCCCTTGCCGCTGCCGTAGTCGAGCAACGTCTTCGAGCCGCTGCGCTGGATCAGCTTCCTGATGCGCGCCGCCTGCCGCGGCAGGCTCTTGCCGTCGAAGGTTTGCTCCGCGGGCGTGCCGCGCCGCATGTCGCCGTCGCGGTGCATCGCGCGGTACTGGTCCAGCAGCTCGCGAAAGCGCGGGCTCGGGTTGCTGCGGCTGTAGCTCATGGTCCGGGTCGGCCTGTCGAGCGGCAAGCGTAGCAGGATAAATGGACAGCGGCAGATCCGGCGAGGATACTAGTCCGAACCGACGCAGTTCCCTGGGGAGGGTGCAGCCATGCGACGCTCGTTCCTGTCGATCCCGGTGATCCTCGCGGTGTTGGCTCTCGGCGGCTGCGCCGGCATGTCCGGGCGCGATCCGGTTCAAGTCAGCGTCGCAGGCATCGAATCGCTGCCCGGAGAAGGCCTCGAGATGCGCATGATGGTCAAGCTCCGGGTCCAGAATCCCGGCGAGACGCCGGTCGAGTACGATGGCGTCTACGTCAAGCTCGAGGTGCTCGACAAGACCTTCGCGACCGGCGTCAGCGACGAGCGCGGCAGCATTCCCCGCTTCGGCGAATCCGTGATCAGCGTGCCCGTGACCGTCTCCACGCTGCGCGTGGCGCTGAACACGCTCGGTTTCGTGCTCGGCGACAAGCCCGCCGAGAAGGTCCGCTACAAGCTGAGCGGCAAGCTCGCCGGCCCGAGCTTCGGGTCGACGAGCTTTCAATCCGCCGGCGAGCTCGCGCTGCCGACGACGCCGTAGCGCCCGGCAAGGCTCCAGATACAGAATTGGAAGCGCCCGTGACCTATACGCCGATCAATTTCCAGCAGAAGTTTTCGCTTTTCACCGAGCAGTGGGCGCCGAAGGTGGTGGCGGAGATGAACGACTACCAGTTCAAGGTCGTCAGGCTAAAGGGCGACTTCGTCTGGCACCACCACAAGGACACCGACGAGAGCTTCATCGTCATGGACGGCTCCCTGCGGATCGACTTTCGGGATGGCGCGGTGACCCTGCGCCCGGGCGAGATGTTCGTGGTGCCGAAAGGCGTGGAGCACAAGCCGTACGCCGAATCCGAGGTGAAGCTCCTGCTGATCGAGCCGCGCGGCGTGCCCAACACCGGCGAGGAAGGCGGCGAGCGCACGGCGCAGAACGACGTGTGGATCTAGCGCGGCGCCCGGCCGGGGGCGTGAGGAATGCATTGGCCGGCCAGAGTGTTCACCCGATGGTGGTTGCACGAAAACCGGCCGTGGGCAGACTTCGCGGGCTATTCAAAGGCAAGCAGCCGCGCTCGATCATGCAAAGGGTCGACGCCGAGCGCGAGAACTACCTTGCGATCTACCTGCGCGCGATCTCCGAGGCGCGGCGGGCGCACGACGTGGCGGTCGCCGAGGTCAAGGTCGAGACCACCCAGGAGAAGTTCCGCAAGCCGTATCGCTACTACACGCTGGACATCTTCTGCCGCCGCGGCGACAAGTCGGGTCCGATCGAGGTGAACATCGCCGCCGCGAGCGCGTTTCCGCCGATCCGGGAAGACTGGCAGGGGCTCGACGTCACGCTGCACCCGTTCGTGTGGAACGGGCTCGAATTCAGGCTCGACGGCGACCTCGCGAACGAGGCCGGGCTCCTCGCCTGGATGGACAAGTGGATGGACATCCCCGAAAGGAAGCCGAAGGACGAGAACCGCCTGTCGCAGATCGTGCATAACGTGACGCAGCCCGAAAGGACTCGGGGCGGATGGTCGTTCTCGGTGGATTTCGGCTCGGCGCCGCTCGACGCGTTCGTCGAGCTGATCGACGTGGTGCGCGCGAGCGGCACCAAGAGGCTGGAGCTCGGCTCGTTCGACTATCCGCGCGGCTGAGGCCGGAGCGCAACCGGTGACGAGAGCGATCCGCTCGCGCAAGCGCATCGCGCTCATCGGCTGCGCGGTGTTCGCCGCGCTGAGCTTCGCCTTGGCCCTGCAGGGCGGCATGCCGTGGTGGGCCGGGGCGTTCTGGGTCGTGTGCTTTCTCGGGCTGCTTCTGCCCGGCTCGAAAGGTCCGCTCGACGAAATCGAGGTCGGCGAGCTCGGGGTGACGAGGCGCTTCGGCCCGCGGCTGGGGAAGAAAAGAGAGGAGCGCGTGCTCTGGGAGGAGCTGGTTCGGATCGAGATCCTGACCACCGACGAGGGTCCGTACGCGGACGACTTCTTTTTCCTCCTGGAGGGTCGCGAAGGAAAGGGGGTGGCCGTCTCGAACGAGCTCGCGGTGAAGCACGGCCTGGTCGCGATCCTGCAGCAGCGCTTTTCAGGGATCGACCACCAGGCGATCATCGAGGCGTCGGGCAGCACGCAGGTGCGCCGCTTTCTCGTCTGGCAGAAACAAAATCAACCGATGCCGCACGGTGAAGTGCGCTAGGCTTCGGCCTCCGTTTCCCCACGAGAACCGCATGGCAGGCCAGACCTATCCCGTCGCCATCGTAGCGGCCGAAGCGCCGGCGAAGACCAAGCCCACCAGCTATCCCGAGCCTTTCGCCTCCCGCATGGCGGGCAGGCTGAAGCGCCCGCTCGGCGACGTCTTCGGGCTCTCCAACTTCGGCGTCAACCTGACGCGGCTCGCGCCGGGCGCGGTCTCCGCGCTGCGCCATGCCCACTCGAAGCAGGACGAGCTCGTCTACATCCTCGAAGGCCATCCGACGCTGCACACCGACGAGGGCCGATCGAGGCTCGCGCCCGGAATGTGCGCCGGCTTCAGGAAGGGCACGGGCAACGGCCACCGGCTCGTCAACGAGACCGGCGCGGACGTGGTCTACCTCGAGATCGGAGACCGCACGCCCGGCGACGAAGGCAGCTATCCCGACGACGACATCCAGGCGGCGTTCGTCGACGGCAAATGGAAGTTCGTGCACAAGGATGGCTCGCCGTACTGAGGGGCGCGTCGCGCCGATGGCGATCGCGCTCTCGCTCGCCATGGCCGGGTGCGCCAGCAGCCAGCAGGCGCCGGACACGTCCCGGGCCGGGGAATATCAGATCTCGTGCGGCTACTTCGGCTGGTACATCTGCTACGAAAAGGCCGGCCAGCTCTGCCCCGGAGGCTACAAGGTGGTCTCCGAGAACGAAGACCACTTCGGCGGCAGGAAGCTGCGCATCTCGTGCCAGGAAGCAAAATGAGGGCGAAATGACGTCGTCGTCGCTCGCGGCCAAGCTGAACCTGAGGCCCGGAATGAAGGTTCGCGTCGTAGGGAAGCCTTCGGACCTGAATCTCGCCGGGTTGGCAACGGGCTCGGCCAGGGCCGAGGCGGTCATCGTGTTCGTGAAGTCGCTCGCCGAGGTAGCGTCGCGCGCGGGCCCGGCCGTCGACGCGGCAAAGGAGGATCGCATCGCCTGGATCGCGTACCCCAAGGCGGGCAAGCTCGATACCGACCTCAACCGCGACATCCTCTGGCGCCACATGCTGGCTAAAGGCATCCAGGGAGTGCGCCAGATCGCGCTCGACGAGGTGTGGAGCGCGATGCGCTTCCGGCCCAAGAAATAGGCGGCGATGCCGGCAGGCCATTCGGGCACGCCGCTCTCGAAAAAGCTCGGCATCGCGCCGCCGATGACGCTGGTGTCGATCGACGCGCCGACGGAATATCGCGCCTGGCTCGGCGAGTTGCCCAGCGGCGTGAGCATCGTTTCGGGTCCGGTGCGCCCGCTGCGCGCCGTGCACGTTTTTGCCACCCGGCGTACGGGCCTCGAAAAGCACCTCGCCGGGCTTCGCAAGCGCCTGGAGCAGAGCGGCTTCGTGTGGGTTTCCTGGCCGAAGAAGGCCGCCAAGCTCGAGACTGACATCACCGAGAACACGATCCGCGAGATCGCCCTGCCGCTCGGCTTCGTGGACGTCAAGGTGTGCGCAGTGAGCGAAGTCTGGTCCGGGCTGAAGCTCGTCATCCGCAAGAGCGAGCGGACCTCTTCTGGAGATTGACATGGGCTTGCGCGTGCTCCACCTCATCGTCGGCGTCGCCGGACTGGTCGCATTCATGGCGTCCGGCGCTGTTACCTCGGGCGCCTGGAGCGAGGGCTTCTCCGGCACGTCCAATCGCTCGGCTCACTCCTGATCCTGGCGGGTCCGTTCATGCTGTGCGCGTCCTTCTTCGCCGAGCAGCACAATCCGGAGCTCGATCGACCCGTCGGCCAGCTCGCCATCTTTCTCGCCCTCGGCGGTGCGGCTCTCCACGCGGTCGCGGCGCTCGGCGCCCGCATGAGGTCCGGAGCCACCTGACCGGAGCCGTACACAAGCTCAGCTCATTGGTCAGCAAGTCGCCGGAAGGTACTGGAATTGCACGGTGGGCCGACTCCCCGCCAAGCTGCCCACTTGGGCTGCTTCCCACACGGCGGCAAGGCGTTCGAAGATCGGATTTACAGCGGAGCGGTTTCGGAGCCAGAATGAATCGAGGAGTCGGCACAACGCGCGACTTCGCCCTTAGAGGAGGGGACCAAGAATGTGCATCCTGTGCGATCAAGGACGTCCGCAGAACCACGCGCAGTCGCAGCTCGGACGGCGCGATTTCCTGAAGGCTTCGACGGCAGCCGCGGCCGGTGCCGCGGGGATGAGCCTGTTCAACGCGCCGGCGCGCGCGCACGACGGTGACGACGATGGTCCGCCGCAGGACAGCGGCAGGCGGGGTCGGCGCTATGTGATCCGCGGCGGAATCGTGATGACGATGGACCCGAGCATGCCCAACAAGGGCGAGTTCGCCAGCGCCGACGTGCTGGTCGAGGGCAAGAAGATCGTCGCGGTCGGGCCGAACCTCAAAGCAGGCGGTGCCGGCGAGATCGACGCCCGCGGCAAGATCGTCATGCCGGGGTTCATCGACACGCACCACCACCAGTTCGAGACCGCGCTGCGCAGCTTCCTTTCCAACGGCATCCTGATCAACGACCAATCGGGCTCGGCGAGCGCGTTTCCCTCGTATTTCGAGTTCATTCTGCTCACGCTGGCCCCGGTGTACCGTCCCCAGGACGTGTACATCAGCGAGCTGTTCGGCGGGCTGTCGCAGCTCGACGACGGCGTGACGACGGTGCACGACGTCTCGCAGATCCACCACTCGCCCCAGCACTCCGATGCCGCGATCCAGGCGCTGTTCGACACCGGGCGCCGCGCCGCCTTCGGCTACTTCGAGAGCGCCGGCGGGGTTGCCGGCAATCAATATCCGTTCGACGCGCGGCGCATCAAGAAGCAGTGGTTCTCCTCCAGCGACCAGCTCGTCCACATGATCATGGGCGGCGAGGTCTATCTCGGCCCTCAAAGCACCGACGACTCCTGGAAAATCGGTCGCGAGCTCGGCCTGCAGGTGGCGGCGCATATTCTTTCGCCCTTCGGCATCCGGCCGGTCTTCGACGACCTCGCCGCCGGGAAAGGCGGCAACGGCACTATCGGCCTCGGCGGAGACAACCTGTTCATCCACATGACGGGCATGTCCGACACCGCCTGGGCCAAGGTCAAGCAGGTCGGCGCGCAGGTGTCGATCGCCTTCCCGATCGAAATGAACATGCGCCACGGCATGCCGCCCATCATCCGCATGCAGGAGATGGGCATGGAGCCCTCGCTCAGCACCGACGTCGAGGTCACGCTGACGGCGGACTTCTTCACCCAGATGCGCTCGTGCATGAACTTGCAGCGCCTGGTCGTGAACCAGATGACCCTCGACAAGCCCAACGGGAACCAGAACCTTCCCGACCCGCGAAATTGGGAGCTGCCGCAGACCGCGGTCCTGTCGAACGACGTCCCGGGCTTTCCTTTCTGGCCGACGCCGCCCAAGGAGATCCCGGCCCCGCTGACGACCCGCGACGCGCTGCGCTTTGCCACGATCAACGGTGCCAAGCATCTGCGCCTCGACGGCAAGACCGGCACGCTTACCCCCGGCAAGGAGGCGGATATCCTCATCCTCGACGCCGAGGCGATCAACGTCGCGCCAATCAACAGCGTGCCGGGAGCGGTCGTTTCGCTGATGGACCGCACCAACGTCGAGACCGTGATCGTCGCCGGGAAGGTGCGCAAGTGGAAAGGCAAGCTCGTCGACGTCGACATCCGCAATCTGCGCCGGCAGCTGGAGAACTCGCGCGACTTCATTTTCAACGCGGCGAAGATCCCGGCGAATCTTCGGGGGCCGTTCGGCCAGAACTGAGACGTGCGGGTGTAAGACCTGCGGGCGGCTCCGGCCGCCCGCAGTCGTTTGTGCAGGCGCGCGGATCAGCCTACGATCGGCGGATGCGCATGCCGTCGCGAGTTCGATTCAGTCTGCTGGCGCTGTTTGTCGCGTTGTCGCTGTCAGGCTGCACTGCGGAGCAGGTCTACGGCTCCGGCCAGGCGTGGCAGCAAAATCAGTGCGGCCAAATCCCTGACAAAGTGGAGTACGACCGCTGTATGAGCAAGGCCAGCGCAACCTACGACTCGTACAAGCGCCAGACCGAGCCGGAACGGAAGTAATGGGCAGAAGAGCCCGCCTTCAGTTGGGCGCGCTCGTAGTCCTGGTCCTCGGACTCGCGAGCGCGCTCGGCATGTACCTCGCCGCGGACGATGCTCCGGCGAGCGCGGCGCTCGCGGAGATGCACGGCTCGAAGCCCTACGTCCACCAGCTCGAGCGCTTCGGCGGCAAGGCGGCGGTGATGTTCGACCAGTTCAACCGCTGGTTCGCCGGGCTGTGGGAAGGCCGCCAGCTCGGCGTCACCGTGGCGTGGATCACGATCGTCGTCGCCGCCGCGATGTTCCTCGTGGCGCGCCGCTTCTAGATCACCGCGATGCAGTCGACCTCGATGTCGAACGACCCGGGGAAGGCCCCGACGCAAAGGAAGATGCGCGCGGGGGAGCCCGCGGGAAAGTAGCGCGCGAAGACCTCGTTGAACTCGTCGAAGCGCGCGGCATCGGTCTGCGCCTGCTCGCCGAAGGGACGCCGACGTGCCTCGCCGGTCGCGGGATCGAACGGCGGCAGGCCGGAGACGAAGACGAAGCTGCCCTCCACGCGGATCGCTTCTCGCTGCATTTGACCTCCACAGTGGACAAGGATTGTCCGCAAGGTGTAGCGTCTACGTTTCATGCAAAGGTGAAATATGGATGGATCCGACCTCGCGCGCATCGCCGGGCTCTTCGCCGACCCGGCGCGGGCGCGCATCCTGCGCACCCTGATCGACGGCACCCTGCGGCCGGCGGGCGAGCTCGCGTTCGCCGCCAACATCTCGGCGCAATCGGCGAGCGCGCACCTCGCGAAGCTGGTCGACGGCGGCCTGCTCGAGCTGCAGGCGCAGGGGCGCCACCGCTACTTCCGCATCGCGAACTCCGAGGTGGCAGACGCGGTGGAAAGCCTGGGATCGCTCGGCGAGGTGCTGCGGCCGCGCGCGCCGCGCGCGCCGGCGCTCCCCAAGGCGGCGCCGGCGGAGTTCCTGCGCGCGCGCACCTGCTACGACCATCTCGCGGGCGAAACCGCCGTGCAAGTCTGCGCCGGCATGCTAGATGCGCGCTGGCTCGCCGCCGAGGGACGCGACTTCCGCGTGACGCCGCTCGGCGGGGAGCGGCTCGCCGCTCTCGGCGTCGACGTCGAGGCGGCACGCCACTCGCGGCGCGCGTTCGCGCACGCGTGCGTGGACTTGACGCAAAGGCGCCCACACATCGGCGGCGCGCTCGGCGCGGCCCTCCTCGAGATGTACCTCGCGCGGGGCTGGATCCTGCGCATGCGGCGCTCGCGCGCGGTGAGCATCACCCCGAAAGGCAGCGAGGGCTTCGGCAGGCTCTGCGCATGAGCCGGGAACGCGCGATGGCGTTCGAGCGCGCCTGGGCAAGGACCCTCGCCGTCCTGCTCTTCGCCTACGCCAGCGCGAGCCTGGTGCACCACGTGCACAACGCGGAGTTCCTCTCCGAGTACCCGAACATGCCGGCGTGGATCACGCGGTCGTCGGTCTACGCGGCATGGGCCTGCGAGACGATGCTCGGCGTCGCCGGCTACCTGCTCCTGCGCCGCGGCCACACTGCCTTCGGCTTGGGCGTCATCGCCGTTTACGCAGCGCTCGGGTTCGACGCCTTTGTCCACTACGCCCTCGCGCCCGCGCGCGCGCACACGGCCGCGATGAATGCGACGATCTGGCTCGAGGCCGCCGCGGCGGCGCTGGTTTTCGTCGCCCTCGCCGCGCGCGCGAGGCGTCCCTGATCCGGGCCTGACCTACTGGCGGATGTGGTACAGCCCGCCGCCGCCGTAGTCGACGGCGAAGATTTCCCCGTCGATGCCTTGGCCGAATGACGAGATAGCGAGGCCCGAGGCAAAACCGTCCGTCATGTTGAGCACGCCCTGCGCGGTGGCGTCGATACTGAAAATCGTGCCGACGCCGAAGTCCGCGAAAATGTAGCGTCCCACGAGCCCCTGGAAGCGCGTACCGCGGTAGACGTAGCCGCCGGTCACGGTCACGCCCACGTTGCGACCGTACTGGGCGACCGGCGGTATGAACGGTCCCGGAACGCCGCAGCTAACGTCAGTGTTGGCGCGCGTACCCTCGAAGCAGCGCCAGCCGTAGTTGCCGCCGAGGTTCACGCGGTCGACTTCCTCGATCGCCCCCTGACCTACGTCGCCGACCCAGAGCTGCCCGTTGGCGCGGTCGAAGCTCCAGCGCCAGGGATTGCGCAAGCCGATGGCGAAGATCTCTGGACAGGGCTGCGTCCCGGTGCCGTTTGTGCCGCAGAGCGTAGTGCTGCTGGCGAAAGGATTGCCGGGCGGAATGCCGTATGTTCCGGGCGCAACGAGGGGCTGGATGCGCAGCATCTTGCCGAAGAGGGTGTTCGGGTTCTGCGCGTTGCCGAAAGCGCCGTGCTGGTCGTTCCCGCCGCCGCCATCCCCGATGCCCGCGTATAGCAATCGGTCAGGTCCGAAAGCAAGGTTGCCGCCGTTGTGGTTTGTTTCCGTACCTGGATTTTTCACAAGTGTGATCAGGATGCGTTCGGAGTTCGGGTCGAGCGTCGCGGCGCCGATTGCCGCGGTGAATTCCGATAGCCGCGACACGAGCGGCGGCGTGTTGGGGGTATCCCTGTGCGAATAGAAAAGATATACGCGCCGGTCGCCAGGAAAGTCCGGATGAAAGGCCATGCCTAGGAGACCCGCCTCGCCATCCATCGCCACTCGGTCGGAGATGTCGATGAACACGCTGCTCGTCGCGACTGCCGGCAGGTTCGGGAACACGCGTACCACGCCGCCCTGCTCGACGACGAACCAGCGAGTGGGGTCGTTGGGCGCTTGCAGCATCGCGAGTGGGGCGGAAAAATCCGGCAGCCCGGGGAACACGCGTTCGAGGCTGAGGGCCACCTGCGGCGGACCTGGGGGCAAGTCGCCGCCGCCGTCCCCGCTGGGGCAGCCGGCCGCAAGGAGCACTGCCGCGGCCGCCGCCGGCCCGACCCAACGCCGAAATATTTCCATCGATTCGCTCTCTCCCGCCTGTGGCCCGATCATGGCACGGCCGCCCGGGAAGCTCTATCGTGGCGCCATGACCGTCCTGGCGAGCTTCAAGGCGCGCGCCGCGGAGCTGAAGCGCGAGGTGCTGGCGATCTACCTCGCGGCGAAGCACCCGCGCACGCCCTGGTACGCAAAGGCGCTGCTGGTCGCGATCGTGGCGTATGTGCTGAGCCCGATCGACCTGATCCCGGATTTCATCCCGGTGCTCGGCCTGCTCGACGAGATCGTGCTGCTGCCGTTCGCGCTGGTCCTGGTCGTGAAACTGGTGCCGGAAGACGTGATGGCCGAGTGCCGCTCGCGCGCGCTCGAACGCCGACCGGAGGGCGCGGCGCTCGGACGGATCGGCGCCGCCTTCATCGTGCTGGTGTGGATCGCCCTGATCGTTCTAGCAATGATGTGGATGAGCGCGGCCGCGCGGGCGCAGGGCTGGCCGTCGAAGCCGATCCGCCTCGTCAGCCCTTTCCCGCCGGGCGCGGTCGTCGACACGCTTTGCCGCACGCTCGCGCCGCCGCTCGGCGAGGCGCTCGGACAACCGGTCGTGGTCGAGAACCGCCCCGGCGCA
>DATMJC010000136.1:0-24079 GCA_035554435.1 Burkholderiales bacterium | reverse complement strand
GTTCGGCACGGTCTGGTAGTGCCAGACATCTCGCCGGTCTTCGGGCGGATCGCGAGGATGCTCGCGCAGTACAGGCTGTCCATGCTCTTGCGATACGCCGGGTTGTACGGCTCCGCGTTGCCGGTGCCGATGAAATAGAGGTCGAGCTGCGGGTCGTAGGAACCGACCTGCCAGGTCGCGGCGCCGCCGTATTTCCAGGCGTCGGGAAGCTCGCGGTTCGGCCAGGTCTCGGAGCCCTTCTCGCCGGGCGCGGGAATCGTGTAGGTGCGCCACAGCCGCTTGCCGGTATCCGGGTCGTAGCCGTCGAGGAAGCCGCGCGTGGTGCGGTCGCCGCCGGCCATCCCGGAGATCAATACGCCGTTCACGATCACGGGGGCGACGACGCCGATATAGCCTTCCTTGTACTCGGCGAACTTGGTCTTCCAGAGCTCCTTGCCGGTCTTCATGTCGAGCGCGAGCACGTGCGCGTCGACCGTCTGGCGGAAGAGCTTGCCGTTGTAGATCGTGGCCGGCCCGCGCATGATCGCGCCGGCACTGCCCACGCGCAGCACCGCGCGCTCATACTGCACCGGCGTGCGCCAGATCTGCCTGCCGGTGGCGACGTCGATGGCGAAGGTCCAGTTGCCGTTCACGACGTACATCACGCCGTTGTAGACCGTGGGCTGCGAGTGCTCGCCCATGTCGTTCGCGAGACTGAAGCTCCACACCGGGACCAGCCGCTTCGCGTTCGACCTGTCGATCTGCTTCAGCGGGCTGTACATCTTCAGGTCGTAGCCCATGCCGAAGTTGGTGACGTTGTCGGGGTTCTTCCCGGCGGCGAGCAGCTCTTCCGCGGTCTGGGCCCACCCGAACGCGCACCACGACACCAGCAATGCCCCGGCTAGCGTTTTCATGTTTCCTCCTCTGAAGATAGATCAGCGGCCGACGTCGGCCGGAACCGTTCCCGTCTTGACCCAGGAGCGCATCGCAAGGACGACTTCGCGCTCCACGCCGACGTAGCCGTGGTGTGTGAACGCCTGGCAGGCGCCGCCCTTCTCGGGGCCGCCGCCGTGCACGGTGACGAGCGGGCTCTTGCTCCTCTCGGCAAACCTTTTCGCGTCGCGATAGCGCGTGTACTGGCACGGATCGTCCGCGTGGTGCACCCAGAGCAGCGGCATGGAAAGCTGGTCGAGTTTGGCGCCGGACAGGCCCGGGCCGTTGTTCGTGGGCTCGAACACCGAGGAGGTGAGGATCACGCGCTTCGCGAGCGATGGGTTCATGCGCGCGGCGTGGAAGGCGCTCACCGAGCCTTCGCTCGTGCCGACGAAGATCCACTCGCCCACCGGGTAAATCCTGGAGACCTCGCCGAGAATTGCGGCGATATCCGTTCCGTAGCGCGGCGTGGCGCGGAAGTCCTGGTGGAAGGTCGCCCACTGGTCGGAGGGCGCGTCGAGCACCGCGACAAGCGTCTTGTCGTCGAGCCAGTGGCGCCGCGAGCGCACGAGGAAGTTGCCGCGCTGCTCGTATTGCGGCTGGCCGTTCTCATCACGCAGCTTGAGGATGCCGGGATGGCCCGGAAAGACCGCGATGCCTTGCTTGAAGGCCTTGGCCCCCTCCTGTCGCGTAACGAGCGCAGCGATGCTGTAGCGGTCGAGCTTCGCAGTGACGACCTCGTCGACCTGCGCGCGCGCGTGCGGGACAAGGAAACAGGCGGCAATGGCCAGGACTGCGCAGCGCATGGTTTAAGCTTCCTCCCGTGGCCGCTATCGTAGACCTGCGCTCGGATACCGTCACGCGGCCCTCGGCCGGCATGCGCCGCGCGATGCTCGAGGCCGAGCTGGGGGACGACGTCTTCGGCGACGATCCGACGGTCAACCGCCTGCAGGCGCGCGCGGCCGAGATCTTCGGCTTCGAGGCGGCGCTCTTCTTTCCATCGGGCACCCAGTCGAACCTCGCCGCGCTGATGAGCCACTGCCAGCGCGGCGAGGAGGTGATCCTGGGCCAGGAGGCGCACAGCTACCGCTACGAGGCCGGCGGCGCCGCGGTGCTCGGGTCGATCCAGCCCCAGGCCATCGCCAACCGGCCCGACGGCACGCTCGAGCTCGCCGAGGTCGAGGCCGCGATCAAGCCCGACGACCCGCACTTCGCCAGGACCCGGCTCCTCGCCCTCGAGAACACGATCGGCGGCCGCGTTCTCCCCAGAAAGTACATCGTCGAGGCGCTCGGGCTCGCCGGGAGGAAAAAGCTTGCGACGCACCTCGACGGCGCCCGCATCTTCAATGCGGCGGTCCGTCTCGGAACGAGCGTGAAGGACCTGTGCGCGGGGTTCGACTCGGTGTCGGCCTGCCTGTCGAAGGGCCTGGGCGCTCCGGCCGGCACCGTGCTGCTCGGCAGGACCGATTTCATTTCGAAGGCGAGGCGCTCGCGCAAGATTCTCGGCGGCGGCATGAGGCAGGCGGGCATCCTCGCCGCCGCGGGACTCTACGCGCTCGAGAACAACGTCGAGCGCCTGGCCGACGATCATCGCAACGCCGCGCGGCTCGGGGACGGGCTGCGGGCGCTCGGCCTTCCGGTCGAGGTACAGACCAACATGGTTTTCGTGCGTCTGCCGGCGGACAAGGCCGGGGGCATGGCCGACCACTTCAGAACCCGCGGCGTGCTGGTGCTGCCGGCGCCGCGGATGCGCCTCGTGACGCACCTCGACGTCGACGCGGCCGGCATCGAGCGCGCGCTGGCCGGGTTTGAAAGCTACTTCAGGGACTAGGGCTTGTGCTCTTCGAAGGCGAGGCGAAGGCGCGCGAGCGCCTTGTGGATCGCCTGCAGGTCGGCGTCGGAGATGCCGTTGCCGCGCAGGCCGTCGATGATCTGGTCGCTCGCGTCGTCATAAGCGTCGAGCAGCGCCGGCTTCACGGCCTTGGACCTCACCATCTCCGTGACCGTGGTCAGGAGCACGGCGAATCCGGCGACCGTTCTTTTTAGCTTCTCGTCGTTCTGCGACATCTACCCCCTCACCGATAAGAGCTTCGCCCCCGTGCCCGCCCGCGAGGCTAAGCCAGCACTTTCGCCCCAACAATACGGGGAAACCCTAGCGGGCGCGACGGTGCGGAAACCCGGTAAGCTCCGCGCCATGCGCGCCGCCCGTTTTTTCCCGATTCCGGCGCCGTCGCTCACCCGCGACGGATGGCGCAGGGCCTGCGTGGTGTTTACCAGCTTCGGCCTCGCGCTGCTGGTTGCCATGGCGGACTCGGCCTCGGGCGGGGGCTACCACCTCGAGCTGCTCTACTTCGGCCCGATCGCGCTGGCAAGTTGGATGTCAGGAAGGCTCGCCGGCCTCGCCGTCGTGGCGGTCTCGGTCGCGAGCTGGCAGGTCGTGCACGGCAACCCGCTCGAGTCGGCGCTCGCGGCGACGCTGTTCGTTCTCCTGGTCGCGCTGATCGTACGGTTGCGCGAGGCGCTGCAGCAGGCCGACGAGCGCTTCACCGCCGCGATGGAAAGCCTGAACGATCCGGTCTACGTCGAGGACGTACGCAGCGGCGAGATTCTCTTCGCGAACCGCCGTTATGCCGAGACCTTCGGCGCAGGCCGGCCGCGCTTCAACGAGTCGGGCGAAACGCAGAACGTGGCCGCCGACCGCTGGTTCGTGCTGCGGTCGAACCCGCTGTCCTGGAGCGACGGGCGGGCCGCTACGCTGTGCGTGCTTTCCGACGTGACCGAGGAGCGGCGCGCGCGCGAGCTGCTGGCGAAGCACCGCGACGCCGCGCACCGCACCGCGCGTCTCATCGCCCTCGGCGAATTCGCCTCGGCGATCGCGCATGAGCTCAACCAGCCGCTCGCCGCGATCGCCACCTACAACCACAGCTGCATGCGCATGCTGCAATCGGGCAACCCCGACAGCGGCGAGCTGCAGCAGGCGATGCACATCTGCCGCGACCAGGCCAAGCGCGCCGGCAAGATCATCCAGCGGCTGAGGGATCTGCTGCGGCCGCCGGGGCCCGCGTTCACCGAGCAGAACCTGAACGAGCTGGTCGGCGCAGTACTGCGCCTGGCCGAGCCGGCGGCGCACGACGCGGGAATCACCTTCGAGCGGCGCCTCTCGGCGACGCCGCCCGCGGTGCGCGCCGATCGCCTGCTCATCGAGCAGGTGGCGCTGAACCTCGTGCGCAACGCGATGGAAGCGGTCGAGACGCTGCCGCCCGAGCGAAGGCGCATCACCGTGGCGACGCGGCTGGAAGTCGACGGCAGCGGCACGCTGTCGGTTTCCGACCTCGGCGACGGCGTGCCGCGCGAGGCGAAGGAGCGCCTGTTCGATCCGTTCGTCACCACCAAGCCCGGCGGGCTCGGCCTGGGGCTTTCGATCTGCCGCTCGGTGGTCGAGGCGCACGGCGGCAGCATCCGCCATCGCCAGAACGACGAGCGCGCCGGCCAGCACGGCGCGGTGTTCGCTTTCACGCTCCCCGGCGCGGCATGAGCCGTGTGTACATCGTCGACGACGACAACGCGGTGCGCAGTGCGCTGAAGCTGCTGTTTCGCACCGCGCAGCTCGACGTCGAGGCGTTCTCTTCGGCCGACGCCTTCCTGGAGGACGCCGACCTCACGCAGCGCTGCTGCGTATTGCTGGACATCCGCATGCCGGGGATGACCGGCACCGCGCTCCACGAGGAGCTGCGGCGCCGTGCCTACCGGGTGCCGGTGATCTTCATCACCGGCCACGGCGACATCCCCATGGCGGTGGACGCGATGAGGAAGGGCGCCTTCGACTTCATCGAGAAGCCCTTCGACGACGAGCAGCTGCTCTCCCAGGTGCGCGCCGCGCTCGAGACCTTCGACGCCGGCGAGCCCGAAAGGGCCGAGCCCGGCGTCCCGCTCGAGCTGCTCTCTTCGCGGCAAAGGGAGGTCCTGCAGCGCGTGCTCGACGGCAAGCCCAGCCGCCAGATCGCCGAGGAGCTTGCGATCAGCGTCAAGACGGTCGAGTTCCACCGTGCGCGAATCATGCAAAAGCTGGGAGTGAAGACCGCCGCCGAGCTGTTCCGGCGCTGCCTCGGCGCGGCCTAGGCGCGCCCAGCCAGACGATAGTGCGCGCCGTGCCGGTTCGCGATCGCCTGCGGCCCGAGCGAGCCGATGAGCATGCCGGCTGCGGACAGCAGCAGGCCGGCGAGCTCCGCCGGGAAGGCGAGACCCGCCGCAGTACCGCGAAGCGCCAAGTAGCCGCCGATGCCCATTACCACGGAGAGCGCCCCGCCCTGTGTCGTGGCGCGATTCCAGTAAAGCCCGGCCACCAGCGGCACGAAGGCGCCGACGAGCGGCAGCTGGTATGAGGCCGCAACCATGTCGTAGATCGGCGTTCCCTGGGAGCCGATCGCCCAGCCGCAGACGATGGCGGCGAACCCCAGCACAGCGAGGCGCATCGTCGTGAGCCTCGCTCGATCGCTCATCTGCGGCTGGAACTGCCGCCAGATGCTCTCGACGAACGTTACGGACGGCGCGAGCAGCGTAGCCGAAGCGGTCGATTTCAGCGCCGAGAGCAGAGCACCGAAAAAGAGCACCTGGAGCACGAACGGCATGTGCGCCATGACGAGGGTCGGCAGGACCTTCTGCGGATCCTCCTTTAGCAGCGACGCGGCTTCGGGCATGATCAAAAGGGCGCTGGTCACCAGGAACATCGGCACGAACGCGAAGAGGAAGTAGCACACGCCGCCGATGACAGGGCCGCGCGTGGCGGCCTCGATGTTCTTCGCCGACATCACGCGCTGGAACACGTCCTGCTGCGGAATCGAGCCGAGCATCACGGTGACCGCGGCGCCGAGGAAGAAGGCGACGCCGTGGAAGCTCGGCTCGGGCAGAAGGTTGAAAAGGTCTCGGCTGGCGGCGAACGCGATCACCTCGCCGACGCCGCCCGCGCGGTCGGCGGCGAAGACCGCGATGACTGAGAGGCCCACGACGAGGATGATCATCTGCACGAAATCGGTGACCGCGACCGACCACATGCCGCCGAAAAGGGTGTACGCGAGGATCGAGACGGTGCCGATGACCATGCCGAGCGCCGGCGTGATGGCGCCGTTCGACAGCAGATTGAACACCAGGCCGAGCGCGGTGACCTGGGCGGCGACCCAGCCTACGTAGCTCGCGATGATGATGAGCGAGCACGCCACCTCCACGCCGCGGCCGAAGCGCTCGCGGTAGTAGTCGCTGATGGTGAGCAGCGTCATCCGGTAGAGCCTGCCGGCGAAGAACACGCCCACCAGCACGAGGCACAGGCTCGAGCCGAACGGATCCTCGACCACGGCCTTCAGGCCGCCGTCGACGAACTTCGCCGGGATGCCGAGCACGGTCTCGGAGCCGAACCAGGTGGCGAAGGTGGTGGTGACGATCATCACCAGCGGCAGGTGCCGGCCTGCGACCGCGAAATCCGCCGTGTTTTTCACCCGCCTGGCGGCCCAGAGGCCGATGGCTATGGTCGCCAGAAGGTAAGCGACGACGAAGGCAAGCAGCATGTAACGCAGCTTACCAAAGGTGTCGGCAAGGCCCGAGGGGCGCGCCCCTGCTATCCTCGCGGCCCTATGAGCGATTTTCCACCGCCTTTTTACAGCGTCATCCGGGCGATCGACCGCTTCTCCGAGCTCACCGGAAAGCTGATCTCGCTGTCGATGCTGTGGCTCGTGGCGTCGATCAGCTACGAGTGCTTCTCGCGCTACCTCCTCAACGCGCCGACGGTCTGGGTGCTCGAGTCGAGCTACATGACCAACGGCTCCGCCTTCATGCTCGGCTGCGCCTACGCGCTGCACAAGGGCGCGCACGTGCGCACCGACATGCTGTGGGAGAAGTTCTCCGAGCGCAGGAAAGGCATCATCGACCTCGTCTCGTACCTGCTGCTTTTCTACCCGACGCTCGTCATCCTGATGGCGATCAGCGTCGACGATGCCTTTTATTCGTTCTCGATCGGGGAGGAATCCGAGCAGACGGCCTGGCGTCCGGTGATGTGGCCGTTCCGTGCCTCGGTGCCGCTCGCCGCGGTTCTCCTCATGGTCCAGGGCGTGTCGGAATCGCTGAAGTGCTGCTACCAGATCCGCTTCGGCCGCGAGTTCGAGCACCGGGAAAAAATCGAGGTATGAATTTTATCGAGCTGCTCGGCATGGTGATGCTGGTGGTGATGCTGTTTGCCATCTTCGTCGGCATCCCGATCAGCTTCACGCTGCTCTTCCTCGCGCTGATCTTCGGCTTCATTGGCCTGGGCAGCACGGTGTTCGACCTCGCGTACCTGCAGACCATCGGCCTCATGAAGCAGGACGAGTTCGTCGCGGTGCCGATGTTCATCCTGATGGGCTACATCTGCGACCAGGCGGGGCTGATGGAGCGCCTGTTCAAGGCGTTCCGCGATCTGTTCGCGCCGGTGCGCGGCGCGCTCTACCTGGTAGTGCTGTTGACGGCTACGCTGTTCGGCATCGCCGCCGGAACGGTCGGCGCCACGGTGGTGCTGCTCGGCATCATGGCGGGGCCGATGATGATCAAGTCGGGCTACGACGCGAAGCTCTCGGCGGGAGCGATCACCGCCGGCGGCACGCTGGGAATCCTGATCCCCCCCTCGGTGATGCTGGTGGTGATGGGGCCGGTGCTCGGCGTCTCGGTGCTGCAGCTCTACGCGGCGGCGTTCGGGCCGGGGTTCCTGCTCGCCGGCATGTACATCGTCTACACCATGGGCCGCAGCTTCATCAATCCGAAGCTCGGGCCGCCGGTCCCCAAGGAGGAGCGGATCCACGCCCTGCCGACCATCCTGTGGGAATGCGTGGTCGGCCTGGTGCCGGTGACGGTGCTCACCGTCGCCACGCTGGGCGCGATCCTCGCAGGCCTGACGACCTCGACCGAGGCCGCGGCGCTCGGCGCGCTCGGCGCGATCCTGCTTGTGCTTGCCTACGGTCGATTCACCTGGAAGGGCCTCTTCGCCGCCTGCCAGGGGACGCTCGCGACGACCAGCATGGTGCTGTTCCTGGCGGTGGCGTCGAACATCTTCGGTGCGGTGTTCGCGCGCTTCGGCACCGCGACCTGGATCACCCAGGCGCTGCTCGCGGTGCCGCTGCCGGCCTGGGGCACGATGAGCCTCCTCCTCACGCTGATCTTCCTGCTCGGTTGGCCGTTCGAATGGCCGGCAATCGTGCTCATCTTCCTGCCCATGATCGCGCCGGTGGCGACCGGCCTGGGCTACGACATGGTGTGGTTCGGCACCATCGTCGCGGTGGTGCTGCAGACCGCGTTCCTCTCGCCGCCGGTCGCCATGTCGGCGTACTACCTGAAACAGGCGGTCAAGGAGTGGAGCTTGAGCACCATCTACCGCGGCATGTACGAGTTCATGGTGATTCAGTGCCTGTGCGTCGCGCTCGTGCTCATCTTCCCGCAGATCGCGATGTGGTTTCCGGAGTGGCTGCAGGAGGGCGACCGCATGGCGGTGCCGGCGCTGCCCGCCGACGAGCCGCAGGACAACCGTCGCTCGCTCGAGGCGGGTGACGCGCTGACCAACGACCTCGAGGACGGGAAGAAATAGCCGGCGGATCAGCCGGTCGGTCTACCCGAGCAGCCAGCGCCGGAACGTCCGCGTCGCCAGCACTGCGAGCTCGATTGCCGCCTCGAGGCGGGGATAGTGCAGTCGACCAAGTGGATAGGGCCTGTACATGGCCGCACTTTGCCTGCTTGCACCGCAGGCTTCAAACGGTGATTTCTTGGGCAATGCATGCGAAACCGGAATGCTGCGCGCTAGAAGATGTGCACCGAGGTCGGGGCCAGGAAGCCGATCAGGCAGAACGCGACGGCGACCACGCCGAGCCCGGCGCCGATCCACGCGAGCGCCATCGCGCCGGTGACGATGGCGGCCGAGGCGAGCACGATGGCGATCTGCACCGCCGCCGAGGCGAGCTCGAACTGGTGGTAGGCGGCCATCGCGCGGTCGCGCTTTTGCTCGGCTTGCTTCGCACGCGCCATGAGCTCTTCGCGGCCTTCGCCGGTCTCCGGCTCGGTCTGGTAGCGCTGCGCGGTCTTGCGCCAGGCCTCGATCTGCTTTTTTGCCTCGTCGTTCGGGGTGGTGAGGGATGACTGTTCGGCAGCGGTCCGGAGCACGGTCTGGCGGATCGTCTTCGCCTGGAAGAAGGCCCACAGGTTCGACGCCTCGATGTTGAGGCTGAGCGCGTTGGTCTGGGCCGCCTTGCCCAGCGTCTCGGAGAACGCGAGCACCAGCGCGAGCACCGCGATCATCAGTGCGATCTTCTTGTTCGACGGGTCGATGTGACCGTGTCCTGCCGACATGTGTTGCTCCTCCTGCCGATGTTTTATGAAGCGATCGTGGATGTCATGCCGCGTCGGGTTGCGCGGCTTCCTTCGGCGGCGGGCCGCCGCCGAACTGCGCGTAGGCCACGCCGGCCATGGTCACCGCCGCGCCCGCGATCTTGAGCCAGGTGAAAGCCTCGCCAAGCGTGAGCCAGGCGACCAGCCCTGCGATCGGGGGCATAAGGTAGCCGAACGGCGCCGCGCGCGCCACGCCGCGCACCGCGTTGACCCAGCTCCACGCGAGCCAGCCGAAGAACGACGACACCACCAGCGCCCAGGCGAGCCCGAAGCAGACCGACGCCGTATAGGCGCTCGCCGGCGTGTCGAGGAATCCCGGCAAGGTGGCGATGAGAATGGGGGGCGCCGAGAAGAGCAGTGTGTAGCACAGCACGATGAGCGGCCCGTAGCGCTTCGTGAGCGGCTGGACGAGCACGGTGTAGAGGGCGAACAAGGCCGCGGCGAGGAGCAGCACCAGGTCGCCCACGCCGGCGCGCGAGAAGCCGGCCGCGAACTTGTCGCTCAGGAACACGACGATGCCGCCGAGCGCCACCAGCGTGCCCGCCACCTGGCGCGCGCGCAGGCGCTCGACCTTCAGGACGGCGAGGATGATGAGTGTGAAGAGGGGGCCGCTCGTCAGCACGAGCGACGAGGAGAACGGCGTCGAGAGGTTCATGCCGTACATCACCACGCCGATATGTGCGGCGTGGCCGATCAGCCCGGCGACGATGAAGCGCGGCAGGTCCCGGCGCCGGGGCCAGGTGTGCCGGATGCGGCGGCGGAAGATGACCAGCAGGAGCGCGAACCCGAGCAGCGGAAGCACGGCGAAGCGCACGAACATCAGGGCTTCGACCCCGATCCCGTCCAGCACGTGCTTCACGAACGCGAAGTTGACGCCCCAGACGAACATGGTGGCCAAGGCGGCGGCGAGCGACAGGCGGGCTTTGGACCAGGGTTCTCGGGAACGCATGGCCGGCAGTCTAGAATACGCGGCTCATGAAACCCGAAACGCCCCTAGCTGCCCGCGCCGCGGTGCGCGCGCTCACCGCCTCCAAGATCCGCGAGCTGTACAACGAAGGCATCGGCCGCAGCGACGTGCTCGCCTTCTGGGTGGGCGAGCCCGACGAGCCCACGCCCCAGTTCATCCGCCAGGCCGGCATCGACTCGATCGGCGCTGGCGAGGTGTTCTACACCCACAACCTCGGCATTCCGGAGCTGCGCGACGCGCTGGCGTCCTATGTCACGCGGCTGCACCGCCCGGTATCCGGATCGCAGATCGCGGTGACGAGCGCGGGCGTGAACGCGTTGATGCTCGCCTCGCAGCTCATCGTCGATCCGGGCAGCCGCGTGGTCGAGGTGGTGCCGCTCTGGCCGAACCTGCAGGAGATCCCGAAGATCCTCGGCGCCGAGGTCGCTACGGTCGCGCTCTCGTTTTCGCCTTCCGGCTGGAGGCTCGACCTCGAGCGTCTGATCGACGCCCTCGAGCCCGGCACGCGCGCGCTGTACCTCAATTCGCCGAACAACCCGACGGGCTGGACCATCACGGTCGAGGAGCAGAAGGCGCTGCTCGAGCACTGCCGCCGGCACGGCATCTGGATCTTCGCCGACGACGCCTACGAGCGCCTGTACTACGGCGCCGGCGGGCTCGCGCCTTCCTTCCTGAAGCTCGCGGACGAAAGCGATCGCCTGATCAGCGCCAACACCTTCTCCAAGTCCTGGCTGATGACCGGGTGGCGCCTCGGCTGGCTCGTGGTCCCCGCAGGCCTCGCCGCCGACCTCGGCAAGCTGATCGAGTACAACACCTCGTGCGCGCCGGTGTTCGTGCAGCGCGCCGGGCTGGCCGCGGTCCAGCAGGGAGAGCCGGTGATCGCGCATACCCTCGAGCGCTTCCGGCGTGCCCGAGATTTCCTCATCGGGGAGCTCAAGACGATTGAGCGGGTTCGAGTGGCACTGCCCGACGGAACGATGTATGCGTTCCTCGGGATAGAGGGGATGGATGACAGCCTCGCGTTCTGCAAGCACCTGGTGCGCGAGCACGGACTCGGCCTCGCGCCGGGCTCGGCTTTCGGGCCCGAGGGCGAGGGCTATGTGCGCTGGTGCTTCGCTGCCTCGCAGGAACGGCTCGCCGAGGGGGTGCACCGCCTCGCCAAAGGCGTCGCCCGTTCCGGTCGGGCGCTGGAGGGCGCATGACGCGGCTCGTCGCCAAGCTGAAGACCTCGCGCACCGCCTACAAGCTCGAGGTGAAGGGCAAGCTCGCGCTGTCCTACGCCGGGCGCCAGCTGCCGAAGGGCGAGGCGCTGAGGAACGGCGACCTCGCGACCGGCGACGACGGCCAGGTCTACGAGATCGTCGCGCAGCCCGAGAAGCTCCTTCACATAGAGTGCCCGGCGCCGCGCGAGGCGGCGATCGTGGGCTACGTCCTGGGCAACGGGCACGTCCCGGCCCAGATCGGCAAGGGGTTCGTGCGCATCGTCCACGTGCCGGAGCTCGAGCAGGCGTTCCCGAGCCTCGGGGTCAAGGTGTCGCCGGTCGAGGCGCCGTTCGAGCCCGACCTGGGCCAGGCGCGCCACCATCATCACCACGACCATGATCATGACCACGATCATGATCATGGTCACGACCATCACCACGATCACAAGCACGATTAAGTCCGAGCTCTTCCGCCACGGCGCGCTCTAGCACGGTCCCGGCGAAAAAGCCGGGATTGTTGCGCGTGTGCAGGCGCGCCGCATTGACGAAGGTGAACTCGCGGAAATCCTGCGCGCTCATGAAGCCGCGCTCGAGCATCTCGTAGGCTTCCGGCATCACCTCCCCGAAGTCGGGCACGTCGAAGTGGGTGAAGTCCGAGCTGAAGACCGGGTGCAGCCGCGCGCCGAGGCGCTGATCGAACGCCCACATCGTGGCGCGGTCGTCCGCCTCGCAGCCGAAGTAATAGTGGTCGAACGCCGAGCGCACATCCTCCTTCGAGTCGATGCCCGCGGCGTCGAAATCGTCGTGCACGTGCTCCGGGCGCGAAAGCTCCTCGAGGCTGCACTCGGGGCGAAAAGCGTCGAGGCTGCGCATGATGGCGTCCGCGCTCGCTTTCAAGCGTTCGTCTCCGTAGCCGCGGATAAGGCGTTGCAGCTCGGTTACGTCGGTCGTGTCCGGATACTGCAACCCGACGCGACGGCGCTTCTCCCAGTGCTCGATCATGTCCAGGTACAGCTGGCACGCCCAGCTCACCCCGCCCTCCATGAAGCCGAAATTCAGCCGCGGATGGCGTCGCACGAGCCCGCCCAGGAAGACGCCGCGGGCGAAGGCGTGATTCGCCTCGGCGAAGTGCCCGACATGGTTGTAGGTGAAGTTGCTGATCGAGGCGCGGTCGGGCCAGCGCGGGCTCCCCGCATGCTGGGTCACCGCGACGCCCAGCTCTTCGCAGCGCTTCCAGAAAGGCTCGTAGTCGTAGGGGCTGTCGAGCGCGATGTTGTCGCAGTACCACGCGGCTTTCTGCGCGTCGATGCCCTCGGCCGCGGCGGGAATCGCGCGTTCCTGGTTGCCGCGAAGCATGATCACGCGGTAGGCGAGCTCTCCGGCCGCGTAGTCGAGCTCGGCGATCGCCTGGGCCGGAGTGCGCGCCGGGACGATCGCGGCAGGTGCGAAGCGGCTCCGATAGGGCGCGAACATCTCGGCCGTCATCCTGTTGTACGCGCGCGCAGCGTGGCCATGCAGCTCGTCTTGCGGGATGCTGTTGATGGTGAGGCCGAAGCTCGGGTAGATGATCGCGAAGTCGATGCCCAGCTCCGGCAGGCGCTCGTTCAGGAGCGCGGGAAGAAGCGCCGTGGCCTTGTCACGCGTGTTGGCGGTGACGCCCCACCAGATCGCCCGGCGCAGCCTTTTGTGGTGGCGTTGCTGCCAGTCGCTGCGATACCACTCGTCGTTCCGGCGCCATAGCGCGCGCAGATCGTCGACGGCGCGCGCGCCGCCCACGTCGCGCAAATGTTCGAGAAAGACCGGGATCGGCTCGAGCCAATGGCCGTCGCCGTCGATCACGGGATGCCCGAGCTCGGCCCGGATGTCGGCTGGAGATCGCTTCATGGCCTCCTCCCTCCCTGTTACGCTACGCCCATGGCCGGGAGACGGCAATGACCGCGAGTCAGCCTCGTCGTCGATTACTCCTGGGCGGCGCCGCTGCTGCATTTGGTCGAGCGTTGCCGGCCCGAGCGCAGGGATTGTCCAACCGCCCGGTGCGCATCATCCTCGGGCAGACGGCCGCCACGACGCCCGACCTCCTCGCGCGCACCCTGGCGCCCCGCCTGCAGGCGAAGTGGAACCAGTCTTTCATCGTCGAGAACCGCGGCGGCGCCGGCGGCGCGATCGGCCTCGACGCGGTGGCCAAGGCGCCGCCCGACGGCCATACCATCACCATCAGCGTCAACTCGACGCTCACGCTGCCGCTCTTCTTCAAGATCGATTTCGACGTCCTGACGAGCTTCACGCCGATCTCGATAGTCGCGCAGAACATCTTCGCGCTGGCGGTGCATCCTTCGGTCCCCGCGAAGAACTTCGCCGAGTTTTCCGAGTGGGCGAAGCGCGAGGGGCCAAAGGCGAACTACGGTTCGCCGGGCAACGGCACTCACCACCACTTGCTCATGGAGTCGCTCAAGCTGCGGACCGGGCTCGAGCTCACGCACATCCCGTACAAGGGGTCGGCGCCGGCCTTCACCGATCTGATGGGCGGACAGATCGCGACCATGTTCGTGCCGCTCGGCACCGCCATCACGCTCGGCGGCGCCGGCAAGATCCGGCCGATCGCCGGCTCGGCGCGCGAGCGCTCGCCGCTCGCGCCGGAGCTCGCGTCGCTGCACGAGCAGGGCGTCAAGGACTTCGACTACTACTCGTGGTTCTCGGCCTGGGGCCCGGCCGGCATGCCTCCGGACATCGTCGCCAGGTACAACGCCGCGTTCCGCGAGATCCTGAGCGAGCCGGAGGTGCGCGAGCTTCTCGCAAGGCATGGCGCGACGCCGCGCGTCAGCACACCGCAGGAGCTCGACCGCCTCAATCGAGAGGACTACGCCGCCCTCGTGAAGCTCGTCAAGGACGCGAAGATCAAGGGAGATTGACGCTCCGTGCACGACAGGTTTGCGCGCAAGCCGCTGCCGGAACGCTTCTGCAATTTCGAACGCCTGCTCGCGGCGATGAGGGCGCGCGGCCTAGACGGCATCGTGCTGTCGACGCCGCTCAACGTGTTCTACCTCTGCGGCTTCAACGGCATCGCGCACAAGGCCGACGAGCCCCGCCCCTATGCGGTGCTGCTATCGCGCCACGCGCCGGACCACCCCGTCGTGGTGCTCGCCGACTACTACCTGGCGAGCTTCCTCTCGCAGCCGACCTGGGTGCGCGACATCCGCCCGTTCCGCGCCGTGATGATGCCGCTCGACCGCGTTCCGCGGCGCCACGACATCGACCGCTTCATTCCGCGTGCGGCGAGCGAGCTCGACTGGGTGCGCAACGCCCGCAGCCGCTACGCCTTCGACATGAGCTCGGCCCTGCGCGGCGCGCTCAACGACCTCGGACTCGAGCGGGCGAACATCGGGTTCGATGACCTGGGGTTTGCCCACCGCCTCGCGCTTGAGCAAGCAGTATTGGTAGATGCGTACGACACGCTGATGTACGCGCGCGCGGTGAAGACGCCCACCAGATCGAGCTCCTGCGCCGCTCGACCGCGCTCAACCGCGAGGCGATCGAGCGCACCGTGAAGTCCTGGGAGAAGGGCATGCGCTGGCGCGATCTGAACCGTACCTATCATGCCGCGGTCGTGGATCTCGGCGGCTTCGTGCGCGACCCGGGCGCGATGGTGTGGGGCCACCCGCGCGGAAGCGAGGCCGCGCTCACGCTGCAGACCGGCCTCGAAGACTTCGAGGTCGAGCGCGGCATGCACGTGATGTTCGACTGCCATGGCACGCTCGATCTCTATTGCTGGGACGGCGGCAAGACCTGGGTGGTCGGCGGCGAGCCCGATGGCGTGGGCAAGCGCAACCTCCGCGCCACGGCGCAGGTTGCGGAGCAGCTCATTGCGGAAATGAAGCCGGGAGCGCGGCCGAGCCAGCTTCAGGGTCGCGGGCGGGAGCTCTACGGCAAAGCGGGCGTCGCGGATGCCGAGGCCGCCGTGGTGTTCTTCCATGGGCTCGGCCTCTCGCACATGGATGTCGAGCAAGCGACATCGGACTGGCGCTTCGAGGCCGGGATGGTGGTGCCGCTGCACATGGTGTATCCCGGGGGCGAGTCGAACCGGGCCTGGCTCGAGGACGTCGTGCTCATCACCGAGGAGGGCGGCGAGCCGTTCTTTGGCTGGGGCTACGAGCCGCTCCTCGCATGAGGGCGGCGGATACGAAAACCCCGGTGCTGGGGCACCGGGGTTTTCGCTTACCTCTACAACGGGTGCTGCGGGGGGTACTACCTACTACTAGGGAGCTTTTAAGCCGCGTTGCTCACGCGCCGGGTCACGGCGACGGCGCTTTGATTCTTGTCGAGCATCTGCAGGTCGCCGGCGAGCTCTGCGCCTTCCTCGACCTTGATCTTCGCGTAGCGGATCTTGCCCGACACGCGTCCCGTGGCATGGATGATGAGCTGCTTGCGCACCGTCAGTTCGCCTTCGAACTTGCCGTGCACTTCGGCGTTGTCCACCGCGATGGTTCCCTGGAACACGCCGTGCTCGGTGATCTCGAGCACGCGTGAGTCGAGCGTCGCTTCGATGCGGCCTTCGACCACCAGGGTGTCGCAGTCGCTGATCTCGACGCCCTTGATCTTGATCTGCGGGCCGACGACCAGCTTGGCTTCCTTGCGCTCGTCGCTCGCCGGGCGCGGCTCGGCGCGGGTCTCGGTGGGCAGGGGCGCTGTGGCGGCGGGAGTCGCGGGCGCGGGGTTGATTGGTTGGTTTTGTTGCCGGAACGTACCTTCTTCGCGCCGGCGGAAGAACCCGTCTTTCTGTAGCACTGTGTACTCCCTAGTCGTAGTAATAGATGGGACAGCAGGTACCGGGACGCACGATCCGTGCCTGAGGATAACTCATTGACTTGGAACGCGTAGGCGTTTGGGCGGCGCGGTGACTGTCGGTACCAGGCGACAGCTAACTTGCATCGCAAACCTAAACCTTTGTCTAAGCTACGGATACACCTGTCGTGGCCAAACTACGGTTCGCTTCGTCGAAATACTGAAGCGTCCTCGCCGAGTCGAAGGGATGCTCGGTCAGGGTCTCCGGGTCCCACTCGCTGCGCGGGGTGGCGAAGAAGTCGCCGCCGTAGACGTGGATGGCGCCGCTCAGGCGAGCGACCGGATTGGTCACCGAGTGGATGATGTCGCGTCCAAGCGGGACCGCGTCTCGTTCGCTGAGCGACTGCGCGCCGGCGGCTTCGACCCTGCCGTCGGGAAGCCGGCGCCAGAAGATGTTGTCCTCGCGCCCGGTGTAGATGCCGATCACCGCCCACATATGATGGTTGTGCGGCGCGATCGTCATGCGGGGAGCCCAGACCACGTTGAGGATCGTGAGGCTAGCTGAGCGGTAGAGCGTCCCGATCGCGGCCTGCGCCGGTTCTCCCAGTCCTTTCAACACGCTACGCGGGTTCTGGAGCGCGCGGACGAGCACTTCGCGCACTGCCCTGTGCGAAGGATCTTCGGCGTGCGCCGCCTTGCAGTCGGCGACGAAACGCTCTAAGTCGAACATGGCCGACCGAGTCTACGCTGAAAACTCGCGCAGCACGCGGCCTGGCCGCTTGCGTCCGTCGAGGCGCACGCCGTTCGCCCACACGCCATGGACGCCCACCGCCGCCGTAGTGAGACGGGGGTGGCCTCCAGGAAGGTCGAAGACGCGCTGCTTCGGCCCGCGGTTCACGCTCGCCGGGTCGAAAAGCAGCAGGTCGGCGTAGAACCCCGGTCGTAACGCGCCGCGCTCCCGGATGCCGAACACGCCTGCCGGGTGGCTGGTCAGGCGCCGCGCAGCGTCGGCGAGCGTCAGCGCGGCGCGCTCGCGCACCCAGTGGCCGAGCAGGTGCAGGCCGAAGCCGGCATCGTTGAAGAAGGTGAGATGCGCCCCGGCGTCGGAAAGCGACACCAGGCTCGCCGGATGGCGCAGCATCCTGCCGACCGCCTCCTCGTCGGAGTTGAGCAGTAGCGCGCTGAATACCGTGCGCAGGTTTTCCTCGAGCGCGAGGTCGAGCATGTAGTCGAGCGGGTCGGCGCCGGCCTCGCGCGCGAGCTCGCTCACCGGGCGCTGCTCGACGCCGCGGCGGGCGGACTCGATCACATGCACCTTGTCCCATTGCGCGTTGAACAGGCGAAAGTGCGCGGGCCGCGCCAGCTCTTCGCGCACCCCGTCCCTGAAGCGCTTTTCTCCCAGCTTCGCCTCGTACGCGGCGCCCTTCAGCGCGAGCGCCGGCTGCCAGGACTCCAGCCCCTCGAAGGTGTAGGGGGAGCGCAGCGTAAAGTCCATCGCGAGCGGGCAGCACGACACGGCGCCGACGAGGCGCCGGCCGCGTGCGTTCGCCTGGGCTATATCGTCGAGGTCCCGGAACACCGCGTCGGGATTGGCGCTGCTGTGAAGGAGCGCCGCGACCACCACCGGCCGCGTCGATTCGGCCGCGAGCTCCTCGAGGAACGACATCCTGGTGTGCCCGCCCTTGGTGAGCATGAAGAGGCCTCGTCCCGCCTCTTTCAGGCTCGAGACCAGCGTGCGCAGCTCGTCGTCGTCGGCAAGCCGCGAAGGCATTGGCAGTCCGCCCTCGCCGTTGTGCGCCGGCGAGGTGCTGGTCGAGAAGCCGATCGCGCCGGCCCGCATCGCCTCCAGCAAAAGGTCTTTCATTTGTTGAATTTCATCCCCGGTTGCCGCCCGCCGCGTGGCCGCTTCGCCCATAACGTAGGTGCGCAGCGCCGAATGACCCGCGAACACCGCTACGTTCACCGCGGCGCCCTGGCGCTCGAGCATGTCGAGGTACTCCGGCACCGTCTCGAAGTCCCAGCGGATGCCCTGCCGCAGGACTTCGAGCGACATGCCTTCCACCTGGGTCAGGTTGCGCATCACGAGCTCGCGGTCGCGGCTGCGGCAAGGCGCGATGGTGAAGCCGCAGTTGCCGATCACCGCGGTGGTCACGCCGAGCTCGGGCGAGGGCGCGACGCCGGGATCCCAGGTGATCTGGGCATCGTAATGGGTGTGGTTGTCGACGATCCCCGGCATCAGCGCAAGACCGTCTGCGTCCAGCGTGGCCTTGGCGCTGCCCTCGACCTTGCCCATGGCAGCGATGCGGTCTCCCGCGACCGCGAGATCGCCGCGCACCGGCGCAGATCCGAGCCCGTCGAGCAGCAGCGCATCGCGGATCACGAGGTCGTACATCGAGCCCAGTATACTGTCCCGCTTTTGAACGATTTGTTCGACTTCACGAATAAGACTGCAGTGGTCACGGGCGGCGCGCGAGGGATTGGCGCGGCGACCGTGGCGCTGCTGCGCGAGTGCGGCGCGCGCGCGGTGTCGCTCGACGTTTCGGAAGGCTGCGATGTCACGGACGAGGACGCCGTGAAAGCGGCGTTCGAGCGCGTCGGCGAGATCGACATCCTGGTCAACAACGCCGGGCGCGCCGCGCGCAAGCCTGCCGTGGAGCTGCAGAAAAGCGAGTGGGACGCCGTGCTGGACCTGAATCTCACGGCGACGTTTCTCTGCTCGAGGCTGGCGCATCCCTACATGAAACGGCGCGGCGGCGGGGCGATCGTCAACCTGGCCTCGATCATGGGCTTCTCCGGCGGTATCTTTCCGAATGCCTCGTACCAGGCTTCGAAGGGCGGCGTGGTGAACCTGACCCGCGCGCTCGCGCTCGAATGGGCGCAGGACGACATCCGCGTCAACGCGGTCGCGCCGACTTTCGTGCGCACCGATCTCACCGTGCCGATCTTCGGCAATCCGCAGATGCTGGAAAAGGTGATGGCGCACACGCCGCTCGGGCGGCTCCCCGAGGCCGACGACATCGCCGCCGCCATCGTCTACCTGTGCAGCCCGGCGGCGCGCTGCATCACCGGCGTCACCTTGCCGGTCGACAGCGGCTATCTCGCGAGGTAAGGACTCCAATGCAGCTGATCGAGCACGAGCAGAAGGGCCACAAGGGCGCGTTCTTCGTCGAGGAGGAGGGCAAGCGCCTCGCGGAACTGAGCTACACGATGGCCGGAACGAAATTGATCATCGACCACACCGACGTCGACGACGCGCTGCGCGGCACCGGGACCGGAAGGAAGCTCGTCGCCGCGGCGGTGGACTGGGCGCGCGAGGAGGAGCTGCTGGTGATGCCGCTATGTCCGTTCGCCCGCTCGGTGTTCGACAAGACCCCCGAATATTCGGACGTGCTCTTCCGATGACGAAGCAGCTCGTGTCGACCCGATTCCAGGTTGCATTGGCGGCTGCCGCGCTGGTCTGCCTCATGCATTCCGCGGTTGCGGAGGAACAGGCTTTCGGACGGAAAGGCGACCTCAAGAAAGTCTCGCGCACCGTCGACATCGACATGAGCGACGCGATGCGCTTTGCGCCGGCGGAGCTGGCGGTGAAACAAGGCGACACGGTGCGCTTCCGCCTGAAGAACTCGGGCAAGGTGATGCACGAGATGGTGCTTGGCACGATGCAGGACCTCGAGGCGCACGCGGAAGCGATGCGAAAGGACCCGCATATGCATCATCACGGCGCGGCGAGCATGGTCCACGTGGCGCCGGGGAAGACCGGCACGCTGGTCTGGCAATTCACGAACGCCGGCGAATTCAACTACGGCTGCCTCGTTCCCGGGCACTTCGAGGCCGGCATGGTGGGCAAGATCAGCGTCGCGCCCTAGCCGGGCCGCCGGATTGACCTTCCCATCGTGGGAAGGTTCACAATGGCATTCATGAACATCGGGCAGGCGTCGGTGGCTTCCGGGGTGTCGGCGAAGATGATTCGCCACTACGAGGAGATTGGCCTGGTCAGGCCGCCGCAGCGCAGCGTCTCCAATTACCGGACTTACTCGGGCAACGATGTCCACGTCCTGCGCTTCATCAAGCGCGCGAGGAGCCTGGGCTTCTCGGTGACCGAAATCAAGCAGCTCCTCGCGCTGTGGCAGAACAAGACGCGCTCGAGCGCCGCCGTGAAGAAGATAGCCCACGCCCACATCGACGAGCTGAAGCGCAAGATCGCCGAGCTTGGCTCGATGGTGCAGGCGCTGGAGCATCTTGAGCGCCACTGCCACGGCGACGAGCGGCCGGAATGCCCGATCCTCGAGCACCTGGGAGGCGTCTGATGGCGCTCGATCCGGTCTGCGGCATGACCGTCGATCCGGCAAAAGCCGCCGGAGAATTCGACTACAAGGGAACGAGGTATTACTTCTGTTCCAAGCACTGCGTGCACGCGTTCGGGACCGACCCTGAGCGGTATCTAAGCAAGAAAGCTGATGGCGTCCATGCTCGTCCTCGGCACGCGCAGCACGTGACGATGCCGGTGAACATTGCCCGGAAGCCGAAGACACCGGGATCGCAATACACCTGCCCGATGCATCCCGAAATCGTTCAGACGGGGCCGGGCTCGTGCCCGAAGTGCGGCATGGCGTTGGTGCCGATGGTGCCGGTCGCCGGCGCGGAGGAGGACAAGACCGAGCTGCGCGACATGACGCGCAGGTTCTGGGTGAGCGCGCTGCTGAGCGCGCCGCTCCTCGCTTCGATGTATTTCAGGTTTCCGCAGTACCTCGAACTGTTACTCGCCACGCCGGTCGTGTGGTGGGGCGGCTGGCCGTTCTTCCGGAAGTTCTGGCGCTCGCTCGAGAACCGCAGCCCGAATATGTACACGCTGATCGGCCTGGGCGTTGCGCTCGCCTACGTCTATAGCGTCGTCGCGCTATTCGCGCCGGGCCTCTTCCCGCACGAATTCCGCATGCATGGAGGCGAAGCGGTCGGCGCGTACTTCGAGGCGGCGGCCGTGATCGTCACGCTCGTGCTCCTCGGGGAGGTGATGCAGCTGCGCGCGCTGCGCGAGACGAGCCGCGCGATCCGCCAGCTCGTCGCCCTCGCGCCCCACAACGCGCTGCGGGTCGGGACGGACGGCCGCGAGACCGAAATACCGCTTGCGGAGGTCAGGGTCGGCGACCGGCTGCGCGTGCGCCCCGGCGAGAAGATCCCGGTGGACGCCGCGGTGCTGGAGGGCGCGTCTCAGGTCGACGAGTCGATGCTCACCGGCGAACCGACCCCGGTCGAGAAGAAGCCCGGCGACCGGGTGACCGGCGCGACCCTCAACGGCAAGGGCACGCTCGTCATCCGCGCCGAGCGGGTCGGCTCGGACACGCTCCTCGCCCGGATCGTGCACATGGTCGCGCAGGCGCAGCGCACCCGTGCGCCGGTGCAGCGCCTCGCGGACCTGGTCGCCGCCTACTTCGTGCAGGCCGTAATCGCCATCGCCGCGGCGAGCGCTTTTGCGTGGTGGTTCCTTGGCCCGGAGCCGCGGCTCGCTTACGCGCTGGTGAACGCCGTGTCGGTGCTGATCATCGCCTGCCCCTGCGCGCTCGGCCTCGCCACGCCGATCTCGATCACCGTGGCGATGGGCCAGGGCGCCCTCAACGGCATCCTTTTCCGAAACGCCGAGGCAGTCGAAAAGCTGCGGGAGGTCGACACGCTCGTGGTGGACAAGACCGGCACGTTGACCGTGGGCCGCCCGGAGCTCGTCGGCTTCGTCGTACAGGGGATCGACGAGCGCGAGGCGCTGCAGCTCGTCGCGAGCGTCGAGCGGGCGAGCGAGCATCCGCTGGCGCAGGCCATCGTGCGCGGCGCCGAAAGCCGCAAGCTCGCGCTGCAGCCGGTGGCGCATTTCCGTTCGATCACGGGGCAAGCCGCCGAAGGCCTGGTCGCCGGACACAAGGTCACTGTCGGCAGCGCGCTCGCGATGCAGGTCTTCGGCGGCGTGCCCTC
The DNA here is from genome assembly GCA_035554435.1 of Burkholderiales bacterium. GTDB lineage: Bacteria > Pseudomonadota > Gammaproteobacteria > Burkholderiales > SG8-39 > SCGC-AG-212-J23. Next base: position 1,864 of record DATMJC010000136.1, on the reverse strand, counting down.
GCCGCTTGCCGAGGCCGCAGACGCGTTGCGCGTGCAGGGCAAGGGGGCCGTGTTCGGCGCCATCGATGGCCGCGTCGCCGCGCTCGCCGCGGTGGCCGATCCGCTCAAGGAAACGACGCCGGATGCGGTGCGCCGGCTGAAGGACCAGGGGATCCGCGTGGTCATGGTGTCGGGCGACGCGCGCAAGACCGCCGAGGCGGTTGCGCGCCAGCTCGGCATCGACGAGGTCTTCGCCGAAGTCCTGCCCGAGCAGAAGCTCGAGCGGATCAAGGCGCTGCAGGCGTCGGGACGTTTCGTGGCCATGGCGGGCGACGGCATCAACGATGCGCCGGCACTCGCCCAGGCGAACGTCGGCATCGCCATGGGCACCGGCACCGACGTGGCGATCGAAACCGCGGCCGTCACCCTGGTCAAGGGCGACCTGCGCGCCATCGTGAAGGCGATGCGCCTGTCGCATGCCACGATGCGCAACGTGAAGCAGAACCTGTTCTTCGCCTTCGTCTACAACGCCGTCGGCGTTCCGGTCGCCGCCGGGGCGCTCTATCCGGTCTTCGGCCTGCTGCTCTCTCCGATCATTTCCGGCGCGGCCATGGCGATGAGCTCCGTGTCGGTCGTGAGCAATGCGCTCAGACTGAGAAAGGCAAAGCTCTGAAGCGCGGAGTTCCGGCCGCGTTGGGCGCGGCGCTCCTCTTCGGCGCGAGCACGCCGCTCGCGAAGCTGCTGCTCGGCGACGTCAGTCCCTGGCTGCTCGCGGGCTTGCTTTACCTCGGCTCGGGCATCGGGCTCGCATTGCTGCGCGCGCTGCGGCGCGCCGAGCGCTCGCGCCTCGCCGCGGGCGAGTGGCGCTGGCTTGCCGGCGCGGTCCTGAGCGGCGGGGTGCTCGGGCCGGTGCTCCTGATGTGGGGGCTCTCGCGCATGCCGGCCTCCGGCGCGGCCTTGCTGCTCAACGCCGAGGCGGTCCTGACCGCGCTCCTGGCCTGGTTCGTTTTCCGCGAGAACTTCGACCGGCGCATCGCACTCGGCATGGCGCTGATCGTCGCCGGCGCCGCCGTGCTGTCCTGGCCGGGCGAGGCGGGCATCGGCGCCATGGCTCCGGCGCTCGCGGTCGTCGCCGCTTGCCTCGCCTGGGCGATCGACAACAACCTCACGCGAAAAGTGGCGCTCGCCGACGCGCGCTACGTCGCCATGGTTAAGGGCCTCGCCGCCGGCGCGACCAATACGGCGCTCGCTCTGGCGCTCGGGGCGCAGCTTCCCGGGATCGCGGTCGCGGCAATGGCGGGCTTGCTCGGCTTCGCGGGCTACGGGATCAGCCTCGCGCTCTTCGTGCGCGCCCTGCGCGACCTCGGTACGGCGCGTACAGGAGCCTACTTCTCCACCGCGCCGTTCGCCGGCGCGGCGCTGGGTCTCGTTCTCCTCGACGAAACCGTGACCTGGAACCTCGCGCTGGCCGCGGTTCTCATGGCCTGGGGCGTGTGGCTGCACCTTACCGAGCGCCACGCGCACCTGCACGCGCACGAGCCCGTCGAGCACACGCACGAGCACGAGCACGACGAGCACCATCGCCATGCCCATGCCGACCCGGTGCCCGCGGGCATGCGCCATACGCACCGCCACCGGCACGAACGCCAGACTCATTCCCACCCGCATTACCCCGACTCGCACCACCGCCACGAGCACTAGGGCGAACGCGGCGAGTGGGTGAATCGGACTACGCAAGCGAGCCTTGCGCGTTACCGGGCGCCCTTAGCATGCGCCGACATGGCCTCTACCTATGTGCGAGTGATGAGCCGGCTGGGCGAGCAGGCCGGACTACGCGTATTCCGTGTCTTCGGGCGGCGGCTGCGTGCGTGGGCCGGCGCGGCGG
>DATMJC010000135.1:0-40109 GCA_035554435.1 Burkholderiales bacterium | reverse complement strand
GTTGCCGCGGACCCGGGCGCACGCCTGGCGCACGCCGATCACCGGCTTGCCGAGGTTGGCGTCGCACGCCCCGGAGGGGTCGTCGGCGAGGACCCAGGTGATCGATCGGTTGATCGTGCCCTCTCCCGGAATCGGGTCGACAGGCTTCGTCGTGCTGCACCCGGCCGTGACCCCAAAAACGATTGCGACGAGGAGCAATTTTGTTATTGTTGTCATCCGCTTGTCCGCTTTTTTTTGTGTACTGCCTGAGCTACCCGAAGGCTATCGGGAGGCCGCCGGGAGGCGTTAGGAAGTAAGTCAGCCACCCCTTGGGGCGGCGAGCATTACTCCCCGTTCAGGAGCGACGAAAAGCTAGTTCGCGGCGTAGTGGAAGTGACCGGCGAAGCAGTGCAGCGCCTCGTGGCCCAGGATGTAAATCGCGTTCCGGTCGTTCTCGTTGCGCGGCGGTTTGACGTAGATGGTGCACTCATTGCCCCGCAGCCGGGCGCAGGCGAGGCGTGCCCCGATGAGCGGCTTGCCGAGATTCTCGTCGCAGGCCTTGGCCGGATCGTCCGACATCACCCACGTGATCGAGCGGCTGACCGTCCCCTGCTGGGGGATCGGCTCGATCGGTTTGATGGTCGAGCAGCCCGCCGCTCCAATAACGATTAGATAAAGTAGGAATCCAAGCCTGCGCACAACCGACACTGTCGCGCGCTGGGGTTACGGGCGGACCCGCTCGGGCGGGAAAGGGAATGCGCCAGCCGGGTTGCGCCGTACGGGTTGCGTCGTTCGGCCTAGAAACCTAGTGCTTCGGTCCGCTGCGCAGGCGCCGCACCTGGGCCATGTAGGTACCGAGGAACTCCTTGCCGAACACCTTGAGGAGATCGTCCTCGGCGTCGCGCGTGAGCTTCTCGTGGTGCGCAACGAAGGTCTCCCACAGCTTCACCTTCTTGTTGAGGGTGAAGGAGCCCTTCTGCTTGTCGGCTTCGCGCTCGACGAGCTGCGGATCGAAGCGCTTGAGCGCGCCCTGGAACGCCGCGCGCATGCCGGCCATGAGGGCGATCTCGTGCACGCGCAGATCGTCGCAGGCGTCGCCCACCGCCTGCACCGGCGGCAGGAAGGCGCCCGAGAGGCGCTCGCGCTTGTCGAAGAGGTAGCTCAGCGCATCGCGCGGATCGGTCATCAGCTTGAGCGGATTGTTGTCGCGCGAAGCGACCATGGTGCGGTCTTCGGCGCGCATCTCCTTCTTCAGCTCGCTTCGCGCGAGAAGGAGCCCGATCAGCCCCTCGACGCACGCGCGCACGATGGCGCCGCTTTCACGCAGGAAAGTATCGGCGTCGGCCTCGGAAATCTTCAGGTGCGCGAGGCCCGCGCCTTCGAGAAACGCGGCGACCGCCGACGCTGCCGCGGCTGGCGAAACCGCTTCCGCGCGCGGTGCGGGAGCCGGCGGTGCGAGCTCCTCTTCGCGCGCCTGCGGCTCCGGAATCTCCTCCACCGGGGGAACCAGCTCGGCGGGCCTGCGGCCCACGAGGCTCGCGAACGGGTCGAAGCCGTCGAACGGATCAGGCGCCTTCGGCTGGGCCCGAGGCGCCTTTGCCTGCACCTTGCGCACTTCAGGCGGTGCGTTGCGGGGCTCGGCGCGGATCGAAGGTGCGTTGTAGGCGACGTTCAGCGGCTGCACGTGATCGATGTTCGACGCGCCCGCGCCCTGGTGCTTCATCATGTCGGCGAGCGGCTGGCCGATGGGCGCGGCAGGACCGCGCGCCAGGATCTGATCGAGCGATGCCGGGCCGCCGCCGAACGGCTGCGGATTGAAGCTCGGGCCCTCCGAGCCGCGCCCGACGGGCGTCGCCGAACTGAGCAGGCTCGCCAGCGGATCGGTGCTGTCGCCCGGGCTGCCGAGGTCGAGGTGCGACATGCCGCCGAGGCCCTCGACAAGACCGTCGCCGTGCCGCTCGGGTCTCGCGGGCGCAGCCCTCTGGAACGAGTCGAGCCCCCCCGCATCGGGCCGCGGCGCGGGCGGCGGCTGCTTGGGAGGTAACAGGTCGTCGAGCCCGCGGAACGGATCGTCGCCCGGCGTGGTGTCGCCGCTTCCGCTCAAGCCGAAGTCGAAAGGCGAGGCAGGCATCTGGCGCGCGGCCGACGCGCCCGGAGTCGGCTGCGCCTCGTGCACCTCGAGGATCTGCACCGCGAAGTCGCCGATCTCGATGACGTCGTCGGCCTTCACCGGCGCGGTTTCGTTGGGGCCGATGCGCGCGCCGTTGAGCATCACGGGATTGACCGTCGACATCACGGTCAGGACATGGCCCGCGCCCTGCAGGTCGACCACCGCGTGCACCCGCGAGACGTGCTTCTTCGTGTCGTCCAGCCGCACCGAGCATTCCGCTCCGCGGCCGATCGTCATGCGCGAGGTGTTGACCGTGCGCCGTTCGGGCCGCGCCAGCCTTCCTTCCGCGCGCGCTTCGACGGTGACTACATACGCCATTCGATCGCTAACCCCCCAAAGGTAAGCGCCTCTAGCCAGGGGCTTCCGTCCCGGTCTTCGAGGGCATCTTATACTCTAGCGGCGAACCGCCGGCAGCGGTATCCCCCAAAGTAGTCAGGTTCCGGCCCGGCCTCCCCCCGTTCTATACTCATGGCAGGGGGAGGCACGTCCTATGGGTCAGAAGCAGGTCTGCAACGGCGCGATGCTGAAGTGCTCGATGGGCATGGCGCCGAGCACCTTCGTGGTCCTACCGATCCACATGGTGCAGTCCGGCTCCCAGCCGGCGGCAAACATCAACGACTACATTCCCATGACGAACATCATGCCGTTCGGGATGTGCCAGAGCCCGTCCAACCCGACGGTGGCCGCCGCGACGGCTTCGGCGATGGGCGTGCTGACCCCGATGCCCTGCATCCCGGCCACGACGTCGCCCTGGGTCGTGGGTGCAATCACGGTTCTCCTCGATAGCCAGCCCGCGCTCGACGACGCCTCCAAGCTGATGTGCTCATACGGCGGAATCATCGAAGTGACGCAGCCCGGGCAGCAGACGCACGAGATCCCGTGACCCGATGCTAGTGCTCCAACCGCGTCAGCTCGACGCCATCGAGCGGCACATGGCCGCCGTGGTTCGCGCGCGCCTGGAGCGCGTGATCGCAACGACGTTTCCCGAGCTGAGCCAGGCGGGCGCCGGGCAGCAGGCGCCGCCCGCGCAGCTCGGCGCCATCGTGCAGCGGGGAATCGACTCCGCGACGCGGTACGGCATCGAGGAGACTGCCGATTTCGCCGCGTTCATCGCGCTCGGGCTCGCGTCGCGCATGCTCCCGCGCGAGACGCCCATCGGCTGGATCACGAGCTGGCTCGAAAGGCCCGATACGGAGGGATCGACCAAGCTCGCGATCATCGAGGCGCAACTCGCCGACGCGGCCCCGAACCCGGCACTGACGGCGATGGCCAAGCGCGTCGCGGATGCGCGCCGGCGGGCGAGCGCATGACCGGCCACGCGGAGAAGTGCCCCAAGCAGAAGGGCACGCTCTCGGTGATCGTCTTGCGTAGCGACACCGACGAGCCGATCAAGGGCGTGACCGCCGCGGTAAAGGGCCCCTCGCCCGGGTCGGGCAAGACCGACGGTCTCGGCGCGATCGTGTTCAAGGATCGAAGCCCCGGCGGCTACACGGCGAACATCACCATGCCTCCCGAGCTTTCGGGCTACGCCATCACCAAGGAGGCGCCCAAAGCCAAGCTCGACGCGGCCGGCAACGAGGTGCTGATCTTCAAGGCGGCGCCGGTCGGCAACCTGGTGGTCGAGGTCTACGACGAGCGCGGCAAGCTGGTGACCGAGGAGGCCGAGCTCAGCGGGTCCGGGCCGGCGGGCCTCAGCCACAAGGGCAAGACCGGCGCGCACACGTTCTCGAGCGTGGCGGGCGGCGCGTACAACGTATCCGCCAGGCTGCCCTCGGCGCTGTTCGAGGCGCCGAGCGTCAGCAAGCAGGTCGTCGTTCCGGGCGGCGGCACCGGCACGGTGCGGCTCGACGTGAAGCGGCGCATCAATGTCGTCACGCCGAAGATCGAGATGGAATACAAGGTCGTGGCGCTCGACCGGAAGCTCTCGGCGCACCAGGAGGCGTCGGAGAAGAAGATCGTCACGGACGACGTCACTTACGTGCGCGTCTCGGCGAGCCAGAGCACCGGCACTCCCGGGTACGCCGGGAAAGCCAAGTTCGAGGTGAGCCCGGCAAACGTCGAGGTCTTCATCGACAAGGAATGCAAGAGCCCGCTCGCCGGCTGGGACATCGCCAACAAGGACCTCCTCGGCGGCAAGCTCGATCTCTACCTGAAGGCGAAGAGCGCGGGCAAGTTCACGGCCAAGCTCACGCTCGATCCGGCCGATCATCCCAACATCGAGGTGAAGCCGCCCGCCGAGGAAGAGATGGGCGTGGTCGAGCTCGAAGCGAAGGTGCACTGGTTCGTGCGCAGCGACCTCGAGGACGCCGGCATGCAGGTCGACCCGGACGTCGAGCCGCTCGCCACCTATCACACCGCTCTCAAGGACAAGAAGCTGCCCGACCAGAAGGCCCTGACCGACGCGGAAAAGGTGGCCACCGGAAGGTTGCTGCACGCCCAGACCGACAAGAACAGCCACGGCCGCGCGAAGCTCGTGGTGCAGAAGCTCGCCGCCGACCCGTGGCCGGCCGGAACCGACGACTACGAGGTCACCATCGACGAAGAGAAAGGCGGCGGCAGCCTGAAGCTCTTCGACAAGGAGGAGGAAGGCAGCGAGAAGGCGCTGCCCTTCAAGATCAAGGTGAAGGACCTCAAGGCGAAGGAAGTCGAGCTGTGGGTCGAAGGCAAGGATGCGTCGAAGAAGCTGCGCGACGCCGTCCTGCAGGTGGGCCTCGATCGTCCCGCCGGCGGGCTGGCGAAGAAGCCCAAGCACTCGGCCGACTGGTCGCGCTTCACCGTGGTGAAGATCAAGGAGGTCAAGCTCGAGTACGAAAAGGCGAAGGACGAGCACAAGGCCTGGGACGAGGACAAGAAGCGCTACTACATCAACCTCAACGAGAAGGGCGATCCGGACGGCCGCAAGATCACGCTGAGCGCGAAGCTGGGCGAAAAGCTCGCCGGGGTGCCGATCCGCTTCATGCTGGCGCCCGACAAGGACAACGGCAAGACCGCCAACTGGAACATCGACTTTCCTTCCGACGGGAAGAGCGGCGCGACGGACGTCAAGTGGAAGGACCTCACGGCGGCGCTCAAGCACCTCGACAAGGCCGATCGCAAGGACCTCGTGCACCTGATGCAGGAGACCGACAAGGACGGGCACGCCAAGGTCGAGGTGCAGCTCTCGCGGTTCGGCGGCGACAAGTTCCATCCGGCCTGCTACCTCGAGCAGGACGCCCACCTCGCCAAGTACGTGCACGGACACGCCGATCTCGAGAAGCGCGAGCCGGTGTTCGCCAAGGTCCGGCCGCTGCAGGTGTGGCGCAAGGTCTTCTACCAGGCGACCCACCCGAAGGCGACCTCGATGCCCGGCCACGGTGGATTCGACGACAGCCAGCGCAAGGTCTTCATGGAGCCCCTCCTGGTGGAAGAGAAGACCATGGCCAAGACGCATTTCACCGTGGACCCGTTCCGCCCGGATTGGCAGTTCAACGTCAATGGAACCACCAAGCAGAAGCTCTGCATCGGCACCCACAACGTGGACGATGCGATGAAGCGGTTCGTCGCCGCGACCAAGTCGACGACGCCCAAGTTCCACGTGGTTCTCTGCGACGAGCAGTTCGATGCCGACGGCGTGGAGACCGATGCCGTGGACTTCAAGTTCGACGCGGATCGCACGAGAGACGTCGAGCTGAAGTCCACGAACGTCTCCAACGGCTACCTGACCATCACGGATCCGCCGCTGCAGGGCGGCAATCTGGTCAAGTCGGCCGTGTGGCAGGCGGAGAAGAAGGTCGCCGGCGCGTGGACGATCGCGCACAGCGGAGATCTGCCGGCCGCCAACGTGAAGCTGCGAAAGGATCGCACCTCGAAGAGGATGGTTCGCCTGACGGCTCCGGCAAAGTGCGGCGGAGCCGCCGGGGGTTGCCGCTGCGGCGGCGCTCCGGCCGACCTTGCGCTCGACGCCAACAACCGCATCTGGGTCACGCTGGAGCTGCAAGCCGCGAACGGCGGCTACAACGGCTGGGCGCCGAGCGGCCATCCGGCCAACGTGGTGAAGGGCGGGCGGGCGGATTATGCAGTTCACAACACCATGGGCCACGAGCTGGGGCATCTTTTCGGCATGACCCGCGTGAACAGCGTCGCGGGCATTCCCGATCACCCGCTGTTCTATGAAAAGCGCGGCGGCTCCGGCTCCCACTGCGCGTTTGCCGCGGTTTTTACCGCCGACCCTGCCGCGCCGGCGCTCAACCCGGCCACCGCGGGCGAGCGCGACGCGCAGGGCAAGGGCGCCGGACAATGGGATAACGGCCGCTGCATCATTTTCGGCTACTCGGTCGACATGAAAAGGGAATGGTGCAAGCACTGCGCCCTCGAGTTCATCCTTTCCGACCTGTCGGAATTCAGGTAGCACGAATGACGCCGCCGGTCGGTCGCGGCGGGACATGGCTGGCACGCGCGCTCGCGACTGCGCTCACGCTCGGCATCACGCTGGCGGGACATGGCCAGGGCAACGACAAGGGAGCAACGCGCATGGATGCAAGAGATCAACTGAGCGCCAAGCTGCAGGCGTTGCCCGACGAGGTGTACCTGCGCAAGGACAGAAGCGCCGTTTCTTCCCTGCCGCGCGAGGCGCTTTCACTGCGCTTCCAGGGCCTCGCGCTGGGCGCGCCGCGGGTGGTCGATCTCGCCTCGACCCAAGCCGTGCCCGCGCTGCTCATCGCCTCGCGGACGGCGGCGCGGTCCGCGGAGCTGGACTGGCACCGCAATGCGATCGTCATGGCAAGCGACGTCGACCGCGGCGACGTGTTTGCGGGGGAGGCGTTCGTGCGCGATCCCAGCAAGGCGCCGGATACCGATCCCCGCAGGGAACAGCGCAAGCCCGCTCAGGCAACGCCCCCTTCGCAGGACGCCGCGCGCGGCGAACGCGGCGACGGAAACTCCGCCGGCACTGCCTGGCTGGACTTCAGGGATCTGCTGAAGCTTCCGGCCGAAAGCCGGCGCTGGGCGCTGCGCGTGCTCTATTTCGACGAGGTGTCCAATCCCGCTCTGGTAGAGGTGAAAGGCAAGTCCGCAAGCCCCGGCGCGATGTCGCCCGACGACGCGGCGAAGCTGGTCGCGCGGATGCGCTCGGCGGGGCACCGCGACGGGCTGCCGCGCTACTTCCGCACGCCCGAGACGCCGCAGCTGCAGTCAGCGGGAATCGCCGCCGCGCTCGGCCCGGTCGCAGCGAAGGGCGGCGCGCGCCAGATTCCCTTGCATGCCGCGATGAGGCTGGAAGTCTCGCCCCAGACGCTCGTCCAGCAGGCGGCCGTCGCCGCGGCCCCGGGTCAGCGGCCTCCGGCGGCCGTGCTGCGGGTGATGGTTCTGGTCCTGATCAAGGACCGCAACATCCCGGTGCGAATCCCCCTGGAGATCCCGGTCTGGTCGGACCGGCCGCTGAAGCCGGGCGACCTGGTCGAAGCGGTGTTCTCGATCGATCTCGCCGACGCGATGCCCAAAGCGGCCGCTCCCGGCACCTACCAGGTTTACGTCGTGGGCGGTCGCTATCTGTCCGGGCCGCATGCGCTAGCCCTGTAGCGCTGCCCGATCCCGCGCTAGATGGCGAGGATCGCGAGCGCGATGCGCGTGCCCTTGATCGCCTTTTCGCTGTCCGCGTCTATGGCGACGTGCCAGCACCAGCCGGCGAGCGCGCCGGGGTCCTCCACGTGCTCCACGTAGCGGCAGGCCACTTTCCCCGGACCGGTGCTCTTGCACTGCGCGCCCATGCCGACCAGAGCCTGCAGCGCGGGATCGGCGGGAGAGCCGATCGGAAACGCGGCCTCGAACGCGGCCTGCGCGGCGGGCGCGTCGGCGAACTGTTCGAACCGGAAGCCCATTCAGGCGACCATCGCCGCCTGGCCGACGCGCCGCGTCGGCGCGGAGGGCGCGCCGGGAGCGGACCCCGGAGCGGACCCAAGGCTCACGCCCGGCGCCCAGCGCTTCGGCGGCAGCGCGGCCTCGACGCCGCAGCGCCGCAGCGCTTCCATGACTGCCCAGTTCGCGCCCCGCCCGGCCGGATCGTAGGGAATCTTCTCCTGCGCCAGGGCCTTTGCCTGGCTCGCCAGCGCGTCCCACAGCTGCGCCGCGCCGGCACCCGATGCGACGGGGGCATTCGCGGCGTTCGGGTCGAAATCCACGCCGCCCGGCTCGTAGGGCCCGCTCGAGAAGGTGATCGCTCCGTATGGGCTCGCCGCCGGCGCCTCGTAATCCTCCAGCGCATCGCCGTGCAGCGTACGTCGACCGGCGAGCCGCGCACGCGGCAGGGATTCAGGGCCTGCGCGCAGGTACGCCCGCGCGCCGGAAGCATCGGTGGCGACGAGAAAAAGATGGTGCCACGTGACCCCGCCGATCCTGCCGGCGGCGGAGGCCATGAGCTCGATGCGCTCGGCGCTCACTCGCGCGCCACGTGAAACTGCCGGAAGTAGTCCTCCGCGAGGCGCACGCGCTGCCACTCGGGCAGCGCGGGCTCGCTCAGGATTCCCTCGACCGCGCGCACCACGGCGTCCTCGGGCCTGGCGAGGGTGATATCGGTCGCGAGAAGCAGGTAAGCAAGGACGCTTCTCTCCTCCGACAGGCCGAGCGCCGCGGCGCGCTGGAGCCCGGTGTCCACCGCGCGCCGCACGCGCTCGTCGGACCACTGCCCGCGCGCGCCCAGCGCCTCGACGCAGCGCGCACGAAACTGCGCGTCCAGCCCCGGCACGAAGGCGGCGAGCTGCACGTCCTCGACGAACATGGCTAGCCGCCGCCCAGCTTGCGCTGCACCGACGAGAGCTCATCCCCGCTCAGGCGGTAGATGCCCAGCGCGTCGCCCGCCTCGCTCTCGGCGAGGAAGGCGTCGACCGGGCCGAACATCTGCTTGAGCTGCTCCGTGGAGCAGGTCGGAAGGAAGATTCGCAGCACGCGCGGATCGTAGTACCTGAAGTAGAGCGGCATGCCGTCGCGGCGATAGATGAGCGTCAGCGCGCGCAGGTGATTGCGCAGCCTGCGGAAGCTCGCCCGCGAAGTGACGAAGCTTCCCCAGTGGTGCCCCCAACCCGTGCCGACCAGCCACTCGGTGAACTCGCTCTCGAGGCTGAGCTTCACCAGATAGGGAGCGACCTCCGCCATGTCGGGCTCGAGCCTGCCGTGGAACAGGCACTCCACCTCGAGCGAGCGGTCGGCGTCGAGCCGCTCGAGCAGCCCCGGCACCGAGGCGCCGTCGAGCAGCGCGCAGAGCTCCTCGCCCTCGTCGGTCAGGAGGCCTTCGAACAGCTTCTCGGGGGTCGGGGCCGCGGCCATGGCTCAGCAGTTGCAGATCTCGCAGAACGGCGTGCCGCCGTTCGCCGCCATCTTGAACATCTGCGCCTGCGGCGAGTACGCGGCGGGTTTCTGCCTTTTCGGCGCCTCGGTCATTTCGCCGCCCTCGGTCTCGCCCGCCTTCTCGGGAAGCTCGGGCGGGAGCGGCGAGGCGCCGGAGCCGCTTCCCGCGGAACCGCCCGAGTTGATCTTGGTGAGCTGGCCCTGGATGGTCACGCCGCTCGAGTCGATGTTGATGAAGTTGCCTCCGACCTTCATGCTGATCTTGGTGTCGGACTCGAGGACCAGGATGGTGCCCGCCTTCAGGTGGATTTCCTTCTGGGCGTCGTAGGCGAGCTTGGTCATCTTGCCGAACAGGTTCTCGGAGATGTCGAGCGAGAGCGAGCCGTCCTTCAGCTTCTCGTTGCGGTCGCCGCTGTCCAGGGTGATGTGGTGGTCGCCGTCCTTCAGCTCCTCGTACAGGCTGCCCTTCTCGATGTACAGGTGGCTGTCCTTGCCGATCCATTCCTTGCGCACTTCCTTGATGCGGATGGTCTTGTCCTTCTGCGCCTGGATGAAGAGCTCCTCCTCGCCCTTCTTGTCCTCGATGCGGATCTCGCTCAGGTCCGTGGACGATCCTTTCGGCGAAGAATGGGTCTTGACGCCGCTCTTCGTCTTCTCCGCGGGCAGCGGGTAGGGCGGGCCCAGATCGCCGTTGTAGAGGCTGCCGGTGACGATGGGATCGTCGGGATCGCCTTCGAGGAACTGGACCACCACTTCGTGTCCGACGCGCGGAATCGTCACCATGCCCCACTTGTTTCCCGCCAGCGGCTGGGCCACCCGGATCCAGCACGAGCTGTTCTCGTCGGTCTTGCTGTAGCGGTCCCAGTGGAACTGCACCTTGATGCGGCCGTACTTGTCGGTGTAGATCTCCTCGCCCGCGGGGCCCACGACGATCGCGGTCTGCGGGCCCTGGATGATCGGCTTGGGCGTGATGCGCGCCGGACGGAAAGGCGTCTTGATGTCGATTGCGGTCACGCTGCAGTGGAATTCCCCGCCGCCGGCGCCCGCCCCCGAAGAGGCCTCCCCCGCGGACGCGCTGTAGGACACCGCAGTCAGCAGGTACTCGGTCGTGTTGTACGCCTGCTGCGGATGGCCTTCGAGCTTGAGCCGCCTGCCCGGCGCGCACTCGCGCAGGTTGCCGATTCCCGAGTACAGCTCGAACTTGACCTGCCACTCCTCGATCCGCGCCTTGGCCAGCTGGGGCCCCTCGGCCGGCGTGTCGTATTCCCCCGGATAATCGAAGATCTCGAAGCCCGACAGGTCGTTGTCGCGGGTGACCAGCGCGTCGCCGGACATCTTGCTGCGCGGACTGAGGGGGTCGAAGTCGTCGTGGGCGTACTTGCCCGGCTGGATCTCGCGCGCCACGGTAAAGCTCGTCATGTGATCCTTCTCGGTGGCGCCGACGCGGTCCGTTTCCATCGCCGCCTGGATCGGCGGCCGCGCCTGGTAGGGCCCGTCGGAGTCCACGAGCAGCAGCGTGTTCCGCCCGTTGTCGTAGTCCCAGACCGTGTGGATGCCTTCCTGCTCGAGCAGGCGGTACACGAAGTTGAAATCGGTCTCGCGGTACTGGACGCAGAACTCCTTCTTCGAGTAATTGCCGGTCAGCTTGAGATCGAAGTTGGCGAAGGAATACTCGCCGAACACCTGCTTGACGATGTCGGGCACCGTCATGTTCTGGAACATGCGGCAGTTCGCGGCGCGCGTGAGGAACCACAGCCAGGGACCCACGGTGGCCCGGTACGCGTAGCTCCTCCCCTTGCTGCCCTCCTCGAACGCGCTGGTGGCGGCCTCGCCGGCTTCGGCGAAGCGGGTGACGAAGCCGTTGAAGTAGCGCACCTCGCCGCCGGCGAGCTCGATCGCCCAGCTCACGTTCTTGCCGAGGATCTCCTTGGGCTTGACGTCGCCGCGCTTCGACCGGAACTCGAGGTGGAACTCCGACTGGCGCCCGAGCTCCTCGTGCCCCGACATCTTCGCCAGCATCAGGACCTGGTGGCCCTGCGCGTCCTTGAGCGGCGTCTCCCCTTTCAGCAGCCTCGCCATCGCCGACCCCTCCCTCCCCCAACGCTAGCTGAAATTGTAAGCAAAGTCGCCGTTCGCGACGTCGAGCGCCACGCTCTTCACGGGTTCGCCCGCCATCATGCGCTTCAGGAACTCCTCGCTGATGCGCGGCAGCACCGTATTGGTGAGGATCGCGTCGATCATGCGGCCGCCGCTTTCCATCTCGGTGCAGCGCTTGCTCACCAGCCCGACGACTTCGTCGCTGTAGCTGAAGCTGACGGCGTGGTTGTCCTCGATGCGCTTCTTGATGCGGCCGATCTGCAGGCGAATGATCGCCCCCAGCATGTGGTCGGACAGCGGGTAGTACGGAATCGTCACGATGCGGCCGAGCAGCGCCGGCGGGAACACCTTGAGCAGCGGCTCGCGCAGCGCCTTCGCCAGCGCCTCGGGCTCGGGCGAGAGCTCCGGGTCCTTGCACATGTTCGTGATGAGCTCGCTGCCGGCGTTGGTGGTGAGGAGGATGATGGTGTTCTTGAAGTCGATGTAGCGCCCCTCGCCGTCCTCCATCCAGCCCTTGTCGAACACCTGGAAGAAGATCTCGTGCACGTCCGAATGGGCCTTCTCGACCTCGTCGAGCAGCACCACGCTGTAGGGCCGGCGTCGCACCGCCTCGGTGAGCACGCCCCCCTCGCCGTAGCCGACGTATCCGGGCGGCGCGCCCTTGAGCGTGGAAACGGTGTGCGCCTCCTGGTACTCGCTCATGTTGATGGTGATCACGTTCTGCTCGCCGCCGTAGAGGGCTTCCGCGAGCGCGAGGGCGGTCTCGGTCTTGCCCACGCCCGAGGGGCCGGCCAGCATGAACACGCCGATCGGCTTGTTCGGGTTGTCGAGCTTGGCGCGCGAGGTCTGCACGCGCTTGGCGATCATCTGCAGGCCGTGCTTCTGCCCGATCACGCGCTGGTCGAGCGTGTCGGCGAGCTTGAGCACCGACTCGATCTCGTTCTTCACCATGCGCCCGACCGGGATGCCGGTCCAGTCCTGCACCACCGCGCCGACCGCCTGCTCGTCGGCCGTGGGCAGCACCAGCGGCGCCTCGCCCTGCATCTCGTCAAGCTCTATCTGTAATTGTTTGAGTTCAGAAAGAAGCGAGGCGCGTTCCTCGGGCTTGAGGACCGGCGCCTTGTCGTCCTTCAGTTTCTCGGCTTTCTTCTCCAGCTCGCTCGAAGTCCCCTCGACCGGGGCGCGTCCCTCGCGCAGCTTGGCGCGCAGGCCGAGCACCTTGGTGACGAGCTCCTGCTCGGCCTTCCAGCGCGGCTCGAGCTCGGCGAGCCTCCCCTTCGCCGCGGCGAGCTTCTCGTCGACGCTCTTGCGGCGGCTGTCCACGTCGATGCCGATCGCTTCCTCGCGGCCGATGATCTCGAGCTCGGTATTGAGCGTCTCGATGCGCCGCTGCGCGTCCTCGATCTCGGGCGGGGTCGCGTGCTGGCTCACCGCGACGCGCGCGCACGCCGTGTCCATCAGGCTCACCGCCTTGTCGGGGAGCTGGCGCGCCGGTATGTAGCGGTGCGACAGGCGCACCGCAGCCTCCAGCGCCTCGTCGAGGATCTGCACGCGGTGGTGCTTCTCGAGGGTCGTGGCGACCCCGCGCATCATCAGGATGGTCTTTTCCTCGCTCGGCTCCTGCACCTGCACGACCTGGAACCGCCGCGTGAGCGCCGGGTCCTTCTCGAAGTATTTCTTGTACTCGGCCCAGGTGGTCGCGGCGATGGTGCGCAGGTTGCCGCGCGCGAGCGCCGGCTTCAGCAGGTTCGCCGCATCGCCCGTGCCCGCGGCGCCGCCGGCGCCGATCAGCGTGTGCGCCTCGTCGATGAACAGGATGATCGGCTTGGGCGAGGACTGCACCTCCTCGATCACCTGGCGCAGCCGGTTCTCGAACTCGCCCTTCATGCTCGCGCCCGCCTGCAGCAGGCCGATGTCGAGCGAGAGCACGCTCACCTCCTTGAGCTGCGGCGGGATGTCGCCCTTCACGATGCGGGCGGCGAAGCCTTCGACCACCGCGGTCTTGCCGACGCCGGCCTCGCCGGTGAGGATCGGGTTGTTCTGCCGCCGGCGCATGAGGATGTCGACGATCTGGCGGATCTCCTCGTCGCGCCCGAGCACCGGGTCGAGCTTGCCTTCACGCGCCCGCGCGGTGAGGTCGACCGCGAACTTCTTCAGCGCCTCCTGCTTGCCCAGCTGCGCCGGCGCCATCGCGCCGCTCGCCTCGCCCGGCGCGACGCCGCCGCCGACCTGCGCGCCGTCTTTCGAAGCCAGCTTTTCTTCCGGGGATCCGGAAGTGAGACGCGAAAAATCCTCGGCCAGCGCCTCGCTCTTGAGCTTCTTGAACTCCGGCGAGATGGCGTAGAGCATGTTGCGCAGGCTGTTCGTCTTCAGCATGCCGACGAGCAGGTGCCCGGTGCGCACCGCGCTCTCCTTGTACAGCAGCGTGCCGTAGACCCAGCCGCGCTCGACCGCGTCGTCGATGTGCGGCGAAAAGTCCGAGATCGACGTCGCGCCGCGCGGCAGCGCGTCGAGCGAGCGCGTCAGGTCGGCGGCGAGCCGCGCCGGATCGACCTCGTAATGGCGCACGATGCGGTGAAAATCGCTGTCCTGGCTCTGCAGGATCTGGAACAGCCAGTGCGCCATCTCGACGTGCGGGTTGCCGCGCAGCTTGCAGAACACGGTCGCGGCCTCGATCGCCTTGTAGCCGAGCGAATTCAACTTGCCGAACAGAGCGGCCCTGCTGATCTCCGACATGATGTGCCTCCCTCCCCTTTTGTCTAATGCACCAGTTGCACGCCCGCCTCCGCCTCGCTCGGCGGCGGCGCTTCCTCGGCGTGCTGCTTCGGCCGCGCCTGCAGCTCCCAATGCGGCAGCGGCCGGCCCTGCGTATTCGAATAGTCCGCGGCGTCCTGGTTGGTCAGCCGCGCCCCGAGCCAGGACGACCACCCCACCCAGACCGAGTTGCCGAGCCAGGCGAGCGGCACCTCGTCCTTCTTCAGCACGAGCTTCACTTCCCAGGAATGCTCGACGCCCACGTAGAGCTTGACCAGGTCGTGCAGCGCGCGCGCGCTGCGGCCCCTTGGAAGGAAGCGCTCGTAGTCGCTGAACGAGAGCGGGCCGAGCACGACGCGGAAGCGGCTTTGCGTGTGCCAGGTGCGCTCGCCGATCACCGCGTCCTCCCCGAGCCGGGCGAAGCCCTCGCGGCGGCCGAGCCTCGAGTGCTGCTCGGGCGCGATCGAGAGCCAGTGGCCGACGAACTCCTCGATGCGCACCGGCACGCGGAAATGGCTCCCCAGCACCACCTCGAGGCCCTCGGCGCTGCGCACCTGGCGGCCGAACACCCCCGCGTGCGCGAGCTTCGCGAAGTCGGGTGCGCTGTCGCGGTTGCGAAGCGACGGCGCGCCCAGGCCGCAGAGCGCGGCGAGGCGCCGGCCGAAATGGTCCTGGGCGGGGCGGTCGAGGCTCACCGCGGGCTGCGCCTGCGCCCAAGCGCGGTAGAAGAGCTCGAGCATGCGGTGGTGGAATACGTCGAGGAAGCGCACGAACGCCGAATCGCCGGAGTTGCGCTCGCGGTCGCGCGCCCAGTCGGTGAGATGGATCGGCAGGGCGCCGTTGGGGCCGAACAGGCCGAGCACGCGCTGCACCAGGCGCGGCGGACGCGTCGCGGTGGCCGGCTCGAACGCGGCAAGCGCGGAGGGCGCGAACGCGAGCGAGGCCTCCTGCGCGAAGCGCACCGGCTCGTCCAGCGGACGCCGCGCCTCGCCGATGCGTGCGCGCTCCGGATGCGCCGCCTCGATCACGCGCATCGCCTGGAAGAGATCGAACTCCCAGGGCGCGCGCTCGAGCTGCCCGAGCGCTACAGGACCGGCCGCTGGCCGAACCGGGTTGGCCACCGCATCACCTCTCCGCGCCCGATCACGTCGAGCGCCGTTTCCGTGAATGAGTTGAGCGACACATGCCTGGCAAGGAATTCCTCGAGCACCGAGCCGAGCACGAACGCGCCGCCGCCTTCGAAGGCGCGCTCGTCGCACGAGAGGCGCACCTCCATCCCGCGCCCGAACGTGACCGGGCCGCGCGCCGCCATGCGCCGCGTGATCGGGGCGATGCGCACCGAGCGGATGCCTTCGAGGTGGCGGCGCACCACCGATTCGTTGTCGCGGGCGTAAAGGTGGAGCATCTCGCGCAGCGCCAGCGCGCCGTCCTGCTCGTTGAGGTCGGTGAGCGAAAGATAGTTGAGCGAGAGGTGGCTGATGCAGCGCCAGGCGATCGAACCGTCGATCACCGGCTCGACCGGCCGCGACGGCACGCCCAGGCAGCGCACCGCGCTCACCGGCGCGGCGGCGTCGAGCGCGAAGTCGCTTTTGCCGCCGGTGGGCATGACGAGCGGCAGGTCGCGGTTCGTGCACAGGGTGTTGACCGAGACCTGCGTAAGTCCCTCGGCGTAGGGCGCGGACGCGGGGTCGACCAGCGACATGAAGACTTCGGTGCCGACGTAGTTGGTCCTCGTGCCGAGGCGCTTCTGCTTCGCCGACTGCATGCGCGGCGCACGGCGCAGCGTGTAGTAGCCGTCGGCGCCGCCTGCCGCCTGGTCGAGCGTCGCATAGAGCGGCTGGAAGCGCTGCTCCTGCTCGGAGCTCGCGCCGAAGCCCGCGACCTCGGTCACGCCGTAGACTTCGAAGTCCATCGGCCGGGTGCGGTCCGGGACGACGTGGTGCTCCGGCACGCGGTGCGTCAGGTGGATGCGGTCGGCGCGCTTGGGGAAGAGGTTGACCGCGGGAGTGCAGAACAGGGAGAAGTTCGCGGCGTCGACCACGTTCTCCAGGGTGGTGTCCGAGCGGCCGAGCAGGACCAGCAGATCGATCTCGCTGTCGCGGCACTTGGCGAGACCCGGGCGCAGGCCGCCGATCTCGGCGAAGAGATAGCGCGCCGGAAACGCGAAATACTCGCGCAGCAGCCGGTAGCCGCGGAACGAGCGCGCCGGCGGCGGCAGCAGCGCCTCCTCGTCCGAGTAGCCCAGGCGCCGCACTTCGCTCTTGTCGGCGAAGTGGAACCAGCGCGCCTTCGGCGTCGACGGCAGGACCAGGACGCCTAGCGCCGACGAGAGCATGGCCTCGTGCAGCCGCGCCGCCACGCCCGGGTTGCCGCAGAAGTGCAGCGCCAGCCGCTCGAGCGCGATGGCGTTGAAAGCGAGCCCGGCGGTGGCGCGCAGCCTCAGGCGGATCGCGCCCTCGATCTTCTGGCCGACCTTGAGCTCGCGCGGCAGCTCCGGGGGATAGGCGAAGTACTTCGCCTCGACGAGCTCGATCGGCCAGAGCTTCACGGCGTGCGCGGTGCGGAACTCGCACGCGGTGCCCGCTCCGGGCATGCTCGAAGGCCGCGCCCTCAGCACGCTGCCGCGCGGAACCTCGGGCCCCTGCGCCAGTCCGGCCTCCGCGAGATCCGGCTCGAAGCGCACCATGGCCATGGAGGGCACCGGCGAAAGGAACCCGGGGTAGACCATCTCCAGCAGGTGCTGCGTGAAGGCCGGGAATTCCGCGTCGATCTTGAGCTGCACCCGGGCCGCCAGGAACGCGAAGCCCTCGAGCAGGCGCTCGACGTAGGGATCGGAGCACTCGGCCGTTCCCTCGAGCGCGAGCCGGCCGGCGATCTTGGGAAACTCGCGCGCGAATTCCGCGGCGGTCTCGCGCACGTGCAGGAGCTCGTTGTTGTAGTAGTCGAGGAGACGGGGATCCATCAGCGCCGCCCCGCGGTGGTTTCTTCGACGCGGCTCTGGCCGGACTCGAGGTCGAACTGGGTGCGCAGCAGGAGCTCGATCGGCACCGGCTGGGCCCAGAGCAGCCCCTCGATGTGGAGCGAGATCACGTTGTGGTGGTCGACCGTGTCGCGCTCGAGCACCGCCTTCACCGACACGCTGTCGGGCAGGATGCGAGGCTCGAAGTCGAGGATCGCCTGCCGCAGCGCGCGCTCGAGCTGGCGGATGTCCAGCCCCGAGGCGGTGAGCCCCGAGAGCGGCGGCAGCCCGTAGTTGAGCACCGAGTTCCCGACCTGGGGTCGCCCCTCGATCGCATCGGGCGCGAACGGCCGCGTGGTATTGAAGAGCCAGGTGAGATCGCGCAGCACGCTCCTGCGCAGCTCGGACACCGTGACCGACACGCCGCGGCCGGGCGCGCCTGGCCCCTCGTCGGTCAGGCGGTCGAGAAGCGAGGGAATGATCCGGTCGCGGTTCGATTCCGCCATGGCCGCGGGTTACCTTTTCAACTCGACTACACGGGCCTCCAGGAGCGCGGTCTCGCCCACGTCGGTTGCGAACATGCGCTGGCCCAGGCCGACGTGGGTGTCGGCCCCGAGGTCGCGCCACTCCGTCTTGCGGCTGAGGCGGATCTCGTCGTCCTCGGCCGCCTCGCTACCCGGGTACCTCGCTGGCAGAAACGCGACCTGCTCGCCCCCGTTCTGGAAGGTGAGCTTCGCCGGCGCCCAGATGAGATCGCGCAGGTCGCTCGGCGCCTCGATGTCGATGCGCGACAGGCGCTCGAACGGAATCCAGTAGTACTTGCCGTTGAGCATGGCCTCGCACACCGGCCCGAGGCGCACGTCGGCATCCGCGATCCATTCGAACGGCGCGCCGTTCATGGACCCCGACACCGCCGGCGCCGCCTCGAACGCGGCGGCGCGCAGCTCGGCCGCCTCGTTGACCTTGCCCTGCCCGAGCAGCCGGGCGGCCTCGCTCAGCTTGGCGATCCACTCCTGCGGCTCGCCGAGCACGAGCGGCGTCTTGCCGCCGCCGAACACCTCCTTGCGGAACAGCTCGCAGCGGACGACCTCGCGGTAGGTGCGCACGAAGTCGTCCGCATCGCGGTCCATCTCCTTGATGACGTAGAGCTGGGTGAGCGCGCGGTCCCACTGCCCGCTGAGGACCATGAGCTGGAACAGCATCACCCGGCGCTTGGCGTTCGCCGGGTCGCTGCGCACCGAGCTCTGCCCCTCCGCCAGCAGGTCCGCCAGCCGCGTAGAGCCCTTCGCCAGCTCCCCGAGCTTCAGGGTTGCGCTCATCGTGCTCCTCTCAGATCGAACCCAGGCCGCTCAGGCCTTCTGGTTCGCCTTGACGTCCCACCCCATTTCGCCGCCCGGCGAGCCGCTGCCATCGTTTTTCTGCTCCGTGTATTCGACGTGAAACTTGGCGAAGTTGAGAGTCAGGTTCTCCGTGATCTGGTCATTGTGGTGTCCGGCGGTCTGCACACCGCTGATGATGATGTCCTGCAGCTTGATCTTGAGATACTCGAGCGGCTTTTCCCCCGCCTTGCGCACCGTCACCAGCCCGTTCGGGATGTGCTTGCCGTTGCAGCAGTGCAGCATCAGTGCGGCCGTGGCCTTGTCCGTGAACTTCGTGATGCTGATGTCGTGCACGGATACCTTGCCGGCGCCGCCGCCGCCGCCCACTCCGTGCGCGCCCGTCTGGCTCATGCCCCAGCTCCAGGACTCGATGTGGATCTCGCCCGCGTGCTTGTGGTCCTGCGACTCGCCCTTGATGCCGTCAAGCTTCAGAAACATGTCTACTGCCATGACGCCTCCGTGAAGTAAGTTTGGGGTTTACGCGGCTTTCGCCGAAGGAAGTTTGGACGTGAGCCTCAGTGAAACCGAAAGGCCCTCGAGCTGATAGTGGGGCTTGAGGAAGAATTTCGACGTGTAGTAGCCGGGATTTCCGGCCACCTCCTCGACCACGATTTCGGCTGCGGCCAGGGGCTTGCGCGCCTTGGTCGATTCCGAGGAATTGGCGGGATCGCCGTCGACGTACTGGAGAATCCACTGCTGCAGATCCTGCTGCATCGCGTGGGCGTCGGCGAAGGAGCCGATCTTGTCGCGCACCATGCACTTCAGGAAGTGCGCGAAGCGGCAAACCGCGAACATGTACGGCAGCCGCGCGCCGAGGTTCTCGTTCGCGGTGGCGTCGGCGTCCTGGTACTCGCTCGGCTTGTAGAGCGACTGCGCGCCGATGAAGGCGGCGAAGTCGCTGTTCTTGCGGTGGATGAGCGGCATCAGGCCGTTCTTGGCCAGCTCGGCCTCGCGCCGGTCGCTGATGGCGATCTCGGTGGGGCACTTCGAGTCGATGGCGCCGTCGTCGGTCGGGAAGGCGTGCACCGGCAGGTTGGGCACCGCGCCGCCGGACTCGACCCCGCGGATGGTGGTGCACCAGCCGTAGAGCTTGAACGCCCGGGTGATGTTGACGCTCATCGCGTACGCGGCGTTCGCCCAGTTGTACCTGTTGTGCGAGCCGCTGTCGGTCTCTTCCTCGAAGTTGAACTCCTCGACCGGGCTGGTCTTCGCGCCGTACGGCAGCCGGGCGAGGAAGCGCGGCATCGCGAGGCCCACGTACTTGGCGTCGTCGGACTCGCGCAGCGAGCGCCACGCCGCGTACTCAGGCGTCTGGAAGATCTTGGTGAGGTCGCGCGGGTTGGCCAGCTCCTGCCAGGAATCCATCTGGAACAGGGTCGGCGAGGTGCCGCTGATGAACGGGCAGTGCGCCGCGGCGGCGTTCTTCGACATCTCGCCGAGCAGCTCGACGTCGGGCGGGCTCTGGTCGAAGTAGTAGTCGCCGACGAGGGCGCCGAACGGCTCGCCGCCGAGCTGGCCGTACTCGGCCTCGTACACCTTCTTGAACAGCGGGCTCTGGTCCCACGCCGTGCCCTTGTAGCGCTTGAGCGATTTCCCGAGGTCCGCCTTCGAGACGTTCATGACGCGGATCTTCAGCATCTCGTCGGTCTCGGTGTTGTTCACGAGGTAGTGCAGGCCGCGCCAGGCGCTTTCCAGCTTCTGGAAGTCCTCGTGGTGCAGGATCTTGTTGATCTGCTCGGTCAGCTTCTTGTCGATCTCCGCGATGATCTTCTCGATCGTCTTGACGACGTCGTCGCTCACCACGCTGGTGTCGGCGAGCGCCTGCTGCGCGAGGGTGCGCACGGCACGCTGCACGGCGTCGTTGGCCTCTTCCGTCTTCGGCTTGAATTCGCGCTTGAGCAGCGCGGAAAACTCGTCCAGCTCCGCAAGCGCAGGGGCCTGCTGGCCCGCTGCCTGGGTTTCGTTCGCCATGGTCATGTCCTCCTTATTGAGCGTCCGGCTTGGGCGCCTGGCCCAGCGACTTCAGGAGCTCCGGGTCCTGCAGCACCTTCTGGATCAGCTGCTCGGCCCCGGTCTTCCCGTCCATGTAGGTCATCAGGTTCGAGAGCTGGGTGCGCGCCTCGAGCAGCTTGTTCAGCGCGTCGACCTTGCGCGCGATCGCCGCGGGCGTGAAGTCGTCCATGCTCTCGAAAGTGATGTCGAGGTTGATGTTGCCCTCGCCGGTCAGCGTATTCGGCACCTGGAAGGCCACGCGCGGCTTCTGCGACTTCAGGAACGAGTCGAAATTGTCGACGTCGACGTCGGTGAACTTGCGGTCCGCCACCGGCGCCAGCGGATCCGCAGGCTTGCCCGACAGGTCGGAGAGCACGCCCATGACGAAGGGCAGCTGCACCTTCTTCTTGGAACCGTAGAGCTCGACATCGTATTCAATCTGCACGCGC
This sequence comes from Burkholderiales bacterium, assembly GCA_035554435.1. Classification (GTDB taxonomy): domain Bacteria; phylum Pseudomonadota; class Gammaproteobacteria; order Burkholderiales; family SG8-39; genus SCGC-AG-212-J23. The sequence continues at coordinate 19,013 of DATMJC010000135.1, read as the reverse complement.
GGCGCGCGGTTGCGCGCGATGAACTTCTGCGAACTCGGTTTGCTTGCCACTGTCTGTCCCTCCCCTTTGAAAAGTTAGATTCGGCGGTTTACGGCGACTCGCGTCGTATCCCGCCGAGGTTCTCGATCGTGCCGGCAGCCTCCGGGGCCAGGTCCCGGATGATGTCGACGAAGCTCAGATCCAACAGCCGTGCCGCCCGGCGGATCAGGATCGGCGCCGGATGCGCAGGCTCGGTGCGCTCGAGAAAGTCGCACACCGACTCGAGCACGCGCCGCGCGTCTGCGCGGGTCTTCAGCTTCCCGGGCGCACCCTCGCCTGCCTGCTCATCGCCGTCCGCGGCCGTCCCGCCATCGGCGGCCGATTCGAAGCCGAGCGCGTCGGCGAGCAGCGCCTGAGCGCGCGCGAGCAGCTTCTCGGCGACCGGAAACTCCGGATACAGGGTCCCCTGGTGCTTGCGGAAAGTGTCCTGGATCGCCTTGAGGTCCGCGAGCGCCTCGCGGCACGACTCGAGCCGCAGGTTCTCGGCGGCGAGCTCGGTGTCGCGGATCGCCTCGCGCAGCAACTCCGCCGTGGGCGCGCTCGCGCCCTCCGCGGGTGGCACGGTGCCGTCGAGCACCTCGATGTCGCGCAGCGCAAAGCGCCCGACCTTTCTCGATTCGGCGATGAACGCGGCGCGCAGCCCGCCGAGCGCACCGCGTTCGGCGTTCAGCTCCATGACCAGATTCTTGCGCCAGTCGTCGGTAGTCCCCTCGAGCGCCGGGTGCAGCGCGTCCCAGTAGCGGTCGAGAAGGTCGCGTACCAAGCGCACGCCCGCGGCGAATCCCGGCAGGCCGTCGACGTGGGCGAGCGCGGCGACGTAGTGTTTGGCGATGCGGAGGTCCTTCGAGACGGCGAGCAGCGCTGCGCCCGTCTCCTTCAGCTTGCCCCAGTCGGGCGCCTGGGCGGAAGCGACTTCCTGCTCGCCGACGTACTTCGCCTCTTTCCATTCGGCGGCTACGCCGAACTCGACATAAGCCGGGTCGCCCGCGGCATCGAGGTCCGGCCCGCAGTGGGCGTCGTCGCTGACCGGACGCAACAGCGCTTCGAGGTCGGTCATTCCCATGACGCGTCGGCGCTCATCGCGGAGACTATTTCCCCCAACCCGTGTTCATGTCCCTGCCCCGTTTGCGCTGCCTGGAGGTGCGATCAGCGGCCCTGCTTCTTCCTGCCCCCTGCCCTGACCGTGAATTAAGTCTACGCCCGGGTTTTGGGGGCTGCAATACATCACACTCTCGGTAGCAGCCGATTGGCTATTTAGTATCAACGAGGTAGCGCTCGCGAGGGTCCAGGAATGCTCGCCCCAACGACCGTCGAGCAGGGCGCAGAAGCGCTCTCCGGAGATCGGACCGGCGCACGCCGCGACGCATGGCCGCAGCGTTTCCCCGCCGAGGGTGAGCCAGAGCGCAGAAGCGGTGCGCAACTCACGCGACGGCTCGCTTAGTACACGCGTAACGTCGTCGCCGTTCTCAAACGTCCAGACCTGGAAGGTGGGCGCAGCCTCGCCGAGCGGCACGGTGTCGTCGCTCGGGGCCGCGGCGGCGGGCAGCCCTGCGGGCAGCGCGAGCGCGGCGAGGCGCTGGTCGAACGCATCGAAGTCGAGCTCCGGCGTCAGCGCCTCGAGGGCGAGCGCTTCGAGCGAGTCGAGCCAGGACAGCGCTGCCGCGAGCGACGCGGGCAGGTCGATGGTCTCGTGGTGCAGCGGCGCCGCGAGCGTGAGCGGAAAATAGCGCCCCACGCGGTCGACGCTCGGCAGCATGATCCCGACCCAGCCCGGCTTCGAGTACATCCCCGCCGGCAGCACGAAGCGCCACACCGGCGCCGAGAGAAAGCATTCCAGCCAGCGCTCGCCGAGCGCCTCGCGGCTGTCGCGTATCGCGCGCTGCAGCCATTCATCCCATTGCGCGATGAAGTCCGCGTCGAGCCGGCGGCTCAGGAAGTCGCCGCGCGCCGGCAACTTCCCGTACAGGCCCGCGACCTGCGTCGCTATTTCTGTCCCGGGCACTGAAACTGGTACAGCTCGCGGCTCTGGAACGGGTTGGTCACGCTCGTCGGCAGCAGCTCGAGCGTGGCGCTGCGCTTCGCGTCGGCGGCGAACGCGAGCCGCACCAGGCCGGGCTGCGCGCCGGGCTGCGCCGTGCCCTTGTCGAGCACACGGAACAACGCCCACGGCCCATCGGAGGCGATCGCGGGCGCGCCCGCGACGGTGAGCTTGGTGCCCGCGCCCGGTGTCACGGCGGGCCACTGCACCCTCACCACGCTGCCGGGCGACATCTTGTTCGCCTTGCCGTCGTGCTCGAAGACGACCTCGCTCGCGCCCGACACCGCGACCAGCCTCACGTCGACCGTGACTTGCGCCTGCGCCGCGCCGGGCCTGAAGAAGCTGTCGCGGATCACCGCGGCGCGCTGATACTGGCGGATGGTCGCCGGCGACGGCGCCGAGGCTTCCATTCCCGGCCGCGGGCGCCACTCGCGACCCGTCGGCGTGTCGACGAACTGCGCCAGGTTGCCGGAGAAGAACGAGTCGAGCTGCCCGCCGGGCGAGAACACCTTGTTGAAATCGTCGAGCAGCACCTCGCCGGAGGATTTCGCGAACGGATACTTGCCGTCGATCGCCTTGGCGCAGAACGAAGCCGAGCCGCTGACCGCGCGCTTGATGTTCTCCTGCGCCGCTCCCGCGGCCTGTCCGGTGCTGGTCTGGGCGAGGTCGCGCAGCACCGTGCGCACCGGCTCGGGGTAGCGGTCGGCATCGGCCCGCATCTTGGAGCCGGTCGCGGAGAGCGCCGTGCTCACCTGGCCGCGCGAGAAGGACTCTTCCGCCGCGCGCAACTGCGTATAGAACTCGCTCATCGACTGCATCACGCCGTCGATCGGCGCGGCGCCCGCCTGGCCCTGCTGCGCGACCAGGTTCCTGAGCGGCGCGAAGCGCACGTCGACCGCGTCCTCGGGACGCGGCTGCGCGAGCTTGGCGCCCCCTCCCGCCTGCGCGAACAGGCTTCCGTACCTGTTGGACTTCATGGCTTCTTCCGCCTCTTTCCCCGCCTTCTGCTTCGCCGCGTCCTCAGTGGTGGCGAGCGAAAGCTCCTTCGAAGCGGCGACCACGAGGCGCTTCAGCGGCGAGTCCGGCGCCGACAGGACCTTCGCCTGCTCGATGGTCTGCGAGAGCCCGCTCGAGCGCGCGAGACGGATGTCGGAAAGAAGCGCGCTCCACTGCTTCTCGTAGTCCTGAGCGTAGCGCTCGCGCACGTCGGCGAACACCTTGGCGGGATCGACCTTCTGCGCGCTCGCGCCGGAATCGCCCAGCACCCAGGACTCCTCCTTCGAGAGCTCGGTGGCGAGCTTCTCGGCCTTCGCGCGGAAGAGCTTGAGGTACCCGTCGCGGGTGAAAAGGCCCTCGATGCCCGCGGTGAGCGGCTGCCCGCTTGCCCGCGTGAGCACCTGCGCCGCGTTCGGTCCCGCAGCCTCGCTCACGCGGAACGGCGGCACGCTCGCATCGGCCGAGAGCTCGTTCTTGAGCCGCGCGTACACGCGGTCGGCGACCGGCATGGAGGCGAGGCCGCGGCGCGCCTCGTTCACCAGCGCGTCGTTGCGCGGCGCAAGCGTCTGCACCGGGCGCGCCTCCAGCGCCGCCTTGAGGTGGCCCTCGAGGTCGACCATCAGCTCGAGCGAATCGCGCGGCAGCGCCGGGCTCCAGATGAAGAGCATGAGCCGCGAGAGGTCGGCCGCGTCGAGGTACTTTTCCTGGTGCAGCATGAGGTAGCCGCGGAGCGCCACGTAGAGCTGCTCCTGGTTCTGCGGCCGCGCCAGGATCTCCTCGAGGCGCAGCGAGACGCGGGTGAGCAGCACGTCGCCGAGCGCGCGCCGGTAGGCGCCGATCGAGCGCTCGCCGATGCCGTCGCCCTGGTACAGGCCGAAGCGGTAGGCGACCGGGATCGAGGCCTCGCGGCTCGAATAGCCCGAGGGCAGGTCGCGCAGCGCGTTGAGCACCGGCAGGACCTTGGCGATGTCGCCCGCCTGCGCCGGCGGCACGCCTTCGACGCTGCCTTTCGCGGCGGCGACCTTCTGCGTCGCGTCCTGGATCAGTCTTCCATTGTTGAAATAGCTGAGCGTCCAGGCCGCGAGCAGCCCCACGGTGAGCGCGGCGCTGCCGGCGAGCGCGCCCACGGTGAGCACGCGGCGCTGGCGCTCCTTCTTCTCGTTGCCGCCGACCAGGCCTGACTCCGTGAAGATGACCTCGTGCAGCAGGCGGTTGATGAAGAAGCTCTTGCCGCTCGAGGCCGAGGGCGGCAGGATCTTGCGGTCCAGGTTGAAGGTGCGGGAGAGCGTGCCGAGCACGCGGTCGATCGGGCTCCCCTCCTGGGTGCCGCTCGTGAAGTACACGCCGCGCACCAGGGGCTGCTCGCCGAAGCGCGAGCCGCCGAACGCCTTCTCCATGAATTCCGACAGCAGCGGGCGCAGCGCGCTGAACTGCTGCGGGAAGCTGTAGATGGCGCAGCGCCGCTGCAGGTCGCGCTCGCCGTGCAGCCGTTTCAGCACGCGCGCGTGCAGCCTGCGCTCGAGCCCCTCGAACTCGGCGCCGAACTGGCCGGCGTAGTTGACCGCGGTGCCCGCGCCGTTCAGGTCGAAGGTCATGCCCCAGACCTGCGCGCGCTCCTCGCGCGACATGTCGCCGAAGAACTCCATGAAGCCGGCCAGCAGGTCGGTCTTGGTGACCATCACGTACACCGGGAAGCGCAGCCCGAGGCGCTCGTGGAGCTCCTGCACCCGGGTCCTGACGTCGCGCGCGTAGCGCTCGCGCTGCGCGTCGGTCTGGTACAGGAGGTCGGAGATGCTCACGGTGACGATGGCGCCGTTCAGCGGCTGGCGCGGCCGGAAGCGCTTGAGCAGATCGAGAAACCCGAGCCAGGCGCTCGCGTCGACCTTCTGCTCGCTGTCCTGGGTGACGTAGCGGCCAGCGGTGTCGAGCAGCACCGCCTCGTCGGTGAACCACCAGTCGCAGTTGCGCGTCCCGCCGACGCCCTTGATCGACTGGCTCGCCCCCGCCTCCTCCAGCGGGAACTTGAGCCCCGAGTTGACCAGCGCGGTGGTCTTGCCGGAGCCCGGCGCGCCGACGATCACGTACCAGGGCAGCTGGTAGAGGTACTGCCGCTCGCCCGCGCGGCCCTTGAAGCGCGCCTTGCGCAGCACCGTGACCGCTTCCTTGAAGCGCGCCTGCAGGGTGGCGATCTCCTGCGCCGAGCGCGCCGACGACTCCGCCTCGGCGTCGGCGCCGGCGATGCCTTGCAGCATCGACTGGTTGGCGCGCCGGATGCGCCAGGCTCTGACAAGTTCCCATGTAACCCAAATCAATACGAGGAAGAGGACGGCCAGCCAGCGCGAGAGCAGCGTCTCGAGCGGGCGCCAGTCGAAGAACGCGATCGCGTCGCCCACCAGCAGGATGACGAGCGACAGCAGCAGCACCACCAGGCCGCCGAGGACCCAGCGGTTGAAGAGAAGCTCGCGGATCTTTTTCATGGCTCGCCTACCCCGCCACCTTCAGGATCACCATCACGCGACGGTTCTTCCTGCGGTTGTCCTCGGTATCGTTGGGCGCCACCGGGTCGGAATCGGCCAGGCCCTCGGCGCGCAGGCGCGTCGGGTCCGTCATCGACGGCGCCATCACCTTCATCACCGACTTGGCCCGCTCGGTCGAGAGCTCCCAGTTGGACGGGAAGCGCGCGGTGCGGATCGGCTTGTTGTCGGTGTGGCCGGTGACCACGACCGGCCCCGGGACGCTGTTCAGCGCCTGCGCCACCCGCGCGAAGGTCGGCTCGTAGCGCCGGTCGGCCGCGGCGCTGCCCGACGGGAACAGGCCGTCGCCGGGAATGGTCACCACGCTCACGAGCTCGTCCTCGTAGACCGCGACGACGCCCTTGGCGATCTCGTCGGCGAGGAACCGGGAAAGCCGCGGCACCACCGCCTTCACCGGCGTCTTTCGCTCGAGCGCCACCTTGACCTTCATCTGCGCCAGCTCCGACTTGACCGGGCTGGACTGGCCGGAGAGCGAGAACAGGTATCCGAGGTACGCCGCCGCGAGCAGCACGCCGCACGCCGACGCCGTCAGCCAGACGACCAGTGCGCCCGACAGGCGCCGGGGCTTGGTTTCGATCCCCTTCCAGCGCCCGGAGAGGTCGCTGTCCTCGCTCTGGCGCTGGCGCCGGATGAGCTCGTAGAGCCGCTCGCGCGTCTGCTCGAGCTGCGCTCTCCCGCCTTCGACCACCCGGAAGCGCCCCTCGAAGCCGAGCGCGAGGCAGGCGTAGAAGAACTCGAGCAGGTCGATGTTGGCGCCCGGCTGCTCGCCCATCTTGTTCAGGAGCAGGAAGAACTTCTCGCCGCCGCCGGTCTCGCGGTAGAACGTGACGAGCAGGCTCTGCTTCATCCACTGCGAGGCTCCGCCCCAGGGCGTGGACGACACCGCCTCGTCGATGAGCGTGCACAGCGCGTAGCGGGCGACGAGCACGGTCTCCGCCTTGATGCCGCGCTTCTGCGCGGCCTGCTCGAAGGCGCTCAACTGCTCGAGCAGCGTCTGGCGGAAGCCCGCCGGGTCGGGATGCGACACCGAGGAGCGGATCTGCGGCACCAGCGCGAGCAGCGGGTTCGCCAGCGCCACCAGCGGGTTCAGGCCCGAGAGCGCGCTGAGATCCGCGCTCAGCGCGGCGTCGGCGCGCCTCGGCGCGTCGCCCGCGGCGGGGGCCGGTCCCGGCGCCGCCGCGGCGCGGCGCCGGCCCGGCGTCGGCACCATTATGGTTGCGTCCGGATCGACTGGCTGCGGCGGCACACTGGACATGGCGTTCTCCTAATGCATCTCAATCCCGGATCGCCCAGAGCTCGAGCGAAAGCCCCGGAAAGTCGCCCGCGACGTGCATCGCGATGACGCGCGAAGCTTCGAGCGCCTTCCAGAAGTCGTTCTTGCGGTCGAGCTCGAAGTAGCTGTATCCGGCGTGATAGGGGATCTGCCGAGGCGCGACCGGCAGCGGCGTGGTCTGGATTCCGGGCAGGTGCGAGACGACCAGGTCGCGGATCCTTTCCGGCGGGCCGATCTTCACCTGGGTCGGGAAATGCAGGCGCAGGGACTCGGGCGCGACGTTCGCGCCGACCGCGAGCACGAACACGGCGTTGCGCAGCAGCTCGACGTCCGGCACCGTGCCGGCGAATACGCCGCGGCCGCGGTCCATCACCGGGATCGCGACCGCGTTCTGCTCGATCACCGCGGTGAGCCCGCGCCGGATCTCCTCGATCACCGGCATGAACGTGTTCTGCAGGTCGTCCTGGCGGTAGGTGGAGAAGCTCGCCGGCATGCGCTCGCGGCGCGCGTAGGTGGCGATTTCGCCGGCGAGCTCGAGGCACGAGCGGTAGAAGAGCTCGGGGTGCAGCGACGAGCGGGTGAGGAAATGGGCGAGCAGCGGCTCGTAGCGGTTGCAAAGCTGCAACAGCAGGAAGTCGGAGACGTCCGCGACGCCCTTGGCGCCGGGGCTCGATACGCGGTCGGCGAGCGCGTTGATGCGGTGCCGGACGAGGCCGTGCAGCTCCTTGACGTAGTCCTGCAGCCTGCCGCTCACCCTGCAGTCGAGGCACGGCGGAACGTAGCCGTCGTCGAGCACCACGCGGCCGTCGGCGCGCTTCTCCACCACGCGCACCACGCCGAGCGCGGTGTGCGCGGACGTGGCCTCGCCGTCGAGCTGCAGCCGCACGTTGAGGCGGCCGATCTTGAGCTGCGCCGAGCTCTCCATCTCGAGCACCGAGTCGCGGATCTCGTGGTCCGCCGCGAGGTAGCGCACGAGCGAGGAGTCGCCCGAGCGCTCGAAGGCGAGCTCGGCCATGCCCGCGCGCCGCAGCGGCAGCGTGACCACGACCAGGCGGTCCCTGACGTCGCCGGGGACGTCGAAGGGCTCGGGGATGTCGGCCTCGAACGGGATGTTGAACGGGGTGCCGTCGGGAAACACGCCCTCGGCAGCGACCAGCCCGACCTTGCCGATCTTGAGCAGCTCCTGGTCGATCTGCAGCCGGGTGAACCCCGCGGCGTAGGGAGCGAGCGAGTCGAGCCGCTGGCTCATCAGCCGCTCGAAATAGCGCTCCGCCTGCTGGAAATGCTGCGGCCGAAGGAACAGTCCTTCCGCCCACACGACGCGGTTGTGCTGAGACATGTCGCGCTGCCCTTGAGCCCAGCTCCAGAATGGACGCTAGTGCTGCAACCTCCCCCCCGGGTGTTGGGAGGATGCTAGCACGGCCTTCCGCCGAGTTGTATCTAGTCCTTCAGCGCTAGCGGCATACGCTCGGGCGAGACCCGCGCGGCCACGCCGGCGCGCTCCTCCTGCAACAGCATCGCCGCGCGGCAGTCGCGCTCGCCCCAGCCGCGCCGCATGCCCTCCGCGAGCTCATCGAGGGCGATGCGGCCGATGCGCATCGGCACGCCGATTTTTTCCGCGAGCTCGAGCGCGAGCGTCGCGTCCTTGTGCGCAAGCTTGAGCGAGAACGCCGCCGGGTCGAAGCGCCCCGGCAGGTAGAAGTCTGCCAGCCGGTCGAAGGTGCGCTTGCGGCCCGAGGCGCCCTGGCGCAGCGCCTGAAAGAGCGCGAGCGGCTCGACGCCGCCTTTCACCCCGAGAGTGAAAATCTCCGCGAGCACCGCCTGGATCGCGAAGCTGGCGCAGTTGTGCGCCAGCTTCGCCACCGTGCCCGCGCCGATGGGGCCGATGTAAAGGGGTTGATCCCCTATCGCCTTGAGCAGCGAAAGGTGTTTCTCAAAGACTTCTTTGTCTCCTCCAACCCAGAGCGCGAGCTTGCCGCTCTCCGCGCCGCTCGGCCCACCGCTCACCGGCGCGTCGAGAAAATGGATCTTCGGCAACTCGCGATGCAGCCGCCGCACCACTTCCGGCGAGTTGGTGCTGAGGTCGAACCAGCTTGTATCTTTTACAAGAGCAGAGCCGATCTCGGGAGCGAGTGCCTGGACTTCCTTGGGGCCGGGAAGCGAGGTGAAGACAACTTCGCAGCCGCGCGCCGCTTCCGCCGCGCTCGTCTTCCAGATGGGAAAGCCTTCAACGCGCCGCAGGTCGTGCGCCTGCACTTCGTGGCCCGCGCGCTGCAGGTTCGCGGCCATGTGGCGGCCCATGGCGCCCAGACCGATGAAGCCGATCCTCATGCGCCTCGCTCCTCGAACACCTGCTTGGCGATCAGCGCCGCGGTGCCGGCATTCGGCCAGCCCGCGTAGATCGCGAGGTGCGTGATCAGCTCGACGATCTCCTCGCGCGTCACGCCGTTGTCGAGCGCGCGCCAGACGTGGCCGCGGATCTGGTCGGGCCGGTAGAGCGCGGTCAGCGCGGCGACGGTGACGAGGCTGCGGTCGCGCTTGGAAAGCCCGGGCCGCTCCCAGACGTCGCCGAACACGACCTTGTCGGTGAGCTCGCCGAGCTTCGGAAAGACGTCGCGGACCTGCCCGATGGTGGATGGCGCAGCCATGGCTTTTCTCCCGGGGAATTTCCGGGAGGATTCTACAGCGCGAGCCCTACAGGGTGAGCTTCGGCGGCGCGTTCTTCTGCGCGAGCCGCCTGATCAGGCCGTCGATGCCTTCCTGCTTGAGGATGCCGTCGAACTCGGTGCGGTAGGTGAGCACCAGGCTCATTCCCTCGAGGCTGATGTCATAAATTTTCCAGCCCGCGCCGGTCTTGCGCATCTCGTAGGCGACCAGCACCGGCTTGCCGCCCGAGCGCGAGAACTGGTAGCGCACGGTCGCCTCGCTGCCGCGCGCCTCGCCCTCGGGCCTGCCGCGCGTCGGCAGCGGCTTCGCCTGCGTTCCCGTATACGTGCCGATCGCGTTGGTGTAGGTCCGCAGCAGCATCGCGCGGAACTCGGTTACCAGCGCCTTCTGCTGCTCCGCGCTCGCCCGCGACCAGGCGCGCGACACGGCGAGGCGCGTCGCCTCCTCGAAATCGACGTGCGGCAGCACCTTCTGCTCGGCGAGCTGCAGCGCCCTGCCCTTGTCGCCCGCGGCGAGCTTCTCGTCCGACTGGATCGCCGCCATCACCTCGTCGGTAATCCGCTGGATGAGCTGCTCGGGGCCCGGGTCCTGCGCCCACGCCGGATTCGCCAGCGCGGCGCAGCTCAGGGCAACGATTCCGAGGATCTTCATGGCCGGCGCTACGGTACCGGCAAACCGCTACGGCATGGAAGGCACTTCGCCACGCCGGCGCAGCTCGATGTCGCAGCGCTCCACGCCCTCGAGGCACAGCGACGAGTCGGCGAGCGCGTAGATCAGGATCGTGCCGCGGCCGTTCAGCATGGCAGGCTCGCCGGCGCGCATGCGCTTCGCCCGGCGGCAGGCCGACACCCACGCCTCGCCTTCGACGAGGCGCACCGTCGCGCCGGCCGCGTGCTCCAGCCTGAGCGTGCTGCCGCGCTTGAGCTCGATGAAACGGATTTCGGCGTGTCGCGCGAAGAATTCATCCGGCGACGAAAGGACCCCACCCATATCGCCCCCCTGCGGAAAAGTCCCGAACGTGCCGGCCACGCTACGCCAGCGTCTTCTGCGCGCAAGTGCGTAAACGCACTGCCGAGCGCGCTCGGCTTTCCTAGAGTGTCCTCGCACTCAAGCGGGACGAAGGAACTGCAATTCATTGCTCGAGCGCCAAGATGAGTCGAGGGGGGTCCTTGGGGGAGGGGCCGGATGCCGCTGCATCCGGCCCCGTTTTTCACGGTAACCTTGCATCCGTTGCAACCCAATCTGCAGGATTCCCCGTACGCCTGCCTGCGTCTCGCGGCAGCGCTCGCGCTCATGACCGTCGGCGGCGTGGGCATGTACGCGATGGCCGTCGCGCTTTCATCGATCCAGGCAGAGTTCGGCGTCGATCGCGCCGCGGCGACGCTTCCGTACACGCTCACGATGGTGGGCTTCGGCCTGGGCGGGATCGTGATGGGGCGGCTCTCCGACCGCTTCGGCGTCGTCGTTCCGGTGCTGCTCGGCGGCGGCTCGCTCGGCCTGGGATTCGTTGCCGCCGGCCTTGCGCCGAATCTCTTCACTTTCGCGCTGGCGCACGGCCTTCTCATCGGACTGGGCTGCTCGGGCACTTTCGCGCCTCTGGTGGCCGACATCTCGATGTGGTTCACCCGCCACCGCGGCATCGCGGTGGCGGTGTGCGCGAGCGGCAACTACCTGGCCGGCGCGGTCTGGCCGCCGGTGCTGAATCATTTCTTCGACGCCGCCGGCTGGCGCAGCACCTATATCGGCGTGGGCATTTTCGCCCTCGCGGTGGCGTTGCCCCTGAGCATGCTCATGCGGCGCCGCGCGCCTCCACCGCTCCTCACAGGTGGTATTCACGAAACGAGAGCGTCGCAGGCAAGACCGCTCGGCTTCTCGCCGAACACCATGACCGTGGTGCTCTCGATCGCCGGCGTGGCCTGCTGCGTGGCAATGGCCATGCCGCAGGTCCATATCGTCGCGTACTGCAGCGACCTCGGCTACGGCGCCGCGCGCGGCTCGCAGATGCTCGCCGTCATGCTGGGCGCCGGAGTGGTGAGCCGTCTCATCTTCGGCTTCGTCTCGGATCGCATCGGCGGCATCCGCACGCTCCTGACGGGATCGGTCTTGCAGGGCATCGCGCTCGTGCTGTTCCTGCCTTTCTCGGACCTCACCTCGCTCTTCGTGGTGTCGGCGCTCTTCGGCCTGTTCCAGGGCGGGCTGGTGCCGGCCTACGCGATCATCATCCGCGAGTACTTCGCGCCCACCGAGGCCGGCCTGCGCGTGGGCATCGTCATCATGGCGACGCTCTTCGGCATGGCGCTCGGCGGCTGGATGTCGGGCGCGATTTTCGACCTCACCGGCTCCTACCGCGCAGCGTTCGTGAACGGCATTGCCTGGAACCTGCTCAACCTGACGATCGCGGTGTGGCTCTTGCGCCGCAAAGACTGGGAGGCGGCGCGGGCTCGCAGTACACTTTTGCCGCACTGAGCGGAGATGCTGTGCGGGTTCATCTTCCAAGGAGGGGGACATATGACGGACGGACCGGTAATCGGCCAGGTTGGCCTCGCAGGAAAGAAGGAGACGCTCAAGGTCGAGATCATCGGCAGCCTCAAGCCGAAGGAATGGGCCGAGTTCGTCGAGTGCCTGAGGGAATGCCTGAAGCGCTATCCAGGCAAGCTCAGGATCCTGAAGAGAAAGTACAAGGCCCCGGCGAAGCGGCGGCCCCGGCGCGGATAGCGCCCCGCGCTCAGGAGTCGGGGAGCTCCGGCCTGGGCGCAAGAGTCCTGGTTCTCGAAGCCGGCTCGGCGGCCGGCAACAATCTCATCCGCAGCCTGACGGCGGGCGATCCATCGCTCGTGATCGTCGGATGCCACGAGAGCCGTTTCTTCCTCAAGAAATCCCCGGCGCAGCGAAACTACCTGCTTCCGCTTTCCACCGCGGATTACGGCGCGGCGCTGCGGCGGATCGTCCGCGCCGAGCGCATCGACCTCGTGATTCCGACGAGCGACGCCGACGTGCTGAGGCTCGCCAGGCTGCGCGACAAGCTCTGGTGCCGCACGCTTCTTCCGAGCACCGCTCTCATCGAGCGCTGCCAGGACAAGTACGCGTTGACGAGCTTCCTTCGCCGGCGCGGCATCCCCGCTCCCCTGACCTACCGCATAGCGGATGCGAAGGGCGTCGACGCGGCATTCCGCCGCTTCAAAGGCCACGCGAAGCTCTGGTGCCGCATCCGCGCCGGCGCGGGCTCGCTCGGCGCGGTGCCGGTGAGGACGCCCGAGCAGGTGCGCGGCTGGATCGATTATTGGGAAGCCATGCGCGCGGTGCCGCCCGGGTCGTTCACGCTGTCGGAGTACCTGCCCGGACGCGACTACTGCGTCCAGTGCCTTTGGGACCAGGGCCGTCTGGTTCTCGCCAAGATGGCCGAGCGCATCACCTATCTCAACACCGGCAGCCCGAGCGGCGTGTCTTCGATGCCCGCGCTTGCCAAGACGGTGCTCTACCCGCACGTGATCGACGTGTGTACCCGCGCCATCCAGTCGCTGGACCCGCGCGCCTCCGGCGTGCTCTTCGTCGACCTCAAGGAAAGCGAGCGCGGCGAGCCGTGCATCACCGAGATCAACGCCGGAAGGTTTGCGACCATGACCAACATCCACGACCTGGTCGGCAAGCACAACATGGCCGCCACGTACGTGCGTCTCGCCATGGGCGAGAAGGTCGAGATCCCCGGCGCGGTCGATTTCGCCGACGGCTTCTACCTGGTGCGCTCGGTAGATACGCTGCCCGCCGTGGTGCAGGAAGACCAATTGTTCGAAGGCATAGGGGACGTGAGCGTTTAAGGAGGCGTCGGGAGGCTCGCCATGCGTACGGCGGTGTGCGGCTTGCTGCTGGTTCTCCTCGGGTCCGCTTCGCCGGCGCGGGCGTTCAACCACGGCTTGAGCGAACGATTCTGCCTGGCCGACGTCGTGCTGCCGGCGACGGCATTGCAAAAACGCGCGCCTGTCCCGGTCGGCTGCGAGCTGGTCGATTGCTGTCCGGGGTGCCCGGGAGCCGGCCCCGTCGAATGGCGCATCGCGATCGACGCGAAGATCCTGGCCGGCGCCGAGCTTCGCTTCGAAGGCCTGTCCGCGGCCGACCTCAAGCATCTGAAAGTCACCGGCAAGGCGAAGCGCCAGGGAGATCGCATCGTGCTGCGGCCGGGCGAGAGCCGCATCCGCGGCCTGCCTTACAAGGCGGGCGCACCGGTGGTCGTCGGGCTGCTGCGTCCGCTGGCGCGCAAGAAAGCCCCCGCGGGCGCCGTGCCGGCCCGCAGGAGCGTGACCGAGCAGATCTCGGTGCGGCAATTTCTCGGAGCGTCGCCGGTCAACGGGTTCAAATGGAAATTTGCCATCCGGCGGTGCGGACCGATCGTCGACCCGCCGTTTTTCGACAAGCTCCAGATCCAGGGCATCGCCTCCGGCGACGATGCGGTGGTGATGATGGATGCGCGAACCCAGGCTCAATGCCGGCAAGGCACGCCGCCAGACCCCGACTGGACCTTCCGCTCCACCGGCGAGACGCTGCTGCCGAATCTCCTCTCGCCCGGAAGCTGCAATTCGGAAATCGCGATCTTTTCCAAGAAGCACGCCATGAAATGGGAAACGGGCGTGCCCTGGACCAACAACCTGGGCGAAGTTCATGCCGTGACCCTCGACCCGCTCATCGATGTGCCGGTCCACATCTGGGTGGCGAACCAGAGCGCGGGGGTTGCGGCGCTGGCTAGCGCGCACATGAACCGGGCGACGAACCTATACCAGGACAACATGGTCGGGGTGCGCTTCGTTCCGACGGTCCACCCGGTCCCGGGCAGCGCCGAGGCGACGATCAACGCCGGCGTAGGCATGGACGCCAGCGGCGATCTCGTGTGCCAGGCGCTCGCGCCGATCCGCGCCTCTGCCTTCTATACGTCCGGCGCGCTCAACGTCTACTACGTCAACGAAGGGTTCACCGGCAGAAATTGCGCCATCCTGCAAACACCGCACAGTTGTCCAGGAAGCACTTTCGCTGCCGGGGACGCCAACATCACCTTCGTCGGCACCACGGCCAACGACACGACGCTCGCGCACGAGATCGGCCACGCATTCGGCCTGCGGCCCGCGATCTGCGGCGGCCATGCCGATTCGTTCGGAGGCTCCTTCGGTCACGACAACCTGATGTGGACCGGGAGCGCCGATCCTCGCAGCACTTTCAGCCTCGGGCAGGTGTTCCGGATGAACACTCACGCCGATCAATGGGGCGGCACGATGCTCATCCAGAACGGCCAGCGTCCGGCACCGGGACGCCCCTGCCGGCCCCAGGACGCGAGCGCCCTCTGCCCCTTGCTGGACGCGCCCTGGCCGTGAGGATCTTCCGCTCGCTGGCGCTCGCCGTCGCGTTGCCGTCGGTCGGCATGGCTCAGTCCAGCCCACCGCCGCCGGCGGCGAGCGAGCGAGCGGCGCGCGCCCTAAGCGCGTGGTACGAGTGCCAGGACTGCGATGCGGGCGAGTTGAACGCGGTCACCCGCTACGGCGAGCGAGTCGTGCCGAGCCTGATCGCCGCCCTGAACGGCGGCGCTTCGCCTGCCCGCCGCGAGGGCCTGCGCCGCTCGCTGGGCGCGGCGTACGACCAGATGGCCGAACAGGCGCAACGCTATCCCGAGCGCGTTTTGCCCGAGAGCCGGTCCGACTATATCGAGCGCTACGCGGGCAATCTCGACGCCCAATACCGAATCCGAGCGGCCCAGGCGCTCGCCGCGCTCGGAGGGCCGCAGGCGGCGGGCGCACTCGAGGCAGCCTTGGCCAAGCCGCAGCGCGACGACGTACGCAGAGCGGTGGAACGCTCCCTGCAGAAAATCAAGTAATCGCGGAAGACGCGCTCGCAACGGGCTGGAGCGGCAAAGGCCGCATGCCGAGGCCTGCATAGGCGGCGTGCGCGGCGGCGCTGAATTCCTGTCCCTTCGTGTTGTCGCCGCTCGCGCCATGGACGGCGCCGAGCATGGCCCGGCAGTGCGCCTCGAGCGGCCGCGCTTGCGTCACCGCGGCGAGGCGCAAGGCGGACTCGAGCTGCGTCAGCGGCTCGTCGGCCGACTTGGGCTCGCATGCCCAGGACGCGCGCGCCATCAGCAGCCGCGCCCACGGCTCGTCGCGCCTGTTCTCGTGAGCGAGCGCGATGCCGAGCGCCTGCTTCGCCTGCGCGATCGCTTCCTCGATGCGCCCGGCGAGCAGCAGCGCCTCGCCCAGGTGCACGTGCAACATCGGCCGGTCCACCATGAGCCCCATGCGTTCGGCGGCGGCGAGCGCGTTCTGGGCCAATTCGAGTCCCTCGACGAATTCGCCGCGGCCCGCGCGGGCCATGCCCAGCGACGATTCCAGGCGCAGGCGCCACATCGGGACCGAATAGCGCTCGGTCAGCGCCATTCCCCGCTCGAGCGCCCTGATCGCTTCATCGACCTCGCCCTTGCGCAGGTGCACGTGACCGACCGCGAGCCATCCGAGCACCTCGCTCAGCGGATGCAGCGCCTCGCGCGCGAGCTCGACCGCGCGCTCCGCATGCGCCGACGCCGGCTTGAAATCGCCGCATTCCGTCAGGATGCTGACGAGCCACATGCGGCTGCCGACCGCGGGAATCACCGCCAGCTCGAAGCGGTCGCGCGCGCGCTGCTCCAGGGTCTCGACGACGCTCTGGTTGAGCAGCTCGAGCGCCTTGCGGTTGTCGCCGATGAGGTGATAGCTCTGCCCGATGCGGTACAGCAGCTCGGCCTGCAGGCGGCGCTCGCCGATCGCCTGCACCAGGCGCAGGCCGGCTTCGCCCGCGGCGATCGCCCGGCGCTGCTCCGCGGCGAGGAAATGCTGGTTGCACCTGAACGAAGCGAGCCGCGCGGCGCGGTCCTTGTCGCCCAGGTGCGCTACGATCGGCTCGACCGCTTCGAGGCACTTGCGGATGCGATCGAGCTCGCACAGCGCGATCAGCGAGTTGCGCAGCTCGAAGCGCAGGTCCACGCTCTGCTCGAGCGTGCCGTGGCTGCGCGGCAAATGCTCGAGCGCCGCGAGCGCGCGCTGGAAGTAGTCGGCCGCCTCGGCGTTGGCATAAAGGGCGAACGCCTTCTCGCCCGAGCGCTGCAGGTATTCGGTCGCCTCGGGCCACGCCTGGCCCTTTTCCGCGTGCTCCGCGATCTGCTCGACGTGCTCCTCCAGGCGCCCGGAGGCGAGCCGCACCAGTTCGGTAGCCACCTTCTCGTGCAAGGCTCGCGTCTGCTCGCGCAGCAGGCTCGAATAAGCGACCTCGCGCGTCATGGAGTGCCTGAACGTATACTCGAGATCCGGGAACAGCCGGCTCTCGTACACGTATTCGGCCGCCTGCAGCTCGTGCAGGCGGGCGCGCAGGTCCTGCTCGTGCAGGCCGCAGACCGCCTGCAGGAGCGCAAACGGAACGTCCTTGCCGATCACCGCGGCTTCCTGGAGAAGGCGCTTCTGCGCCTCGCCCAGGCGATCGATGCGCGCCGACAGGATGGCGTGCACGGTGGCGGGCACCTCGGTGCTCGAGAAGGGCTTGACCAGACGGTATCGGCCCCGCGCGCCGGCCAGGACTCCGGTCTCGACGAGCGTGCGGACGCTTTCCTCGACAAAGAACGGATTGCCCGCGGTGCGCGCCACCAGGAAGGCCTTCACCGGGCCGAGCCCGCCGTTCTGCCCGAGGAGGATGTCGAGCAACCGGGTGAGGTTTTCTTGCGCGAGCGGTTCCAGCCTGACCTGCCGGTAGTGCGGCTGCTCACCCCACTTGTCGTCGTGCTCGTCGGGGCGATAGCTCGCGAGCAGGAGGATGGCGTGCTGGCGGATGCTCGGGATCACGGCGTTGAGGAGTCCAAGGGTCTGCATGTCGTTCCAATGCAGGTCCTCGAACACCATGATCACGGGCTGAATGCGGCTCTCGCTCACCATGAGGTCGGTGAGCGCGCGCGCGGTGAGGCTGCGGCGCTGCATCGGCTCCAGCCGGCGGAAAGGGTGCTCCTCCGGCAGGGCGCCCAGCAGGTCGAGCACCGGAGGGATCGAGTCCTGCGGCGGTTGATCGAGCAGGATGATTTTCGCGGTGACCTTTTCCCGGATGGCGCGCGCGTCGTCGCGTTCCTGGAGCTTGAAGTAGCCCTTGAGGAAATCGATCAGCGGAAGGTAGGGCGTGGCGCGGCCGTACGAGATCGATTTCGATTCCAGGACCAGCCACCCGCGCGTATGCGGCGAGTGGATGAACTCCCGCAGGAGGCGCGACTTGCCGACGCCCGCCTGGCCGACCGCCGCGAGCACCTGGCCCTCTCCCGTTGCGGCCCGCCGCAGGGCTTCGTGCAGCGTTTCCATCTCCAGCCGTCGCCCGACGAAAGGCGTAAGGCCGCGCGCCGCGGCGGCCTGCAGCCGCGTGCGCACCGGTCCCGCGGCGATCAGCTCGTGCACCTCGACGGGCGTCGCGAGGCCCTTCAGGGCGACCGGGCCCAGCGGGTTCGCCTCCACGTAGCCTTCGGCGAGGCGCAGGCACTCGCCCGAGATGAAGATCGAGCCCGGCGTCGCGAGCTGCTCCAACCGCGCCGCCAGGTGCGTGGTCTGGCCCACGGCGGTGTAATCCATGTGCAGATCGCTGCCGATCGAGCGCACCACGACTTCGCCCGAGTTGAGCCCGGTCCTCACCTGGATCGACACGCCCTGCGTGGCGCGCAGCTCCGCGGCGAGCCTTGCGATCGACTCCTGCAGGCTTAGCGCGGCGTAGCACGCGCGGATCGCATGATCCTCGTGCGCGACCGGAGCGCCGAAGATCGCCATGATGCCGTCGCCCATCACCTGATTGACCGTGCCCTCGTAGCGGTGGACGGCGTCCATCATCCGCTCGAGCACCGGATCTAGAACCTTGCGCGCATCCTCGGGGTCGCGCTCCGCCAGGAGCTCGAGCGAGCCCTTCATGTCGGCGAACAGGACCGTGACCTGCTTGCGCTCCCCCTCGAGCGCGCTGCGCGAGGTCAGGATCTTCTCGGCGAGATGGCGCGGCGTATAGCTCTGCGCCGAGCTGAACTTGGCTTGATTGGCCGGGCGCCCCAGCGGCGCACCGCACTCACCGCAGAACTTCTGGCCGTCGGGATTCTGCTCCCTGCACGCGGGGCAATTCACCATCTTCAGCCAATGTAGCGCGCCCGCCCGGCCGGCGCAAAGATCCGTCCTGACTCTATCCTTGCGTCCGACGGGCCGGCGTCGCCAATCAGCTCTCGCGCTTCTGCAGCGCCTTTCTCTTCCACAACTCCCACGGCCGCTCCAGCGTGCCGCGGTTGGCGGCGCTCGAGCGCTTGCCCTCGGTGTCGCTCAGGAACTGGATCGGCCCCTCGAGGGTCTCAGCCTGGAGCTGCAGGCGCGCGTTCATCTCGGTGTAGATGGCGCGAAACACCGCCTCCTGGACGCTGTCGCCGGTCACGGTCATGCCGTGGCCGCGCATCAGCACG
>DATMJC010000134.1:0-12644 GCA_035554435.1 Burkholderiales bacterium | reverse complement strand
TGCCGCGGTCGAGCGCCGCGTCGCCCTGGACGAAGAGCTCGAAGGCGCGAGCGCGCAGCTCCTCGGACATGCCCACTCCGGTGTCGCTCACTCCGAGGACGGCGTCGTTGCCGGCCTGGCCGACTCTCACGCGGACCGTCCCGCCGGCGGGGGTGAACTTGAGCGCGTTTCCGATCAGGTTCGCGACGATCTGCTCGATCCGCGTCTCGTCGGCGTCGACCCAGACGGGATCCAGGCTGCGCTCGAGGCGATGGGCGCCGAAACGGCCGGCGGACTGGAAAACGGCGAGCGCACGCGCCATCACGGCGGCCAGGTCGATCGGGCGGCGCTCGAGCACGATCTTGCCCATCACCGCGCGCCCGGCGTCGAGCAGATCGTCGGTGAGCCGCGCGAGATGCTCCACTTGTCGCGAGATGACGGCGCGCGCCTGCCGCGACGCTTCCGCATCGATCCGCGGATGGTCGAGCAGGTGGCTCGCGTTGGCGATCGCGCCGAGCGGGTTGCGCAGCTCGTGCCCCAGCATCGCCAGGAACTCGTCCTTGGCGCGGCTCGCAGCCTCGGCCGCGGTGCGTGCCTCGCGCTCGCGCCGCAGGAGCTCTTCGCGCTCCGCCTCGTGCTGTGCCCGCTCGGCGGCCGCCGCCGCGAGCGCGCTGCCTACCTCGCGGATTTCCAGGATCGGCGTTGAAGGCGGCACCACGGCCTCGCGCCGGCCGAGCGCCTGCGCTGCCGCGCTCAGCCAGGCCATCGGGGCGACGATGCCGCGGGCGATAGCGAGCGCCGAAAGCACGCCGAGCGCGATCGAGAGGAGAATCCCGCCGCCGTAAACGAGCAGCGAGCGAGTCGCGCCGGCCTCGACCGCGGCGGGCGGGATGCCGATCGCGACCGTCCACCCGGTTTCACGCGAACGGCTGAATGAGGTGTAGACCTCGTCGCCTTCCAGCACGAAGCTCTTGCCGGACCCTTCGTCGCCGTGCTGCATCAGCTTTTCCAGGCCCGGCGCGGGCGGCTTGTTGAGGAACTCGGCGTGCTGGCGGGACCGCGCTACCCGCGTGTTGTGCGCGTCGAACACCGACACGACCGAGTCCGGGGGAATACGCTGGCGGTTGAGAACCTCGAGAAAGGCTTCCGGCCGCAACGCCGCCGTGAGCACGTACCGCACCTGGCGCTCGCGCAGAACCGGGACGCGCACCGGGACGGCGAGAACAGGGGTGCGACCTTGAGTGAGGCCGC
The DNA here is from genome assembly GCA_035554435.1 of Burkholderiales bacterium. Lineage (GTDB taxonomy): Bacteria > Pseudomonadota > Gammaproteobacteria > Burkholderiales > SG8-39 > SCGC-AG-212-J23. The sequence goes on along the minus strand of DATMJC010000134.1, from coordinate 11,414 downwards.
CGATGGCCGGACGGCGCGTAAGCACTACCCGCTCCAGGCTTTCCGGGTCGACCACGGTCGGAAGCGCCGCGCCGTAAGGCCGGTTCGAGTTGGCAAGCTGCTGCCCCGCGGGATCGGCCAGCGTGACGGTGACCCAGTCGGGGCGGCCGGCGTGCAGGCGCCGCATCACCTCGTGGAAGCGTTTCAGATCCCCGGTGTCGAGCGCCGGCCCCTGCGCGAGCGACTCCAGCGCGGCAACCGAGCGGTACAACTCGGCGTCGACCGCAGTGGCGAGCGCGCGCGTCACCTCGATTCCGGCGCGCTCGGCCTGGGCCTTCTGCTCGGCGGCGAGCGCGAGAAGCGCGACGCCCGCGGCCGCCGCGAGCGGCACGATGCCGGCCGCCGCCAGCAGGAACAACCTTCGCCGCAACGGCTCCATCAGCGCCGGGCGTACCTGCGAAGAAAGGCGTTGATCTCCTCGATCCGCAGCTGCGGCTCGCCCGGAACCGGTTGCGACCCCACCACGCGGTTCATCCACTCCATGTTTTCCTGCATGCGCGCCACCACCTTGGGCCACTCGTCCGCGGTATGGCGCTTGGGGTCGGGCAGCACGTGGCACTGGTTGCACGCGAGGCGAAAGGCCTCGCCGGAGGGCCGGTTGACCTCGGGATAGCGCCGCGTGTCGAGGGGCGTTTGCGCGTATTTCTGCAGGTAGGAGACGATCGCTTGCGTCTCTTCCTCGCGCGGCGCCTTCACGCCCGCCATCATCTCGGACATGAGCGTCCCCATGTTCCCGCGACCCTCCATGCGCACGACCATGCGGTCGACGACCGCCGGCCATTTGGCGGCGTGGTGCATGGCGGGATTGGCGAGGTTATGGCACTGCACGCAGTAGCGCAGCGTCAGCCGTGCGCCCTCCGAGCCCGGCTCGGGCAGCTCCGTCGGCGCGAAGGTCGGCGGCAAGATGCGCTCGAGCATCGGCCCGTGTGGGCTCGATTCCCAGCGTTTCCTCGCGTCGTCCACTTCGTCGGCGAGGGCGAGGCCGTGTAGGAAGGTCCATGACACCAGAAGAAGCCAGCGCATTGGGAAAGTTTAGCTAAAGCCGCTAAAGGCTATGCGAACGATTGCCGCGCGAAAATCCCAAAAGCGGCGGCTTGACGCCACGGCCTACGGCGAGGACCTTGAAAAGCTCGCCCATCTCGGCGGGCGAAAGCAGCTTCTGCGCTTCCGCGGCGAGCGGCGCGTAATGCAGCGCGTTCTCGATGTTCGCCTCGCCGAGCACGTCCGTGATGCCGCAGTTCACCAGGAATTGCGCCTGCGTGGCATAGCCGAGCACTTCGAGCCCGGCGTCCACCGCAGCGCCGGCAAGCGCCGTGAAATCGACGTGCGCGGTGATGTCCTCCTCCCCGGTATGCGCGAACACGTCGGCGTGCGCGCGATGGCGGTGATGGCACATGAGGGTGCCGGTCGCGCGCTGCGGATGGTAATACTCGCGGCGCGGAAAGCCATAGTCGAAGATGAAGATCACGCCTTCGTCCAGCCGTGCGGCGATTTCGCGCATCCAGGCCTGCGCCACCAGGCCGATCTCGCTCTCGTACGGGTCGTCGACTTTGATTTTTCTCGCTTGCCCCAGCAGCTCGCCGGTCGCGGGTCGCTCCTCCCAAGCCAAATGGTTGTTTGCCAGCGCGACGCCGCGCTCCATGATGCCGTCCGGCCGCCACGCGACGGCGTGCACCGGCATGGCATCGACGACTTCGTTGGCGATCACGACGCCGCGGATGCGCTCGGGGAGGCGCTCGAGCCACTGCGCACGTGCCCCGAGCCGCGCCTGCTGGCGCGCCTGGAGCTGCGGGCTAACCTCGACGATCCGATAGTCGAAGGCGTGCTGCGAGAGCAAGGTGTCGGCAAGCGCGCCGCTACCGGCGCCGAACTCGAGAATTGGATAGCCAAGCTCTTCGAGCTGCCGGGCGAGGGTGCGGCCAAAGAGCGTGCCGAGCTCGGGCGCGGTGACGAAGTCGCCCTCGCGCCCGAACTTCTGCGCGCCGCCCGCGTAGTAGCCCAGGTCCGGCTCGTAGAGCGCGAGCTCCATGTAGCGGGCGAACGCAATCCAGCCCTGGTTCGCGGCAATCTCTTCTTTCAGGCGGGCGAGCACGCGGCGAATTTACCCTAGAATTCAAGGCACTCATGAATGAGTCGCTCTCCGGACGCACTGCGCTGGTCACCGGCGGTGCGCGGCGCGTCGGCGCAGCGATCGCGCGCCGACTGCACGCCGCAGGCACTAACGTGCTCCTGCACTACCGCGACTCGGAAAGCGACGCGGCGAAGCTCGAGGCCGAGCTCAATGCGGTGCGCGCGAAGAGCGCGGCGCGGGTCAAGGCGGAGCTGCTGGCGCCGATCGCGCCGCGCGCGCTCGTTTCGGCCGCGGTGCAGAGCTTCGGCCGCCTCGATCTGGTGGTGAACAACGCCTCGAGCTTCTTCCCGGTCGAGCTCGGCGCGATCGAGTCTTCGCATTGGGAGGAATTGGTGGGCTCCAACCTGCGGGCGCCGCTTTTCATCTGCCAGGAAGCCGCGCCCGAGCTCGCGAAGCACGAGGGCGCGATCGTCAACATCGTCGACATTCACGCCGAGCGCCCGCTCAAGGGCTATGCGCTCTACAGCATCGCCAAGGCGGGTCTTGCGGCGCTCACGAGGTCGCTCGCGGTCGAGCTGGCGCCGCGCGTGCGCGTAAACGGCGTGGCGCCCGGCGCCATCGCCTGGCCCGAGGACAACCAGTTCGATCCCGCCGAGCGCAGCCGCATCATCGCGACCACGCCGCTCGCGCGCATGGGCTCGCCGCAGGACATCGCCCAGGCAGTCCACTTCCTCGCCGCCGCGCCTTACATCACGGGGCAGATCATTGCGGTCGACGGCGGCCGCTCGGTCTTCATCTAGGGAAAAGCGCATGGCCTGGATCTGGCTCACCCTCGCAGGGCTTCTCGAAGTCGTCTGGGCGATCGGACTCAAGTACACAGAGGGCTTTTCGCGCCTGTGGCCCTCCGTGATCACCGGGGCGGCCATGCTCGGCAGCATCTATTTCCTGGCCCTGGCGGTGCGCACCATCCCGATTGGCACCGGCTACGCCGTCTGGACCGGTATCGGTGCCGTGGGCGTGGCTATACTGGGCATCATCCTGTTCAACGAATCTCGGGACCTCCTTCGGATCGGGTCTATTTTGCTGATCGTCGCCGGAATCGCCGGCCTGAAGCTCGTATCGACATGAAACCCCAACCCATACGCCTGCGCGACTCGCGCAAGGACGCCTACGAGGAGGCGAAGCTCGCCAAGCGCATCCGCCGCCAGGTCGGCGAGGCGATCAGCGACTTCGCGATGATCGCGGAGGGCGACCGCGTGATGGTGTGCCTCTCCGGGGGCAAGGACTCGCACGGCATGCTCGACGCGCTGCTCTCGCTGCAGGAAAAGGCGCCGGTGCGCTTCGAGCTCGTGGCGGTGAACCTCGACCAGAAGCAGCCCGGCTTTCCGGCGCACGTGCTGCCCGAGTACCTGGAAGCCCGAGGCGTGCCCTTCCGCATCGTGGAGCAGGACACGTACTCGGTGGTGAAGCGCGTGATCCCCGAGGGGAAGACGATGTGCTCGCTCTGCTCGCGGCTGCGGCGCGGCGCGCTCTACCGCGTCGCGGGCGAGCTCGGCGCGACCAGGATCGCGCTTGGGCACCACCGCGACGACGTGCTCGCCACCTTCTTTCTCAATCTCTTCCACGGCGGACAGCTGAAGGCGATGCCGGCGAAGCTCGCCTCGGACGACGGCAGGCACGTCGTGATCCGTCCGCTTGTGTACGTGGCAGAGGCCGACCTCGCGGCGTACGCCGAGGCGCGGCGCTTCCCGATCATTCCCTGCACGCTGTGCGGCTCGCAGGAGAACCTGGAGCGAAAGCGCATCGGCGAGATGCTGCGCGACTGGGAAAGGAACCATCCTGGCCGCATCGAGTCGATCCTGCGTGCGATGACCGAGGTCCGGCCCTCGCATCTCCTCGACCGGAAGCTGTTCGATTTCGCTTCTCTAGGTGCAACATGAAGCCCACGGTACTCGATCTGAGGCGCAAGAAGGGCGGCCGCCTCGCCATGCTCACCGCGTACGACTTTCCGACCGCGCGCCTCGTCGCCGAAGCGGGCGTCGATCTCATCCTGGTGGGTGACTCGCTCGGCATGGTGGTGCTCGGCTACGACACGACCCTTCCGGTGACGCTCGCCGACATGGTGCACCACACGCGCGCGGCGCGCCGCGGCGCGCCCGAGGCCTTCGTCATCGCGGACCTGCCGTTTCTCTCCTACGGCACGCCGGCGCAGGCGCTCGAGAGCGCCGCGCGCCTGATGAAGGAGGCGCTCGCCGATTCGGTGAAGCTCGAAGGCGGCGAAGAGGTCGTTCCCATCGTGGAGGCTCTGGTGCGCGCCGGCGTGCCGGTGCTCGGCCACGTCGGTCTCACGCCGCAGACCGCTTCCGCGCTCGGAGGCTACAAGCTTCAAGGAAAGGACGAGGCGGCCGCCAAGCGCATCCTCGACGGAGCGGTGGCGCTCGAGCGGGCAGGCTGCTGGGGCGTGGTGCTCGAGCTCGTTCCGGCCCCGCTCGCCAAGCTCGTCACCGAGCGCATCGGCATCCCCACGATCGGCATCGGCGCGGGTCCGCATTGCGACGGGCAGGTGCTGGTGTTCCACGACCTGGTGGGGATGTTCTCCGGCTTCACGCCGACGTTCGTGAAGCGCTATGCCGAAGCGGGCGCGTCGATCAAGGACGCGGTCGCGCGCTATGCCGCCGAAGTGCGCGACGGCAGCTTCCCGGGCGAGGGCAAGAGCTTCGGCATGAAGGACGAGGTGCTCAAGCGCCTCTACGGAACCTAGTGGCCGCCGGTTAATTCGTGTCATGGAGCGAGGGCTAGAATGCTCCAGTCAACGTAGGATATGAAACGCGCGTTGATCCGGTGGGACGCTTGAGAACTGATGTCAAACGAACGATGCGCCGCGGTTTTCGCTACGCCCTCTATTCTCTGATGGCGTTGCTGTTCGCCGCGGCGGGAGCCACGGTGATCGCCCAAGATTGGAGGAATGCCAGCCGGGAGCCGATCGGCCTCGCTCCCGACCCGGCGCTCGTCAAGGAGGCGGTGGTCCAGGTCTACGGCGCGCGCGCCGTGGGCGCCAAAGGCGTGTTCGGCGTGCACACGTGGGTGGCGGTCAAGCCCACGAACGCCAAGAGCTGGACGGTTTACGAGGTCATCGGCTGGCGCCTGCGCTGGGCCGAGTCGGTGGTGGTCGTGCGCACCCGCGAGCCCGACGGGCGCTGGTTCGGCGCCCAGCCCGAGCTCTACGCCGACAAGCGCGGCGAAGGGGTGGACGAGCTCATCAAGCGCATCGACAAGGCCGCGCGTGCGTACCCCTACGCGAATGAGTACACCGTCTGGCCGGGGCCGAACTCGAACACCTTTACCGCCTGGATCACGCGCGCGGTGCCGGAGCTCGGTGTCGATCTTCCAGCGACTGCCATCGGCAAGGATTACCTGGGGCGCTCGGTTTTTGCGGCGGCGCCGAGCGGCCGCGGCTACCAGGTTTCCCTGGGGGGCCTTCTCGGGTTCGCCGCGAGCGGGGTCGAAGGCCTCGAGCTCAACATTCTGGGCCTCAACATCGGCCTGGGGCCGAGCGGGCTCAAGCTTCCGCTGGTCGGCCGCATCGGCCCGGCGCTCGTTCCAGCCGCGAAGGTCCAGCCTGCGGCACACGCCGCGGGCGCCGCGAGCGCCGACTAGGTCTTTACCCGCGCGCTGCGCGCGATCTGCTCGACGCGGTCCTTGTGCCGCGAAAAGAACGTCAATCGGGGGGCCTGGTAGACCAGCGCGAAGAGCTCGCGTTTACTCACCGTACCGTATCCCATGCCTGACAGTGTCACGCCGTCCAGCTTGCGCACCAACTGGTATTCGAAGTGAAAGCCTTTCTCGCCGCCGAAGGTCGCGGGCTCGAGCTTCGTCAGCTGGAACTGCGAGCCGTCCAGGGCGAGGAAGCCCTCGAACAGCCCGACGATTTCATCCGGCTGCATCGTGGCGCGGAAGTTGAAGCTTTTCTGGCCGCCCGCGCCCGGGCGGTGGATCGCTTCGCCGTCCTTCAGCCCGGAGTAGATCAGCAGCGTGTCCACCGGCAGTCCTTCCATCGTCCAGGTCTGGCCAGGGCCCTGGTTCGGGAGCGCGACGTGGTTCCAGGCGCCCTCGAGGGTGAGGGTCATGCGCTCGCCGATGTTCTGGTTTCCGGATTCCATCTTGTTCACCGTGGCGCAGCCCGACAGGGCGACCAGGGCGAAGACCACCAGCAGTTTTCTCATGACTTCAATTCCTCCACGTAGCTCTTGATCATGCCCGCGTCGGGCGCCTGGGGGGCGAGCTCGAGATAGCGCAGCAGGTTGGTCCGCGCCTCGGCCGGCTGATCGCGCAGGCGCTGGATCATCCCGAGGCCGCGGTAGGCTTCCGCCGGGACGCCCTCGACCGCCAGGGCCATCTTGTAGTCGGCAAGCGCCTTGTCGAGATCTTCGCTGGCGCCGCGCAGGCGGTAGGTTTCGCCGCGCGCCACCAGATATTCCGGCCGCGACGGAATGTCGTGCGCGAGCCGCGTGAGCAGCGCAATCGTCTCCTCGTGCTGGCCGCGCTTCACTTCCTCGACCAGCCAGTCGCGCAGGAACGGCTGCACGCGCTTTTGCCACTCCGCGGCGTTGGTCTCGCCGCCCTGGAAGGTCGCGGCGAGAGCGGCGAGCTCCTGCTGTCGGTCTTCCGGGGCCGGATGAGTGGAAAAGAGCGGATTCCTCGAGCCGCCATCGGGCCGCTCCTTGAGCTCGAGCTGCAGGTCGCGCCACACCTTGGCGGCTTCGTCCGTCGCGTAGCCCGCCTTGTGCATGAGCAGAAGGCCGATTCGATCGGCTTCGCGCTCATGGTCGCGCGAATAGGCCATCATCGATGCGGCGACGCCGAGCTGGCCGACCAGGCCGACCACACCGAACAGCCCCATGATTTGCGCGGCGGCGCTGTTCGAGCGTGCCTGGCGCAGCCGCTCGATCGAGTGGCGCGAGAGATAGTGCCCGATCTCGTGGCCGAGCACCGCGGCGAGCTGGGCCTCGTTCTCGACGCGCAGCAGGAGCCCGGTCCACACCTGCATCATCCCGTTCGGCGCCATCGACGCATTGAAAAAGGGCGTGCGCATCACGTGCACCCTGATGTCGGGGCAATGCTCGCCGCCGAGGCGGCACGCGATGTCCTGGATGTAGGCCTGGAACTGCGCGTCGCGCAGGGTGAAGGGGCTGCGGCGCAGCCTCGACTCCTCCCGGTCCATCATCGCCCACAGCCCGCCCTCGTCGGTGGCGGCATCGGGCCGTGCGAACCGTGCGGGCGCCGACCAGTCCGATTGCCCAAAAACGAGACCCGGGATCAGGCCAGCGCCGCACGCGCAGCCTCCGGCGAGGAACCGGCGCCGCTTCATTTCGCGACCGGAAACTCCCGGAGCAGCGCGTCGATGGTCTCGTCGGCCTTGTCGGGCTCGCGCAGGTCGCCGCTGGGGCGCATGAGCCGGTTGAACCAGACCACGCGGCCGGTGTTCAGGTCGATAAGCGATGCGTATCCCGTCTGCACGCCCAGGCTGATGCCGATTCCGAGCAGCGCAAGGCCGACCATCATCGCCTTGCGCTCCGCGCTCGCGTAGCTGTCGCGCACGAAGCTGAAGAGCGCATAGTCGGCGCCGGTGGCCTCCTTGATCTGCTGCACCGAATCGCCCATCGACCAGTCGAGCTTGCCGTCCTTCGTCGGCAGCTGGAGGTTGCCGAAGTGATGGAAAGCGATCGCGCGCGCGATGGCGCCGTGCAGCGCGTTGACCTCGTCGGCCTCGTCGGCCTGCTTCGCCGAGAGCTCGACCGCGCTGAACCCCAGCGCCTCGCGTTTCCTCAGCAAGGCGTCCTTGAAGTGCTTCGACGCGGCTTCGGTCCAGTCGGCCTTGGGCTCGACCACGCCGCCGGCACTGATCACGAAGAGCTCGATGTCGGTGGGCATGAGCGCCACCTTGGCGCCCTTGGGCAGCGACACGAAACCGGGAGCGAGATTCTTCGATTGCGCGGCCGCGTTACCGGCGCAGGCGAGCGCGATCAGCGCCGCCGCGAGAGCCTTATGCATGGCTTTCCCCCCTCTTGTGGCGGATATCTTATCGCCGCCGCTGCGATACTTTCAACGGCCCCTAGCTGGTCTTGACGTAGCTCACTTCGAGGCAGACGTTGACGAGCGCCTGGCGCTTATCTTCCCGTACGACCCGCAGCGCGCGCTCGAGCGCCGGCATGAGGTCCTTCGGCTCGGTGACGCGCTCGCCATGGCCGCCGCTCGCCTTGACGACGTGCTCGAAGCGCGGCGAGGGCTCGAGGGTGGCGAAGGGCGGCTTCTCCCTTCCCGCGGCGTAGCCCTTCGGGTAGGTCGAAAGGGTGGAGCGGTGGACCGCCGCCCAGCGGGCGTTGTTCGCGATGACGAAGAGGATGGGCAGCTTCATCGCCTCCGAAACGTAGTGCGTAGCCGTCGGGTTGCCGAACATGTAGGCGCCGTCGCCGATGGCGCAGATTACGGTCTTGTCCGGGGAGGCGAGCTTCGCGCCGAGCGCCGCGCCCATGCCCCAGCCCAGGCCTCCCGCCGACGGGTTGCCGAAATAGCGGCCGGGCTCGGGGATCAGCATTTCCTCGAGCACCGTCGGGTACTCGTTCACCAGCAGCGTGTCGCTGCCGAGCAGGCGGTTCATGCAGGCCGAGAGCCACTTCCCCGTGATGGTCGGCGGCATGGGCTCGAACCCGGCTCGCCCTTTCCTTCTCGTTTCCTCGGATTGTTTCGACACGGCCTGGCGCCGCTCCTCGATCAGCCGCGGGAAAACCGCATGCTTCTGCGCGCTGCGCCACAGCGCCTGCAGCGTGACCGCCACGCCCCCGGTGAGCGCGAGGTCGGTGCGGAAGCCGCGCAGCGGGTAGCGGGCAAAGAGCGGATCGGGGCCGATGTGGATGATCCTCGCGTCGGGCTTCGGATTGCCTTCGCGCGGGATCCAGGGCACGTCGCAGTCGACCACCAGCACGACGTCGGCTTCCTTGAGGAACGGTTGCGGATCCCAGCCGCATTGCATCGGGTGCTCGGTGGAGAGCGCGAGATAGCGCGGCCGGTAATGCACCACCGGCACGGCGAGCGCCTGCGCCAGCTGCTCGATGGCGCGCGATCCCTCCGGCGTCCGGCCACCGTTCGCGGTGATGAGCAGCGGTCTTTTCGCCGCGCCGAGGAGCTTGGCGGCTTCCTCGAGCGCTTCGGCATCGGCGGCCGGGGCCGACGCCGGCTGGATGGTCGTGTCCTGCGAAAACCTCTGGGTGAAGCCCTGCGCCAGCACCTCGCGCGGCAGCGTGACGTACACGGGGCCTTGAGGCTCGCTCTTGCAGATCGCGAGCGCGCGGTCGAGCACCGTCTCGACCTGCTCGGGATGGCGCAGCTCGTAGTCCCACTTCACGAACTCGCGCAGCATGCCGCCCTGGTCGAAGTGTTCCTGCGCCCAATGGATGTAGTTGTTGCGCGCCGCCGGGACCGCTCCCGACTCCGTGATCGGCGTGCGCCCCGCGGTGAGCAGGATGGGGATGTTCGTGCGCGAGGCATTGATGAGACCGTTCAGCGTATTGGCCGTGCCGACGCCCACGTGCACCATCATTGCTTGCGGCCTTCCGGTCACCATCGCATACCCGTGCGCCATCGCGATGCCCATGTTCTCGTGCGGCACGATCACGATCTCGGGCAGGCGCCAGCCGAGTTTCTCGCCCTTGGCGTAGGCCTCGACGACCGGAGCGAAGTCGGTGCCGCCGTTGGCGAAGAGGTAGTCCACGCCGCGCATTGCTAGGAGCCCCATCCAGGCGTCGGCGGCGGTTTCGGGGGTGAAGGTGACAGGGGATTCGGGTTTCATGCCCTTAGTCTAAGTCGGGCACGAGATTCGCTTCCTTGTCGGGTCAGTCAGCCCCGTGCCGAAAGGCCGGATTGTCAAACTAAGTTTGACAGCCTAAAATCCTGGGTGTGAACTGCGCAGAGCGTTTGGTCGAGATCTTCGGCAGCCAGGCAGACGTCGCGCGCGGCTTCCAGCTCGACCGCGCGGTGGTGCACAACTGGGTGAAGATCGGCTACGTCCCGGCGCGCTGGGCGGGCGAGGTCGAGCGGCTCACCCAGGGCCGCATCAGCGCGCTGGAAGTCATAAACGAAGCGAGCGCGAAGAACCCGGTGCGGGTGAAGTCCCGCCCCGGCGACGCACCGTTCGGCATTCTTTCGGAAAGCGATCCAATGAGCCAGTACGCCCCCTCGAAGCGAATCCATTCCTTCCACCCGCCGCAGCGGACCCTGATGGGACCCGGGCCCACGGAGATCCATCCGCGCGTGCTCACAACGATGAGCCAGCCCGCCATCGGCTACCTCGACCCGGTATTCGTCGAGATGATGGAGGAACTCAAATCGCTTCTTCGTTATGTGTACCAGACGAAGAACGCGCTCACCTTCCCGCTGTCGGGCCCGGGCTCGGTCGGCATGGAGTACTGCTTCGTCAACATGGTCGCGCCCGGCGACAAGGTGATCGTGTGCCAGAACGGCGTGTTCGGCGGCCGCATGCTGGAAAACGTGATCCGCTGCGGCGGCACGCCGGTGCTGGTCGAGGACAAATGGGGCGAGCCGGTCGATCCGCAGAAGGTCGAAGACGCGCTGAAGAAGAACAACGACGCGAAGATCGTCGCCTTCGTCCATGCCGAGACTTCAACCGGCTGCCAGTCGGACGCCAAGCTCCTTACCCAGATCGCGCACAAGCACGGCGCGATGGTGATCGTCGACGCCGTCACCTCGCTCGCCGGTACGCCGGTGAAGGTCGACGAGTGGGAGATCGACGCGATCTACTCGGCGAGCCAGAAATGCCTGTCGTGCACGCCGGGCCTGTCGCCGGTGTCGTTTTCCGAGCGCGTGGTCGAGCACGTGAAGAAGCGCAAGGACAAGATCCACAGCTGGTTCATGGACATGAACTTGCTATTTAATTACTGGACCGCCGGCACGCGCACCTACCACCACACTGCGCCGACCAACTCGCTGTTCGCTTTGCACGAGGCGCTGCTCCTCATCCGAGAGGAAGGCCTCGAGAACGCCTGGGCGCGCGCCACGCGCCACCACCTGGCGCTGAAGGCCGGGCTGGAAGCGATGGGCCTGAAATTCCTGGTGGAAGAGAAATATCAGCTGCCGCAGATGAACGCGGTGCTGTGCCCCGCGGGCGTGGACGAGGCCGAAGTGCGCGGGCGCCTGCTGAACGAATTCGGCATCGAGATCGGCGCCGGCCTCGGCCCGTTGAAAGGCAAGATCTGGCGCTTCGGCCTGATGGGCTACTCGTGCCGCGCCG
>DATMJC010000133.1:0-7194 GCA_035554435.1 Burkholderiales bacterium | reverse complement strand
CTCGTCCTTGCGGCTGTCGGCCTCGCGCAGCGCCTCGCGCGTCGTCACCGCCTTGGAGATGTCGCGGAAGTAGCACACCACGCCGCGCCGGTTCCCCGGCAGCGGAATGCGGCTCACGCGCCATTCGTAGTACTCGGTGACTCCGCGGTCGAGGCGCTGCTCGATGCGCTCGAGCTCGATGTGCGGCTCGCCGGTCTCGAGCGTGCGGCGAAAGATCCTCACGATCTCGTCGGCATACGCTTTCGGCCAGAGAATGTGGATCACCTCGTCGAAGTCGCGCCCGATCAGGCCGGGAATGTGGCCGAACGTCGGCGCCGCGACCGGATTCACCGCGGCGATGCGGAAGTCCTGGTCGACCAAATAGACGCCGAGCGGCGCCTCGTTCAGCAGGGACTCGAACTGCGCGCGCGCTTCGTTCGCCCTGCGGTGCAGCTCGGCCGATCTCACCAGCGCGCCGACGCGCACCAGCAGCTCGCGCGGGCTGAACGGCTTCACCAGGTAGTCGTCGGCGCCTTGGCCCAGTCCCACCAGGCGCGCTTCTTCCCCGGCGCGCGCAGAGAGCAGCACCACCGGGATCGCGGCGAGCTCCGGGTCGGCGCGCAGCTCGCGGATGAGGCCGAAGCCGTCGAGCTGCGGCATCATCACGTCGGAGATGATGAGCTCGGGCCGGCGTGCGCGCGCCGCCGCCAGCGCAGCGCGGCCGTCGCCGACCGCCTCGACTTCGTACTGATCGATGAGCAGGCGGCGCACGTATTCGCGCATGTCGGCGTTGTCGTCCGCTACCACGACGCGCTGCGCATTCTGGGGACGGCTCGGCGACGCGCCGACGCCATCGGGCAGCCAGCCGAGCGCCTCGGCGACATAGGCGCCGGCGGGCGCGGTGGTCGAAGACGCCTGGCGCGGCGCCTTGACGTGCTCTGCCGGGAGATGCGCGCTGCCCTTCGGCAGCGTGACGGTGAAGCGGGAGCCTTCATCGAGCGTGCTTGCCACGGCGATCGACCCGCCATGGAGCTTCACCAGCTCGTTCACCAGCGCGAGGCCGATGCCGCTGCCCTCGTGGCTGCGGCCGCGCGCGGCCTGCACGCGGTGGAAGCGCTCGAACATGCGCGGCAGCTCCCCGGCCGGAATGCCGCTTCCGGTGTCGCTCACCGTAAGCTGGAGGCGCCCGTCGGTTTCCTTCACGGCGACATCGATCGCTCCGGCGAGCGTGAACTTGAACGCGTTCGAGACCAGGTTGAGGACGATCTTCTCCCACATCTCCCGGTCGACGTAGGCAGGCTGCGCGAGCGGCGGGCAATCGACCGTGAGCCGCAGCCCGGCGCGCTCGCAGGCGGAGCGGAAGTTGCTGGCGAGGTCGGCGGTCAGGGCGGCGAGGTCGGTCGGCTCGTACGACGCCTGCACGCGCCCGGCCTCGATCCGGGCGAAGTCGAGCAGCGTGTTGACGAGCTTGAGCAGGCGCTGGCCGTTTCGCTGCGCCGCCTCGACCAGCGCGCGGCTCGGCGCGGGCAGGGCAGCGGCCTGCAGATCCTCCAGCGGACCGAGCATCAGCGTGAGGGGGGTACGGAACTCGTGGCTCACGTTGCTGAAGAAGGCAGTCTTGGCGCGGTCGAGCTCGGCGAGCGCCGCGGCACGCCTGCGTTCCTCTTCGTAAGCGCGAGCATTGGCGATCCCGGTCGCGACCTGGTCGGCGACGAGCGCAAGGAACCCCCGGTACTCGTCGTCGAGGCTGCGCCGCGAGCCGATCCCGGCGACAAGGTACCCGTAAGGGGCTGCGCCCGGCCGCGCGACCGGCAGGACCAGCGCGCCTTCGAAGCTCTCGCACGGCAGGTCGATCGTCGGCGGCGGATGTCCGAAGCCATGGGCTGCGGCAAGGCGGGCCGCCGACCCTTCCGGGTCGGTCCGGTACAGCAGCGCAAACGACAAGTCGGCGGGATCGTCCGCAGCCGCGGCAGCGGCGGCGCGCCACGCGTCCTCTTCGGTCTTCGCGAGCGCCGCGCGCGCGGCGAGATCGCGCAGGGTGCGCAGGCGCCGCTCGCCCAGCACGCGGCGCGTGGTCTCGATCACGGCGGTGAAGACGCCCTCGACCTGCCCGCTGCCTCCGCCGACCGGGCTGAACGAGAAGGAGAAGTAGCACTCCTCCGGATAACCGCGCCGTTCGAGCAGAAGCAGCTGATCGTCCGACCAGGTCGCTTGCCCGCTCGTCACCACGCCGTCGAGCATCGGCGCGATCACGTCCCAGATTTCGGACCACACTTCGCGGCACGCTCGGCCGAGCGCCCACGGGTGCTTCTTGCCGAGGATCTCGGCGTAAGCGTCGTTGTAGAGGACGACGCGGTCGGCACCCCAATAGAGCACGATCGGAAAGCGCGACCCGAGGCAGATGCTGAGCGCGCTGCGCAGGCTCTGGGGCCAGGCTTCGATCGGACCGAGGGGAGTGCGCGACCAGTCCTGGGCGCGGATGCGCGCGCCGATCTCGCCGCCACCTCCAAGCCAGTCAGGTGCCAGCGGCCGCGGGGTATCCATTAGCGGGATGTAGTTGTCTTGAGCGACGCCGAAATCTTGCCAAACTGCCGCTACCCAGTCTGTAGGACAAATTCGAATGCGGTGTAGGGGCGTTGCTACAAGGGTAAGCCTATGGGTCGACCTGCGCCAGCGCTTCGCGAATCGCGCCCGCGCCGTGGGGCCGTACGAGCCGGGCGGTTTCCCTGCCGTCGCGCAGGAACACGAGCGTGGGCCACAGTTTCACGCCGAACGAGCGTCCGAGGCGCCGGCCGCTCGCGTCGGCGATCTTGATATGGCGCACGCCGGGATGCGCGGCGAGAGCGTCGGCGATGAGCGGCTGGGCGCGCCGGCACCAGCCGCACCAGGGTGTGCCGAACTCGAGCAGCGTGGAGCCCGGCAGGGCGTCGACCTCTTTGCGCGTCGGCTCGCCCTCGGGGTAGTCCGCGGTCAACCTACTCGCCGCGACGCGGCGCGGATTGCAGCAAGGTGGCGAGCTCCTGCTTCCAGAACTTCGCCTGACCGGTGGTGCCGTGGCCGAAGGTCTCGCTGCTCGCGGGGATCACGAAGGCGCGGCCGTTCTTCACGCGCTTGATCTCGCGATCGAGCACGCCGAGCTCGGGGGGATTGCGCTCGTCGTCGGCCGAGTTGATGGCGAGGAGCACTGCGTGGATCTTCTCCAGGCCGGGCGAGGGGTTGTAGTCGCGCGACGATTCCCACTGGAGCAGGTGATCGTTGGCGTCGCCGCGGAACGGCGCGCTCAGCCGCTGGCTGAGGAGCTGGTCGGCTTTCTCTCGCGTGGGCGCCGCCTTGTACAAGCCCTGGTTGCCGCCATTGGTGCCGACCGCGAAGAACACCGACGCGAGCTGGAAGCCGCGCGGCTGCTTCGTATAGTTGCCGTTCATCCATTCCGGGTCGTTGCGGATCGACTCGGCGAGCAGGCGGCGCATCATCCAGTTGCGGCCCGACATCTCGGTTGGCAGCGACGCCATCGGCACCGCGACGTCCATGGACTCTGGGTACTTCTGCGCCCAGATCCACGTCTGCATGCCGCCCATCGAGTTGCCGATCACTAGGCGCAGGTGCTTCACCCCGAGGTGCTCGCGCACCAGACGATGCTGGGCGTCGACCATGTCGTCGTAGTTGTACTTCGGGAAGCTCATGCGCATGCCGTCGGAAGGCTTGGTCGACTTTCCGGTGCCGATCGCGTCGGGCAGGATGATGAAATAGCGGCTCGCGTCGAGCGGCTGCCCCGGTCCGAACAGCTCGCCCGCGAACGTCGGCGTCAGGAAGCCCGCGCCCGACCCGGTGGTGCCGTGCAGGATCAGCACCGGCTCGCCGCTGCGCGCGCCCACGGTGGTGTAGTGCAGCCGCAGCTCCGGCAGCGTCTCCCCGGTGTGGAAGCGGAAGTCGCGCACCACCCAACTCCCTTCCTGCGGGGCGGGATAGTCGGCGGCCGAGGCGCCGAGGGCGATCAGGGCGGCCGCGAGCGTGTACAAGAGGCGGGCTGGTTTCATGGAGTCTCCGTTTCAGGTCTTCTTCATTATCGCGCCATGCCGTAGACGCGCTCGGCATTGCGCCACGCGAGCGACTGGGCGAGCGGCTCGGGCAGCTGCCCCAGGATAAGACGCCACCGCTCCACGATCGCCTCATACTTCGCCCAGCGGAAGCTCTTGTGGGCGTCGGTCGCGAACATGAAGCGTTCCGGGTAGCGGACGAAGAGATCGCGCCACTCGCGACGCAGTACGCCGCAGTCGTCGATGACCCCTTCTCCCAGCATCTCGGCCTTTTCCTCGCTCGAGAGCGAGCGCGCCCGGTGTTCCTTCTTCGACAGCGTGACCATCACGTTGGCGTGTGAGGACACGACGGTGGCGACCTGCTCGTGCGACGCGCGCCCGGCATGCGGCCAGATGAAGATTACGGCAGGGAAGCGGGCATAGAGGGCATGGAAGGCGGGCCAGTCCCGGTCCCAGTCGTAGACCTCCCAGTGCAGCATCACCGGCACGTGCCGCTGCTCCACCGCGGAAATCAACCGCTGCACGTTCTTCCCGCCCGGCGCGACGTATCGCTCGCCTTCCAGCGTCTGCTCTCCGTGGGCCTTGTCCGCATGCGCGAACAGGAGCTCGCCGATGAATTGATAGCGCTGGTCCCTGAGATACGTGTTGGTCTGGTCCAAAAAGCCGTCGCTGAGATCGCCGCGCTCGCTGAACGGTTTGGGCGTGCCCATGTAAATGCGCTGCGGAAAGCGGCTTTTCAGCGCCAGCACACTGCCTTCGCCGTTGCGTTTGTGATGCTGCCTGGCGAAGAGCGCCATGCGCTCGACCCCGGCACGGGCCATAGCGCCCTCTACGGTGCTGGACATCCCGGACTCGATCTGCGCCATGGCGTCGAAGAGGGGCCCGGCGTACCTCGCCACGGCCGCCGGCGGTGCACATGGTTCGTCCGCCCGCGCGACTGCGCCCAGGCCGAAGAGCAGCAGGCCCGCAACCGCGCCCTTGCGCACCGCGTTCAGAGCTGCACTACGCGCCCTTGGCCGGCGCCATCGCGCGCACGCTGTGATGCTCGTGGATCAGGCGCAGGCCGTCCGGGGTGCGCTTCACGATCATCGTCAGGGCACCGGGATATTCGCTGGCGATCAGCTTGCCGCCGCCGTCCTGCGGAAATTTCTCTGCGCTCACCACCATCGGCGCGACCGCGAGCGCGGAATCCCCGGCGAGCGGCGTCACGTCGACCGCGCCCAAGGAGACCGAGACGCGCGCCAGCGCGCTGATGTTCTCGTCGGAGGATGTCTTGATCGCGTCGAATCCGCGGTACAGCTTGCCCGAGGCGATGGACGAGACCGCCGCATCGTGCTGGATCAGTCCCATGAGCTTGGAGTCGTCGCCGTCGTTGAAGGCGGCGACGTAGGACTTGACGAACTCCTGGACTTCCGCTTGCGAGAGCGCGGGCGGCGGGGTGGGTGCGCAGGCCGAAACTGCGAGCGCAAGCGCGACGAGCATTGGACGTGCGGACATGGGACCTCCCGGCGTGGTGACAGGACCATGCTACCCGCGCCGGGAGCGCGCCGCTAGACTTTGGGCAGATACGGCCCTTCGGCGGCGACGAGGCAGAGGCAGCCTTCCTCCCGGTCGCCGACCGGCTGATGCTCTATCTTCTCGATCTCCTGCAGGTCGCCGCGCCGGAATTCGCCGCGCTCGTCGGTAAAGGCGCCGGTGAGCACCACCGTGAGCTCCGCGCCGGTGTGCCCGTGCAACGGCAGCCGCCAGGGAGCAAGCGCTTCCACGGGATCTGGTCGAGGGCGAGGTCGTACCTCCTCGCAAGCGGCGCGGGCGGATCGTCCGCATTCACCTCGCCGGCTCCCCTGTGTGCGTCGAGCTGTGCCTCGTGAGGCTTGATGGGCGGACCGACGCGGCCGCCGCCGGTTGGCGTAGAACCGACCAGCGTGGCGCCGAGAAGCTCCATGTCGCGCAGCTCGCTGCGGCATTGAGCGCACATCGACACGTGCACGGAGCACGCGGCCGAGAGCGGCTCGGCCAGCGCGCCGGCGGCGAAGCTCATGAGCGTGGCGCTCAGCGCCTCGATCGGCATCCAGGCCTACAGCGTCGCCGGTCTCTGGCGCTCCATCCGGTGGGCGCGCTGCGCGCGGTTCATTCTGGGCGGCCTCGCGGCGCTGCCGGTGGGAATCGTCCTGCGGCTGCACCTCGAGCCGCGTGCCTACGCGCTCGCGATCGGCGCGGCGCTCGCCGCATATGGGATCTACATGCTGCTGCGCCGTCCCGTCGTCCTCAAGGGCGGCGAGCGTCCCGCTGCCGACGTCCTGGTCGGCGCCTTGGGGGGAATCACGGGCCCGCTCGCCGCGCTGCCCGGCACCTGGCTCACGATCTGGTGCGGCCTGCGCGGCTGGGACAAGGTCACGCAGCGCGCCGCGTACCAGCCCTACATCCTCGTGATGCAGCTCGCCGGGCTCGGTGCGCTCGTCCTCGTCAAGCCGCAGCAGGGCGCGCTCGCCGGCGCGCACCTCGCCTATGCGTTGCCGGGGCTCGCCGGGGCCGTCGTCGGACTGCGCTTCTTCCGCTGGATGAGCGACACGCAGTTCCAGCGCGCGATCTACCTCGCGTTGATTGGCTCGGGCCTCGCGCTGGCGCTCAAATGAAGAACGTTCCGATCCACTCGCCCAGCTCGCTCAGCCCAAGGAGGATCGCGAAGACCCCCAATGCCAGGAGCGTCGCGATGGCCCCCCGCTTCCAGCCTCTCGTGCGCACGAAATAGATCGGGAACGCCACGACGGCGAGCACGAGGATCCCCGCGTTCATCAGCGGCCCGGCCTGGTAGTCGCGCTCGCGCTTGTCGACGTGGTACCACCAGAAGACGAGCGGCAGCGCGACCACGGTCGCCGCGACGTCGAAGTTGCTGAAGTCTTCAACCTTGCCCGTCGTCAGCATTTCGATGAACGGGCCGACCAGGGAAACCACGCCCAGGAGAATCAGGGCGATCGTCTTCGGCGCCTTCAGGTCCATCACGGGGGGTCGTAACCGCTGGCTTCCATATCCACAGTCAGGCCTTCAGCACGGCTTTGAGAACGCGCGCGTAGTTGCCGTACGCGACGCGCTCGATCACGGACGCCTCCAGCTTCATCTCCTGGAGATGGTCGAGGACGGTTCTCACGTCGCCGTAGCTGTTTACCGCCCAGTTCGG
>DATMJC010000132.1:0-3046 GCA_035554435.1 Burkholderiales bacterium | reverse complement strand
AACGATGCCTTCGGCACTGCTCACCGCGCGGAGGCTACGACACACGGCGCGGCGCGCTTTGCGCCGGTCGCGGTGGCCGGCCCGCTCATGGCGGCGGAGCTCGACGCGCTCGGCAAGGCGCTCGCCAACCCGGCGCGGCCGCTCGTCGCCATCGTCGGCGGCTCGAAGGTGTCGACCAAGCTTTCGGTGCTGGAGGAGCTGGCGAAGAAGGTGGATCGCCTGATCGTCGGCGGCGGCATCGCCAACGCGTTTCTCCTCGCCGCAGGCAAGCCGATCGGAAAATCGCTTGCGGAGGCCGATCTCGTCGGCGACGCGAAGCGAATTCTTTCCATGGGGAAGGTTCCTCTTCCCACCGACGTTGTAGTAGGCAAAAGTCTCGACGACCCCGCGCCAAAGGCCAAGTCCGTGGATTCCGTGTCGGCGGACGACATGATCCTCGACATCGGGCCGGAGACCGCGCAGGCCTACGCGGCGGAGCTCGCGAAGGCCGGGACCATCGTGTGGAACGGCCCGGTCGGCGTGTTCGAAAAGGAGCCGTACGCCCAGGGGACGCAGACGCTGGCGCGCGCCGTCGCCGGCGCGAAGGGGTTTTCCATCGCGGGCGGTGGCGACACCGTGGCCGCGATCAACAAGTATGGCATCGCGGACAAAGTCGACTACGTTTCGACCGCGGGCGGCGCGTTTCTGGAGTTCCTGGAAGGCAAGACACTTCCCGCGGTGGCGGCCCTCGAAGCCCGCGCGAATGGTTAGGCAGCTCAGCGTCGAGACGCGCGGCCAGGGGCTGTACGACATCACCTCGAAGGTTCAATCCTTCGTCACCGACTCAAGCGTCAGCGAGGGCCTGTGCACCGTCTTCGTGCGCCACACCTCGGCGAGCCTGGTGATCCAGGAGAATGCGGACACGTCGGCGAAACACGACCTGGAGCGCTGGATCGCCCGGCTCGTGCCGGAGGGCGATCCGTTCTACACGCACGACACCGAGGGTCCGGACGACATGCCCGCGCATATCCGTGCCGCGCTTACGGCGACGTCGCTCTCGATTCCCGTGGCCGATCGCACCCTTGCGCTGGGCACGTGGCAGGGGATATATCTGTGGGAGCACCGGCGGCGCGGCTCCGCGCGCGAGCTGGTGCTGCACATCGGCGACTAGCTGTGGACTTTATCGAGATCTACGACAACGCGCTCGAGCCCGAGGCTTGCCGTGCGCTCATCCAGCGCTTCGAGACGAGCGGTCTTGCGCGGCGCGGCTTCACGGGCGGCGGCGTCGATGTCTCCGTAAAGGACAGCTGGGATATTCACTTGAACGAGCACCCGGGCTGGGCGGACGCGCAGCAGCTGTTGATCAATGCCGTGCTCCCAGGCTTCAAACGCTATCTGAGGCGCTACGCGCATGTGGCGCTCGCGACCTCGCGCTTCCAGCTCGCGCCCCCCGGCGGGGGCGCGCCGGTCACGCTCGACGCGGAAGCCTTCGCGCAGCTCGACGACGGGCTGCTCGACGCCGTGGTGATGAACCTCTTCCGCCCCGGGACCATCAACCTGCAGAAGTACTTCGCAGACAGCGGCGCCTATCCGTACTGGCATTGCGAGCTGCATCCGGACCCTGAGGATCAGGCGGAGTCGCTGCACCGCGTCGTGCTGTGGACGATTTACCTCAACGACAGCTTCAGCGAAGGGGAAACCGAGTTTCTGTACCAGCGCCGCAAGATCGTGCCCAGGACCGGCTCGCTCCTCATCGCTCCGACCGCCTTCACCCACACGCACCGCGGCAACATGCCGAAGGGCGGCGACAAGTACATCGCCACGAGCTGGGTGCTGTTTCAGCGCCGCGCCGCGGCGCGAAAAAACGACGCATAGGAAAGTCGTCTCGACGCGGCAGTCACAGCGATTCGGAAGCTTGAGGCATTGTATTTGCTACACTGGCTAGGTCATGTTCCGTTCTACTAAGATCGTGGCGACGCTCGGTCCAGCGTCGTCGGAGCCCGCAATTCTCGAAAGAATGGTGCGCGCCGGGGTCGACGTGGTGCGCCTCAATTTCTCGCACGGCACCGCCGACGATCATCTGAAGCGCGCTGCGCTGGTCAAGGAGATCGGGAGCAAGGTCGGGCGCACCGTCGCCATCCTGTGCGACCTGCAGGGACCGAAGATCCGCGTCGGCAAGTTCAAGGAAGGCAGGATCAGCCTGGAGAAGGGCCAGCGCTTCGTGCTCGACGCCGGCATCGAGATCGGCGACCACGACCGCGCCGGCCTCGACTACAAGGAGCTGCCGCGCGACGTCGAGGCGGGCGCGGTGCTGCTGCTCGACGACGGCAAGATCGTGCTAGACGTCACCGACGTGCGCGGCGAGGAGGTGCACACCGTGGTGCGCCACGGCGGCGTGCTCTCCAACAACAAGGGCATCAACCGCCAGGGCGGCGGGCTGACCGCGCCGGCGCTCACCTCGAAGGACATGGAGGACATCAGGACCGCGACCAAGATCCAGGCCGATTACCTCGCGGTCTCGTTTCCCAAGAGCGGCGCCGACATGTACATGGCGCGTGAGCTGATGCGCGCCGCGGGCGGCAAGGCGTTCCTGATCGCCAAGATCGAGCGTGCCGAAGCGGTGGGCGAGGCGGCGCTGCTCGACATCATGCGCGGCTCCGACGGCATCATGGTGGCGCGCGGCGACCTGGCGGTGGAGGTCGGCGACGCCTCGGTGCCGGCGCTGCAGAAGAAGATGATTCGCCTGGCGCGCGAGCAGAACAAGCTCACCATCACCGCGACGCAGATGATGGAGTCGATGATCTCGAGCCCGGTGCCGACGCGCGCCGAGGTGTCCGACGTGGCCAACGCCGTGCTCGACGGCACTGACGCGGTGATGCTGTCAGCCGAGAGCGCGAGCGGACTCTATCCGGTCGAGACCATCGAGGCGATGGACCGGATCTGCCGGGAGGCCGAGCAGACCCAGCCGCTCAACCTCGAGCAGGATTTCCTGAACCGCGTCTTCACCCGGGTCGACCAGTCGATCGCGATGGCCGCTCTCTTCACCGCCTATCACCTGAAAATCAAG
>DATMJC010000131.1:0-24268 GCA_035554435.1 Burkholderiales bacterium | reverse complement strand
GGAATGCAGCACGTCCTGCACCACGAGCGGAGCGAGGCCGAGCGAGGGCTCGTCGAACATGATGAGCTCGGGCTGGCCGGCGAGGCAGCGGCCGATCGCGAGCATCTGCTGCTCGCCGCCCGAGAGCGTGCCGGCGGGCTGATCGCGGCGCTCGGCGAGGCGCGGGAACATGGCGAAGGCGTCTTCGAGCGCCTGCCGTGCGGCGGGCCGGGCGCGCGGCAGCAGCGCGCCCATCTGCAGGTTCTCGAGCACCGAGAGCGAAGGGAACACCTGCCTCCCCTCGGCGACCTGGCCGATGCCGAGGTTGCAGATCTGGTGCGGCTCGAGGCCGTCGATGCGCCGGTCCCTGAAGCGGATCGTCCCGGCGCGCGGCCGCTCGATTCCGGCGATCGTGCGGATGAGCGAAGACTTGCCGGCGCCGTTCGCGCCGACGATCGCGACGATCTCGCCCTGCGGCACCTCGAGGGAAACGCCGTCGAGCGCCTGGGCGTCGCCGTAGAACAGGTCCAGGTTCTCGATTTTCAGCATTTCAAACCTGGGTCTCCTCGCCCAGGTAGCACTCGAGCACCGCCGGGTTGCGCACCACCTCCGCGGGAGTGCCGCGCGCGATGACCTCGCCGTGATGCAGCACGCCGATGTGCTTGGCGAGCGCCATGACGGCGCGCATCACGTGCTCGATGAGGAGGATGGCGAGGCCCTCGCTTCGGTTGAGGCTGCGGAACACCTCGACCATCTCGTCGCACTCGGTCGGCCTGAGCCCCGCCATGACCTCGTCGAGGAGCAGCAGGCGCGGCCGCGTAGCGAGGGCGCGCGCCACCTCGAGGCGCTTGCGGTCGGGCAGGGTGAGCGAGGATGCCGGCAGGTCGCGCTTGGAGCCGAGCCTGAGCTTCTCCAGGATGGAAACGGCGTGGGCGCGGGCCGAGGCGACGCCGCGCTCCCTGTGCAAGGCGCCGACGATGACGTTGTCGAGCACCGAAAGTCCGGCGAAGGGCTTCACGATCTGGAAGGTGCGGCCCACGCCCGCGGCGCACACCTGGTCCGGGCGCAGCCGGTCGATTCTTTTCCCGCAGAAGAAAATCTCCCCCGAGTCCGGCGGGTACACGCCCGCGATGACGTTGAAGATCGTGGTCTTGCCGGCGCCGTTCGGGCCGATCAGGCCGTTGATGTCGCCTTCGGGTACCGTGAACGAGGCGTCGCGCACCGCTCGCAGGCCGCGGAACGCTTTCGAGATGTTCTTCACCTCAAGCATTGAGCTTCAATCTTCGTGCGAGCGCGGGCCATATGCCGTGGGGCAGGAACATGACCACGGCGAGCAGCACGACGCCGTAGAACACCTGCTTCACGCCCGGAATCTCCCAGCCGAGCGCGGCGATGAGCTCGGTGATGCCCTCGGAGAGCAGCGTCAGCACCGCCGCGCCGAGGATCGGGCCGAAGAGCGTGCCGAGGCCGCCGATGATCGGCCCGAGGATGATCTCGATCGAGCGGCTGATGTTGAAGATCTGCTCGGGGAAGAGGTTGTTGTAGTAGAACGCGAAGAACACCCCCGCCACCGCGGTCATCGCCGAGCTCAGCGCGACCGCGTACACCTTCCAGCGGAAGGTGTTGATGCCCAGGGCCTGCGCCGCCTCCTCGTTTTCGCGGATCGCCTGCCAGTAGTACCCGGCCTTGGATTTCAACAGGAAATGGCAGAGGACGAAGGCGAACGAGACAAGGGCGAGGATCACGTAGTAGTACATGAGCGGCGGCCCGCGGAAATTGGCGATGTCCCAGGTGTCGCGCTGCGCCACGCGCAGGAACATGCCGCCCGGGCCGCCGACCCAGTCGAGATGGTCGAAGCCGATGCGCGTGAACTCGGCGAAGGCGATGGTGAGGAGCGCGAAATACACCCCCGAGATGCCGAAGCGGAAGGCGAGAAAGCCGATCGCCATGCCGAGCGCCACGCACAGCAGGATCGCCACCCACAGCCCGGCCCACGGGCCGATGCCGTAGTGGAAGAAGATCGCACCCGCCGCGTACGCGCCGACGCCGACGTAGAGCGAATGGCCGAGCGAGAGCTGCCCGGCGAAGCCCATCATCACGTTCCATGCCTGGCCGGTGTAGGCGAAGTAAAGGATCAGCGTTGCGACCGAGAGCGCGTAGGCGCCCGCGAAAAGGGGCAAAATGATGAGGAGCAGGAACAGGGCGGCGAGGCCGATCTGGGCGCGGATCAAGCTTTTTTCCCGAGCAGGCCCTGCGGGCGCAGCAGCAGCACCAGGATGAGCAGGCCGAAGCTGAACATGCTCTTCGCCGAAGGCGCGATGAAGAGTCCCGCCACCGCTTCCGAGACGCCGATCAGCACGCCGCCTAGAAGCGCTCCTCCCATCGATCCCAGCCCGCCGACGATCACGATGACGAAAGCGAGGAGCGTGTAGTAGGGGCCGAGGCCAGGCGTCACGTCGACCAGCAGCACAAGCGCGCAGCCCGCGACCGCCACGCAGGCCGATCCCAGGCCGAAGGTCAGCGCGTACAGGTGCTTCACGTTGAGGCCGACCACCCGGGCGCCGAGATAGTTGTCGGCACAGGCGCGAATCGCCTTCCCCGTCAACGTGAAGCGAAAGAATGAAAAGAGGAGCAAAGCTGCAACGACGGCGAGCGCCGCGGCGAAGACCCGCGCCTTGTCGATGAGCAGCTTCCCAAGCTCATACGACTCGAGCTGGTAGTCGACCTGCACGTTCCTCGCGTCGGGTCCGAAGACGATGAGCAGCGCGTTCACCAGGATGATCGCCACCGCCACGAGCAGCATGAACTGCGAGTGCTCGGGGCGCGTGATGAACGGGTTGATGATTCCCGCCTGCAAAGCGTAGCCGAGGAGGAAGAACGTCGCCGCCACCGGCAGCACCGCGAGGAACGGGTCGAGCCTGAACGCGGCGAAAAGCGCGGTGGCGGCGTACATCGCCACCGTCATCATCTCGCCGTGGGCGAAATTCACCACCCGCACCACGCCGAAGATCACCGACAGGCCGAGCGCCATCAGGCCGTAGACCAGGCCGGTGAGGACGCCCGCGATTACGACGTTGAGGACGAGCTCGGGCGCCAGATTAGGTTTTCTTGTATTCCGGAACGGGAAAGATCGGCTTCGCCGTGGCCGCGCCGGCCGGCAGCACCACGGTCGGGACGAGGTTGCGGTTCTGCACGCAGGCCGAGCCGATACCCTCGACCTGGCCCTTCTCGTTGAACTTGATCGGCCCGCCGAGCGTCATCTTGTCGGTGATGTTGGTCTGGCGGATGGCGTCGGCAAGCGCCTTGGGATCGGTGGTCTTGGCGCGCTTGAACGCGTCCGCGGCGATGAGCAGCGCCTCGAAAGTGAAGCCGGCGTTGAGCCCGTGGAACACGAGCTTGTCCTTCGGGTTCTGCTTGAGGAAGGCCTTCTCGACCACCTTGGTGAGGTTGGCGTTCGGGTTGTACCAGGGCACGTTGGAGATCGCGTGCTCCGAGAGCTTGCCGAGCGCCTTGAAGTACTGCTCCTCGTACATCCCGGGCGAGCCGGGGCTCACGATGCCCATCGGGTTCCAGCGCTGCTTCACCATCTCGCGGCGCAGGAGGATGGCGTCGTTCAGGCGGCACACGAGCAGGACGAAGTCGGCGTTCGAAGCCTTCGCCTTCGAAACCTCCACGGTCAGGTCCTTCGCCGCGGGGTCGTAGGAAATGGTGTCGACGATCTTGAAGGGCAGCTGGGTCATCTTCGGCATGAACGCGCCGATGCCCTTGGCCATCGCCTGGCCGAAGGTGTCGTTCACGTGCATGAACACCGCCGTGCGCGGCACGGTGTTGGTCGCCTGGAAGAGATCGCCGATGAGCGCGAGGCCGTTGCGCACGATGTCGCCCGCGGTCTGGAAATTCCGAAACACGAACTTGTAGCCCTGCTCGGTGATCTGCGGCGCCGCGGCGATGTTGATGACGAAGGGCACGCCGCGTTGCTCGGCCACCTGGGCGATGGCGGCGGCGGCGCCGGAGTCGAAGGGGCCGACCAGGACGTTGGCGCCTTCCTGGATCAGCCGCTCGGCCCGCGTGCGCGCCGTGTCGACGTTGGACTCGAAATCGGCGTTCATCAGCTCGAGGTCGACGCCGAGCATCTCCTTCAGCACGCCCGGGGCGAGGTCCGCGCCTTTCTGGCACGACTGGCCGATGAAGCTGAGATAGCCCGAGCGCGGCAGGATCACCCCGACGCGCAGCTTCTGCGCCTGGGCGCGGACGTAGCTCGGAACAAGCGCGAACGGAGAAAGCGCTGCAGCCGCGCCGGCTACCGCAATGTTTCTGTTGAATGTTCTGCGGTCCATGACTCCTCCCGTGAGGCGCAAGGTTATAGACGATTCATAACCAACGGTCAACGATCGCGCGCCCGCGCAACCTTGACACGCTGCTCGCGGCGGGAGTAGCGTCAACCTGCCTAACGATCGTTAGATCGGACCCTGAGAGGAGGGGGTGCAATGAAACGCTCGCTTCGATTTCTTGCGGTCGCCTGCGTCGTTTTCTCCGGCAGCGCGCTTGCCCACGAGGAAGGCCGCAGCGACGACGGCTACGCCATCCAGAGCCTCAACACCCCGGACCCGGTCTTTACTGCGGCAGACAGCGTGCCGATCCGGGTGAGCGCCCAGTCGAGCGCGGCGCTGCGCAAGGCGGTCGTTCGCGTGAACGGTCACGACGCGACCTCGGCGCTTTCCGAGACCGAGCCGGGGGTGCTCACCGGAACAGTGGCGGGCCTCCTGCCCGGCATCAATTCACTCGAGGTGTTCAAGAACCGGGGCGAGCGGCGCGCGGTCGCCGGCCTCAAGGTCGCCCGCGCCAAGGCGCCATCGGCCGCGTGCAGCCTCGGGTCGTTCCCCGCTGCGGCGCTTCCCGTGCCGAATACGGTCGTCACCTCGGCTACGCCCGTTGCGGCCAACGCAACCGTTCCGGCCCACTGCCTGGTCGTCGGCACGATCAACGCCGGGCGCGTCGGCGCCGAGACCAGCCCCGGCGCGCCCGTCAGCCGCTACACGTACGCCATCAACTGGCAGGCACGGCTACCCGATGCCTGGAACAGCAAGTTCCACATGCCCGGCGGCGGCGGCACGGACGGCAGCGTGCCGGGTACCACCGCGCGCCTGCGCCAGGGCTATGCCGCGGCGGCGAACGATTCCGGCCACAGCAACGCCGTCAACAGTGACCCGCTCGCCGGGGGCACCGCGTCATTCGGCACCGATTATCTGGCGCGGGTCGATTTCGCCTATAACGCCATCGACGTCACCACTCGAACCGCCAAAAAGCTCGTCGAGATGTACTACGACGAGCGGCCGCAGTACGCCTACTTCGAAGGCTGCTCGATGGGCGGGCGCGAGGCGATGATGGTCACGCAGCGCCTGCCGTCGCACTTCGACGGTTCGGTTTCGGGCGACCCGGCGTTTCGCATCACCAAGGTCGGCGTGTGGGCAATGTTTACCGGCCAGCAGCTCGCGTCGGTGGCGCGCACGCGCGACCTGATCTCCGGCTTCGGCGTGCCGTACGCCAACAATACGTTCACCAACCAGGACCTGCAGCTGATCTCGAAGGCGATCCTCGACGCCTGCGACGCGCTCGACGGCGTTGCCGACGGCATGGTCAGTAACTCGCAGGCGTGCACTACGCGCCGCGTCAAGCCGAAGCTCGATGCACTGCGCTGCACGGCGGACAAGACCCCGGCCTGCCTCGCCTCGGACCAGGTCGACGCCATCCTGAACATCTACGCGTCGGGCGCGCCCACTTCCAGAGGCAAGCCCCAGTACGCGCCGTGGATGTGGGACGCGGGCATCGCCGGCTGCACCAGCACGGCGGACTGCAACACGCCGACGGCGACGAACATCAACGGCGGCTGGCGCGTCTGGAACGTGGGCACGTACAACCCGAACTTCGTGCCGCACGTCACCAACGCCGCGAACGGCGCGCTCAGCTTCGCCAGCCTGGGCGGCGGGGCGCTGCCGCTATTGTTCGCCACGCCGCCGATCCTGCCGGCGCCGACGGCGAACGACGGCCTGGCCAACCTGGTGATGAACTACGACTTCGACACCTTCGCCGCCAGCATCTTCGGGCACAGCGCGGCTTTCCCGCTGTCCGATACGAGGCTGCTCAACGTCGACGACACCGACCTGTCGCCCTTCAAACGGCGCGGCGGCAAGCTCATCATCTGGCAGCCGCAGACCGGCGGCCCCTTCTCGCCGCAGGACATGGTGAACTGGTACACGGAGATGAGCCGCGTAATGGGAGGTGAAGGGCAGGGCGGCTTCGAGAAGACGCAGGACTTCGCCCGCCTGTTCATGATGCCCGGGGCCAACCACTGCGGCGGCGGGCCGGCCACCAGCACCATCGACGCCTTCTCGCCGCTGGTCGACTGGGTCGAGAACGGCAACGCGCCCGACACGATTCTCGGCACCGCGCCGGCCGCCGGGACGCCATTCCCCGGCCGCACCCGCCAGCTTTGTCCCTATCCGGCGTACGCGAAGTACAAGGGAACCGGCAGTATCGAGCTCGCTGACAGCTTCGAGTGCCACGTGGATCCTGATCACGGTCATCACCATGGCCAGCATCATGGCCACCACGACAGGGATTGAGTACCGCGCGTAACGCGAAGACCGCCGCACTGGCGCTCGCGCGGGAGCGGCCGGAGATGGGCAAGGTGCGCGCCGCGCGTGAGCTGCGGGGGCGCGGGATTCAACTGTCGGCCACGGCCGTGCATACGATCTGGAAGCAGCACGGCCTCGCCACCAGCTACGACCGGCTGAGACGAGGCCGTGCGGCGCTGTCGGAGTCGCAGCGCGCGCGCCTGCGCCGCGCCACCATCAGCCGGCGCCTCATTGTCCGAGCGGGCGCGCGCGCCGGCGCGAACGGCTCCGGCAGCCACCCGCGGCGCGAGGAGCTGATCGCCGCCGCGGCGAAGATCTTCAGCGCGCGGGGCTACCAGGGCGCCTCGCTGCGCGAGATCTGTGCCGCGGCCGGCATCCTCGCCGGCTCGATGTACCACCACTTCCGGTCCAAGGAAGACCTGTTCGTCAGCGTGCACGCGCAGGGCTTTCTGCACCTGAACGAGGTGGTCGACCGCGCCCTTGAGGGGAAGACCGAGCCTTGGGACCGCCTCGAGGCGGCGATCGGCGCGCACCTCACCGAGCTGGTCGAGCGCACCGACGTGGTCGCGGTCACCTCGGCGAGCCTGTTCCATATGGAGAGCTCGCGCCTGCAGCGCCGTCTCAACCGCGAGCGCCAGGCGTACGAGCTGCGCTTCCGCAAGCTGATCCAGGCGCTGCCGCTGGCGCCCAGCGTGGACCGCAGCCTGCTGCGCCTCACGCTGCTTGGCGCCATCAACTGGACGCGCGTCTGGTACCGCCCGGGGAAGCGCACCCCGCAGCAAATCGCGCACCACCTCGTGAGCAGCATACTGCGCCAGCGCCTATAGAATTCGATGGATGGGCGCCACTGCTCGTCAGACGCGCCGCGTTCGTCTCGGTCCCACCGACATCCTCGTCGAGCGGCGCGCCGACGGCTGCGTGCTGCTGCGCTCGCCGCACGCGCTCGGCCCGTATCCCCGCAAGCTCACCGAGCGCCTGGACTTCTGGGCGGCGGAAGCTCCTGGGAGGCTGTTCCTTGCGCAGCGCGACGGCGCCGGATGGCGCACCCTGAGCTACGGACAGGCGCGCGAGCGCGCACGCAGGGTGGGGCAATACCTTCTCGAGCAGCGACTTTCGGCGGAGCGTCCTCTCGTCGTACTTTCGGGCAACGACCTCGAGCACGCCTTGCTCGAGCTCGGCGCGCTGTACGCAGGTGTGCCCTACACGCCGGTCGCGCCAGCCTACTCGCTCGCCTCGGGCGACTTCGGCAAGCTGCGCTCGATCTTCGAGCTGATGACGCCGGGACTCGTGTTCGCCTCGGACCGCGCCGCTTTCCGCAAGGCGATCGACGCGGTCGTGCCGCGCGACGTCGAGGTGATTTTCGAGCCGAAGGAGCGGCCCGTCTCGGCGGCGCTCGACGCGGCTCATGCCATGGTCGGCCCGGATACGATCGCGAAATTCCTGTTCACCTCGGGTTCCACCGGGATGCCGAAGGCGGTGATCAATACCCAGCGGATGTGGTGCTCGAACCAGAAGCTCGCGGCCACGATGTTCGCCTATTTCCAGGACGAGCCGCCGGTGCTCGTCGAGTGGGCGCCCTGGCATCACACCGCGGCCGGCAACAAGGGCTTCGGCATGGTGCTCTACAACGGCGGCGCCTACTACATCGACGACGGCAAGCCCCTGCCGGGCGCGATCGAGACCACGGTGAAGAACCTGCGCGAGATCGCGCCGACTTGGTACTTCAACGTGCCCAGAGGATTCGAAGCGCTTTTACCGTATTTCCATTCCGATTCTGACCTTAGAAAAAACTTTTTCAGCCGACTGAAGGTGCTGTGGTTCGCGGCCGCCCCGTTGCCCCAGCGCGTGTTCGACGAGTACAACGAGCTCGCCTACCGCACCTGCGGAGAAACCATTCCGTTCCTCACCGGATTCGGCGCCACCGAGACCGCGCCGCACGCGATGGGGCGCATGTGGCCGACCGACGACGTGAGCAACATGGGCCTGCCCCCGCCCGGCGTCGAGGCGAAGCTCGTGCCGATCGAGGGCAAGCTCGAGATGCGCGTGAAGGGGCCGGGAATCACGCCCGGCTACTGGCGCCAGCCGCAGCTGACTGCCAGGGCCTTCGACGAGGAAGGCTATTACCGCCTCGGAGACTCTTTTGTATTTGCAGATGACAAGAAACCGGAGGCGGGCCTGCTCTTCCGCGGCCGCATTGCCGAGGACTTCAAGCTGACGAGCGGCACTTTCGTCCATGTCGGACCGCTGCGCGCGCGATTTCTCGAGCACTTCGCGCCGCTCGTGCGCGACGTGGTGGTCACCGGCGAAGGGCGCGGTGAGGTCGGGGCCTTGATTTTTCTTTCGCAAGAAACCTCAAGGGAGGAGCTCGGGCGCCGTCTCGCCGCCCTGGCGAGCCTGAGCACGGGAAGCTCGAACCGGATCGTGCGCGCCATGGTGCTCGAGGAGCCGCCCTCGCTGGACGCGGGCGAAATGACCGACAAAGGCTCGCTCAACCAGCGTGCGGTGCTCGCTCGGCGCGCAGCGCTGGTGGAGGAGCTCTACCGCGATCCGCCGAGCGCAAGGACAATCCGCGCATGAACCTCCCCACGCTCGCCGAGATCGAAGCCGCGGCGGAAACCGTATACCGTGCCATGCCTCCGACGCCGCAATACCGCTGGCCGCTCCTGTGCGAGCACACCGGCACCGACGTGTGGCTGAAGCACGAGAACCACACGCCGGTGGGTGCGTTCAAGCTCCGCGGCGGGCTGGTTTACTTCTCTCAACTACGAAAAACAAACGGGGTGATTGCGGCAACGCGGGGAAACCATGGGCAGTCGGTCGCGCTGTGCGCGCGCCAGTACGGCATGAGCGCGACCATCGTCGTGCCCCACGGCAACAGCGTCGAAAAGAACGCCGCAATGCGTGCGCTCGGCGCCGAGCTGATCGAGCATGGCGAGGACTTCCAGGCGGCGCGGCTCCACGCGGAATCGCTCGCCGAGGAGAAGGGCCTGTTCATGGTGCCCTCGTTTCATCCGCTCCTCGTGACCGGCGTCGCGAGCGCGAGCCTCGAGCTTTTCCGTGCCGCGCCGGAGATCGACACGCTCTATGTCCCGATCGGCCTGGGCTCGGGCGTATGCGCCGCGATCGCGGCGCGCAATGCGCTCGGGTTGTCGACCGAGATCGTTGGTGTCGTCTCCTCCCAGGCCCCCGCCTACTCGAAGTCGTTCAAGGAGCGAAAAGCCGTGGATGCCGAAGTGACCACGCAGCTCTCCGACGGCATGGCGTGCCGCACGCCGGAGCCCGAGGCGCTCGAACTGCTGTGGCGTTACGTCGACCGGATCGTCGAAGTCACCGACGACGAGGTGGCGCAGGCGATCGCCATCCTTTTCCAGTGCACGCACAATTGCGCCGAGGGCGCCGGCGCGGCGCCGTTCGCCGCCATCCGCAAGGAGCGCGCGAGGCTTGCCGGCCGCAAGGTGGCCGCGGTGCTCTCCGGCGGAAACATCGATCGCGAGGTGTTTGCCCGCGTCCTTGCCCGCCATGAATCTCGATAACCTCGTTGCCATCGACGTTCACACGCACGCGTGGAAGTCGGCGCTGCAGGTCGACGACGCGCCGAACGAGGCGCAGGCGGCGATGGGGCGCTATTTCCGCTACCAGCCGCAGCACCAGACGGTTCCCGAGATGGCCGAAATGTACCGCCGGCTCAAGATGGCCTTCGTCGTGTTCAGCGTGGACGGCGAGAAAAGCTCGAGCCGCAAGATCACCAACGAGGAGATCGCCGAGCTCGCGCACCAGCACGCCGACGTCGCGATCCCCTTTGCCAGCGTCAATCCGCATCGCGGCGCCGACGGGGTGCGCGCCGCGAGAAAGCTGATCGAGGAATACAAGGTCAAGGGCTTCAAGTTCCATCCCTCGGTGCAGGATTTTTTTCCGAACGACCGGATGGCCTACCCGCTCTACGAAGTGATCGCCGAGGCGAAGCTGCCGGCGCTCTTCCACACCGGGCAGACCGGCGTCGGCGCCGGCACGCGGGGCGGCGCGGGAATCCGCCTGAAGTACTCCAACCCGATGCTGCTCGACGACGTGGCGGTCGATTTTCCCGACATGCCGATCGTGCTCGCGCATCCGTCGTTTCCCTGGCAGGAGGAAGCGCTCTCGGTGGCGACGCACAAGCCGCAGGTCTACATCGACCTTTCGGGCTGGTCGCCGAAATACTTTCCGCCGATCCTGGTCCAGTACGCGAACACGCTTCTCAAGGACAAGATCCTGTTCGGCTCGGACTACCCGGTGATGAGCCCGGAGCGGTGGATGGCGGACTTCGACAAGCTCGCCATCAAGCCGGAGGTGCGGCCGCTCATCCTCAAGGAGAACGCGGCGAGGCTACTCGGGCTGCGCTGATCAGTAGGGCGAGCGCTCGTCGAGAAAGAGCTGCACCTCGCGGAAGAGCTGCATGCGGTTCTTCTCCATCAGCACGCTGTGCGTGCCCTCGCCGATGACGACGAGCCGCTTCGGATCGGCGTTGACCAGCTTCGGAAAGAGCGCCTGCGCCATGTAGATCGGGGTGTCGGCGTCCCACTCGGCGAGGACGAGCATCGTCGGCACGCGGATGTTGGCCGGATCGTAAAGCGCCTTGCCGGCCGACCAGTACTCGCGCGTGTCGAGCACCACGCCGTTCGGCGCGCGCACGAAGCGCGGGTTGGCCTTGGCGCCGACCGGATCGCTCGCGAACGTGGCACGTACCCATTCGTCCGCCCACGCGTCGGGCATCGGCTTCTTGCCCTCGGGGATGCCGGCGGCCTTGCGCTTGAGCGCGGCCTCGACCGTGACCTGGCGGTAGGCGCCGAGCGCGCCGCCCGCGTCGGTGAGCGACTTCGTCTCACGCAGCCAGACCGGCGCGTACAGCACCAGGCGGTTCACCTTGGCGTTGTTCTGCGAGGTGTAGAGCGCGGTGATCGCGGTGCCCCAGGACCAGCCGAGCACGTTCAGCTTCGCCACGCCGCGGCGCTTCAGGATGAAATCGACCGCCGCGCCGTAGTCGCGCGCCGCGGTGTCGGTGCGCACGATCGGCGCGTTGCGCTCGGCCGGCTGGTCCATCTCGGGCGGCCGCGTCGATTTGCCGTAGCCGCGCAGATCGACGAGATAGACGTCGTAGCCGCGGCTCGCGATGTAGTCCATCCAGGAGAGGCCGTCGAGCTGCAGGTCGAACGAGGTCGAGGCCGGATAGGTCGCGCCGTGGACGAAAAGGACGATGTTGTCGGCGCTGAACCGGCTCGCGCCGCGCGGGTGCTTGTTGCGCACGTAGAGCTGCACGCCCGGGTCGGCGGCCGGGATCATGAATTCCTCGGTGGCGAGCTGACTGGCGGGCTGCGCGGCTGCTGGCTGGATGGGCATGGCGGAAAGGAAGACGAACGCGGCGATCGCGGCGGTTTTCATCGGGCTACCCCTTTAGAATCCGCCAGACTATGAAACAACTCCCCGCGATTGTCAGCCTCCGCATCCGTCTCCTTATCGGGATGACACTGGGATGCTGCATCGCAGTAGCACAAGCGCAGTCCTATCCTGCGCGGCCGGTACGCATGGTCGTGCCGTTCTCGCCCGGCGGCCCGAACGACATCATCGCGCGGCTGATCGGATTCAGGCTCGGCGAAGCGCTCGGCCAGCAGGTGGTGATCGACAACCGGCCCGGCGGCGGCGGCAACATCGGTACCGACGCGGTGGCGAAGGCTCCGCCCGACGGCTATACGCTGCTCTCCGCCGGTCCCGGCAGCCTGATCATGAATCCGGTGCTGGTGAAGGTGCCTTACGACACCGCGCGCGATTTCGCGCCGGTCAGCCTGATGGCGCACGCGCCGAATGTGCTGGTGGTGCATCCGTCGGTGCCCGCGAAGACGGTGAAGGAGCTCATCGCGCTTGCGCGTGCCCAACCCGGCAAACTCAATTACGCCTCGAGCGGTCCGGGCAGCAGCGCTCACGTCGCGGTCGCGCTCTTCGCGTCGATGGCGCACATCGACATTACGCACGTGCCTTACCGTGGAACCGGTCCCGCCGTGAACGACCTCGCCGGCGGGCAGGTGCAGCTCGCGATCGTGGGCATCCCGCCGGTGCTGCCGCACATCAAGCAGGGGAGGCTGCGAGCGCTCGGCGTGACCGGCAAGACGCGCTCTCCCGAGCTGCCCGACGTCCCGACCGTCGACGAGGCCGGCGTACCGGGCTACGTGGTGAACCTCTGGTACGGGCTGCTCGCGCCCGCCGGCACGCCGGCGCCCATCCTCACGCGGCTCGCGTCCGAAGTGACCCGGATCGTGCACGCTCCCGAAATGCGGGAGAAGCTCGCCGCCGCAGGTGCCGAGCCCGGCGGCGGCACGCCCGAGGACTACGCCGCCGTGATCCGCGCCGACACGGTGCTCTGGACGCGCGTAATCCGCGAAGCGGGGATAAAAGGCGAATAGGAAAAATCATGGCCGTGGACGAAGGGACGGCGTACGAGATGGAGCCCTCGAAGCACGATGCGAAGCTGACGGAGGTCGGGCGCGGCACGCCCATGGGAGAGCTCCTGCGCCGTTATTGGCATCCGGTGGCGCTCGGATCGGACGCCGGCACGACGCCGCGGCGCCTGCGGATTCTCGGCGAAGACCTGATCCTGTTTCGCGATGGCGCCGGCCGTCCGGGGCTGGTGCACGCGCGCTGCTGCCATCGCGGCACCACGCTGTACTACGGCCGCGTGGAGGAGCGCGGCATCCGCTGCTGCTATCACGGCTGGCTGTACGACGTGCATGGACACTGCCTCGAGCAGCCTTGCGAGCCCGACGCGGGCGCGAAGCACCGCCATACCGCGCGCCAGCCCTGGTACCCGCTCGAGGAGCGCTACGGCCTGGTGTTCGCATACATGGGCCCGCCGGCGAAAAAGCCGCTGCTGCCGAAATACGACGCGCTCGAGGAACTGGCGCGCGGCGAGCTCGTCGATGCCGACGACACCAGCATAGGCTCGGGCGGCGGGGTCATCGTGCCGTGCAATTGGCTGCAGCACTACGAGAACCTGATGGACCCCTATCACGTGCCGATCCTGCACGCGAGCTTCAGCGGCACCCAGTTCGTGGCGGCGATGGGGCTGATGCCGCAGGTCGAGTTCGAGCCCACCGCGCGGGGCGTCAAGTCGAAAAGCGTGCGCAAGCTCGAGAACGGCCAGGTGTTCGTTCGCGTCACGGAGGCCGTTCTGCCGACGCTGCGCGTCGTGCCCAATCCGCGGGTCGCGGGCTATGGCCGCGTGGAGTCGATCGGCTGGGTCGTGCCGCTCGACGACACCAGCTTCCGCATCTATACCGCGGGGCGCGTCACCGAGCGCGGCGAGCTCGGACGCGGACGCTCGAAAATGAACGGCAAATTCTGGCGCGAGCTCACGGAGGAAGAGCACCAGCGTTTTCCCGGCGACTGGGAAGCGCAGACCGGGCAGGGTCCGATCACCCTGCATTCGCAGGAGCACCTGCGGACCAGCGACCGCGGCATCGTCGCGCTGCGGCGCCTGCTCGAGCGTCAGGTGGACGCGGTGGCGAGGGGCGACGATCCGCTCGGCGTGCATTTCGACGAGGCCTCGGCCTACGTGCGGCTCGAAGCGGGACAGCACCTCCTGGAGGGCACGTCGTGAAACTCCGCCTTGCTCTAACTGCAATTCTTTTCTGTATAGCAGGCGGCGCGGCGGCGCAGGCGTTTCCGGGCAAGCCGGTGCGGATCGTGCCTTTCGGCACCGCGGGCGGCCCCGTGGACATCATCGCGCGGCTGTACGCAGAGAGACTGCGAGCGCGCTGGAGCCAGCCGGTGATCGTCGAGGCGAAGCCCGGAGCGAGCGGCACGCTCGCCGCCGACCTCGTGGCCAAGGCGCCGCCCGACGGCACGACCTTCCTGATCACGCTGTCGCTCACCCACATCAACAACGTCGTGGTGCAGAAGAACATCCCCTACGACCCGTTCCGCGACTTCGAGCCGCTGTCGCAACTTGCGGTCGGCTACGGACCGGCGCTCATCGCTCCGGCGGGCGCCCCTTTCAGCGACCTGCGCGAGCTCATCGCTTACGCGAAGCGCAAGCCGGCCGGCTTGACCTACGGAACGTGGGGCACCGGCTCGACGCCGCACCTTTTCAGCGAGCTGCTCGCAAGACAGGCCGGAGTGCAACTCGTGCACGTCCCCTACAAGGGCGAGGCCGCCGCGCACCTCGATCTCTTTGCCGGCGCGCTCGACCTCGCCTGGGCGAACACGGGCACGGCGCGCACGCACCTCGTGTCGCACAAGGTCAAGGTGCTCGGCGCGACCGGCTCGAAGCGGAGCGACGTCCTGCCCGACACGCCGCTCTTCGGCGAGCAGGGCTTCTCCGGCTTCGAGCTGACGACCTGGATCGGCGCGTATGCGCCGGCCAGGACGCGGCCGGCGGTGGTCAGCGAGCTGTCGGCGGCGCTGCGCGAGGCGACGCGCGCGCCCGAGATCGCCGCGCGCTGGCGCGATATCGGGTTCGAGCCGACCGGCACCACTTCGGAAGAGTTCGCGCGCATTCACAAGGCCGACTTTCCGAAGTGGACGCAGATGATCCAGGCAGCCGGCATCACGCCGGAGTGAACTATGCCGGTAAGACAGGAAATCAATGAAGGCGGCGTCCCCGTCAGGATCTACACCGGCGAGCTCGAGCCCGCGGCGCGCGCGCAGCTCGTAAATGTCTCGAAGCTGCCGATCGTGCACCATCACGTCGCGGCGATGCCCGACGTGCACCTGGGCATCGGCGCGACCGTCGGCTCGGTGATCCCAACGCTGCGCGCCATCATCCCGGCCGCCGTGGGCGTCGACATCGGGTGCGGCATGATGGCGACCCAGCTTTCCCTCACTTCAAGCGATCTGGACGAGAAGGCGCTGGGAAAGGTCTTCAACCAGATCAGCCGCGACGTGCCGGTGGGCTTCGGGCAGCACAACGACCGCGACGTCCGCGACCATGCCGCGAAAAGGTTCAAGAAACAACTCTCCTTGATCTTGGGCCGGCATCCGGGGATCCAAAAGCGCAAGGGGAAGAACACGAGCTGGGCGCACCAGCTCGGCACGCTCGGCGGCGGCAATCACTTCATCGAGGTCTGCCTGGACGAAGCCGGCCGCGCGTGGGTGATGCTGCATTCGGGGAGCCGCGGCATCGGCAACGCCATCGGCACGTACTTCATCGAGCTCGCGAAGAGGGACGCCGAGAGAAATCAGCTGCGGCTGCCGGACCGGGACCTCGCCTATTTTCCGGAGGGCGCGCGGCATTTCGACGACTATGTCGAGGCGGTGGGCTGGGCCCAGGACTACGCGCGCGCGAACCGGGAGGAGATGATGGACCTCGTGCTCGAGGCGATGCGCCGGCACCTGCCCGCGTTCCAGGTAACGGGCGCGGCGGTGAACTGCCACCACAACTATGTCGAGCGCGAGCGCCACTACGGCGAGGACGTCTGGCTCACGCGCAAGGGCGCGATCCGGGCGCGCGCCGGCGACCTGGGCATCATTCCAGGCAGCATGGGCGCGCGCAGCTACATCGTGCGCGGCAAGGGCTCGCCGGAGAGCTTTCACTCCTGCGCCCACGGCGCCGGCCGGCGCATGAGCCGCAACATGGCTCAAAAAAACTTCAAGGTCGAGGATTTGGTTCGACAGACCCAAGGGGTCGTCTGCCGCAAGGACAAGGGCGTCCTCGACGAGATCCCGGGCGCCTACAAGAACATCGACGAGGTGATGGCGAACCAGTCCGACCTCGTCGAGGTGGTGCATACGCTCAAGCAGGTCCTGTGCGTGAAGGGATAGCGGACGGCAAGCTCGGCGGCGTAGGGCGCCTCACGCTCGTCCTCGGCGCGATCATGGCGCTGGGTCCGCTGGCGCTCGACATGTACCTCCCGGCGCTGCCGATGCTCGAGGCGGAGTTCGCCGCCACGCCGGCGCGCGTGCAGCACACCGTCTCGGCGTACCTCCTCGGCATGGCGCTCGGCCAGTTCGCGATGGGTCCGCTCAGCGACCGCTTCGGCCGCAAGCCGCCGCTGCTCGGCGGGCTGTTCCTTTTTGCCGTGGCGTCCGCGGGATGCGCGCTCGCACAGCATATCGAGGGCCTGGTGCTGCTGCGCTTCGCGCAGGCGCTCGGCGGCTCCTCGATCATGGTGGTGGTGCGCGCGGTGATCCGCGACCGCTTCGACGCCATCCAGTCGGCGCAGGTGCTCTCCCTCATGATGCTGGTGATGGGCGCGGCGCCGATCCTCGCGCCGCTCGCCGGCGGCTGGCTGCTGATCGCGGCGTCGTGGCACTGGATCTTCTGGCTGCTCGCGGCCTACGCGCTTTTTTGCATCGCCACGGCGTTCTTCCTCCTCGACGAATCGCACCCGGTGCACGCGCGCAGCGTCTCGATCGGCGGCGCGCTCGCCGCCATGCTGCCGCTAGCCCGCCACCGCCTGTTCGTCGGCCCGGCGCTCGTCTTCATGTTCTCGTTCGGCGCGTTCTTCTCGTACCTCGCGGCTGCGCCGTTCGTGTTCATCCAGTACTTCGGCGTCCCGGCCGAGCGCTTTGGCATCTACTTCGGCGTGAACGCCTTCGGCTTCATCATGGTGTCGCAGCTGAACCGCAGGCTGGTGCACGGGCGCGGCCCGCGCAAGGTGCTTGGCTGGGGCGTCACCACCCTGGCGGCGGCTGCGGCGCTGCTCCTCGCCAGCGCGCTCACCGGCGTGGGCGGCTTCGCCGCGGTGTTCGCGGCGCTCTTCTTCGTCGTGGCGAGCCTCGGCCTCATCGCCTCCAACGTCTCGGCAGTGGCGATGGCGCCCTTCGGCGACCGCGCCGGCGGCGCGGCTTCGCTGCTCGGCTTCAGCCAGGCGCTCACCGGCGTCGTGGCGAGCGCGGCGGTGGGCTGGATCCCAGGCGAGGGCGCGCTTGCCATGGCGAGCGTGGTCGCGGTGTGCGCGGCGGTGTCCCTGGTTTCCTACCTGACGCTCGTCAGAAGCGATAGAGTGCGGCCGGCGTCTCCACCATGATCCTGCGCCGCATCGTCCCGTCGGCGACCCAGTCGCCGAGCGCGTCGACGAGGTCGCCGTCGTTCGGGTTGGCGAGATACTTGTTCGGGTGCGGCCAGTCGGTGCCCCAAAGGATGCGCTCCGGCGCAGCCTCGATCAGGGCCTGCGCCAGCGGCTTCACGTCGTCGTAGGGCGGGAGGTCGTTCGCGCTCACGCGGTTGGCGCCCGAGATCTTGATCCAGGTGTTGCCGCGCCGCGCGAGCTCGAGCAGCGCCTTGAAACCCGGAGCCACGACGCCCGCGGCGGCCGGCTGGTAGGCGAAGTGCGCGATCGACATCGGCACCGCGAGCGCGTCGAAGACCGGCATCAGCTCGAGGATGTCGTTCCCCGGAAACAGGAACTCGATGTGCCAGTCGAAGGGCCGGATGCGCGCGGCGAGCTCGGGAATGTCGGCGAGCCGGATCGGCATGCCGCCCTTGTTGTCGGTATTGAGCCGTACGCCGCGCACGCCTGCGGCGTCGAGCGCGGCGAGCTCGTCTTCGCCAACGTTCATGTCGAGCGCGACCACGGCGCGCGCCCGGTCCGGCGTCTCGCGATTGAGCACTGCCATGGCGTCGAGGATCGCCGAATTGTCGGTGCCGTAGACCGAGGGTTGGGTGAATACGATTCGCTCGATGCCGAGCATTGCGTGCAGGTACTGGAGCTCCGAGAGGGTCGAGTAAGGCGGGGTGTAGCCGCGCGCGGGCGACAACCGGTAACCGGGCGCGAACACGTGGACGTGGGTGTCGATCGACCCCTTCGGCAGCGTCACCCGCGGCCGGCGCGGATAACGATCCGGCGGCAGGCACTCCCTGATTTCACTCATGCGATTCCCTCCTCCCCGTCCGGCCGGCAGTTTAGCTGCGGCGGTGAATGGATGCGAGGGTGATCTGGTCGCGGTCCGGCGCCGTATAGAGCCCATCCATTCACGCCGGGCTGCTTGCGCGCGTGCTGGCAGGCCGAGGACCGCTCGAGCGCCGCTGGCTCGAGCAGCCCTTGACCGTGTACCTGGACGGACCGACCGGCTACGCCTTCATCTACCTGGCCGCTGAAGGCTGGAAATTCGTCGGCCGCATCCACGATCCGGGCGACTAGGATTGGTGCGAAACTTGCGAGTGGAGCCCTCGGTCAAAGGACGCAGGAGACCGCCATGATCCTTACTCGCCGTCGCATGCTCGGTGCCGCGTTGTTCATTCCCCTGGAAGGCCTTGCACAGACCTGCGGCGTGGTCACGCCGAGCCAGACCGAGGGACCGTTCTTCACGCCGAGCTCCCCGCTTCGCACCTCGCTCGCGGAGGCCGGAAGCAAGGCGCAGCCCTTCGTCGTCAGCGGCCGGGTGCTTTCGCCGCAATGCCAGCCGCTCGCAAACGCGCTGGTCGATGTCTGGCACGCCGACGAAGACGGCGAGTACGACAATCGCGGCTACCGCTACCGCGGGCATCAGTTCACCGACAGCGAGGGGCGCTACCACTTCGAGTCCATCGTGCCGGCGCTGTATCCCGGGCGCGCACGCCATTACCACCTGAAGATCCAGCCAAAGGGCGGCCGGATCCTGACCACGCAGCTCTATTTTCCAGGCGATCCGAGCAACAGTCGCGACGGTCTCTACCGCCGTGACCTCGAGCTCAAGAGCGCGAGATCAGGGGAGGGCGCGTTCGACTTCGTGGTCGCGGCCTGAAGCTGTCGATTGTCGTTCCGGCGTTCAACGAAGAGCGCCTCATCGCCGAAACGTTGCAGCGTCTCCGGGCCGCAATGGAGGTGTTCCGACAGCGCGGCTGGTCCGGCGAGCTCATCGTATGCGACAACAACTCGACCGACCGCACGGCGGAGCTGGCGCATGCGGCGGACGCGACAGTGGTCTTCGAACCGGTAAACCAGATTGCGCGCGCGCGAAACGCCGGCGCGCGCGCGGCCTCGGGCGAATGGCTGCTCTTCGTCGATGCGGACTCGTCTCCGAGCAAAGCGCTTTTCCAGGACGTTCTTGCCGCGATCGAGTCGGGCCGATACGTGGGCGGCGGCTGTACGGTCGCGATACCAGGTCCTTCGCCAGCGGTGCGCGCCTGGCTCGGCATCTGGAACGCGCTCAGCCGGACGGCGCAGTGGGCTGCAGGCGCATTTCTTTTCTGCGAGGCGGCCGCGTTTCGCGCCGCAGGCGGCTTCAGCGAGGAGCTCTTCGCGTCGGAGGAGATCGACCTGTCGCGCCGGCTCAAGCGCCGGGGTCGCTTCATCATTCTCCATCGCCATCCGCTCGTGACGAGCGGGCGCAAGTTGCAGCTCTACAGCACGCGCGAGCACCTCGCCTTCATCTGGAAGATGCTGACGGCGGGTCGCCGCACGTTACGCAGTCGCGAAGCCTGCTCGATCTGGTACGACGGCAGGCGCTGAGGAAATCGGGCTCTGACCAGCTCTGACCCCGATTTCAATCCGCCGCGGGCGCGACAACGACCCCTTTGACGCCGTGCTTCTCCACGAGCTGCGCGACGAGGCCGGAGCGCTTGGTGTCTTCGACGAACGCGCGCAGGTACTTCGCTGCGCCTGCGCTCTTCTTCGGCACGCCGATCGACTGCTGGACGGCGGTGAAATGGCCGTCGAGCACCTTCGAGCCCGGCTGCTTCTGCGCTTCGGCGAGGAGCCCGGGCTTGAGGCCCGCGAGCGCGTCGAGCTTCTGCTCGTTGAACAGCTTCACCGAGGCCGGAATGCCCTCGGCGCGCACGAGCTGCGCGCTCTTCAGCGTGCGCGAGAGGTAGAGGTCGTACGCGCTGCGGCCGCTCACGGCGATGCGCACGCCCGGCCGGTCGACGTCGGCGAGCGAGCGCAGCGACGAGCCCGCCGGCACCAGATAGGTCGCCGGAAGCTCGAGGTAGGCGCTGCTGAACTCGATCACGTTGGCGCGCTCGGGCTCGTTGGCGATGAAGCCGGCATCGACCGCCGCGTCGCGGATGGCGTCGGCGGTCTTGCCGGCGCTGTCGAAGCTCACGTATTCCACCGGCACGCCCAGGCGCTTGGCGAGCTCGGCCGCGAGCTCGGCCGCGATCCCCTTCGGCGCGCCGTGCGGCGAGCCCGGGTTCACGAGCAGGAAGTTGCTGTGGTTGATGCCGACGCGGAGCTTGCCGCTTGGGGCAAGCTCGGCGCGGGCCGCGGGCGTGGCTGGCTGGCTCATGGCGAAGGTGACCGATAGGAGGAAGAGGGCCGTGCATGCTAGCGCGCTGCGGATCATCTAGGTGTCCATCCCTTTCGAAACAGCGTTGTGTTGGTCGTGTGGGCGCACTATCGCGCCTGGGCCGGGCGCCCGTGACGGGGCTGGTAGACCCCCAGTTTGCCTCCGCCGGGAAGCGTGACCTCGGTCAGCAGTCCCCAACCTCGGTCCGCCACGGGGCTGCAGGAAATGCCGCGCGTTTTCATCTCGCCGACGAACGCGGCGACATCGTCGCACATGAGGTAGAGCTCGTGCCGCCCATTCTCGGTCGCCGGGTGCACGGCGATTTCCGCGGGGGGCAGGGCGAAGATCAGCCATCCGCCGCCCGCGTCGACGCTGCCCAGCTTGAGCACGTCGCGCAGGAACGCCCGGTCCGCTTCGGCGTTGGAGCTGTAGATGATGGCGTGGGCTCCGGTCAGCATTCCAGCTCCTCGTACGCATCGTAGCTGAAGCGCGGCGTGCATATCGCGAGGAAGACGAGATCGCGAGCGCCCGTATTCGCGATCCGCTGGCGGCACGCGGGAGGGATGAGCACCACGTCGCCGGGGGCGACGTCCCTCGGCTCGCGGTCTCCGACCTGGGCGCGGCCGGTGCCTTCCAGAATTACGTAGCGCTCGGTGGTGCCGCTGAGGCGGTGCCACCGCGTGGTGGCGCCGGGAGGAACGCGGGC
Organism: Burkholderiales bacterium; assembly: GCA_035554435.1. Taxonomy (GTDB): domain Bacteria; phylum Pseudomonadota; class Gammaproteobacteria; order Burkholderiales; family SG8-39; genus SCGC-AG-212-J23. The sequence continues at coordinate 2,776 of DATMJC010000131.1, read as the reverse complement.
GCGGGCGATCGACACGGCGGGATCCTCCGGCGTGTTGGACCACTCGCTGAGGAAGCAGCCCTCCGAGAGGTAGACCTCCTCCCGGGTCATGGCAGCAGCGCCATGAGCCAGCTGTCGACGAACTGGCCGTCTATGCACATGTGCCGCTTGCACAGCCCCTCGGTGACGAAGCCGAAGCTCTCGTAGAGGCGCTTGGCAGGCTCGTTGTCGACCCGCACCGTGAGCTCGATGCGGCGCATGCCGCTCGCCTTTGCCGCCGTGAGGGTGGCTTGCATCAGGGCGCGGCCAACGCCGTTGCCGCGATGCTCGCGGATCACCCCCATGCCGAGGACCCCGCAGTGCCGCTGCGTGGAGCGCGGCCGCACGGCGACGTCGCACCATCCCACCACATTGCCGTCGGCCACGGCGACGAAGTGCGGCGCGCCGCCGGCGATGTTGTCCCGCACGTATTTTCTGGTGTCCGCCTCGGGCGGTGCCTCGAGCAGCGCGAGGTACTTCCGCTCGCGCGCTACGCTGTCGATCGCGGCGCGGAAGCCCTCGATATGCATTTCGCCGATCGGCACGACGAGGAAAGAACGCTCGCTCAATCTACCTGCCGTAGGTCTTTTCCCAGTTTTTCCCGTCCTTGCGCACGATGGTCATATCCTCGAGCGTGCCTTCATCGAGGCAGCGTGCATTCACGCTGTAGCCGTCGGGGTGCGAGCGCGGGACGTAGAACGATTTCACGCCGCACACCGAGCAGAAAAGGTGTCGCGCGGTGCCGGTGTTGAACTGGTAGGTGGTGAGCGCGTCGGCGCCCGAGACGAGCTTGAAACGCTCCTTCGGCACGATGAGGTGAAGGTAGCCCGCTCTCGTGCACATCGAGCAGTTGCACTCGGTGACCTGGACGCTCGTGGGCGCGACGACCTCGAATCGCACGCGTCCGCAATGGCAGCCCCCCCGATGGGTAACCATCGGGCAACACTACCCCAAAACTCGGCCTAGGCGGCGCGGCGCGCGCGCAGGAGCGGCTCGATCTCGCCGGCCGGGCCGGGGGCAGCAAAGAGGTCGCCCTGGAATACGCGGCAGCCGGCCTCGGCCAGGAAGTCGCGTTGGGCGTGAGTCTCGACGCCTTTGGCCACGACGTCGAAGTTGAGGCCGCGGGCGAGGGTGATCAGCGCCTTGGCGAGACCGGCGCGCTCGGCGTCGACCGGCAGGCCGGCGACGAGCTTGCGGTCGATGCACACGGCGCTCGCGCGCACGTGCTGCAGCATGGGAAGCGACGCATAGCCGGTGCCGAAGTCGTCGACCCCGAGGCGCGCGCCGGTCGCGGCCACCCCGGCGAAGTTCTCCTCGAGCTGCTCGGGCATCTGGCGCAGCAGCGTCTCCGGGACCTCGATCATCAGGGACTCGGGCGGCAGCGCGCTCGCCTCGAGCGCGGCGCGCACCTCCGTGGCGAGCGAGGCGTGGCGCAGCTGCCGCGCGGTGATGTTCACCACCACGGTGAGCGGCTTGATGCCGGCGTCCAGCCAGCGCCGCCCCTGCATGCAGGCCTCGCGCAGCACCCAGGCGCCGATCGGGACGAGGAGCCCGGTATCGTCGGCGAGCGGCAGGAACGCCTCGGGCGCAAGCACGCCGTAGCGTGGATGGCGCCAGCGCAGCAGCGCCTCCGCGCCGACCACCTGGCGCGTGCCGATGTCGATGCGCGGCTGGTACACGAGGAAGAGCTCGCCGCGCCCGATGCCGACCTTCAGCTCGTCGGCGAGCGCGGCGGCGGCCGCCGCGTCCTGGTTCAGCACCACCGAGAAGAACTGGTAGCCGTTGCGGCCCGCCTCCTTGGCGCGGTACATCGCCACGTCGGCGAGCCGCAGCAGCGTCGCGACGTCGTGGCCGTCCTGCGGCACGCAGGCGATGCCGACGCTCGCGCCGGACGAGACGGAGTGCTCGCCGATGCGGTAGGCCTTGGAGAGCTCGTAGACCAGCTTCTGCGCAACCGCGGCGGCCTCGCGCGGCTCGGCGATCTCCTGCAGCAGCACGCAGAACTCGTCGCCGCCGATGCGGGCGATGAAGTCGTCTCCGCGCACGCAGGCGCGCAGGCGCGAGGCGATCACCTTCAGAAGGCCGTCGCCCACGTCGTGGCCCAGGCCGTCGTTCACCTGCTTGAAGTTGTCGAGGTCGATGAACAGCACCGCCGCGGTCTTGTCGTGGCGCCGCGCGTGCGCAACGGCCTCTCGCGCGCGCTCCTGGAACATCGCGCGGTTCGGCAGCCCCGTCAGGGTGTCGTGGTGAGCCAGGAACTCGAGGCGCCGGGCGTCGTGCTGCAGCTGGATCGCGGCGAAGCGCAGATCCTCCTGCGCGCGCTTGAGCGCGGTGACGTCGTTGCCGAGCATGTAGAAGCCGAGCACCGCGCCGTCCGGCGCGAGGTGCGGGACGCACGCCACCTGCAGGGTACGCTGGCGCCCGCCGGCGGCGGCATGCTCTCCCAAGGTGAACTCGAATTCGACCTCTTCGCCCGAGAGCACGCGCTCGATGTGCGGCTTCATGCGCGCGTGGATTTCCTCGCCGAACACCTCGGCGACGGTGTACCCGTGCATGCGCTCCTGCGGGATGCCGAACCAGTCGTCGTAGGTGCGGTTGCTGAAGCGGTAGCGCTGCTCGCGGTCGACGTAGGAGATGAGCGCGGGCACGCTATGGGCGACCAGGCGCAGGCGCGCCTCGCTCTCGCGCAGCGCTTCCTCGGCGACCTCCATGCGACGGCCCGAGCGCCGCATCACCAGCACGGCCGCCGCCAGCAGCA
>DATMJC010000130.1:0-35583 GCA_035554435.1 Burkholderiales bacterium | reverse complement strand
AGGCTGGGGCAGATCACCTCGTCGCCCTGGCGCACGCCCGCCGCGAGAAGCGACAGAAACAGCGCCGAGGTGCAGGAATTGACGGTCACGACGTGCGGCGCGCCCACGAAATCGGCGAGCTCGCGCTCGAACGCGAGCGTCTCGGGCCCCATTCCGACCCAGCCGGAGCGCAGCACCCGGACGAGCGCCTGCTCCTCCTCGTCGGAGAAATTGGGGCGGCCGAAGGCAAGGTAAGAAGTGCGCATCACCTGGGTGTACACCGCGGCCCGTCGCGTGATTCCAGGATGCCGGATTCGATCATAGCGCCGCGCGACCGGTTCTACTACCATCGGACAAAGAGCGTACTCGCGTGCTGATCGATTTCTTTCTCAAGCTGAAATCGCACCGGCTTCCGGTGTCGATCAAGGAGTACCTTACCCTGCTCGAGGCGATGGACAGGGGCGTGATCGGCCCGTCGGTGGACGATTTCTACTACCTCTCGCGCGCGACCCTGGTGAAGGACGAGTCGAATTATGACAAGTTCGACCGCGCCTTCGCCGAGTTCTGGCAAGGCGTTGAGACCCTCTCCGGCATCGAGTCGCAGATCCCGCTCGAGTGGCTGCTGAAGCAGGTCGAGCTCACCCTCACCGAGGAAGAGAAGAAGCAGATCGAGGCGCTCGGCGGGTGGGAGAAACTGATGGAAACCCTCAGGCAGCGGCTCGAGGAGCAGAAGGGCCGCCACCAGGGCGGCTCGAAGTGGATCGGCACCGGCGGCACCTCGCCGTTCGGCGCCTATGGCTACAACCCCGAGGGCATCCGCATCGGGCAGGACCGCTCGCGCAACCGCAGCGCGGTCAAGGTCTGGGACCAGCGCGAATACCGCAATCTCGACGATTCCGTGGAACTCGGCACACGCAACATCAAGGTAGCTCTGAGAAGATTGCGCAAGTTCGCCCGCGAAGGCGCGCCCGATGAATTCGATCTCGATACGACGATTTCCCAAACCGCCCGAAAAGCGTATCTCGACATCCACATGCGGCCCGAGCGCCGCAACGCGATCAAGGTGCTGATGCTGATGGACATCGGCGGCACCATGGACGAGCACGTGAAGCTTGCCGAGGAGCTGTTCTCGGCGGCGAAGACCGAGTTCAAGCACCTCGAGTTCTACTACTTCCACAATTGCCTCTACGACTTCGTGTGGAAGGACAACCGCCGGCGCCATTCCGAGCGCACCCGCACCTGGGAGCTGCTGCACAAGTACGGCCACGACTACAAGGTGATCTTCGTCGGCGACGCGACCATGAGTCCCTACGAGATCCTGCAGCCCGGCGGCTCGGTGGAGTACTTCAACGACGAGCCCGGCGCGGCGTGGATCAAGCGCGTCACCGACGTGTACGCGAAATGCGTCTGGCTCAACCCGGAGCCCGAGGAGATCTGGCCCTACCGGCAGTCGATCGCCATCATCAAGGAACTCGTGAACGGACGCATGTACCCCACGACCCTCGGGGGCCTCGAGCGCGCCATGAGGGTCCTCGCGAAGTGAAGGGCCTCAAGAGCCTGCTGCGGCGGCGCTTCGGCCTGCGCGGCCTGCGCCCGGGCCAGCGCGAGGTCATCGACAGCGTGCTCGGCGGGCGCGACACCCTCGCGATCATGCCCTCCGGCGCCGGCAAATCGCTCTGCTACCAGCTGCCGACGCTGCAGATGCGCGGCACCACGATCGTGGTATCCCCGCTGATCGCCCTGATGAAAGACCAGTCCGACAAGCTCGAGGAGCGCGGCGTCGACGCGGCGGCGGTGAACAGCGCGCTTTCCGGGCGCGAACGGCGCGAAGCCATGCGGCGCATCCGCGGCCGCAAGGCCGACTTCATCTTCACCACGCCCGAGCAGCTCGCCAACCCCGCGGTGCTGCAGGAGCTCAAGGCTGGCCGGATCGATCTCTTCGTGGTCGATGAGGCGCATTGCATCACGCAGTGGGGCCACGATTTTCGTCCCGCCTACCTCGGCCTCGGAGCGGCGCTGCGCGCGCTCGGCAACCCGACGCTGCTCGCCCTGACGGCGACCGCGACTCCCGACGTCATCGAGGACATCGGGCGCCAGCTCGGGCGCCCGCGCATGCGCGTGCTGAACGCCGGGGTGTACCGGCCGAACCTCTACTTCGAGGTGCTGCAGACCACGAACGAGGCCGAAAAGAAGCACGCGCTGCTCGAGGTGGTCCGCTCCGGCGGCGCCGGCATCGTGTACTGCGCCACCGTCCGGATGGCGAAGGACGTGCACGCGTGGCTTGCCGCGCAGGGCGAGGACGCGCAGCTCTACCACGGGCGCCTCGGCGGCCGGGAGCGCGCCGAGCGCCAGGACGCCTTCATGAGCGGCGCGGCGCACACCATGGTGGCAACCAACGCCTTCGGCATGGGCATCGATCGGCAGGACATCCGCTACGTGTTGCACTACCAGCTCCCGGGAAGCCTGGAGGCGTACTACCAGGAGGCCGGGCGCGCCGGGCGCGACGCCGCGGAGGCCCGCTGCACCCTCCTCTACGATCACGCCGACCGCCGCGTGCAGCTCTATTTCGCCCGCAAGCGCAGCAAGGTCGAGTTGCTCGCCGCGTATGCCCGCGGCACGCAGTGCCGCTGGAAGATGATCCTGGAATACTTCGACGAGGCCGTGGAAGAGAGCGGCGAATGCGGGCACTGCGACAACTGCGTCCAGCGCAAGGCCGACATCGACGCCTCCACCCTGAAGATGAGGGCCCAGCCGCGCCTGAAGAAGGGCGACGCGGTGCGCGTGCCCAAGTACGGCGCCGGCACGGTGGAGGAAGTGCACGACGACCGCATCGTGGTGGCCTTTCCGCGCGGCGAGCCGCGCGAGTTCGAGCCGCGCTTCGTAGTGCGCGCTGCGTCACGGAAGTGACGCAGCGTCTGGCCTAGTCCTCGCGCCGCCGCACCCATTTCGTCACGGCGTCGACCACCTTCTGGTCGATGCCGAAGAACCCGTGCGGGGCCAGCGGATCACAGGGGTCGGTGAGCGGCGCGCTGCCGCCTCCGAAGCCGCGAAACTTGGCCTTGTCAGACGCGCTGAAGCGCTTCCTGAGCGCCCGCGAATCCTCCGGCTTGGTGAAGACGCATCCGTCTGCGTGATGGCTCACGATGAGCGCGGGCGCGCGAATCGACTCGATGTCGAGCAAGCCGAGGTTCTCCGTCGGGGTGGCCGGATCCCCGGTCACTGAAGACATGAGCACGAGCCCGTCGGCCGGCGGCTCCACTGAGATGGCCGTCAGCGCGGCGGACAGGGTTCCGTTACTGTGGCCGACGCTCCAGATAGGGACACTCGGATATCTGGCGCGCAGGTCGGCCATCACCGCTTGCAGGTCGGCGAGGTGCGCGGAGCCGAGGCGACGGCCTCGCAGCCCAGTCGTGGTGGCGTTGAAGTCGTTCGCCGCGTCGACCAGGGCGACGACGTAACCTTCCGCCGCAAACTGGTAGCGGTTGCGCGCCACGGTATTCGGCGAGCCGTTGTTGACCGCGCCGGCCGCGAAATTCATCGTACCGTCGCCGCCGATGTATAGAACCAGCACGGCGGTGCGCTCGAGCGGCATGAAGCCGTCGCGGACCGGGTCGGCGTTGCCCGGATCGATGAGGATGTACCTCACGAACACCGGGCCGGCGCCGGAGCCAGGAATCCTCGCCCGAGCTACGGGGACCTGGACCTGCTGCAGCACCGGCCCGGGCGCCTGCGCGTAAGAGACCGCAGGCAGCGCCGTGCACGTCGACGCGACCGCGGCGAAAACCGCTAACGAACGCTTCATGTTCTCCTCCCGAGAAACGGATACGGTCGTCATGATCGTGGAACCACGCCGCGCGGCAATCCCCAGCATTGGGTATGCAGGAGGTCGCGGACCCGACCTCCCGCGGGTATCCTATGAAAAACGCCCAGGGGGGACGGGATGTCGGATGCGGCGAAGGTAACGAGCGTCGCGCTGGTCGAGGACGACGGCGCGACGCGCGAGCGTCTGGCGGCATCGGTGCGCGCGCAGAGCTCGCTCGAGCTGGTCGCCGAGTACAGGAACGGCGCGGAAGCGCTGGTCGGACTCTCCTTCCGCGCCCCGGACGTGCTGCTGGTCGATCTCGGCCTGCCGGACATGTCCGGCGTCGAGCTGATCCGCTTCGCGGCCGAGCGCTACCCGGATTGCGACATCCTGGTGATCAGCATCTTCGGCGACGAGGCGAACGTGCTCACCGCACTCGAGTCCGGCGCGCGCGGCTATCTGCTCAAGGGCTCGCTGCAGCACGACATCGCCATCGATATCCGCGAAATCCGCAACGGCGGCTCGCCGCTCTCGCCGGTGATCGCGCGCCAGATGCTGAAGCGGTTGCGAATCCGCAGGCGCGAGGCGGCCCCCGATCGAGCGGAGGAGGAAACCATGCTCACCGCGCGCGAAGGGGAGATCCTGAATGCCATCTCGCGCGGCTTCTCGTACGCCGAGACCGCGCAGATGCTGGGGGTGTCGGTCGGCACGGTGCACTCCTTTCTGAAGCGGATCTACCGCAAGCTCGCGGTGCACTCCAAGACCGAAGCCGTGTTCGAGGCGAACCGCCTCGGCCTCATCCCCTGAGGGCGGCGGTGACGAGACGAGGCGCCGCGGCTGCCTGCGCGCTCGCGCTGCTCGCGGCGCTGGCACTGGCGGCCGCGGCGCAAGTGCCGCGCGCGCACGGGCGGGTCGTGATCCTCGAGGACGGGCAATTCGTGCTCAGCGACTCGCGGTGGCCGCCAGGGGACGACGCGCCCTGGCGCCCGGTGCGCCTGCCCGACAACTGGTATTTCTCGCATCCCGCGGGCGCCACGGGCGCGTGGTATCGGCTGGAGTTCGAGCTGGGCACCGGGCCGTTCAGGAACCACATGATCTACCTGCCGCGAAACAGCGCGCGCTACATGCGATTCTTCGTCAACGGCAAGAGCGTATCGGACAACTCCGCCTACGGCGACCCCGGTGCCCGCAGCAACTGGGCGCCCCCGACGATCTTCCAAGTCTCTTGGCTCTATCTGCACCCCGGGCGCAACGTCTTGCACGTGCGGGTGGAAGCGGACCCTCAGTTGCGCCAGGGCCTGACACGCCTGACCGTGGGGCCCGCGGATTACGTCCGACCGCGTTATGAGCTGCACCATACGATCCAGGTCACGGCCCTGCTCATGTTCGGCGCTGCTGCCGTGCTCGCCGGATTGCTCGCCGCCGCGTTCTGGCTGCGCGAGCGCAGGGATGCGACGCTCGCGTGGTATGCCGTCACCGCGTTTGCATGGGCCGGCGTCGCCGCGCCCTGGGCGCACGGCGCGTTCGCGCCGGCGCAATACGCTCACGGAGCGCTCGCGTTCCTCGAGTGGTTCGCCTACGCGGCGCCGATGCTCGTGCTGTGCCTGCGCGTGGCCGGCAAGCGCTGGCCCTGGTTTGAAGGCGGCTTGTGGCTGTTCACGCTGCTCGGCCTCGTCCTCTTTGCGCTTCCCGGCGCCGACGAGGAGGGCTTCGTCATCACGACCTGGAGCTTCGTGTACCTGGCGGCGCTGATCCTGCTCCTTGTCATGCTCGCGCGCTCGCAGATCGCCGGGCGCAGGTGGCTGCGGTGGTTGTTCGGCGCCGCGATCGTCCTGGTCGCGGCCCTGAACGCGCACGACCTCGCGCGCTGGATGGGTTGGATCGGCTACGACAGCATGACGCTCGCGCACTTCCACATCCCGCTGGTGCTGTTCGCGATCGGCGCCACCATCATCGACCGGCACCTGCGCGCGGTGGCCGCCGTGGAGCGCTCGAACGTCGAGTTGGAGGAAAGGGTGGCGCAGAAGACGCACGAGATCGAAGCGGGCTTCAGGCGCGTCCAGGAGGCCGAGCAGGAGCGCGCGCTCGCGCTGCAGCGCAAGCGCATCATGGCCGACATGCACGACGGCCTCGGCTCGACGCTGGTCGGCCTGCTCGGCAACGTGCAATCGGGCAAGCCTTCGCTCGAGGAGGTAGAGCAGCGGCTGCTGGACGCGTTGCAGGAACTGCGCCTCGTGGTCGATGCCCTGGAGCCGATGGACGGCGATCTCGGCGTAGTGCTGGGCAATGTGCGGCACCGGATGCGGGCCGCGATCGAGCACTCGGGGGTGAAGCTCCACTGGCAGGTCGGTGAGCTGCCGCACGTTTCCTACCTCACACCGCACGCGATTCTCGCGGTGCAAAGGATCATCCTGGAGGCGCTCACGAACTCGCTGCGCCACTCGCAGGCGAACACGGTAACCGTCAGCGCGCAGGCCGAGGATGGCTGGCTGCGCATCCAGGTCGCCGACGACGGGATCGGCTTCAAGGAGCTCAACTCGTCGCGCGGCCGCGGACTGGATAACCTGCGCCGCAGGGCCTCCGGACTCGGAGGAACGCTCGATATCGAATCCGCCCGCGGCGCCGGCGCGAGCGTAATCCTGCGGCTACCCCTGGCGCACTGAGCTAGCGAACCTGCAGCACCAGCTTTCCACGCAGATGCCGGGCTTCGCTGACCCGGTGCGCTGCCGCCGCCTGCGAAAGCGGGAAGAGCGAGATTTCGGGTAACCGCAGCGCGCCCGATTCCATCAGAGTCACTACACGTTCGAGGTAGCGCCGGTCGCGGCCCACCTTCGGGCGCAGCGAGGCGACGTCGGCGCGCGGGGACGCGGGCGCCTGCGCGCCGCCGGCGATGCTGGCGAGGCGCCCGCCAGGCCGCAACACCGCAAAGCTGCGCGCGGTGACGTCGCCGCCCACGGTGTCGAATACCGCGTCGCAGCCCGACACCGCCCGCGTGAAGTCCTGCGCACGATAGTCGATGACGGCGTCCGCGCCGAGCCCGCGCACGTAGTCGTGGTTGGCCGCGCTCGCGGTGCTGACTACGCGCGCGCCGAGGTGCTTGGCGAGCTGGATCGCGAACCCGGCCACGCCTCCCGCGCCGCCGTGGATCAGCACGGTCTCGCCTGCTTTGATCTGCAGCGTATCCTCGACCGATATCATCGCCGTGAGGGCTGCGAGTCCGGCGGCGGCGCATTCGGCGTGCGAGAAGCGCTCGGGCTTGCGAGCGATGATTTCCTGGCGCAGCGCGATCCTCTCTGCGTACGCGCTTTCGGCGGGCACTTCGCACACGCCGAACACCGCTTCGCCGGGGCGGAAATCGCGCGCGCCCTCGCCCAGCGCGGCGACGACGCCCGAGAAGTCCCGCCCCGGAATATGCGGCAGCGCCACCTTGGCGGGATACTGCCCGGCGCGCTGCTTCCAGTCGGCGGCGTTCACGCTCGCGGCATGGATGTCGACGAGCACCTCGCCGCGCCCAGGGGCGGGGTCGGGCAGCTCGCCGTACTCGAGGACCTCCGGCGGGCCGTAGCGGCGGAAAAAGGCGGCTTTCAAGGCAACCCTAGTTTTCCGGCAGGTACACCGTGACGCCGCCGATCGAGGACAGGTCCTCGTCGCGTCCGCGCAGCTCGACGACGTTGAGGTCGGGGTCGCGCACGAACACCGAGACATGGCCGTCGCGGCCGAAGGCCACGGGTCCCTGCGTGATGCGAACGCCGTTTTCCCGCAACGCGACGATCGCCGCCTTGATCGAGGGCACGCGCAGCGCGACGTGCGTGTACCCGGGATATTTCTCGCCGACGTCCATGAGGATGTTCTTGCCGCCGGCGTCGGCGTTGGCGTTGTAGACCAGGTTCAGCTCGACGTCGTGCTCGTTTCTGACGATGGCCACCGCGTCGTTGGTGGCCTTGGCGTGCAGCGTGAACCCGAGCATGGCGTAGAACTTCATCGCGCGCTCGAGATCGCGGACGCGGACGCCGATATGGTCTACCCGCGCGATATCGATGGTCGGCTTGGTGCTCATGCCCGAGATAGTAAAGAAAAATTCCGCTTTAGAGCATTGAGGCGCGCGAGATAGACCCTCAGATCGTGGTCGCCGCAGCGCTCGCGCGCGCCCGGGCGGAAGCCGCGCCGCGCGTAGGCCTCCGCGACCGAGGCGCCGCACAGGTGGATCACGGCCGCGAGATCCTGCTTCTGCTGCAGCGTGGCGCCGCCGACGCGCAGCTGCGCGAGCATCTGCGCGACGCGGCGGTCGAGAAAGGCCGAGGTCATCTCGACCGCGTGGCTCGGCAGCACGCGGAAATAGAGCGCGTTGAACCAGCAGGAGCGCAGGTCGTGCCAGGCACCGTCCTCGACCGGCGCGTGGTCGCGGATGCAATAGCGCTTCGCCTCGGCAAAGCGCGCGTCGGTGATCTGGTACATGCCCACGGCGCTGGAGGCGGGCCGGTACACCTCGGTCGGATTCCACGCCACGCGCCAGCGCCAATAGGTGCGCGCCACCGGATTGCCGGCCCCTTCCACCTGCGCCAGGGCGGCGAGCAGCTCCGGCGTCATCACCGCGGTGGAGTGCTCGCGGAAGAGGGGCCCGTATTCAGCCCAGGTCTGCGCCGGCGTCTTGGCGAGCGCGCCGTCCAGGGGAAAGAGCAGCTCCGAGGGCTTGCGCAAGGCCTGGAACACCCAGTTCGCCGCCGCGATCGCCGCCATGACGGCCACACCGGCCGCGAGGATCCGAAGCTTGAAAGGGATGCGCGCTAATTTAGCGCGCAGGAACCCGGACCGCCAGGATGGCCGCAGCTTGCGCACGGCGAGGATGTCGCGTCGGCTTCGCCTTTCTGCGCGGCGAAGACGGAGAGCTTCTTGTCGAGCGCCTCGCTGCCGCAACTCGCGCAACTCGGCGTGTCCGAGGCGCGGACCAGAGTCTCGAACTCATGGCCGCAGGCGCGACAGGCATACTCGAAGATCGGCATCAGCCCATTTTAGCCGGGTCCTGCGCCACGCATTTGCCAAGTTTGTCGCGGATGTCGTCCGGCAAGGGCACGGCCTCGCGCGCGGCCGTGTCGAAGCACACTTCCACCGCTTTCTGCGTCGCGCAGTGCGTCATCGAGTCGGCCTCGTACAGGCGCATCTCGTGGGCGAAGCTCTTGGTGCCGACGCGCGTGAGGGCGCCGCGGACGAGGATCAGCTGGCCGGCGCGGATCTCGCGGTGGAAGTCGATGGTGAGAGTCGCCGTCACCGTGCCGAGGCCGCGCGCGCGGATCGCCTCGAGCGACAGCCCCGCCATGCGCGGGAAATGCCACGCCGCCTCGTCGAAGCAGGCGGCGTAGTGGCGCACGTTCATGTGACCGTAGATGTCGCACTGCGCCGGCATGACGATGCTGCGGTACAGGTCGAACCAGTTTTCCAAGGCGGCTACTTGGCGGGGCTCGCGACGGGCTTTCCGGTCTCGACGATGTAGGTTGCGAGCACGACTGCCTTCCCCTTGCCGACGTTGCGCCCGTCGTGCACCGTGTTCGCCGGAACGAAGAAGACTTCGCCCGCCTTGAACGTCTTCGGCGGCTGACCCTCGATGATCAGCTCGAGCGTGCCTTCGACCACGTAGCCGAGCTCCTCGCCCGGGTGGGTGTGCCGGCCGGCCTGGCCGCCGGGAATGAACTCGGCGCGCGCGACCACGGCATGACGTCCGGGCGCGCTCAGGTTCTGGTCCTGCATTACGGCCCGGGTAAATCCCGGCTGCTGCGCGCTTGGCGCTGCCGCGGCGACGGCGAGGACCGCGCCGATCATCCATTTCATGCTGTTCACGATGTACTCCTCCCGTAAGAAAAGACTGAGAACCCACCCCACTCGGAAACCAACCCTACTCGACCTTGATGCCCGCCGACTTGATGATCGGCCACCATTTCTCGATCTCGCCCTTGTGGAACGCGGCGAGACCTTGTGGCGTCTGCTGCTCGCGCGAGGCGACGTCGAGCCCGAGATCGGCGAAGCGCGCCTGCACCTTCGCGTCGGCGAGCGCGTGCATCATCGCGGCGTTCAGCTTCGCGACGGTTTCCTTCGGCGTCGCCCCCGGGGCGAATAGCCCGAACCAGCCCGAGGCATAGAGGCCCGGGATGCCGCTCTCCGCGGAGGTGGGGATGTCTGGAATCACGCGTGAGCGCTCCGGAGACAGGTTGGCCAGGATCTTGACCGTGCCGGCGCGTGCCTGCGGCAGCGTCACCGCGGCCTGGACCACCATCAAGTCGACCTGGCCGCCGAGCATCGCCTGCATCGCCGGCCCCGCGCCGCGATAGGGGATGAACTCGACTTTCGTGCCGGTCGACTGCTGCATCAGGATGCCGGTCACGCGCGCGGCCGCGTTCTGGTCGACGAAGGTTCCCTTGCCGGGATTCGCCTTCATCCACGCCACGAGCCCCCTGAGGTCGTCGGCCGGAAAGCCCTTGCGCGCGATGAGGAGCTGCGGATTGACCGAAAGCAGCCCGACCGGCGCGAAGTCCTTCTGCAGGTCGAAGGCGATGGGATAGATGATGGCGCCGACGTGCGTGTCCCACTGGCCGATGTCGATGGTGTAGCCATCGGGCGCGGCCCGCGCCACGCGCTGCACGCCGATGCTGCCGCCCGCGCCGCCGACGTTCTCGATGATCACCGGCTGGCCGAGCGGCGCGCGCATGGCCTCGCCGAGGATGCGCGCCGCGGTGTCGGTCGACCCACCTGGCGGGAACGGCACGATGAGGGTGATCGGTCGAGTGGGGAAGGCCTGCGCCAGCGCGTGGCTCGTTACCAGGGCGGCCAACGCGGCAAGCGCTGCCGCGGCGAAAATCCGGACCATAGGTTTCTCCTCCTCGAGAAACCCGGAGTCTACGGCATCAGTCGAGCTCGGCGGTGAGGCTGCGCTCCTCGAGGCCGAGCGCGATCGGTACGGATTCGATGCTGAAGTAGATCCGCCCGATCTCGCGTCCGTCGGTCGTCTCCACCTGGACCTTCCATGCCCCGGTCTGGTAATTGGTCTTTACGCCGTAGCCGCGAAAGCCCTCCTCGCGGCCGCCGACGATCTTGATCGGGATCGTGTCCTGCAGCGCCCAGCCCTTGCTTTCGTGGCGGTACCAGCGTAGCAGCACCTGGTCGGAGAAGCGCGACGGCGAGAACACGCGGAAGTAGATGTGCACCTTGTCGCCCGGCTGGGCGCGGAAGCGCTGGTCGCCGTTGTGCCAGATGCGCCAGAACGGCCGCTCGTGGGTCAGGCGATAGCCCGCGTCGGTGCGCTCGACGCCGTGGTACACGCCCATGAACGGGATCGACAGCGGCACCGGCGGGATGATGCGCAAGAGATAGAACGTGAGAAACAGGATCAGCACGCTGCCGAGCGGAACGAGGATGTTCCGCTTGCGCTCCGGCGTCGCCAGGAACGCCACCGCCGCGAGCGGCACGCAGCCGACAGCCATGGAGAGCAGGAACACCGCCAGTCCCGTCTGCCCGATGAGCACCGGGACGACGTACGCGAAAAAGGCGAGGTAGCACAGCCCGAGCAGCGCGAACTTGAACGGCAGCCCGAGCGCCTTGAAGCGCGCCGACTCGTTCGCGACCAGCAGCGCCACCAGGACGCCCATGAAGCCGAAGGACACGAGCAGCGACGAACTCTTGAAGAAGAAAAGCGTATAGGCGCTGAGCAGCGCGCCGAGCAGGAAGTGGATCGCGGGATTGCGGTATTCGAGATACCAGCGCTGCAGGCGCGAGCCCGCAGAAGCGGGCGCGGGGGTCGGTCCTGCCAGGAATGCGGCGGCGGGCGCTGCTGACGGTGCCGCCACGGGTGCGGCGGCCGGCGCCGCTGCCGCGGCGGTGGCAGGCGCTTCGGCGAGGAGCATCTGCACCAGGATCAGCGAAATGACAAGAAGATAAACCGCCTGTTGGCCGATTGTGAACCACGAGTCGATCCGGCCGAGCGTAAGGATGTCGAACAGGAATCCGGCGATGAAGAACGTCACCGACAACCGGTGCTCGTTGCGGGCGGCGTAGAGTCGGAGCCGCTTGAGCGTGCTTGTCGAAACGCCGGGAGGATCGGCCGGCGCGGTGGCTGCGGGTTCGAGGAGGCTCACCGCATCTCTCTTTTGTTGCCGTGCGATGACCGGACTCTACTCTTGGAGCGAGTTGGCAGCGCGCAACAAACGCACGGTTGACGCCGCGCGGCGCGCCCGCCTAGCATTCTTGGTCCTTTGGAGGAGGATAAAAATGAAACTACGCACCACGCTGCTGTGCAGCGTCCTGCTGCTCGGCTTCACGCACGAAGCGCTTAGCGACAGCGACACCTGGATCCTCGCCACCGGACGGCGCGACCCGCGCATGTACGCGATCGACCTCGACAAGGCGCTGCGCCCCGAGAACAACAACACGCCGAACGCGATCGTCAGCCGCGCCAAGGTCGCGCTCGACCGCCTCGACGGCAAGCTCCTCGGCGATTCGGCGAACGTCGTGATCAGCGAGGACCGCAAGAGCGCCTACGTCGTCAACCACCACGGCGCGATCGAGAACGACGAGTTCAATCCGCAGCACGGCGGGCGCGGCAACATCGCGGTGATGAACATCAAGAAGATGATCGACCGGCGCAACGACAACACCGCCGCGGCGCTCGAGCGCCACATCGACAGCGGCCACTTCGGCTCGGTCGGCCTGATCCTGCTGAAGGATCTCTTCATCATCGGCAACGCCGAAAGCCACCTCACCGAGGACGGCGGCAACCGCGTGACCTTCGTAGATCGCAAGACCGGCAGCCTGCGCCACAGCGTGGAGCTCGCGCTCGGCGCCGGCACGCCGCAGTTTCCCTGCCCGCACGATCCGGTCCCGTTCGTTTCACCCGGCGGACCGCCGACGTTCCCGGCGCCGAGCGCGCCGTTCGTGCACCCGAGCGGCGCGCTCTCGCCGGTACCGCTGCTCTCCCCGCATCCTGCGTGGGGCTGCTTCCCCGACACGAACGGGCTGGCGCTTGGACGCGCCCGCAGCGGCAAGAGCTATGTCTTCGCCGCAAACGGCGGCACCGACGATGTCTCGGTGATCGACCTCGACTCGGCCCTCGCGGGCAACAAGACCGCGGAAATCGCACGCATCGCGACCCAGATCGGGCCCTGGGGCATCGCCTCCAGCCCGGACAGCCGCTACATCGTCGCGGCGAACCGCGAAAGCCAGCGGGTGGCGTTCGAAGGCAACACCGTTTCCATCATCGATGTGGAAAACCCGACCGTGGAGGCCGCGCGCGTGCGGGTCGGCACCGACAGCGACGCCGGCCAGACGCGGCCATTCATTCCGTCGTTCACGCCCGACGGCAAAGAGATCGTGGTCCCCAACTTCCGCGCCAACAATGTCTCGATCGTCAACCTGCACACTGCGCTGGCCGACCCGGCGAAAGGCGAAGTCGCGCGCATCCCGCTCACCCGCCCCGACGGCGGCCCGGCGCGCCCGAAGGGCTCGGCGGTCACCTCCGACGGCCGCTACGTCGTGATCTCGGGCGGCGCAAGAACAGCGCCCAACACGGTGGCGAGCGGTACGGTCTGGGTCATTGACCTGAAGAAGCGCGCGGTCGTCGCCACGGTGACGGGCGTAGGCAACGACCCCTATGGGCTCGCGGTCGTCGACCTGAAAGGCCGCGACCGCGACGACGACTGACGCGTCAGCGCCGGCTAGTGGCGGCCTGAGTGATCCGGGCGCTCGACGCGCTCAGGACGCTCGGCCCGCTCGACCCGTTCCGCACGCTCTGCACGCTCCGGCCGCTCGACGCGCTCGTTCCGCTCCACGCGCGCGACGCGCTCGGGGCGATCTTCGCGCCGCTCGACGCGGTCTTCGCGCCGGTCTTCGCGACGATCTTCACGCCGGTCGGCGCGGAGCTAGTTCTCGGCGCGCAGCTCGATCCTCAGACGATCGTCATCCTGACGTAGCCGCACGCGCTCGAGCTTGCGGTCCGCGGCGAGCTGCTGCACCAGTTGTGCGATCTCGGTGCGCTCCTGCGCCGTCAAGCCGCGCTCGCGGATGCGCACCTCGCGCACGCCGTTATCGAAGAACGCGTGGATCTCCGCCAGAAGCCTCTGAGTGTCGATGGCGCCCGCCGCGGTTCGCGGGACGTTGAGCTGTACCTCTTCGCGTTGATCTTCGCGCCGGTCTTCACGACGGTCCTCGCGACGGTCTTCCCGCCTGTCTTCCTGGCGTACATCAGGGGTCTGTGCGAGCGCTCTGATCGGCTGCGTCAAGGGCGCGAAAAGTCCGATCGAAGCAACAGCGGATGCGATGAAGCGTTTGCTCGGCATGGGATTCCTTTCCAGGGAGGTATGGCCCGGGCGTTGTGCCTTTGCCCGGGTTCTGATGCCGGATGCAAGGGCCATACCTCATCGACCACGCCATGGTCCTTCGACCGACGCGCAGCAATCGGTTGGAATATCCTGCTCGCAGCGCCTGTGGGGGACAGTCGCAAGCGATCACACGGCGGCCAGGGTCTTGGCCGCCGGCAAGCTCAGGCCGGATTCCGCTCGATCAGCTGGCGCGCGATGATGATGCGCTGCATTTCGTTGGTGCCTTCGCCGATGCACATGAGCGGTGCGTCGCGCACCAGCCGTTCGATCGGGAATTCCTTCGAGTAGCCGTACGCGCCGTGGATGCGCATCGCTTCGAGCGCGTTCTCGAGGCCCGCTTCGGAGGCGAAGTATTTCGCCATGCCGGCCTCCATGTCGCAGCGCCTGCCCGCATCGTAGGCCTGCGCCGCCTGCTCGATCAGCAGGCGCGCCGCCTCGAAGCGCGTCGCCATCTCGCCGAGCTTGAGCTGGATTGCCTGGTGCTCGCCGATCGGCTTGCCGAAGGTCTTGCGCAGCTGCGCGTAGCGGACCGATTCGTCGAGCGCCGCCTTGGCGATGCCCGCGCCGCGCGCGGCCACGTTGATGCGCCCGAGCTCGAGCCCGCTCACGGCGCAGTAGAAGCCCTGCCCCTCGCCGCCGATGAGATTCGCGGCGGGCACGCGGAAATTTTCGAAGACGAGCTCCGCCGAGTCGATGCCCTTGTAGCCGATCTTCTCGAGCTTGCGCGAGGCGCGGAACCCCGGGCCTTTCTCCATGATGAACATCGACAGGCCCTTGCGCGGCGGCTGCGCCTTGGCATCTGTCCTCACCAGCACGGCGCAGCAGTTCCCTTCGATGCCGTTGCTGATCCAGGTTTTGGTGCCGTTGACCACGTAGTGGTCGCCCTCCTTCACCGCGCGGGTGCGGATCGCCGCGAGGTCGGTGCCGGCGTCGGGCTCGGTGAGCCCGAGCGCGCCGCGCAGCTCGCCCGCCGCCATGCGCGGCAGGAAGCGCGCCTTCTGCTCCGCGCTGCCGAACTTCTCCACCAGGATCGCCATCATCAGGTGCGAGTTGAAGATCCCGGTGAGCGACATCCACACCGTGGAGATCTGCATCACGATCTTGGCGTAGGTGGAGGCCGAAAGCCCGAGGCCGCCCCACTGCGGGTCGAGCACCGCGCCGAACAGGCCCATCTCCTTCATCTGCCCGACCAGCTCGTGCGGGTAGATGTCGTCGTGCTCGAGGCGCATCACCTGCGGGCGCACTTCCTTCTCGAGCCAGCGCTCGATGGCGTCGAGCAGCGCGGCTTCTTCTGCAGGATCGGTGTGGCGCATGCGGTCTTTCAATAGTTGGCTTTGGCTTCGAGCTCGTTGCCGCGCTTCATGATGAGCATGGTGCGGTTGAACTCGCAGACCTTGACGCCGTCCTGGTTGAGCCCGGCGGTCTTGACGCTGACGATGCCGGCGGCGGGGCGGCTCTTCGATTCGCGCTTGTCGAGCACTTCCGACTCGGCGTAGAGCGTGTCGCCCGCGAACAGCGGATGCGTGAGCTTGATGTCGGTCCAGCCGAGGTTCGCGATCGCCTTCTGGCTGACGTCGGTCACGCTCATGCCGACCATCAGCGCCACGGTGAGCGGGCTGCACACTATGCAGCGACCGAATTCGCTGTGCCTGGCGTACTGCTCGTCGAAGTGCATCGGGTGCGTGTTCATCGTAAGCAGCGTGAACGAGATGTTGTCGTACTGGGTGATCGTGCGCCCGGGGCGATGCTGGTAGATGTCGCCGACCCTGAAGTCCTCGAAATAGCGCCCGAACGACTCGCGGTAGGTGCGCTCGCCGACCTGCTTCGCTTCGCCTGACATGGAGGCTCTCCTTGGCTCTGGTATAATTGTACGGACAAAATGGCCGAAAGGAAAGCCACGCAGAAGATCCGGCGCCGCAAGGCGCTCGCGGAAACCTCGCCCCGCTACGCGCAGATCGCGCGCGATCTGCGCCAGGCCATCGCCGACGGCCGCTACCCGGTGGGCGCCCAGCTACCCACGGAGCACGAGCTGTGCAGGCAGCTCGGCGTGTCGCGCTTCACCATCCGCGAGGCCATTCGCGTGCTGTCCACCGAAGGGCTGGTGCGCCGCAAGCCGCGCGCCGGCACCGTAGTGGCCGCCCTGCCCGACGACACGCGCTACAGCCACGGCATCGGCTCGCTGCGCGACCTCTTCCAGTACGCGCAGAGCACGCACTTTCATTATGTCTACGTCGGGCGCATCGGGCTGTCGAAGGCCCAGGCGCGCGCCATGTCGGCCGCGGCCGGCGACGAGTGGATCTACGCAGTGGCGCTGCGCCGGGAAACCGCCGGCGGCAAGCCCTTCGGGGTCACGCGCCTGTTCCTCAACCCCGCGCTGAAGGGCATCGACAAGGCGCTGCGCCGCTCGAGCGGCCCCGTGTACGCGCTGATCGAGCGTGAATACGGGGCGCGCATCGAGCGGGTCGAGCAGGTGATTACCGCCGTCGCGCTCGACGAGCAGGACGCCGCCAATCTCGGCGTCGCCGCCGGCACGCCGGGGCTCTCCATCCGGCGCAGCTATTTCGACGAGGACGCGCGGCTGCTGGAGCTCGCCGACACGGTCCACCCGGCCGATCGCTTCACCTACCGCATGGAGCTGCACCGCTAGGCGTCTTGACGCCGGACCGCGCTCCGGCTATATTGTCCGGACAAATCTGCAGGTACCCCCTATGAGACTGATCCGCTTCGCCGCTGTCCTGCTTGCCGCTTTCGCCGCCACCGCCTCGGCGCAGAACTATCCCGCCAAGCCGGTGCGCATCCTGCTCGGGTTCCCGGTCGGCCAGGCCACCGATGTGCTCGCGCGACTCGTCGCCGCGAAGCTTTCGACGCAGTACGGCCAGCAGTTCTATGTCGACAACCGTCCCGGCGCCGCCGGCATCATCGCCACCGAGCTCGCTGCCAAGGCCGAGCCCGACGGCTACACGCTCCTTGCGAGCTCGAGCGGGCCGCTGGCGGTTAATCCCACGCTCTATCCGAAGCTGCCCTACGACGTGGCGCGCGATTTCGTGGTGTTCGCCGGACTCGGTGTCGTGCCGTACGCCGTGGTGGTCAATCCCAACTCGAAGATCAAGGACATCGGCAGCCTGGTGGCGTACGCGAAGGCCAATCCCGGCAAGCTCAATTACGCTTCGGGCGGCAGCGGCGTGACCAACCACCTCGTCACCGAGATGTTCAAGGCGACCGCCGGCATCGACATGCAGCACGTCCCTTACAAGGGCGGCCCCGCGGCCATCACCGATCTGATCGGCGGCCAGGTCGACGTCATGTTCGAGACGCTCACGGCGACGCTCTCGCTCGTGAAGAGCGGCAAGCTGCGCGCCATCGCGGTCTCGAGCGCGAACCGCGCGGCCGCCCTGCCCGAGATGCCGACCATCTCCGAAAGCGGCTATCCCGGCTTCACCGGCGTGCCGTGGGTGGCGATGGCCGCGCCCGCGAAGACGCCCAAGGCCATCATCGAGCGCCTGAACGGCGACGTGAACAAGATCCTGACCGAGCCCGAGCTCAAGCAGAGCTTCCTCGCTGCGGGCACCGAGCCGCTCGTCATGTCGGTCGACCAGCTGAACGAGTTCGTGAAGAACGAAGCGGTGAAATGGGGCAAGGCGGTCAAGGCGTCGGGCGCCAAGGTGGATTGAGCTCATGGCCTTCATTTCCGAGCAGCTCGCCGATTTCACCGCCGGTCTCGGCCTGGCCCAAGTGCCGGGTGCGGTCGCGCTGCGCGCGAAGCACCTGATCCTCGATGCGATCGGCTGCGGTTTTGCCGCGCGCAAGGAAGATTTCGCAGTGCGCATCGCCGCCTCGGTCGCGAAGCTCGCCGGCGAGGGCCCGCGCCGGACGCTCGGCATGGCCCATCGCCTGCCGCTGCGTGACGCGGCGGTGGTGAACGGCATGCTCATGCACGGCCTCGACTACGACGACACGCACGCCGCGGGCGTCATCCACCTCACCGTGAGCACGTTTCCCGCTGCGCTCGGAACCGCGGCGCACCTCGGCGCCCCGGGGGCGCAGCTCCTCGCCGCCTACATCGCCGGCGTCGAAACCGGCGCCCGCATCGCGGCCGTGGTGAAGAGCGGCTTTCACCAGGTCGGCTTTCACCCGACGGGGGTGGTCGGCGCCTTTGCCGCGAGCCTCGTCGCGGGGCGCCTCATGAAGCTCTCGCCGGAGTGCCTCGCGGGCGCGCAGGGCATCGCGCTCTCGCTCGCGAGCGGCAACCTCCAGTTCATCGAGGACGGATCGTGGACCAAGCGCATTCATCCCGGCTGGGCCGCGGCCTGCGGCATCAGCGCCGCTTCGCTCGCAGCGGACGGTTTCCCGGCGCCGCGGGAGGCGTACGAAGGTCGCTTCGGCCTCTACCGCAGCCACCTGCCGCCTGCCGCGCTGGAGGCCTGCGACTTCTCACTCGCCACCTCCGGCCTGGGAACCGCATGGGAAATCGACAACGTCGCGGTGAAGCCTTTCCCCGCGTGCCATTTCCTGCACGGCTGCGCGGAGGCGGCGATCGCGCTGCACAGAGCCGGGGTTGATCCCGAGCGGGTGCGCTCGATCCGGGCGCTGGTGCCCGAGGGCGTGGTCAAGGCGGTGTGCGAGCCGCTCGCCGCCAAGCGCCGGCCGAAGAGCGACTACGACGCCAAGTTCAGCCTGCCCTACGCGATCGCGAGCGGCCTCACCCGCGGCCGTCTCGGCCTCGCCGAGCTCGCGCCGGAGGCGCTCGTCGAGCCACGGATCGAGAGACTCATGGACAAGGTGGAGTACGCAATCGACACGGCGTCGACCTTTCCCCGGCATTACAGCGGCGAGGTGGTGGTGACGCTGGACGACGGCCGCACGGCTTCGAACCGGGTCGCGGTGAATCCCGGCAATCCCGACCGCCCGCTCACCAATGCCGAGATCGAAGCGAAATACTTCGAGAACTGTGCGATATCGCTGGACGAGCGGCACGCGCGCAGGATCCGCGACCTGGTGCTCGACCTGGAGTCCGTCGGGAACGCCGTTCAGCTTGAAGCTGCTCTTGGAGGCTAGCGCATGAGCCAACCCGCCGACCCCCGCCTGCCGCTCGCCGGCGTGCGCATTCTCGCCGTCGAGCAGTACGGCGCCGGCCCCTTCGGCACGCTGTACCTCGCCGACCTCGGCGCCGAGGTGATCAAGATCGAGAACCACAAGGACGGCGGCGATGTCGGCCGCGAGGTCGGGCCGCATTTCTTCGGTCCGGGCGACAGCCACTTCTTCCAGACCTTCAACCGCAATAAGCGCAGCGTGACGCTCGACCTGAAGCATCCCGAGGGCAAGGCCGCGTTCGGCGCGCTGGTGAAGACCGCCGATGCAGTGCTCGACAACCTCCGCGGCGACCTGCCGGACAAGCTCGGTCTCACCTACGAGCACCTGAAGGAGGTGAACCCGCGCATTGTCTGCGCGCACCTCTCGGCATACGGCCGCAGCGGCTCGCGCAAGGCCTGGCCGGGCTACGACTACCTGATGCAGGCCGAGGCCGGTCACATGTCGCTCACCGGCGAGCCGGGAAGCCCGCCGACGCGCTATGGCCTGTCGATCGTCGACCTGATGACCGGCCTGGCCGCCGCCTTCGGCCTGCTCGCAGGCGTGCTGAGCGCCCGGGAAACTGGCAGGGGAATGGACGTCGACACCTCGCTCTTCGACGTGGCGCTGCACAACCTCAACTATCCCGGCACCTGGTTCCTGAACGCGGGCGCGGTGACGGGGCGCACGCCGCGCTCGTCGCACCCCAGCCTCACGCCGAGCCAGCTCTATCGCACCCGCGACGGCTGGATCTTCATCATGTGCAACAAGGAAAAGTTCTGGGGCCTGCTCGCCGAATCCCTGGGCAAGCCGGAATGGACGAAGGACCCGGCTTTCGCCACCTTCAAGGCGCGACTCGCCAACCGCGAGCGCGTCACGCAGATGCTCGACGCCGCGCTCATGACGCGCACCACCGCGGAATGGATCGAGCATTTCGCCGGCAAAGTGCCGGCGTCGCCGGTCTACGACGTGGCGCAGGCGCTGCAGAGCGACTTCGTCGCCGAGCGCGACGGCGTAGTCGACTACCGCTATCCGGACGGGCGCAGCGCGCGCATGATCGCCGGACCGATCCGCGTGGCGGGCGTCGGCCTTCCGGCCCGCGCCGCGCCCCCGATGGGCGCCGACACCGATGCCGAGCTTCGCGCCGCCGGCTATAGCGATGCGCGGATCGCGGCACTGCGCGCATCGGGAGTGATTTCAGATTCTCCAAAGACGAAACCCGGTACGAGCGAGTCGATCGAGCTCGCCGCGTCAGGTTGAAGCGCAGCTACCTATTCGTCCCGGGCAACCGGCCCGAGCGCTTTGCCAAGGCGGCCACCTGCGGCGCCGGCGCGGTGATCCTCGACCTCGAGGACGCGGTTCCGCCCGAGGCCAAGGCCGACGCGCGCAGCCTGGTGTGCAATTGGCTGCGCCAGCATGAAAACGCGGCTTGGGTGCGAGTCAACGGGCCGGACACCGAGTTCTTCGAGGAGGATCTGCGCGCGCTTGCCGGTGTCGCCTTGCCGGGAGTCATGCTTCCCAAGGCGGAAGCGCCGCTCGAGCTCGGCATGCCGGTCATTCCGCTGATCGAGTCCGCGGCAGGCCTGTGGAACGCGCTCCAGGTCGCGCGCGGCCCGCGCGTCGAGCGCCTCGCGTTCGGCTCGGTCGACTTCCAGCTCGACGCCGGTATCCAGGGCGAGGACGAGGCGCTGCTTTACGCGCGCTCGCGGCTCGTGCTCGCCTCGCGCATCGCCCGCCTTGCCTCGCCGATCGACGGCGTGACGGTGCAGATCGGCGACGCCGCGCGGCTGGCGCAGGACGTGGCGCGCGCCCGCGATCTCGGCTTCGGCGCTAAGCTGTGCATCCACCCCAACCAGGTCGAGATCGTGGAGCGCGGCTTCTCGCCGACCGCGGAGGAGCGGCGCTGGGCACAGGCGGTCGTGAACGCGTTCGAGCGGGCGCGCGGCAGCGCGGTGCGCCTCGAAGGCAAGCTCATCGATCTGCCGGTGGTCGAGCGCGCCCGCCGGCTGCTGGCCTAGGCTACGACGAGGTCTCTTCGCGGTAGAAGCCGAGCGCCTCGATCACGGGACGGTCGCTGATCGAGAACAGGATCGCGTCCTCGCCGCCGGTGTTTTCGTGCGCGTGCTGCGCCCAGCTCGGCAGCGCGATGATGTCGCCCTTCGACCAGTCGAACGGCTTGCCGTCGATGACGGTCCTGCCGTTGCCGCGCACGACATGGAACACCGAGCTGCCGGTGACGCGGCGGGCTTTCAGCTTCTCGCCCTTGCGCACGAGCTGAATGCGGCAAGAGATCGTCGGCGTGACCGCGCCGCCGGTCTGCGGGTTGGTGTACTCGAGCGCGATGCCTTCGTAGGGCGAGCCTTCGGTGGCGCGCAGCGCATCCAGCGCTTCCAGGGTCTGGTCGAACGAATAGATCATCAGCGGCGAAAAGCGCGGACGCTCCTTCACCCAGGTCGGCGCGAGGTGCCCATGCCCGTAGAGCGCCTTGGAACCGTTCACCGGCTTGCCGTGGTCCGCCTTCAGGTTCTGGTGCATCTGGAAGAAGATGCAGTCGAGCGCCTTGGTGAGCGGCACGTCTAGGCCGTCCATCCACACAACGGTCTCGCGGGTCTCGTTGCCGTGGTCGTGCCACAGCCAGCTCGGCGTAAGGACGAGGTCGCCCTCGCGCATGACGACCTTCTCCCCCTCGACGGCGGTGTAGGCGCCGTTGCCGGACATGATGAAGCGGATCGCAGCGGGCGAATGGCGATGCGCGCGCGCGATCTCGCCGGGCAGCAGCACCTGCACCGCGGCGATCAAGGTGTTGGTCGTCGCCCACTGGCCGTTCAGCCCCGGGTTGAAAAGCTGCATCGCGCGGCGCTCGTCGCCGACCGGCACGGCGGTAGCCGACGACCGTACCACTTCCTCGAGAACCGACCATTTCCACTGGTGCGCCACGGCCTGCGGGCGCGGGTGCGGCGTCATCTGGCTCGCGATCTCCCACAGGCCCCACATGTGGTTGCGGTGGATGAGCTGGTGGAATGGGTCCTCGGTAGTAACGTCGGCGGTCTTGACGGGTGCGTTCATGATGATGCCTGGGTTTGGTTGACCGCCTTGATTTTAGCCCAGAGCGGGTCGAGCAGCTCGAGCATCCGAAGCGCTTCGCGGTCGCCGCGCGAGGCCGCAACGCGCAGCGCGAAGTGCGGCGCCAGGCGCTTGGTGAGCCAGCCCACCAGAAGCAGGTTCGCGCCGACGAGCGCGCCCTGGGCGAACGCCTGCCTGAAGGTGAGCCACAGAGCGAGGACCATGCCGGCGAGCCCGATCGCAGCGAGCGCCGATCCGGCGTGCGCGGCAAGCGCGGGGAAGGTGAAGTAGAGGCGGTAGCGCTCGATGAAGCGCGCCTCCTCCGCGCTGAACGCGTACGGCGGCTCGCCGACCGGCACGGGCAGGCGCTGCACTGCCCGCATCCGCGCCAGCAGAAAGACCTCGAATATGAATACCACAGCGACGAAAACCCAGGACACGGGCTCGGGCTTGAGCGCCGACCAGCCGGCGAGCACCAGGATCAGCACGGCAGCGTACTTCATGGCCTCGCGGCAGCCTCGAGCTGGGCCTGCTTCTCGAGCCACTCGGCCTCGAGCTGCGCGAGCTCCTTGCCCACGTAGGCCTGGTCGAGGAGCAGCTTCCTGAGATCGTCCTTGCGCTCCTCGGCATACAGGGCCGGATCGCCGAGACGCGCTTCGATGTCGGTCTTCTGCGCGCCGAGCCGTGCCAGCAGCTCCTCGAGGCGCTTGATCCGGGCCTCGATTGGTTTGCGTGAAACCGGTTTGCGTGAAACCTGCTTCTCTTTTGCAGTTTTGGGTTTCGGAGGAGCAGCCGGCTTCGCCTCCCGGTTCAGGAGCGAGTCGCGATAGTCGTCCAGGTCGCCGTCGAAGGGCTTCACCGCCCCCTCGGCCACGACGAGAAGCTGCTCGGTAGTGGCGCGCAGCAGGTGCCGGTCGTGCGAGACGAGCACCAGCGTGCCCTCGAACTGCGCCAGCGCCACGGTAAGCGCCTCGCGGGTCTCGAGGTCGAGGTGGTTGGTGGGCTCGTCGAGGAGCAGCAGGTTCGGCCGCTGCCAGACGATGAGCGCAAGCGCGAGGCGCGCTTTCTCGCCGCCGGAGAACTGCTCGACGGCGCTCGTCGCCATGTCGCCGGGAAAATTGAAGCCGCCCAGGTAGTCGCGCAGCTCCTGCTCGCGCGTATCGGCCGCAAGGCGTCCGAGGTGCCAGAGCGGCGACTGATCGTCGCGCAGCATTTCCACCTGGTGCTGCGCGAAGTAGCCGATCGCCAGACCCTTGTTGACCGTCATCTGCCCCGCGAGCGGCGCGAGGACGCCCGCCACGGTCTTGATGAAAGTGGACTTGCCGGCGCCATTGACGCCGAGCAGCCCGATGCGCTCGCCCGATTGCAGCGACAGGCCGATCGACTCCAGCACCACCTTGTCGCCGTAGCCTGCCCTCAGGTCCTCGAGGACGAGCAGCGGGTTGGGCGCGCGCAGCGGCTCGCGGAACTCGAATGAGAACGGCGCGGCGGCGTGCAGCGGCGCGAGCTCCTCCATCTTCGCCAGCATCTTCATGCGGCTTTGCGCCTGGCGCGCCTTGGTGGCTTTGGCGCGGAAGCGGTCGATGAACGACTGCAGGTGGGCACGCTCGCGCTGCTGCTTCTCGAACTGGCTCTGCGCGAGCACCAGGTTCTGCGCGCGCTGCGCCTCGAACGCCGAATAGTTGCCGGTATAGCGCCGGAGCCTGCGCTGATCGATGTGCACCACCGCGGTGACCACCGCGTCGAGGAAGTCGCGGTCGTGCGAAACCACGATCAGCGTGCCCGGATAGCGCTTGAGCCATTCCTCGAGCCAGATGATGGCGTCGAGGTCGAGGTGGTTGGTCGGCTCGTCGAGCAGCAATAGCTCCGAGGGGCTCATCAGCGCCTGGGCCAGGTTCAGGCGCATGCGCCAGCCGCCGGAGAAGCTCGACACCGGCTCTTGCAGCTCTTGCTGGCTGAAACCAAGACCGCTCAAGAGCTTCTCGGCTCGCGAGCGCGCGGTGTAGGCATCGGCGTCGGCGAGCGCCGTGTGGAGCTCGGCCATCAGGACGCCGTCATGCGCTTCCTCTGCGGCGGCCAGCCTTGTTTCGAGGGTCCGCAATGCCGAATCGCCGTCAATCGCGTAGTCCACGGCCGGGCGCTCGAGCGCCGGCGTTTCCTGCGCGACGTGCGACAGGCGCCATTGCGAGGGGAAGTCGACCTCGCCCTTGTCGCTGTGCAGCTCGCCGCGCAGCAGCGCGAACAGGCTCGACTTGCCCGAGCCGTTGGCGCCGATCAGGCCGATGCGCTCGCCGGGCTGGATGGAGACGTCCGCGGCTTCGAGGAGCGGCTTCGCGCCGCGGCGCAGCGATACGTTCGAAAAGCGGATCACGGAGCGGAAAAAGCCGCGATTTTACAAGGTACGATTCAGGCGATGGACCGACTGCGCGCCGACGCCTTGAGGACGTTCACCGAGAAAGCCTTCCAGCGGGTCGGCGTGCCGGCCGAGGACGCGACGACCATCTCCGCGCTCATGCTCGAGGCCGATCTGCAGGGCTCCGACGGGCACGGCATCTTCCGCCTGCCGCAGTACATCCGCCGCTTCCAGGCGGGCGGCGCAAACCCCCGGCCGAAGATCCGCGTCGAGCGCGAGCGCGCGGCGATGGCGCTGGTGAACGGCGACAACGGCATGGGCCATCTCGCGATGAGCTACGCGGCCGACCTCGCGATCGAAAAAGCGCGCGCCGCGGGCTCGGCCTGGGTCGGCGTGCGCTGGAGCAACCACGCGGGGCCGGCGTCGCTCTACGCCAGGATGCCGCTGCGCGAAGGCATGATCGGCATGTACTTCGCGGTCGGCAACGCCAACCATCTGCCGCCGTGGGGCGGCGTGGAGATGCTGCTCTCCACCAACCCGGTCGCGGTGGCGATTCCCGCTGGCGAGGAGCCGCCGATCGTGCTCGACATGGCGACGACGGCGGCGGCATTCGGCAAAGTGAAAATGCGGGCCCAGCGCGGCGAGACCATGCCGGAAGGCTGGATGGTGGACCGCGAGGGCCGCCCGCTCACCGATCCGAAGCGCATGAACGAGGGCTTTCTCGTTCCGCTGGGGGGACAGGAGGCGGGCTACAAGGGCTACGGCATGGCGCTCATCTTCGGCATCCTCGCCGGGACGCTCAACAACGCCGCGATGGGCCGCGACGTGGTCGACTTCAACGCCGACGACGCCACGCCCACCAACACCGGCCAGGCGATCCTCGCCATCGATGTCTCCGCTTTCGATGATGCAGACAAGTTTAAAAAAAGAGTGGACGAGCTCGCCCGCGACATCCGCGGCTCCGAGCGCATGAAGGGCTGCGAGCGCATCTTCCTCCCTGGCGAGCAGAGCCACGAACGTCGCGAGGAGCGCTCGCGCCTCGGCGTTCCGGTCCCGCCCGCCCTGCTCTCTTCGCTCAATCAACTCGGCGAAAAGCTGGGGATCGGCAGGCTCGCATGATCGACTTCCACAGCCACGTCATCCCGGAGACCATCGTCGCCGCGATGAGCGCCGACCCCGAGCGCTACGCCACCCGCATCGAAGCCGACGCCGGCAAGCGCTATCTGGTGCGCGGCAAGCTTCGCCTCGAGCTGCTTGCGGAGTTCAGCGTGGCCGAGGCGAAGCTCGAGGCCATGGATCGAAAGGGGATCGAGATCTCTGTCATTTCTCCAGGTCCTCAGGTTTTTTTCTACAACCTGAAAGAAGGGGAGGGAATAGAGGCCGCAAGGCTCGTGAATGACGGCATCGCCGCGATGGCGGCCAAGAACCCCGCGCGCCTGCGCGGCATGGCGACGCTGCCGATGCAACATCCCGAGGCGGCCGTCGCGGAGATGGAGCGTGTGGCGCGCGAGCACGGGTTCAAGGGCATCGAGCTCGCCACCACGGCGCCCGGCGGCGAGCTGGCCGATGCGAGGTACCGGCCGGTCCTGCGGCGAGCGCAGGAGCTGAAGATGACCATCTTCGCCCACCCCAACACCATCGGCGCCGGCGGGCGCCTCGACTGCTACTACCTCACCAACCTCATCGGCAACCCGCTCGAGACCACCATCATGGTGGCGAACCTGATGTTCTCGGGCGCGCTCGACGAGCTGCCGCGGCTCAAGATGCTGCTCGCGCACGGCGGCGGCTTCGCGCCCTACCAGGTCGGGCGCTTCGTGCACGGGCACAAGGTGCGGCCTGAAACGCGCGCGCACACCGCGGCCTCCGCGAAGGAATTGCTGAAGCGCTTCTACTTCGACACCATCACGCACGAGCCGCAGGCGCTGCGCTACCTCATCGAGCTCGTGGGCGCCGGTCGGATTGTCGTTGGGACAGACTCGCCCTTCGACATGGGCGACGAGAACCCGCGCGCGACGCTGTCGCACCTCTCGCCCGAGGAAGTCGCGACACTGCGTCGGAACGCGCTTCGCTTACTGGAGGAGTGACCCGCAGCTCGGGATGCGCGGCTCGAGCTCGAGGAGGTCGAGCATGTTGCGCACCGTGCACACCGAGGTCGAGGTGACCGGCAGGCCGAGCATCTTCTCGGCGGCCTGGATCGCCGGCAGCGACTGCATCTGCACGCAGGCCGAGAGGACCACCGCGTCGGCATTGGCGATCTTCAGGCGCTTCACGTCGTCGAGCAGGCGCATCGGGTCGCGCTTTGCCACCTCGAGGTTGTCGGGAATCTCGAACGAGATGCGGTCGAGCACCTCGATGCCCTCGCTCTCGATGTAGGCCACGACCTTCGCCGTGAGCGGCTTGATGTACGGCGCGAGCAGAGAGATCTTCTTCGCGCCGAGCTTCTTCAGCCCCTGGATCAGGGCGCCGGCCGAGGTCATGACTTTCGAGCGCGCGCCATTCTCCGCCACCACACGCTTGAAGTCCTCCTCGACCTGGCGGTGGTAGCCCGGGCCCTGTGCCATGATCGCCACCAGGCACGCGGTGCTCATCACGTCCACGCGCGCGTCGGCGAGCTCGGCGGCGCAGCGCAACCCCTCCTGGTTCATCGCCGCGAGCTCCTCGGGCGACACGCGCTTCATGCGCATGCGCGAGGAATGGAACGTGAAGCGCTCCGCGAAGTGCTGCTCGCGCGCGCGCAGCATCGCCGGAATCTCGCTCTCCATCGTCGTGTTGGACGACGGCACGATCTGGCCGATGCGCACTATGCGGCTCGGGCGGCTGTCGGCGGCCGGGGCCATGCGCCTCGAATCAGGACGGCGGCGGCTCGTGCGCGACGCCGATGCCGTTGCGCACGCGCATCACCTTCCACAGCAGGATGTTGGAGACGTGCTCTACGCGCGCCGAGCCGTTCACCAGGCTGTGCAGGTCGAAGTCGGGGTGGAACCCGATCTGGTCGGAGAAGCGCGCGAGCCCCCTCTCCACCGCGCCCATGATGGGGTTGGTGGAGTGCACGTGGTTGACGATGAAGATGTCGCCGTCGGGCTTGCACACGCGGTGCAGCTCGCGGAGCAGCCGCGCCGGCTCCTGGACCACGGACACCACGTACATCGCCACCACCTTGTCGAAGCTGGCGTCGGGAAAGTCCATCGCGTGCGCATCCATCTCGTGCAGCCCCTCGACGTTGGCGAGGCTGCGCCGCTGCACGCGTGCGCGCGCCTTGTCGAGCATCTCGCGCGACAGGTCGACGCCGGTGACCCGCACGAACGGCGGGTACAGCGGCAGCGACAGGCCGGTGCCGACGCCGACTTCGAGCACGCGCTGGCCGGGGCGGCATTCGAGGACTTCGAGAACCGCCTTGCGCCCGGGTTGCAGCACCGGGCCGAACAGGGCGTCGTAGACACTTGCATACCGCTTGTAGGCGGCCTTCACGGCGTCGATCTGCATGGGCTCCTTTTTATAGCAATCGATGGTCCCGGCACAACAATTGCACGTTTAGCACTTTCCTGCATGAAGAACGCTCAGGTCGCCCGAGCGCGTGGTCGCGTATCTTACCGACGAGCTGGGCCCGCCTCCACGCGTCGCGACGGTATACCACGGCCCGTCGCCCGAAGTCTGCCCTTTCAGGTCGATTGCGCCATCATTGCCCGGGGCGTATGGTCGAAAACCCCTCCACGGAGGTCGGCATGAACCCCACTTTAGCTCCGGCGCCCGAGGCGTCCCGCAGCACGCGCTATCGCTCCATCCGACGCACGACGCTCGGGCTCGCCGTGGCGCTTTCGGCCGAAGACTGCGTCCTCCAATCCATGCCGGAGGCGAGCCCGGTCAAGTGGCACCTCGCCCATACCACCTGGTTTTTCGAGACTTTCCTTCTCGAGGGCCGGGGGCACTACCGCCCGTTCGATCCGGCGTACCGGGTGCTCTTCAATTCCTATTACAACGCGGTGGGCGACAGGCACCCACGCGCCGAGCGCGGCTTGCTTTCGCGCCCGGATCTCAACCAGGTGCTCGCTTACCGCGACCACGTAGACCGCGCGGTTCTCGCCCTGCTTTCCGCGGACGACTTTCCGGCCGAGCTGCTTGAGCTCGGCTTGCAGCACGAACAGCAACACCAGGAGCTCATCCTCACCGACCTCAAGCACCTCCTTTCGCGCAACCCACTCAAGCCCGCGTACCAAAAGCAATGGCCGCTCACGCCCATCCGCGCGCGCGAGCCGCACTGGATCGCCCATGCGGGCGGCCTGAGCGAAATCGGCCACGCGGGCCCCCAATTCGCGTTCGACAACGAGATGCCCCGCCACCGCGTCTGGGTCGAGCCGTTCGAGATCGCATCGCACCCGGTCACGCACGGTGATTTCATCCGCTTCATCGAGGATGGCGGCTACCGCAGGGCCGAGCTTTGGCTGTCGGCGGGCTGGGAGCTCGCGCGCGGCTGGCAGGCTCCGCTCTACTGGGAACGAAGCGACCACGGCTGGCGCACCTTCACCTTGCACGGCATGGTGCCGGTGGATCCCAATACGCCGGTCTGCCACGTGAGCTTCTTCGAGGCCGAGGCCTATGCGCGCTGGGCCGGTGCCCGCCTGCCTACCGAGGCGGAATGGGAGCTCGCCGCCGGCAACGCGCCGTGCACGGGCAACTTCCTGGAAAGCGGTGCGCTCCACCCGCTCGCCTCGCGCGAGGACCCGGTACCCGGCGCACTGGCGCAGGCGTTCGGCGATGTCTGGGAATGGACCCGCAGCGAATACGCACCGTATCCGGGGTTTCGCACCGCTGCAGGCGCGGTGGGCGAATACAACGGCAAGTTCATGAGCAATCAGTACGTCCTGCGCGGAGGATCCTGCGCCACGCCCTCCAGCCATATCCGCGCCACCTACCGCAATTTCTTTCCGGCGGACGCGCGCTGGCAGTTCTCGGGCGTGCGGCTCGCGCGCGACGCGCGAACGTGATCGATTACGTGGCGGCCGGCGCGCGCAAAGGGCAGCATGCCGTCCATGGCTCTGCGCTTGCTCGCACTGGTTGCGCTGCAGCTCCTGATGGGTACGGCACAAGCTTGCCGGTTCGCCCAGGACGCCCAGCCGGCGCAATGGTACGAATGGGCGAATTCGCTGTTCTCTGCTGACGTGACCTCGGTCGAGGCCGACGCGGGCAAGTCCGCCGACGTGATCGCTCTTCGCGTGGTGGAAACGTTCAAGGGTCCGGCAGGCGCCGCCGCGGCGACCTTGCGCGTGCCGAGCCGCATGTGGAGCTCGTGCCGCCTCGAGCGCCCGGCCGTCGGCGCGCGCGTCCTCGTCGCGCTCAATCCCAATGGCGATACGCTGCTCGTGCCCCTGGCGCCGGGCTACAGCGAGCGCCTGCGCAGTGACCGCGGCTACCAGCCGCCGCAGCAGCAGCCGCCGCAGCAGCAGCCCCCGCAACAGCCGCAAGCCGCGGCGCCGCCGGCGGCAGAAAAGCCCTTCCACTACTAAACTGCCGGGGTGACGCTCGGCGGCACGTCGTTCAGAACCTTCGTTCTCTCTCCGCTCCTGGTGGTCGCGTTCGAGCTTTGGCTGAACCACGGCCGGCTACGCCTCGAGCCATGGGCCCTCCCCCTCCTCGCCTGGGGATACCTGCAATATCGCCTGGCCGGTCGTTACCGGCTGCGCCTCGGCGGTGGCGGACCGGGGATGGACAATCCGCCCGAGCGGCTGGTGACGAGCGGCCCCTTCGCCCACTGCCGCAATCCCATGTACCTCGGTCACCTGATTTTCCTCGCCGGCCTCGCGCTCAGCCTGCATTCCTGGGCCGCCGCCGCCCTCGCGCTCGGCACTGCGGTGTGGTTTCAGTTTCGCGTCCGGCGCGACGAGCGGCGTCTTGCCGAGCGCTTCGGCGAGCCTTACTTGCAGTATCGTTCCCGCGTGAAGCGCTGGATTCCGGCGCTCTTCTAGGAGGCGGTGGCATGAACGAGCCCGCGAAGATGGACGAGGAATTCGACGTCGGCGGCGTGCGCCTGCCGCGGCCGTTCAAGCTCCGGCGCCTGGGGCATTTCGGCGTCAACGCGACCGATCCCGAGGCCGCGCGCGATTTCTACTGCCGGGTCCTGGGCTTCCGGGTATCCGACCCGATCGACTTCGGCCTGCGTCTTCCCGAGGGCGAGCGCGGCAAGCACGGGCCTGGCATCGGCTACTTCACGCGCCACGGTGGCGACCACCATTCGCTCGTGCTCTTCCCGCGCCGGGTGATGTCGCAGGTGAATCCGCACTACCGCAAGTACCCCGAGCTCACGGTCAACCAGATGACCTGGCAGGTGTCGAGCCTGCGCGAGGTGGTCGAGGGGTTCGAATGGTTCAAGCGCCGCGGCAACCCGGTGCTGCGCCAGGGACGCGACCTGCCCGGCTCGAACTGGCACTTCTATCCGCCAGATCCCGACGGCCACATCAACGAGCTCTACTACGGCATCGAGCAGATCGGCTGGGACGGCTACTCCAAGCCGCACGCGCTGCACCGCCAGCGCTACGACAAGCCGCCGGGGCTGCCCCACCGCTCCGAGTACGCCGAGATCGCCGAGGCGCTGAAGGAAGGCCTCGACGTGCGCACCGGCTGGCGCGCCGAGGAGGCCGAGGAGAGTTTCGACGTCGGCGGCATCTACATGGCAAGGCCGTTCAAGATCACCCGCATTGGGCCGATCCGGCTCTTCGTCCGCGACCTCGACGTGGCGCTGCGCTTCTACCGCGACGAGCTCGGCTTCACGCTGACCGAGGAGACAGCGTACCGCGGCCACCGCTGCCTGTTCCTGCGCGTCAACACCGAGCACCATTCGCTCGCGCTCTACCCGCGTGCCCTGCGCGCCGAGCTCGACCTGAGCGAAAGCACCTCGCTCATGTCGTTCGGCCTGCAGCTCGCGAACTACCGCCAGCTGCACGACGCGATTCCGTACCTGCTGCGCGCGGGCGTGCGTGTGCGCTACCTGCCGCCCGAGCTTTCGCCCGGCATCGACTACTCGGCGTTCGCCATCGATCCCGACGGCCACGCGCTCCAGCTCTATTACTACATGGAGCAGATCGGCTGGGACGGAAAGCCGCGCCCCGCGCACCTGCGCCCGAAGGTCGACCACGCCAACTGGCCGCAGAGCGTGCCTGCGGCGAGCGACACGCTCAACGGCGAGGTGTACCTGGGTCCCTGGAGCTAGGACCCTTTTTTTTACTGCTTCTCGATGTTGCGGGCCGCGACGACCTTCTTCCATTTCTCCATTTCCGAGGCGATGAAGCTGCGCATCTCCTCCGGGCTCGAGGCGCGCGGCTCGCCGCCGAGCTCGACGAAGCGCTTGTGGGTGTCGGGATGCTCGAGCGCCTTGCGTACGGCGGCGTTCAGCCGCTCGAGGACTGGGCCGGGCGTGCCGCCGGTGACGCCCAGGCCGATGAAAGAGTTCACCTCGTAGCCCGGCAGGGTTTCTAGCGCGGTAGGCGTGTCGGGTAGCGCCTTCCATCGCTCGCGCGAGGTGACCGCGAGCGCCCTGAGCTTGCCGGCCTGGATCTGCCCGATCGACAGCGTCATGGCCTCGAACAGGACATCGGCGCGCCCGGCGAGCGTTTCCGTGAGCGGCGCGTTCCCGCCGCGGTAGGGAACATGCACGATGTTGGTCCCGGCAAGCGCGTTGAACAGCTCGCCCGAAAGATGGTGAACGGTTCCGATCCCCGACGAAGGGTAGTTGAGCTTGCCCGGATTCGCTTTCGCGCGCGCGATCAGGTCGCCGAGGTTCCGGAGCGGCGAGTCGGGCACCACGCTGATGACGAAGGGATAGGAAGTGAGCATCGACACCATCGCGACGTCTTTGAGCGGGTCGAATGGCATCGACTTCAGCATCGCCGGATACACCGGGTAGGCGCCGGAAATCAGGATCAGGGTGTAGCCGTCGGGCGCCTGTTTCGCGCCATAGTCGGTGCCGGTCACGCCGCCCGCGCCGGCGCGGTTCTCCACGACCACGGGCTGCCCCAGCACCTCGTTCAGGCCTTGCGCCGTGACCCGCGCGATGATGTCGGCTGACCCGCCCGGCGGGAACGGCGTCACCAGCCTGAGCGGCTTGGACGGGAAAGCCTGGGCGAGCGCCTGCCCGGAGACGAGCAGCCAGACCAGGAACGCGAACCCCGCGTACCGCATGAAGCCTCCTCCACGTATCCTGTGCACGAGTTGACCACAGCGGGCGGGATCATGGAAGAGCGCGTTCATTGGAGTTCGGGACAGCTGAAAATCTCGGGCGTCGTCGAGTTCCCCGACGCCATGCAGCGCGGCGAGCGGCGCGCCGCAATCCTGGTGCTGCACGGCTTCGGCAGCAACAAGGATTCGCCCATGGTGCGCACCGTGACGCGCATGTTCACTGCGCTCGGCTATGTCGCCCTGCGCTTCGACATGCGCGGCTGCGGCGAGAGCGAAGGCGAGCGCGGGCGCGTCATCTGCCTCGAGCAGGTCGCCGACACGAAAAGCGCCTTCGACTTTCTCGCCCAGAGCGGATACGCAGATGCGAAGCGCATCGCGGTGTTCGGCCACAGCTTCGGCGCCGCGGTCGCGGTCTATGCGGCCGGCAGCGACGCGCGCATCGCGGCGTGCATCTCCTCGGGCGGGTGGGGCCACGGCGAGAAGAAGTTCCGCAAGCAGCACGCTTCGCCCGAGGCGTGGCAGCGCTTCAGCGCGATGATGGAGGAAGGCCGGCGCCGCAGCGCGCGCGGCGAGCGCATGATGGTGCCGCGCTACGACATCGTGCCGATCCGCCCCGGGCTGCGCGGCAACCTCGCCGCCGGCTCGATCCTGGAATTCCCCTTCGAGGTCGTCGAGAGCATGTACGCCTTCACAGCCAACGAGGTGGTCGGCAAGATCGCGCCGCGACCGCTCCTGCTCCTGCATCCGTCCAACGACAGCGTGACGCCCACCGAGCAGTCGATCGACCTCTTCGCCCACGCCGGCCAGCCCACCGATCTGCATCTTTTCGCCGAGGTCGACCACTTCCTCTTCAGCGACGACAACCCGATGGTCCAGGCCGTGGTCCGCGACTGGCTAAGGCGCTATTTCCCTGCATGATCCGATGACGATTTCCGTCGAGCGGCTCGAACGCTGGGTCGCGGCCATCTTCCGCGCGGAGGGTCTGTCCGAAGAGCACGCCCGCACGGTAGCAAAGGTGCTGATCTTCGCGAACCTGCGCGGGATGGATACGCACGGTGTGCTGCGCGTCGCCTCCTACATCCGCTTCATCCGGGCGGGTGACCTCAATCCGCGTCCGGCGATGCGGGCGCGCAACGAAACGGCCGCGTGCGTGCTCCTGGAAGCAGACCGCGCCGCAGGACCGGTTGCCATGCAAAAAGCCATGGAGTTGGCAATCGACAAGGCACGGCAGGCGGGTGCCGGTGTCTGCCTGGTGCGCGCCACCACGCATACGGGCGCGCTCGGCTACTACACCCACATGGCGGCGGAGCGAGGCATGGCGGCGATCGCTTTTTCATCCTCCACGGCGAACATGGCCTACCACGGGGCGCGGGCGGCGGGCGTTTCCACCGCGCCGCTCGCCCTCGCCGTTCCTGGCGAGCAGGGGCCGATCGCGCTCGACATGGCTTCGAGCATCCTCTCCATGGGGAAGCTGAGGCAGGCGAAGCGCACCGGCGCCCCGCTGGAAGAAGGCCAAGCGCTCGACAAGGACGGCAACCCGACCACCGACGCCGGGGAGGCCGCGGTCCTGCTGCCGTTTGGCGGCGCCAAGGGCTCGGGGCTCTCGCTCCTGATCGAATGCATGACGAGCCTCGTCGCGGGCAACCCGCTTCTTGCCGAGGCGCTCGAGCGGACCGCGCTCGGCGCGCACCATCGCCAGAACGGCGCGGTCATCGCGCTCGACCTCGCAAGGTTCGTCGATCCGGCGGAGTTTCGCCGCCAGGCGGGACGGCTGGCCCGCGCGATCAAGGCGTTGCCGCCGCAGCCGGGGATGGAGATTCTCCTCCCGGGAGAGCGCGGTGCGCGCGCCGACGAGGAGCGCCGGCGCGATGGCATTCCGGTGCCCGAGGCGGTGCTCGAGGAGCTGCGCAACCTGATGGAGGAGCCTGCATGAAGCTCGTCAACTTTTCCCTGGGCAACGGCGCGCCGCGCGCCGGGCTGCTGGTCGGCGGCCAAGTCTTCGAGGCGCCGCGCCCCACGGTTCAGGAGCTGTTAGCAGATCTGGGTTCCCTCGGAACCACAGGAAAAGGGATTCCCGTCAGCGAGGTCACACTGCACGCGCCGCTCCTTTATCCGGGTGCGATCTACTGCGCCGGCGCGAACTACGCCGACCACGTCGCGGAGATGGCGCGCGCGCAGAATCTGCCGCCGCCGCAGGATCCGCGCACGCTCGGATTGAAGCCCTGGTTTTTCATGAAGCCGCCCCGCGCCTGCGTAGTCGGGCCGCGGTCCCGGGTGGCGCGTCCGCGCGGCTCGCAGAAGCTCGACTGGGAAGCCGAGCTCGCCGCGGTCATCGGCAGGCCGGCGCGCAACGTTCCGGTCGAGAACGCGCTCGACTACATCGCCGGCTACACCATCGCCGACGATCTTTCCGCGCGCGATCTCTCGCGGCGCAGCGCGCTGCCTCCCGGGAATCCGTTCCATTTCGACTGGACGGCGCACAAGGGCTTCGAAGGCAGCTGCCCGCTCGGCCCGTGGATCACGCCGGCCGCCGAGGTCCCGGATCCGCAGCGCCTCGCGATCCGCCTCTGGGTGAACGGCGTCCTCAAGCAGGACTCGAACACCAGCCGCATGATTTTTTCCACCGCGGAGCAGATCTCGCACCTTTCGAGCCTGGCGACGCTGCACCCAGGCGACCTCGTCCTCACCGGAACTCCCGCCGGCGTCGGCGCCGGGCGCAACGAATTCCTGCAACCCGGCGACCGCGTCGAGGTCGAGATCGAGGGACTGGGCCGCCTCGAGCACTGGATCGACGA
>DATMJC010000129.1:0-11958 GCA_035554435.1 Burkholderiales bacterium | reverse complement strand
GGCAGTTCACGCAGGCCTGGCTCACTGCCGGGTCGGCGCGCATGTACCGCAGCGTGCTCACGCCGTCGACCGTCTCGATGCGCCACACCGGGGTCCAGGCGATGGGCTCCTTCGGGGCGGGCAGGTCCTGCTCCTCGAGGCGCGCCCAGGCCCAGCTCTGGAAATCGTCGGAGAGGCCCTGATCGGGGGCAAGGTTCCATTTGCTCACCGGCCGATAGCGGTAGAGGCCGCGGCTGTCGACGCTGATGCGCTCGCCCACGAGCTTGAGGAACTGCGCCGGAAGCGGCACGTTGCCGCGCTCGTCCTTGTAGTGCTCGGAGGCCACTGCGACCCCGTCGCGCGTGAGCTTGCCGACCACGTGCTCGGCGTAGACCGACCTCGAGCTCGCCGACTGCCGCGTGACGATCTCGGCGAGCTGCACGGCCTGGAACTCGATCAGGCTCTGCTGGCCGCGGCTGATGAGGTAGCCGGTCAGCGCGACCACCGCGGACAGAAACGCCACCGCAGTGATCAGGACGCGGCGGCGCAGGCCGATCCCGCTTTGCTTCCAGTCCTCGACCCCGGCGCGGGCGCTCGCGCGCGCCGCCAGGCGGCGCAAGCGCGGCTTGAAGCGGTGCACAAAAGCTCCCCCGCGAGTCCGGATGTGGGCGGAATTCACGCCGGCACTCTAGCGTCCGGTGGCGGCCGCCGAGAGGACAAACCTTTCGCGCTGACGAGCTTTTGCACCGCAAGGCGCGCTTGCGGCGCGCCCCATACTGGATATAATGCCAGCTATGTAAGGAGTCACAGTAGGGTCACCGGTAAGGCGGCTGCAAGGCTCACCGAAGTTTGTCAAACGTTTGTCAGAAGAGGTGCGAGAGGCCGCATGGATGCGTTGACCGACCGGCAGTCCGAGATCCTCAAGCTGATCCGCGAGCTCACCGAGGTGTCCGGGTTTCCGCCGACCCGCGCCGAGATCGCCGAGCGCATGGGCTTTCGCTCGGTGAACGCGGCCGAGCAGCACTTGAGGGCGCTCGAGAAGAAGGGCGCGATCGAGATCGCCTCGGGAGCCTCGCGCGGCATCCGCGTGCGCGAGGGCCGGCCGGCGAGCCGCGCCGGCCGCCTGCTCGAGCTGCCGGTGATCGGACGGGTCGCCGCCGGCAGCCCGATGCTCGCGCAGGAGCACGTGCAGGAACGCTACCAGGTCGACCCGAATCTCTTCACGCCGCGCGCCGACTACCTGCTTCGCGTGCGCGGCATGTCCATGCGCGACGCGGGGATCCTCGAGGGCGACCTCCTCGCCGTGCACCGCACGCAGGAGGCGCGCACCGGCCAGGTGGTGGTGGCGCGGCTCGCCGACGAGGTCACCGTGAAGCGCTTCCGGCGCCGCGGGCACGCAGTGCAGCTCCTCCCCGAGAACCCCGATTTCGAGCCGATCGAGGTGGACCTGCGAAACGAGCCGCTCGTCATCGAAGGCATTGCCGTGGGCGTGATCCGCAACGGGCGCGCCCTGTAGTTTTCGTTTCAGGTTCGTTCAGGTTTGCGGCGACCTGGGGAAACCCCGGGCCTTTCGTGGTAAAAATGCTGCAATGCCGGACCGGCCGCTGAACCGCATCTGCTACGTCGAGGACGACGAGGACATCCAGCGCATCGTGCGCATGTCGCTCGAGCGCCTGGGCAAGATGACGGTGCACATCGTCGGCGACCCGACCATGGCGCTAGACGCCATGAACACCTTCAAGCCGGACCTGGTGATGCTCGACTGGATGATGCCCAAGCTCGACGGCCCGGCGCTCTTCAAGTTGATGCAGGACCGGCCCGAGACGAAGGCGCTTCCGGTGGTGTTCATCACCGCCAAGGCCTCGCAGCGCGACCTCGACCAGCTGATGAAGCTCGGCGCGGCCGCGACCATCTCCAAGCCGTTCTCGCCGAAAGATCTTCCCGAGCAGCTACGGGAGATCTGGAAGAAACTGCCTTAGCTCGCGGGGCGGCGCGGCTGGGATCGGGGTTGCGAGCGGGGCTGGGACCGCGGCTGCGAGCGCGGCTGGGTCTGGTCGGGCGACGCCCCGGCTTCGCTGAATTTGCGCTGGATGAAGCCGAGGACCTCGTCGGCGTTGCGAAAACGCGCATCGCGGTCCTTCTCGAGCAGCTTGTCGAGCAGGCGCTGGTACCTGGAAAGCTCGTCCGGCAGCGCCGACGGCGGCGTGTTGAGATGGTGCAGCGCCACCTCCACCGCGGAGTTGCCCTCGAAGAGGTGCCTGCCGGTGAGCATCTGGAACAGCAGCACGCCCGCGCTGTAGATGTCGGTCCTCAGGTCGAGCGCCTTGCCCTGGACCTGCTCGGGGCTCATGTAGCGCGGCGTCCCCAGGATCTCGCCGTGCCCGGTCATGTCGGCCGCGTCGATGTGCTTGGCGATGCCGAAGTCGACCACCGCGAGGCTGCCGTCGGAGCGGAACATCAGGTTCTGCGGCTTGAGGTCGCGGTGC
Organism: Burkholderiales bacterium; assembly: GCA_035554435.1. Classification (GTDB taxonomy): domain Bacteria; phylum Pseudomonadota; class Gammaproteobacteria; order Burkholderiales; family SG8-39; genus SCGC-AG-212-J23. The sequence goes on along the minus strand of DATMJC010000129.1, from coordinate 9,493 downwards.
AGGATGCCCTTCTCGTGGATGTCGCCGAGCGCGGTCATCAGCTCGCGAAAAAGCCGCAGGCACTCGGCGGGGGCGAGCGCCTTGCCGCCGAGCCGCTTCATCAGGTCGCCGCCGTCGAAGAACTCCATCACCAGGTAGGCATGCTCGCCCGAGGTGCCATGCGTGACGACGCGCGCCACGTGCCGGCTCTGGATGCGCTCGACCAGCGCGTACTCCTCGATGAAACGCTGCAACGCCCTGCGGTCGGCGGTCACCTCGTTGCGCAGGATCTTCACGACCAGGGGCTCGTCGTCGCGCTCGCGCGAGGCGAGGTACACGCGCGACATGCCGCCCTCGCCGATGAGGTGCAGCACGCGGATGCCGGGAATCTTGACCTGCGCGCCGATGCTCTGACCTTCGAGGCGCGCCGCGAGCTCGGGGGTGAGGGTCTTCTGGGCGGCGTCGCTGGTGAGGTCGCGCAGCGACGTAATCAGCCGCTCGCGGGTCAGCTCCTGCTTTCGCTGGTAGTCGTCGGCGCCCGCCTTCATCGCCTTCACGGCGATCACCTCGTTGCCGGCGCCGGTCAGGAACAGGACCTTCGGGCAGTCGGCGCGGCTCTTGAACTGGGCGAGCCACTCGAGACCGTCGCCGTCCTCGCGCCCGAGCATGTAATCGAGGACCAGGACGTCGTAGCTCCCGAGCGGGAACTCGGGCCCGGGGATCGCCTGCAGCTTGGGGTCGTAGTGGTCGACGACCGCGTCCGCCCACTGGGAGGCTACGTAGTGCGACAGCAGCGTGTGCAGGTCCTCGTCGTCGTCGATGATGAGGACGCGCATCGCTACAGCTTGACGGAGTACACCCCGACGGCCTCGGACTTGCCGCGCAGCGCGACCTCGCCGCGCGCCTGAGCGCGCCCGGGCGGCACCAGCGGCCGGATCGACTCGTAGAGCGTCGCCGCGACGAGCACCTCGTCGGCCTGCGCCATCTGCATCAGGCGCGCCGCGGTGTTCACCGTGTCGCCTATGATCGTGTAGCTCATGAAGTGCGGCGAGCCGATGTTGCCGATGATCGCCTCGCCGCGGCACAGGCCGATGCCGACGCCGGTGGCGACGCCGAAGCGCGCGCGCCATTCCGCGGATACCGGCGCGAAGCGCGACACCATGTCCATCGCGGTGCGCCAGGCGCGCGCCGCGGCGTCGGGCTGCGCGAACGGGACGTTGAAGCCGACGAGCAGGCTGTCGCCCGCCATGTTGAAGATCGTGCCTTCGTGCTGGTAGGCCGCCTCGGTGAGCACCGAGAAGTACTCGTTCAGCATGTCGACCACGTTGTGCACGCCGATCGTCTCGGTGATCCGCGTGAAGCCGCGCAGGTCCGCGAACAGCACCACCACGTCGGCGCGCTCGGCGTCGGTGCGGAAGGGCGCGCCCCGGCCGGCCGCGCCCATGATGCGCTCGGTGAGCCGCGGCGACACGTACCGCCACAGCGCCTTGTGCAGCGCGTCCTTGCGCTCGACCTCGGCGTCGAGGCGCCGCGCCTCGAGCTCGCGCCGCGTCTCGTGCAGGCGGCGCAGCGTCTTCATCCGCGCCACCAGCTCCTCGGGGCGCACCGGCTTCGAGAGGAAATCATCCGCCCCGGCCTCGATACCCTGCAGCCGGCTGTTGCGGTCCTCGAGCGCGGTTACCAGCACCACCGGGATGAGCGCGGTCAGCGGGTCGGTCTTCAGCCGCCTGCAGATCTCGAAGCCGCACGCGCCGGGCAGGACCACGTCGAGCAGGACGAGGTCGGGCGGCGCCTCGGCCACCGAGGCGACCGCGGCACGGCCGTCGCTCACGACCTCGGCGTGCATCCCTTCGGCCTGGACCGTGGCGGCGAGCAACGCCGCCATGTCGGGATCGTCGTCGACCACCAGTACGCGGAACGCTGCCTGCGGCGCCACATCCCGGCCGGTGGCGGCGAGATCACTCATAGGTGACGCGCAGGTTGGAGAGGTACTCGCCATAGGTGCCGACATGCTTCGCCAAGGCGGCCTTGTCGCTCGCCTTGGCGGCGTCCTCGATCAGCTTGCCGAGCGAAGTCACGTCGTCGAAGCCGTACGACACGCCCACGCCGCGCATGCGGTGCCCGATCTGGCGGATCTGCTCGAAGTCAGCGGCCTCTAGCGCCTGCCGCAGGCTGTCGAGCTCCTTCTTGCGGTTGGCAAGGTAGGTCGGAATGAGGTCTTCGAGGTCCTTCGAAACCTTAACCGTGTGCGCATCCTGGGTCATGAACCCATTATATGGGCGAGGCTTTTGGCTGTGCGGCGGCGCCGGTCAGGCTTTGTCAGCCAGGGCCGCCCGCGCGCGCGGGAGGTGCGGATGGATCGTCAGCGCGGCGTAAAAGGCGAAGCGCGCCTCGACGCTCGCGCCGGCGCCCAGGAGGATTTCGCCAAAATGCATCATGGCGGCGAAATGCCGGGGCTCCAGCTCGAGCGTGCGGCCGATGTCCTCCAGGCACTCCCGGTCGCGCCCGAGGAGGTAGTAGAGGGTCGCGCGCTTGTGCCATGCCTCGGCGAAATCGGGCGCCCGGCGCAGGAGCTGGGTGAGGCGGGTTTCGGCGATGTCGTAGCGCCGCGCGGCGATGTCGCGGGTGGCGAGGTCGAGGACCCGGGCGGCCACGGCGTGGGGGTGGTCCATCCACACGCCCCAGATCTGGTCCTCGGTCCTCTCTGCCTCTTCCTTGTGACAGGATTGGAGCTGCCGGAACAAGACGTCGAGGAAAGGCAGGTCCCGCGCCGGCCTGCGGGAGCGGCGGCCTTCGATCAGGCCGAGGATCTCGCCCTGGCTCTTCATGGGGCCATCTTAGTGGAAGTCGCGCGAAGGCGCTGTGAGCGGTCCGAGGAGCACGCTGTAATCAAGCAGGCGGCGTGCCACCAAATGCACAACGTCGCCGTCGCGCTCGATCACGCCGTGCACCGCGAGCAGGCGGGCGCCGAGGAGCTCCGCCTTCTGGCGCTCGCTCAGCTGGCGCCAGACCACCACGTTGACGTTGCCGGTCTCGTCCTCCAGCGTGACAAAAATCACCCCGCTCGCGGTATCCGGCCGCTGGCGGCAGGTGACCAGCCCCGCCGTGCGCGCCGCGCTTCCATGAGGCAGTTCATTCAGTTTTCTTGCAGGAACGACCCGCCGCCTTTCCAGGTGAGATCGAATGAGTGACAGCGGATGGCGGCCAAGCGTGAGGCCGAGGCTCGCGTAGTCGGCGACGATGTCTTCCCCCTCGCTCGGGGCGGCGAGTCGCGGCAGTTGCTCGGCCGCCGGCGCATCGAGCGGCGCGCGCCGCGCCGCGCCCGCCGCCGCCCAGTGCGCGAGGCGCCGGTGCCCGGCGAGCGATTGCAGCGCGCCGGCGGAGGCGAGGCTGCGCAGATCTTTTCTATTTAATCCTAACGAATGAATCGAGGCGTAAGGCCTGGCTGCGGCGATGCGGCGGCCCTCCGCCTCGGACAGCCCGCTCACCATGCGCAGCCCCAGGCGCAGCGCACCCTCCTCGAGGGTGCAGTCCCAGTCGCTCGCGTTCACGTCCGGCGGCCGCACCTCGACGCCGTGGCGGCGCGCGTCCTGCACGAGCTGGGCGGGGGCGTAGAAGCCCATCGGCTGGCTGTTGAGCAGCGCCGCGCAGAACGCGGCCGGGTGATGCCGCTTCAGCCACGAGGAGACGTAGACGAGCAGCGCGAAGCTCGCCGAATGCGATTCCGGGAAGCCGTACTCGCCGAAGCCGAGGATCTGGCGGTAGATCGACTCGGCGAACCCGGCGCTGTAGCCGTTCTCGCGCATGCCGCGCTTGAGCTTCTCTTCGAACCGGTCGAGGCTGCCCGACCTCCTCCACGCGGCCATCGAGCGGCGCAGCTGGTCGGCCTCGCCGGGCGTGAACCCGGCCGCGACCATGGCGAGCTCCATCACCTGCTCCTGGAAGATCGGTACGCCGAGGGTTCTTTCCAGCACTTTTCTCACCGCGTCGCTCGGATACGTGACCGGCTCCTGCTTGCGCCGGCGCCGCAGGTACGGGTGCACCATCCCGCCCTGGATCGGCCCCGGCCGCACGATCGCGACCTCGATCACCAGGTCGTAGTAGTTCTCGGGCTTCAGGCGCGGCAGCATGCTCATCTGCGCGCGCGACTCGATCTGGAACACGCCGATGGTGTCGGCCTTCTGGATCATCGCGTACACCGCGGGGTCCTCTGCGGGAACGTCTTGGATTTTCAAATCAATAAAATCAAGTGCCCTTCGGATTGCGGAAAGCATTCCCAGCGCGAGCACGTCGACCTTCAGCAGTCCGAGCGCCTCGAGGTCGTCCTTGTCCCACTGGATCACGGTGCGCTCGGGCATGGCGGCGTTCTCGATCGGCACCAGCTCGGCGAGCGGCCCGCGCGAGATCACGAAGCCGCCCACGTGTTGCGACAGATGGCGCGGGAACCCGACCAGCGCTGCAGCCACCTCGAGCACCGTATTGCCGGGCGGGATTTTCGTGTCCCAGAAGGCGAACGCCTTGGCGAGGCGGTCGACTTCCTCGGGAGGAAGGCCGAGCGCCTTGCCCGCGTCGCGCACCGCGCTTCTGGGCCGGTAGCAGATCACCGTCGCCGCGAGCGCGGCGCGGGCGCGGCCGTATTTTCCGTACACGTACTGGATCACCTCCTCGCGCCGCTGGTGCTCGAAGTCGACGTCGATGTCCGGCGGCTCGTTGCGCTCGCGCGAGACGAAGCGCTCGAACAGCATGTTCATGCGCGCCGGATCGACCTCGGTGATGCCGAGCGCATAGCACACCACCGAGTTCGCCGCCGAGCCGCGCCCCTGGCACAGGATGCCCTGCTCGCGCGCGAAGCGCACCACGTCGTGCACGGTGAGGAAGAACGGCTCGTAGGCGAGCTCGGCCACCAGGCGAAGCTCGTGCTCCACGAGGTCGGCGACTTTCGGCGGCACGCCGGCGGGGAAGCGCCGCTGCAGCCCTTCCTCGGTGAGGTGCCTGAGCCAGCTCGCGGGCGTGTAATTGGCGGGAACGAGCTCGGCCGGATATTCATACTTGAGAGAGTCCAATGAAAAATCGCAGCGAGCAGCGATCGTCACGCTCTCGGCGAGGAGCTCCGGAGGGTAAAGCCGGGCGAGGCGCATGCGCAGGCGCAGGTGGCGCTCGCCGTTCGGATAGAGCGCCTGGCCGCACTGCACCACGGGCTTCCCCAAGCGCACCGCGGTGAGCACGTCCTGCAGGCGCCGGCGCGAGCGCAGGTGCATGTGGACGTCCCCCGCCGCGACCAGCGGCAGGCCGCTTTTCCGCGACAATTCTTCAAGGGAAGAAAGCTTCGCATGGTCGTTCGGCCCGCAATGGAGCTCGGCGGCGATCCAGGCATGTCCGTGAAAGAAAGTGGCAAGCCACTCGGCGGTGTCGAAATCTTCGCCGGGAATCCAGAGCACGAGCGTGCCTGTACCGGCGAGCGCTTCCAGGTCGCCACGAGAGAGCGAATACATCCCCTTCTTGCTGCGGCGCCGGCCGAGCGTGATGAGCGAAGAGATCGCGCCGTAGGCCTTTCTGTCCGTCGCGAGGAGGACGAGCCTCGCTTTTGCGAAAACGATTTCCGTGCCGAGGATCAGCTTGAGGCCATGCTCCTTCGCCGCCTGGTGCGCGCGCACCGCACCGGCGAGCGAGCATTCGTCGGTGATCGCGAGCGCGTGGTAGCCGAGCGCCGCGGCGCGCTCGACGAGCTCTTCAGGGTGGGAAGCGCCCCGCAGGAAGCTGAAGTTGGAAAGGCAGTGCAGCTCTGCGTATTCAGGCAAAGAGGCCATGCAGGAACCAGGCATCTTCTTCGCGATAGATCCAGCCGAGCGCGCCGTCGGGCAGCCGCGCGACGAAGTAATCGCGGCTCGCCTCGTCGCCGTCCCACCAGCCCGACTCGATCCGCTCCGGACCGGCTAGCGTGGTGAATTCACCTTGTTTTATTTTCCTGGGGTCCAACAACCACAACGGCCGCGGCCCCGGCTGGCGGTATTCGCGCGGATCCCATTCGCCAGGCTCGACGCGCCGCCACGCGTGCTCGGGGCGATGATCCGGATGCGTGGCGAGGCCGCACACGGCGTCGTGCCCCAGGCGCGCGCGCAGGCGCTCGGCGAGGCGCGCCCAGTCCTCGGCCTCGGCGGCGGCGTCGCCGAACATCCCGGCCGTGAATTCATCGAGGGAAACGAAGTCCGCCGCTTCGACGCGGATGGCCTCGACCGGCCTGACGATCTGGAGCGACGAAAGCTTTTCCTGCAGGAGACGCGTGAAGCGTTGGGCGTCGCGCGCCGGCGACGCGAGACCGACTTCGACGCGGGCCTCGCCTTCCTCGTCCAGGAGGACCAGGGTGAAGCGCCGGACGCCCGATTGACGGGCGGCGAGCAAGCCTTCGAGCTGCACCAGGAGCCGCCGCGCGGCGAACGCGAGCCCCTCGGCATGGACGAGCGGCGCCGGCAGCTCGAGCCGCGCGCCGAAGCGCGGCGGCGGCTCGAAGAAGGCGCGCGGCTCTGGTCTAGCGCCGAGCGCGTAGTCGATCTCGTCGAGGAGCCGCCGGCCGCAGCGCAGCGCGAGCCCTTCGCGCGGTAGACGCGAAAGCTCCCCTACGGTATGCATGCCGATGCTGCGAAGGAATTCCTGTGCCTCATCGTGACATACCGCTTCGAGGGCGACGTCGTCGATGCGCTCGCAACCCGCGCATGAGAGCCAGAGCGCCGCGCGCGGCGTCGCGGCGGTGGCGAGCGCCGCGTTGAAGCCCATTTCCTCCAGCCCGGATTGCAATTTCTGCTTGAGAAAAGGCAACCCCCCGAACAGGCGCAGGCTGCCCTCGACTTCGAGCAGCAGCGCCCGCGGCGGCTCGAGCGAAACCTTAGGCGTGAACTGGCACGCCCAGGCGCCGATCGCCTCGAGGGTGGCGGGCGGCAGGAGCGGAAAACGCAGTGCGACCCAGAGCATGGACCGGCCTTTTCACCGCAAGGACGAGCGGCGCGTCGGCCGGAGCGCCGCGGCGCTTGAGGATGCGAACCGAAAGTTCATTGGCAGAAGGTTCCAGGAGCAGGCGCAGCGCCGCGGGAGAAGCGTCGCGCGCCGCTTCGGACGGGCGAAAGAGCGCCACCCACGCGCGGCTCGCCTCGGCGGCCACCGCGAGTCGCCGCAGCTCGCCGTAGCGAACGCCCGGCAGCCAGGCGACCAGGGCGTGACAGGCCGCGGAGCGCAGCAGCTGCTCCGCTGCCCACAGCGCATCGCGGCGTCCCGGAGCGCGCACCACTACGAGCCGGGCGAGGTCGACCCCGTCGCCGGCCAGGGCAGGCGCGTACGGAAGATACGGCGGCGCGAGCCAGGCGATGCGCTTGCCGCCCCACGAAAGCGCCGCGAGCGCAGGCAGCACGAGCTGCAGCTCGCCGATGCCCGGGCGCCGCACGAAAAGCTCGGTCAGCGCGCCGGCGGGCCAGCCGCCGCCGGGAAGCTCACGATCGAGCGCCTCGAAGCCGGTGGGTGTGACGGGCGCACTGGAAGCGAGCGGTCCGCCGCGCCAGACTGGATGCCGCTCGAGGATTTCGTCCAGGGCCGCCATGGGAACTGTATTTATATACAGTATCGGCGGCGCTGGCAAGCCGAAGAACCTGCAAGGAACACGAAAAATTCATGCTGCGAACGGTATTTGCCTGCCTCCTCGCCTGGTCATCCGCCGCACTCGCGGACTCCGAACCGGTCCAGGTCTGGATCGATCCCGGATTCTTTTCCTACCATTTCAAGGAAGGCGATTACCGCCAGGATAACTACGGGATCGGCCTCGGCGTGTACGTCGCTCCGGAGCACGGATTCGTCGCCGGCACTTTCTTCAACAGCAACGACGAACGCAGCCATTACGTCGCCTACCACTGGCGCCCGTTGGGGTGGAATTCATCAGGCGTGAGCGTGCGCGCCGGCCTGGCGGCCGGCTTCATGGACGGCTACTCGAACACCAACAACGGCCACTGGTTTCCGGTCGTTCTGCCGGCACTCTCAGCCGAATATGGCCACTTCGGCGCCAATTTCCTCATCGCGCCGCACCCCCGCAACGGCACCGCGATCGCGCTGCAGCTCAGGCTTCGGGTGTGGTAGCCGCCTTCGGGATGAAGATCACGAAGAGGTTCGCGATCACGATCGTCGCCGCGAGGAAGTAGAAGGTCGAGATGAGCCCCTGCCGGTCGGCGACCATGCCGGCGAGGAAGGGCCCGGCCGCGGCGCCGAGCGCCTGCGCGCCGAACAGGATGCCGATGCTCGAGCCGCCCATGTTCTTGGGCGTTGCCTCCAGCAGCCACGCCTGGATCACGGGGCGCAGCGCATAGAGGAAGAAACCCAGTACCGCGACCAGCGCGACAAAGAGCAGCGAGCCCCCCGACAACGCCATCGCGAGGAGCACGACCGCCGTCGTTGCCATGCTTCCCATGACGATGCTGCGCCGGCCCATGCGGTCCGACAGATGGCCGGCGATCGGTGCGGCCGCGAAGCCCGCGGCCTGCAGCGCGAAGAGGCAGGCGCCGACTATGAACGGCGAATAGCCCATGTCGTGCGCGAGATAGACCGGTAGGAACGTGAGCAGCGCCGACTGCGTCATCGAACGGAACGTCGAGCCGGTGGAGAGCAGGATCAGCGCCCGGTTGCGGAACAGCTGGCGCAGGCCCTCCCAGTACTGGGCGAGGCTCTGCGATTCATGCGTCGCCCTCTTCGAGCCGAGACGCATCGAGCCCAGGAACACGAACATGAGAAGCGCGACGACCAGGCCGGGCAGCACGTTCATCACCACCACCTCGCGCCATGTGAACACCGCGAGCGCCGCGCCGACCACGACCGGGGCAACGGCGTCGCCGACATTTCCGCCCATGCCGTGCAGCGAAAGCACCAGGCCCTTGCGGTCCGGATAGCGCTGCCCGAGCGTCGGGATCGCGGTCGGGTGCCAGATGCTGTTGCCGAAGCCGACGAGCGCCACGCACGCGAGGAGCATGAGATAGCCATGCGTGAAGCCGATCAGCAGGTACGGGAACCCGACCCAGAAGAGCGACACCGCCATCAGCAGGCCCTTGCGCCCGACGGTGTCCACCACCATGCCGCCGGGGATGTTGGCGACGGCGGAAGCGATGTACTGGCAGGTGATGATGAGCCCGATCTGGCTGTAGGAGAGGCCGAGCTCGTTGCCGATGAGCGGGAGCAGCAGGTAGAAGGTCGCCGGATACCAGTGCGTGAGCGCGTGGCCGGTGGTGATCAGCCACAGCTCGCGCCAGGCGCCGGCCTGGGGCTTGGAATCGGTTAGAACTGCGCTCAAACGGTCGCCTTCTCTTTCTTTGTTTTTGCCCTTAGAAAGCTTTCAACCAATTCCGGAGTGACTGCGGTGTTGGGCACGTACTCCGGAGCGTTCTCCAGCTGCTCCAGGTCGTTCAACCCGCACGCCTTGTAGATCCGGTTCACCACCGAGATCAACCTCACCGGCCGCTCCGCGTCCGCATTGAAGTGCTGCTGGATC
>DATMJC010000128.1:0-6702 GCA_035554435.1 Burkholderiales bacterium | reverse complement strand
TGCCGGAGCCGTTCACGGTCGAGCGCGTGGTGCCGCTGATGGACGCGGCCGGCGTCGACCGCGTGGTGATCGTGCCTCCGGCACTGAACGACGTGAATGCGTACGCGCTCGAGGCCGTCAGGCGCTATCCCGGTCGCTTCGCGGTCATGGGCCGCATCCCGCTGGAAGATCCGAAATCGGCCGCATTGCTGCCTGGCTGGAAGAATCAGCCGGGCATGCTCGGGGTGAGGCTGACGTTCAACACGCCAGCGACGCTCAAGTGGCTCGACGACGGCACCGCCGACTGGTTCTGGCCGGCGGCCGAGAAGAACGGGCTTCCGGTCATGTTCCTGGCGTTCGGCAACGTGCACCGTTTCGGGCCCATAGCGCAGCGCTACCCGGGACTGCCGCTCATCATCGATCACATGGGCGTGAATACCGCGATCGCGAAGGAAGGGAAGATGGCGGAGAAGATCGGCGACGCCGTGGCGCTCGCGAAGTACCCCAACGTCGGCATCAAGATGTCGAATCTCGTCAACGTCTCGCTGGAGCCTTATCCATTCCGCGACCTGGACGATCATCTGAGGCGGGTATTCGACGCTTATGGTCCGCAGCGCTGCTACTGGGGGACCGATCTCACCAATACCTCGTTCACCCGGGTGAGCTGGAGCCAGCGCATCACCCATTTCACCGAAGAGCTGAAGTTCCTGTCCGAGAGCGACAGGGATTGGGTGATGGGGCGCGCGATCCGCGAAAGGCTGAAGTGGGCGTGAAGTAGGCACAAGGTCCAATTTCGCGGCGCGGCGAGTCTGGCGAAACTGAGGGCGCCTATTTAGCGGAGGCGCCCGCCATGTATCTCCTCGCGGCCCTGATCGCCCTCGGCGCAATGGTCGGCTGCGCCGGTCCGGGCAGTACACCGTCGTCGTCCGACTCGGCCAACCTGCTCGCAACCTACACGGGCATCCTGCCGTGCGCCGATTGCGCCGGCATCCGCGCGGATTTGAAGCTGTATGCGGGCCAGCCGGGAGGCGAGGCCTCGCGCTACGAGATCCGGGAAACGTATATCGGGACGCGCGAGGGGGACCGCACCCTGGACAAGTCGGGCCGCGTGAAGGTCGTGCGCGGAACGGCAAGCGACAAGGAAGCGACCGTGTACCAGCTCGACACCGACCGCGCCGACGTGCCGCGCAATTTCATGCGTGCCGGGGATAACGAGCTGCGCCTCCTCGACCGCGAGCGCAAAGAGCTTGTTTCTTCCGCTCCTCACTCGCTGTACCGCGCCATCACGCTTGCGCTGGGCGACTCGGGCAAATCGATCGACGTCAGCCAGGGGGAAAGGGTCATCGTGCGGCTCGAGAGCAACCGCAGCACCGGCTATCGCTGGTCGCTTCTCACTTCGGGCTCCAGTGCGCTGACCAGCCTCGCCGCCGCCGAGTACACGCAGGACGCGGGCGCCGACGGCAAGCCCGGGACCGGCGGAGCCGAGAGCTGGTACTTTCAGGCCAGCCGCAGCGGCCAGCAGGAATTGCGCTTCGAGTATCGCCGGTCCTGGGAGGTAAACGTGCCGGCGGCGAAGTCCGCGAACTATTCGGTCAGGGTGCGCTGATCAGGGGTTGCGCGCGTGCGATCCTCGCCGTCTTGTCGTTGCTCGCGGGCAGCGCGCATGGCGCCGACACGCAGTGGCGCTTCGAGGTGAAGCGCCAGAACACCGACCGCGACACCCCGGGCGAATCCACCCGGACCACGCTCCGGCTGGAAGCGTTGCCGGAGGGCAGGGTGGCGCTGTGGCGCCTCGACCTGCCGTTCCCGGACGAGAAAGACACATTTTCGGGCAGCCCGTTCGATCCTCGCCTGGGAGACATCAAGCTGCGCGCGCGCTTGAGGCCGATGGACGTGGGCGGCGTGCCGGTGTCGTTCTTTTCCGAGCTCACGTTTCCGACCGCTGATCCGGATTCGCTCGGGCAGGGCAAGTACCAGATCATGGCGGCGGCGGAGACGTTTCATCCGCTCGACTCCATCAGCGGCGACGACCACAAGCTGTCTTTCTCGCCGCAAATCCAGCAGGTCGTCTCGGTCGCGGGCGACCAGGACCGCAAGGACGTGAACTACACTAAGCTCGAGCTCGCGCTGCGCGACGTCTGGCGTAAGGCATACTCGCTGAAGCTCACGGCGAAGCCGGTGATCGACTGGGAGCAGGACGGCAAGACCGGCGCGGTGGCGGAGCTCGAAGGGGCGGTGACCCTGCAGCACAACTGGAAGCTCCAGCTCATGCTCGGCGGGCGGCTGTGGGGCGAAGGCGTGCCGAGCACCTACGGCACGCGCGTCGAGCTGACGCTGGGTCACACGTTTTGAACCTGGAAAACAAGGACAAGTCATGGCGGAGATGCAGCGACACGACCTGACCCGGGTCGTGCTCATGGTGCTCTTCATCGGCGGGCTGATCGCCGCGTCGTTCTGGATCCTGCGGCCGTTCATCGCGCCGACGATCTGGGCGGTGATGATCGTGGTCTCGACCTGGCAGGCGATGCTCACGGTGCAGCGCTTCGGGGGCGGGCGGCGCTGGGTCGCGGTGACGATCATGACGTTCATCCTGTTCCTCCTGCTGATCGTCCCCCTGTCGATCGCGATCGGAACGATCATCTCCCATCTCGACGACATCACCGGCTGGATCAAGGACCTGCAGGATTTCAAGGTGCCGCCGCCGCCGGCCTGGCTGCCGGAGATTCCCTTCGTCGGCACGCGGCTGAGCGACTTCTGGCAGGAAGTGTCGAGCGAAGGCGTCGAGGTGCTCCGGGACAAGGTCGCCCCTTACGCGCGCGGGCTGGTGTCGTGGTTCGTCGCCGAGATGGGGAGCTTCGGCAAACTCTTCGTGCAGTTCGTGCTCACGGTCGTGGCCGCCGCGATCCTGTACGGCTGGGGCGAGGGCGCCGCCGACTGGATGCTGCGCTTCGGCTCGCGCCTCGGCGGCGAGCGCGGCGAGGCGGCGATCCGCCTCGCCGGGCAGGCGATCCGCAGCGTGGCGCGCGGCGTCATCGTCACCGCGCTGGTCCAGACCGCCGTCGGCGGCATCGGCTTGTGGATCGCGGGGATCCCCTTCGCTTCGGTCCTCACCGCCCTCATGTTCCTGCTCGCGGTGGCGCAAATCGGCGCCGCGCTGGTGCTGATCGTCCCGGTGATCTGGCTCTACTACAGCGGCCACCCGGGGATGGGAACGTTCCTGCTCATCGTCACCATCATCGCCGCGACGCTGGACAACTTCCTTCGGCCGTTCCTGATCAAGCAGGGCGCGGCCGAGCTGCCGCTACTCCTCATCTTCCTCGGCGTGATCGGCGGCCTGATCTCATTCGGCCTGATCGGCATCTTCATCGGGCCGCTGGTGCTTGCGGTGACGCACACGCTGCTCAACGCCTGGGTGCGCGGCGAGCACGCAGCAAGAAAGGAAGCGTAATTCCGGCGATCAGGGTCCAGGCGCTCGTGGCCCTGCTCGCACCGGTCTTGGCGTGCGCGCAGTCGCTCGACCCTCGCGCCTATGCGAATGCGCCGGTCGGGCTGAACTTCCTGGTCGCGGGCTATTCCTATTCGACGGGCGGAGTCGGATTCGATCCGTCGGTGCCGCTGGAAAACGGGCACGCGCGCGTGAACGCGGTGCCGCTCGCCTACGTGCGCTCGCTCGACGTCTTCGGAAATGCCGGCAGCATCGGGTTGGTGTTGCCATTCGCCAAGCTTGCGGGCAGCGCGACGTTCAACGGCGTGGAGCAGGAGCGCGAACTCACCGGCATGGCCGATCCTGCAATGCGTTTCGCGGTGAACTTCCACGGCGCCCCGGCGATGGACCTGGAGCAGTTCAGGGCTTACCGGCAGGACTTGATCGTCGGCACGAGCCTGCTTGTCACCGCGCCGCTCGGACGGTACGACCCCAACCGCGTCTCGAACCTCGGCACCAACCGCTGGACGGCGAAGCCCGAGCTCGGCTTGTCGAAGGCGCTGGACTTGTGGACCCTCGAGTTGAGCACGGGCGTCACTTTCTTCACCAAAAACGGCGACTATGTACAAGGCAACGTGCGCGAGCAGGATCCGCTCTATTCCGCCCAGCTCCATATCACGCGCCAGTTCGGTCGGGGCATGTGGGGCGCGATCAGCACCACGTATTACGAGGGCGGACGCACCTCGCTGAACGGCGTTTCTCGCGACGATCGCCAGTCGGGCTCGCGTCTCGGGTTCACTTTCTCTCTGCCCCTTTCCCGGCACTACACGGTGAAGCTCTACGCGAACACCGGGCTGTACGCCCGGACCGGAACCGATTTCGACACCTATGGCGTGGCATGGCAATACCTCTGGGGGGGAGGCCTGTAAAAGCGTTCCCGTTCCTCTGGGCGGCGCTCTGCGTTGCGGCGCTGCCCGATGCGGCGGCGCAGGAAATCTTCGGTCTCGCCGGCGCGATGCAGACCGACCCCACCACGAAGACCACGCATGCCTGGCCTTCGTCGCGGGCATATTCACGATGACCGCGAGCTACCGCATCGGGCGCGAGTGGACCGCGCGCTTCTCCTGGAACCGCGTGCTCTCGAACTACGACCGCGACGCCGACGTCCTGCTCTTCGGCGTCGGCTACCGCTTCTGATCAGGGAGCGCCGAGCAGCAGGTAGAAACTGTAGTGGCCCGCCTCGCCGAAGCCGAACCCGAGGTAAGCGGGTCCGGCAAAGGTGCTTGCGGCAAGGAATACCGAACCGGACCAGATCGTGCCCGCGGAGGGTTGCCGATCGGGCCGGTCCTGCATTTGCCCGGCTTCGATCGAGGCGCCGACGAACACGCCCGAGCCGAGAATGTCCGGCAGATGAATCGCCCGGTTGTAGTACATCAGGCGGCTGAATCCGAAGCGCCGCCCGCTGAACTGGCCGATGCGGTAGCCCGACAGCCGTAACGGCCCGCCGAGGGTGAAGTTTTCGTAGGCCGGCATGTCCGAGTGGAAATCGGTGCCGCCGGAAATCTTGAAATTCAGGGTGTGCGCACCCCAGCTCTTCACCGCGGAGAGCTCGCCGTCGACCCGCTGGTAATTGTGGTCGGAGCCGAGGCCCTCGTCGGCGGCGTACGCCGTGGCAACCAGCCGGTAGCCGCTGCGCGCGAACCAGGCGTTGTCGAGCTGATCCACGTAGAGCAAGCCCCGCAGCCCGACCGTGGTCTCGTCCACGTCGGGGAGGATCGCGGGGCCCGTTTCCGTACGCGCGTCCACCCGCCGCCATACCAGGCCCAGCCTGGCCTCGCCCCAAGTGCCGAGATAGGAGCCGCCGTCGAGGCCGAGACGCGTCTCCTTCGTCTGGTACTCGCCGACCTTGTTGTCGCCCGAGAATACGTAGCGCAATTCATTGCCGATCCTGGCGTAGGGAGCGACGAACCAGCGGCCCCGCGCCTCGACGGGCTGCATGAACTCGGTCGCGAAGAACGTCTCCCGGCCGACCTGGATCTCGGTGAGCCACTCGCCGCCCAGCCGGTTGAGCCAGGTCCTGCGGTATTGCGCGAGCAGGTTGAAGGTGTTTTCTCCCTGGAAGTCCGTCGCGAGACCCAGGCCGAAGCGGAAGTAGTCCGGCCCCCACTCCTTCTCGCGCGGCTGGATGACCATGATCCGCCGGCCCGCCTCCTGCCGGATCTGATAGTCCACGCTCTCGAAATCGCCGCGGCCGTAGATGCGGCGCAGATCCGCGCCGACCTTCTCCTCGCTCAACGGCTCGCCGGGCTTGGTCTCGAGCAGCGCGCGCAGCACTTCGGGGCTGGTCCGCCGCAAACCCTCGAAGCGGATTTCGTCCACCACGCCCACCGGCTTGAGCTCGGTGACCTGCCGGCGGCGCAGCGCTTCGTACTCTGCCGCAGGCAGGCTGTAGCGGCCGAGCGACTGCGCCAGCGCGCGCGCGGCGTCCTCACCCACGCGCACCGCATCGCCGGCGCGGTTGAAGCTGCCGGCCGAGATGTCGCCCAGCTCGGGTGCGATCAGCACGTCGCGCGGGCCGAGCGACGCAAGCTGCCGCTCCACGTTGGCCTTGCCCAGAAAATTGATCAGCTGCGTGCCGACCGTCAACGCGGAGCTGATCTCGTTGCGCTTGAGCGCCGGCGTGGAGATGTTGACGGCGATGATCACGTCGCCGCAGAGCTTGCGCGCCTCGTCGATCGGCAGGTTGTTGGCGATGCCGCCGTCGACCAGCAGGCGCCCGTCGATCTCCACCGGCGCGATGGCGCCGGGCACCGACATGCTTGCGCGCATCGCGCGCGACAGGCTGCCGTGCGAGAGCACCACCGCCTCGCCAGTCTCGATGTCGGCGGCGACAGCCCGGAACGGAATCGGCAGCCTGTCGAAATCGCCGACCTCGACCACTTGCTGAGTCAACTGGCGGAAGAATCCCTCGATCGAAACGCCGGCAATCAGCCCCTTGGGCAGGAATAGCGACCCGGGCGTGACGCCGTACTCCGGCGCGAACAGGGTCTTGTAGTCGTCGATCTTGCGGCGGGTAGAGATCTCCGCGCGCGGCGGGCTGTCCCGGAACACGTCGTCCCAGTCGGCTTTGCGAACGAATTCTTCCAGCTCGGCCGCGTTCGATCCGGCGGCGTAGGCGCCGCCGACGATCGCGCCCATGCTGGTGCCGGTTACGCAGTGCACCGGGACGCGCAGCTCCTCGAGCACCTTGAGGACGCCGACGTGCGCGAGGCCGCGCGCTCCGCCGCCGGACAGCGCAA
>DATMJC010000127.1:0-11478 GCA_035554435.1 Burkholderiales bacterium | reverse complement strand
ACAGGTGCGCGGCGACGTTGCGGATCTTCTCGGCATAGGGACGGGCGTGGCGCATGCGCTCCTGGGCCTTCCTCATCTTCGAGGCGGCGACCATTTCCATGGCCTTGGTGATCTTGCGCGTGTTTTGCACGCTCTTGATCTTGACCCGAATTTCCTTGGTGCCCGGCATGGCGCGTCAGTTTCATTTAAAACGATCCGTTCTTCTTCCAGTCCTTGATGGCCGCGTGCAGCGCCTTCTCGTCGTCGGCCGAGAGGTCCTTCTTCTCGTCCATCGTCTTCACCAGCGCGGCGTACTTGGCCTTCAGGTAGTCGCGCATCGACTTCTCGGCCGACAGCGCCTTCTTCACGTCGATGTCGTCGAAGTAGTCGTTGTTCACCGCGAACAGGGTGAGCGCCATTTCCCAGACCTGCTGCGGCTGGTACTGCGGCTGCTTCATCAGCTCGGTGACGATGCGGCCGCGATCGAGCTGCCGGCGCGTCGCCTGGTCGAGGTCGGAGGCGAACTGCGCGAACGCGGCGAGCTCGCGGTACTGCGCGAGCGCCAGGCGCACGCCGCCGCCGGTGTCCTTCCTCTTCATGATCTTGGTCTGCGCCGCTCCTCCCACCCTCGACACCGAGATGCCGGCGTTGATCGCGGGGCGGATGCCGGCGTTGAACAGATCCGTCTCGAGGAAGATCTGGCCGTCGGTGATCGAGATGACGTTGGTCGGCACGAACGCGGTCACGTCGCCGGCCTGGGTCTCGATGATCGGCAGGGCGGTGAGCGAGCCGGTCTTGCCCTTCACCTTTCCGTTGGTGAAGCGCTCGACGTACTCCTCGTTCACGCGCGCGCCGCGCTCCAGCAGACGCGAGTGCAGGTAGAAAACATCGCCGGGGTAGGCCTCGCGGCCCGGCGGCCGGCGCAGGAGCAGCGACACCTGGCGGTACGCCCAGGCCTGCTTGGTCAGGTCGTCGTAGATGATGAGCGCGTCCTGGCCGCGGTCGCGGAAGTACTCGCCCATGGTGCAGCCCGAATAGGGCGCGATGTACTGCATGGCCGCCGACTCGGAGGCGGTCGCCGCCACGATGATCGTGTATGCCATGGCGCCGTGCTCTTCGAGCTTGCGCACCACGTTGGCGATGGTCGACGCCTTCTGCCCGATCGCGACGTAGACGCAGAAAAGATCCTTGCCCTTCTGGTTGATGATGGTATCGACCGCGACCGCGGTCTTGCCCGTCTGGCGGTCGCCGATGATGAGCTCGCGCTGGCCGCGGCCGACGGGGACCATGGAGTCGATCGCCTTGAGCCCGGTTTGCACCGGCTGCGACACCGATTTCCTCCACACCACGCCGGGGGCGACCTTCTCGATGACGTCGGTTTCCTTTGCGTTGATGGGCCCCTTGCCGTCGATTGGCTGGCCGAGCGAATTGACCACGCGGCCGAGCAGCTCGGGACCGATCGGGACCGAAAGGATCTTGCCGGTGGTCTTGACCGTGTCACCCTCGGTGATGTGCTCGTATTCGCCCAGGATCACCGCGCCAACCGAATCGCGCTCGAGGTTGAGCGCCAGGCCGAACGTGTTCTTCGGGAACTCGAGCATCTCGCCCTGCATCACGTCCGAAAGGCCGTGGATGCGGCAGATGCCGTCGGTCACCGACACCACGGTGCCCTGGGTGCGCATGCGCGCGCCGGCGTCGAGGTTCTGGATGCGGCTCTTGATGAGTTCCGAAATCTCGGACGGGTTGAGTTGCATGAATGCTCCTTAAGCGTACTGCTTCTATCCCTGCCTATCCCTTGAGTGCGGTTTCGAGCGCGGCGAGCTGGGCGCGCGCCGAAGCGTCGATCACCTTGTCGCCCAGCACGAGCTTCACGCCGCCGATCAGATCCTTGTCGACATGGACCTGCGTCCTGACCTTGCGCCCCGTGCGCTTCTCCAGGCGCTGCTGCAGGTCTGCGAGCTGGCCCGCGGAGAGCTCGAAGGCCGAATGCACCTGAGCCTCGACCACGCCTTCGCGCTCGTTCTTCAGCGCCTCGAACTGGGCGTCGATCTCGGGCAGCAACTCGAGGCGGCCGTTGTCGGCCAGCACGCGCACGAAGTTTTCTCCGGCGCCGTCGAGCCTTCCGGAAAGGATGGCGATGAACAGTCCGGCCACCTGCGCGCTGGAGAGGTTGGGGTCGGAAATCGCCTGGCGCACGCTCGCGTCGGCGGCCACCTGCGCGAGCGAGCGCAGCATCTCTCCCCATTTCCCGAGAGCGCGATCGGCGTCGGCGAGCTTGAATGCCGCTTCGGCGTAGGGACGGGCTACGGTGCTGGGTTCGGCCATCGCTTTTTCAAAGTTGTTGCTTGATCGAGTCCAGGAGCTCGGCGTGCGCTTTCGCGTCGATCTCGCGCCGCAGGATCTTCTCCGCGCCGGCGACCGCCAGCGAGGCCACGTGGTCGCGCAACTGCTCCCGCGCCCGCGTCAGCTCCTGCGCGATCTCGGCCTTGGCCGCGGCCTTCTCGCGGCTGCCTTCTTCACGCGCGGCGTTCTTCGCTTCCTCGATCATCTGCGCTGCACGCTTCTCGGCCTGCGAGATGACTTCGGCGGCGCGATTGCGCGCCTGGGCGATCGAAGCGTCGGCTTGCCTGGTCGACTCCTCGAGCGAGCGCTTGCCCTGCTCGGCCGCGGCCAGGCCGTCGGCGATGGTCTTCTGCCGCGTCTCGATCGCGCGCAGCATGTAGGGCCAGATGAACTTCACGGTGAAGGCGATAAACAGCGCGAAAACCGCCGCCTGCGCAAACAGTGTCGCGGTGATGTTCATGGGACCTCTGGCCGACGCCTAGCGGAACGCCGTGGCGAGCGGATTGGCGAAGGCAAAGAACATCGCGATGCCCAGGCCAATGATGAACGATGCGTCGATCAGGCCGAGCAGCAGGAACACCTTGCCCTGGAGGGAGTTGGTCAGTTCGGGCTGGCGCGCCGCGGCTTCCAGGAAGCGGCTGCACATGATGCCCACGCCGATGCAGGCGCCGGCCGCGCCCAGGCCGATCATGAGACCGACACCGATACCGGTGTAGGCCTGCACCATGGCGAGGAGTTGTAGCTTGTCCATTGGTCGTTTTCCCTTTCTGAGCGAGTTATGAATTTAGTGATGCTCGTGCGCCATCGAGACGTACACGATGGTGAGCATCATGAAGATGTAGGCCTGGAGCACGACGATCAGGATGTGGAAGATGGCCCAGCCCAGTCCGAGGACCACCGATGCGAGCCAGCCCACGCCGAAATCGCCTTGAAACGAGTTCGCAGCCCACAGCCACAGCAGCAGGAACAGGATCTCCCCCGCGTACATGTTGCCGAACAGACGCAGCGAGTGCGACAGCGTCTTCGAGATGTATTCGACCATCTGGAAGAGAAAGTTGGCGGGGATCAAGAGCGGATGGGAGCCGAAGGGCGCGAAGAAAAGCTCGTGCAGCCATCCGCCGACGCCCTTGACGGAAATCGCGAAGAAGATAGTCAGGACGAGAACTGAAATGGAGAGGGCGAAGGTCGTGCTCACGTCCGCCGTCGGCACATAGTGAAAGCCGTGCTCGGAAAAGTGGTGCGTGAGCTTGGCGACGAGATCCGCGGGCAGGAAGTCCATCGCGTTCATCAGCAGCACCCACACGAACACCGTGAGCGCGAGCGGGGCGACGAAGCGATGCCGGTCGCCGTGCTGGAAGATGCCCTTCGCCTGCTCGTCGACGAAGTCGATCAGCAGCTCGACCAAGGCCTGGCGCTTGGTCGGCACGCCGGATGTGGCGCCGCGCACCACCCACCAGATGAATCCCATGCCGACAAAGCCGAGCAGGATCGCTACCGAGATCGAATCGACGTTGAGCGACCAGAACGCGCCGTCGCCGACCGGCTTGTTGAAGAAGCTGAGGTGATGCTGGATGTACTCCGAAGGAGTGAGCTCTGTTGCGGCGGCCATCGTTGATTACGTCAGTGCTCCGGTCGAGGGAGCGGCATCGAAACGGCCAACCTTACCCTCGTCGGACGTGCGCGCAAATTGGACCAAGGTGCCATGCCGGAAATGCGTCAGTACTCGCGTACAAAGAACGCCATCGAAAAAATCAGCATCGTCACTACGAACGCGCCGAGCAAGACGGCAACCACCGCCTGTTCGTAGTTCGCAAGCACGAGCCACAGCAGGAGCAACGCGAGACCGAGCTTGACCGCCTCCGCCCTCAGCGCGCCAGCAAGAACCCCCCCTGCGGACTTCGCGTTGCTCAGCGAAGCCACGAATGCGGCTGCCAGGCCGGCGATGATGCTCACGGCGCCGCCGGCGGCCGCCGATAGCGCGCTCGACATGTCGGCCACGAGGCCCGCAACCAGGGCCATCATGGCCGTGGCTGCGACCTGCCACATGAGAACGTTGCGTATCGGCCTGCGCAGGGCGCGGAGCATGGCGTTGGCTCATTGAAGTCGCTGCGCGCCCGGCAAAGCCTGACGAGTATAGCGCATCAGCGCAGCTTTTTGAGCAGCTCGTCGAGGTGATCGAGGCTCGAATAGTGAACGAGCAGCTTTCCGCTGCCTTTTCGGGCGGCACGGATCTCGACCGTGGTGCCGAGACTCGCGGATAACTCCTCCTCGAGGCGCTCGAGATCGCGGTCGCGCCGTGGCGAGCCCTTTCTGGAGGTCTTGCCGCGCACGCTCGATTGCACCAGGGCCTCTGCCTCTCGCACCGAGAGGCCTTTCGCGGCGACGCGGTGCGCGGCCTCGATCTGGCGCGCGGGATCGAGCGCCAGCAGCGCGCGCGCGTGCCCCATGTCGAGCGCGCCTTCCATCACCATTTCCTGCACCGGCCGCGCGAGCTTGAGCAGCCGCAGCAGGTTCGTGGTGGCGGTGCGCGAGCGCCCGACCGCGTCGGCCGCCTGCTCGTGCGTCATCTTGAATTCGTCGATCAGGCGCTGGATTCCCGCCGCCTCCTCCATCGGATTCAAGTTCTCCCGCTGAATGTTCTCGATGAGAGAAAGGGCGAGCGCCGCTTCGTCGGGCACGTCGCGCACCAGCACCGGCACTTCGTCGAGTCCGGCCATCTGCGCCGCGCGCCAGCGGCGCTCGCCTGCGATGAGCTCGTAGCGCTCCCGGTCCACCGGCCTGACAAGCAGCGGCTGCATCAGGCCCTGCGTGCGGATCGATGCGGCGAGCTCCGCGAGCGCCTGCTGGTCCATCTTGGTGCGCGGCTGGTATTTCCCCGGACGGATCCGCGCGACCGGAAGCGTGGCCAGCGTCTCGCGCGGCGCCGCGGTGTCCGACCCGAGCAGCGCATCGAGGCCTCGGCCTAGTCCCTTGGGTTTCATCATGCGGCTTGTCCCTGAGCGAGAATTTCGTCGGCGAGCGCGAGATAAGCTTGCGCTCCCTTGGAGGCTGCGTCCCACAGCACCGCCGGCACGCCGTAGCTCGGCGCTTCGGCCAGGCGCACGTTGCGGGGAACCAGGGTGCGATAGACCTTGTCGCCGAAGTGCTGCTCGAGCTGCTGCGACACGTGCTGCGAGAGCGTATTCCTTGGGTCGTACATCGTGCGCAGCAGGCCGGCGATTTCGAGCTGGGGATTGAGGTTCGCGCGTACCCGCTTGATCGTGGAGACGAGGTCCGACAGGCCCTCGAGCGCGTAGTACTCGCATTGCATCGGAATGAGTACCCGCTGCGCCGCCGTGAGCCCGTTCACCGTGAGCAGGCTGAGCGACGGCGGACAATCGATTAGCACGAAGTCGTACTCGGTGTCGACCCGGGCCAGCGCATCCTTCAGCCGCGACTCGCGCGCGTCGAGCTCGACCAGCTCGATTTCCGCTCCCGCGAGCTCGCGATTGGCCGGAAGCAGATCGAAGCCGCCGCGCTCCACGCGCACGCGCACGCCGTGCAGTTCAGCCAGGCCGAGGAGCAGGTGGTAGACCGTGCGCGCGAGATTTCGCTTGTCGACGCCGCTGCCCATGGTTGCATTGCCCTGCGGGTCTAGGTCGACCAGCAGCACGCGGCGCTCGGCCTGGGCCAAGGCGGCGGCCAGGTTGACGCTGGTGGTGGTCTTGCCGACGCCGCCTTTCTGGTTCACTACCGCGAGCACGCGAGCCACCTCAGCTCCCCGCCGGACAGAGCACGAGATGGCGCTGCGCGTCGAGCAGGGGCACCTGCAGCGCGATGACCCGGCAGTCGCCGGCCTGCGGCGCGGCGCCTGTCATTGCCGCCAGCACGCCCCCGGAGGCCACGAGGTGCGCACAACGCGACCGGAACTCATCGAGCCGGGCGAACGCGCGCGAGATGACCAGCGCGAACTTCGGCTGCGGCGTCCATTGTTCGACGCGCCCGGCATGCAGGGTCACGTTCGACAACTCGAGCTCGATAACCGCCTGGCGCAGGAAAGCGAGCTTCTTCTCGCTCGAGTCGTTCAACGTGACGCGCCACTGCGGCCGTGCGAGCGCAATCGGGATGCCCGGCAAGCCCGCGCCCGCGCCGACGTCGGCGAGCGCGCCTTCGGCGGGAAGCGGGAGGTGAGGCACCACGGCGAGCGAGTCGAGCAGGTGGTGGCTCACGACTTCAGCGGGTTCGCGAATCGCTGTGAGGTTGTAGGTGCGGTTCCACTTTTCCAGCAGCGCCACGTATCGCATGAGCAGTGCCTCCGCTCCCTGCTGCAGCTCGAGCCCGAGTTCGGCTACGCCGCGGTGAAGCGAGTCCTGCGGCGTCATGCCGTTTTGTGCTCGGCGGTTTTGAAGCCGCGTTTGAGATGCACGAGCAGCAGGGAGACTGCCGCAGGCGTGACACCGGAGATGCGGGCTGCCTGCCCAACGGTGCGGGGGCGATGGCGGTCGAGCTTTTGCTGGACCTCGGCCGAAAGCCCCTTCACTTGGCGGTAGTCGAGATCCGCAGGCAGCTCGCGCGCTTCCATTTCGGCGTTGCGCTCCACCTCGGCGCGCTGGCGCTCGATGTAGCCCTCGTACTTCGCCTGGATCTCGATCTGCTCGACGATCGCAGCGTCGAGCTCCGAGCCCGGGACGAGCCGCGCGTATGATTGCTCCGGTCTACGCAGCATATCGTAAATAGAGCGCTTTTCATGAGAGCTCGTGCTCACATACATAGTCCGTAGACGCTGCGTTTCCTTCTCGATCGCGTCGCGTTTTCGGCAGTAGGCTTCCCAGCGTGCGTCGTCGATCAGGCCGAGCCGCCGACCCGTCTCCGTAAGGCGGAGGTCCGCGTTGTCTTCGCGCAGCATCAGGCGATATTCGGCGCGGCTGGTGAACATCCGGTAGGGCTCCGAAACGCCGCGGGTCACCAGGTCGTCCACCAGCACCCCGATGTATGCCTGGTCACGACGGGGCGCCCATGGTTCCCGCCCAAGCGTCCGGTTCGCGGCGTTGATGCCGGCAAGCAGACCTTGCGCTGCCGCCTCTTCGTAGCCAGTCGTCCCATTGATCTGCCCCGCGAAGAACAGGCCCTCGATGCTTCTTGTTTCGAGCGAGTCGCGCAGGCTCCGCGGATCGAAGTAGTCGTACTCGATCGCGTATCCCGGACGCACGATGTGCGCGTTCTCGAGTCCGCGTATCGACCTCACGAGCGCGAGTTGCACATCGAAAGGCAGGCTGGTGGAGATGCCGTTCGGGTAGATCTCGTTCGTCGAGAGGCTTTCGGGCTCCAGGAAGATCTGGTGGCTCGCTTTGTCGGCGAAGCGGTGGATCTTGTCCTCGATCGATGGACAATAGCGGGGGCCAACCCCCTGAATGACGCCGGTGAACATCGGCGACCGATCGAGTCCGGCGCGGATGATGTCGTGGGTGCCCTCGTTCGTGTGGGTCACCCAGCAGGGCAGCTGGCGCGGATGCAAGGCGCGAGCGCCGACGAAGGAAAACACCGGCTCCGGCGAATCGCCGGGCTGAAGCGCCAGCGCGTCGAAATCGATGCTCCGCGCGTCCAGGCGAGGCGGCGTGCCTGTCTTCAGCCGCCCAACGGGCAGCTTCAGCTCCCGCAGCCGCGCTGCAAGGTTAACGGCGGCAGGCTCGCCCGCACGTCCCGCCTGATGCTGGTTCAAGCCGACGTGAATCATCCCCGCCAGGAAGGTGCCGGTCGTCAGTACGACCGCGGGTGCCCGGAATACGAGACCGACCTGAGTCACTACCCCGGCCACTCGCTCGCCCTCGAGGACGATGTCATCTACTGGCTGCTGGAACAGCGTCAGGCCCGATTGGTTTTCCAGCCGGTGGCGGATTGCATGCTTGTAGAGCAGCCGGTCGGCCTGGGCGCGCGTCGCTCGAACCGCAGGGCCCTTCGACGAGTTGAGGATCCGGAACTGGATGCCGGCTTCGTCGGTGGCCAACGCCATCGCACCCCCGAGCGCGTCCACCTCCTTGACCAGGTGTCCTTTGCCGATCCCCCCGATCGACGGGTTGCAGGACATCTGTCCGAGCGTCTCCACGCTATGCGTCAGCAGGAGGGTCCGGCAGCCCATCCTCGCGGCGGCGAGGGCGGCTTCCGTACCGGCGTGGCCACCTCCGACCACGATGACGTCGAATCGCTCTGGGAATTGCATCGGAAGGCCGCGCATTTTACGCGAGCGTTTCACGTGGAACCAGCGCTGGCCAAGTCGCCGTTGGTTCCACGTGAAACGTCGGATGTCGTGTTGCGATGCAGCAAGAGCTAGGGTGCGACAATCGAACGCCACTCGCCTCGTGATCTCCCTCGCCCGCTATGCCGCGCTGCTCGAGCCGCGCGACCTGAAGCAGACTATTGCCGCGTCCATGATCGCAGGTTGCCGATCGGGATCACCGGGCTCGCCGCCGCCGTCGCGCCCGCTCTCGGTCGTCTTATCGATCGAAGCGCGCTCCCACCCGGTCCTGATCCTGATCTTCGCCGCCGCAGCCGGAGCGACCTTCCCTCCGATCACGGTTTGCATGCGCACGTACTTCAAGCAACGCCTGAGCGACGACACACTGCTCGCCACTGCCTATTCGCTCGAATCGGTGCTGATCGAACTGATCTTCATCGTCGGTCCGATGCTGGTCGCGCTTTTCGTGGCGGCCGCTTCGGCTGCAGCCGCAGTGATGTTCGCCGCCGCCTCGGGATGCATCGGTACGCTGCTCTTCCTGCGCTCGCCGCCATTACGATCCTGGCGAATCGAGCCTCGCTCGGCTGGTAGCGTCCTCGGCCCGCTAGGACGACCCGGGTTCCCGGCCCTAATCGTCATCATCCTCTGCTACTCGACGGCTTTTGGGCTGCTTGAGATTGGGATGACGGCGTATGCCACGGAGAACGGCAATGCGGCTCTCGCCGGGATCCTCCTCGGACTGATGAGCATGGGCAGCGCCCTCGGCGGAATCGCCTACGGTAGCCGAAGCTGGCACTTACCCTTGATTCGGCAGTTTGCGCTGATGCTGGCGTTCATGGGCGCCGGTCTCATGGTTCTCGCACTGCCGTGGGCGCCCTGGCCGTTCGCCTTCTGGTCGGCTTTCGCCGGCGTCGTCATGGCGCCCGCGCTCATCATCCAGTCGATGCTGGTGGCGAAGACGGCGCGGCCCGACGAGGTCACCGAGGCCTTCACCTGGTCGGCCCGCGCGTTGCTTTGCGGAGTCGGAATCGGGTTGCCGCCGGCGGCGGACTGCTCGAGCACTTCAACTCGCCCGCAGTGCTCGGGGCGGGTTCGGCGGCCGCGCTGGTCGCGGCAGCCGCCGCCGCGCTCATTCGGCGAGATTAAGCCGTCAGCCTTCCGTGCATCTCGCCGCGGCGCGCTTCGAGCGCCTCTGGCAGGTGCGCCCCCAGCTTGGCGAAGAGCTCGTCATGCGAGGCGAGCTCTTCCTTCCATGCCGCGCGGTCGACGCGCGCCAGCTCGGCATACTGGGCTGGCGTGAGCTTCGCCTCGATTCCAGTCCAGGTGAGATCTTCGAAGCGCGGCATGATCCCGAGCGGCGTCGGGGTCCCGGCGGCCTCGCCCTGGCAGCGCCGGGCGATCCACTGCAGCACGCGCATGTTCTCGCCGAAGCCCGGCCAGAGGAACTTGCCATTCGCATCCCGGCGGAACCAATTCACCCTGAAGATCTTCGGCGCCCGCGCAAGCCCCCGCCCCATCCTCAGCCAATGGCCGAAGTAATCGCCCATGTTGTAGCCGCAGAACGCCAGCATCGCCATCGGATCGCGCCGTACGACACCCACTTTTCCGGTAATCGCCGCGGTGGTTTCGGAGCCGAGCGTCGCCGCCATATACACCCCGTCTTCCCAGCTTGGCGCTTCGACCACGAGCGGCACGGTGGTCGAGCGCCGTCCGCCGAACACGAACGCGGAGATCGGCACGCCGGCTGGATCCTCCCAGTTCGGATCCATGGAGGGGCATTGCGCCGCGGGAACGGTGAAGCGCGCGTTTGGATGCGCCGCGAGCCGGCCTTTCTTGCCGTCTTCCGGAGTCCATTCCCTGCCCTGCCAGTCGATCAGGCGCGCCGGCGGCTGCTCGGTCATTCCCTCCCACCAGACATCCCCGTCGGGCGTCAACGCGACGTTGGTGTAAATGACGTTGCTGTGGAGCATCTTCATCGCGTTGGGGTTCGTCTGCTCCGAAGTGCCCGGAGCGACGCCGAACAGCCCGTACTCGGGATTGATCGCGTAGAGGCGACCGTCCTTGCCCGGCTTGATCCACGCAATGTCCTCGCCGATGGTGGTGACCTTCCATTCCGCGAAGGCGGGCGGCGGGATCAGCATCGCAAGGTTGGTCTTGCCGCACGCCGAGGGGAACGCTGCCGCCAGGTAGATCTTCTCGCCCCCGGGAGCTTGCATGCCGAGAATCAGCATGTGCTCCGCGAGCCAGCCCTCGTCGCGCGCCATTACCGAGGCGATGCGAAGCGCGAGGCACTTCTTGCCGAGGAGCGCGTTGCCGCCGTAACCCGAGCCGAACGACCAGATCTCGCGTGTTTCCGGGAAGTGGACGATCCACTTCTCCTGCTCGCTGCAAGGCCAGGGCACATCCTTCTGTCCGGGCGCAAGCGGTGCGCCGACCGAGTGCACGCACGGCACGAACTCTCGATCCTCGCCGAGCCACTCCGCGACCGCGCGACCCATCCGCGTCATCATCCGCATGCTGACGACGACGTACGGCGAATCGGAGATCTCGACGCCGATCTGCGCGATGTGCGAGCCGATCGGTCCCATCGAGAACGGCATCACGTACATCGTGCGGCCGCGCATGCAGCCGTCGAACAGCCGGTTCAGCGTCTGGCGCATCTCGATCGGATCGAGCCAGTTGTTCGTTGGGCCCGCATCCTCCGTGCTCTTGCTGCAGATGAAGGTGCGGTCCTCCATGCGCGCCACGTCGCTCGGATGCGAGCGCGCCAGGTACGAGTTGGGCCGGCGCTTCTCGGAGAGCCGGGTGAAGGTGCCGGCCGCGACCAGCTCGGCGCAGAGCCGGTCGTATTCCTCTTCCGAACCGTCGCACCAGACAATCCGCTCGGGCTTGGCCAGGCGGGCGACTTCGGATACCCACTGACGCAGCCCGCGGTGGCGAACCCA
>DATMJC010000126.1:0-63140 GCA_035554435.1 Burkholderiales bacterium | reverse complement strand
CTGGACCAGCTCCTGCAGGTTCTGGTCGAGCGTCTGCATGCCGAGCTGGCGGCCGGTCTGGATCGCCGAGTACATCTGCGCGATCTTGTTCTCGCGGATCAGGTTGCGGATCGCCGGCGTGCCGATCATGATCTCGTGCGCCGCCACCCGGCCCGAGCCGTCTTTGGTCTTGAGCAGGGTCTGCGAGATGACCGCGCGGATCGACTCGGACAGCATCGCGCGCACCATCTCCTTCTCGGCCGCGGGGAACACGTCGACGATCCGGTCGATGGTCTTCGCCGCGGACGAGGTGTGCAGCGTCCCGAACACCAGGTGGCCGGTTTCGGCGCCGGAGAGCGCGAGCCGGATGGTCTCGAGGTCGCGCATCTCGCCCACCAGGATGACGTCCGGGTCCTCGCGCAGCGCGCTTCTCAGCGCGTTGGCGAACGACAGCGTGTGCGGCCCGACTTCGCGCTGGTTGATGAGGCACTTCTTCGACTCGTGCACGAACTCGATCGGGTCCTCGATGGTGAGGATGTGGCCGTGCTCGTTCTCGTTGATGTGGTTGACCATCGCGGCGAGCGTGGTCGACTTGCCCGAGCCGGTCGGGCCGGTGACCAGCACGATGCCGCGCGGCTGGTCGGCGATGTCGACGAAGCTCTTCGGCGCCTTCAGGTCCTCGAGCGACAGGATCTTCGACGGGATGGTCCGCATCACCGCCGCGGCGCCGCGCTGCTGCACGAATGCGTTGACCCGGAAGCGGGCGAGGTTCGGCACCGCGAACGAGAAGTCGCACTCGAGGTTTTCCTCGTAGAACTTGCGCTGGCCGTCGTTCATGATGTCGTAGATCATCGCGTGCACTTCCTTGTGCTCCATGGCGGGCACGTTGATCCGGCGCACGTCGCCGTGCACGCGGATCATCGGGGGCAGCCCCGACGACAGGTGCAGGTCGGACGCCTTGTTCTTGACGACGAAGGCGAGCAGCTCAGTCAGATCCATTACAATCTCCCGGACATGCGAAGTCTTTTTCTTCGCTTCTTCAAAGAATTATGGCAATGATTCTCGAAAACGTGCAAGGAGTGAAAGCACGCATTGCACGCGCCGCCCGGGCGGCCGGGCGCGATCCGGAATCGGTGACTTTGTTGGCAGTTTCCAAGACGCATCCGGTCGCGCGCATCGCCGAGGCCCAAGCCGCAGGCCTGCGCGCGTTCGGCGAGAACTACGTGCAGGAGGCGCTGCAGAAGATGCAGTCCGTGTCCGGCGTGGAATGGCACCTGATCGGAGCGCTGCAGAGTAATAAGTCGCGCCTTGCTGCGGAACGCTTCGACTGGGTGCAGACTGTCGACCGGGTAAGAATTGCGAACCGCCTGTCCGAGCAAAGGCCCGCGCATCTGCCGCCCCTCAACGTGCTGATCGAGGTGAACATCTCGGGCGAGCCGAGCAAGAGCGGCGTCGGCGTGAAAGAAGTCACCGAACTGGGTAAGGCGATCGAGCGTCTGCCGCGCCTGCGCCTGCGCGGGCTCATGGCGATACCGGCGCCGGGCGCCGCCGGCGATTTCGCGAAGATGAGGCAACTCTACGAAAAGCTGCGCGCTCAGTTCGGCTTCGACACGCTGTCGATGGGCATGTCCGACGACATGGACCGGGCGATCGCGGCCGGCGCCACCATGGTGCGCATCGGCACCGCGATCTTCGGTGCGCGCAGGACCGAATCGAGCCCGGCGTGAAGATCGCTTTCCTGGGCGGCGGCAACATGGCACGCGCGCTGATCGGCGGCCTGGCCGGCAAAGGCTACGACCCCGCTTCCATCAGCGCGATCGAGGTTTCGGCTCCGGCACGCGAGAGGCTCGCATCCGAGTACAAGGTTCACGCAAGCGCCGCGCCCGATGCGCGCACCTCCGCGGCGGACGTCCTGGTCCTTGCCGTGAAGCCCCAGGACATGAAAGCGGCACTCCGAAGCCTGACCGGAAAACCTGGTGAAAAGCTCGTGATCAGCATCGCCGCCGGCGTGCGCGTCGATGCGCTGTCGCGCTGGCTCGGGGGGCACCGCAAGCTCGTTCGATGCATGCCCAACACGCCTTCGCTGATCGGCGCGGGGATCGCCGCGCTCTACGCGCTGCCCGAAGTGAACTCGGAGGAAAGGCAAAAGGCCGAAGCCATTCTGCGCGCCGTCGGCGAGGTGGTCTGGGTGGAGGACGAGCGGCTGCTCGATCCGGTGACCGCGCTTTCGGCGAGCGGCCCCGCGTACGTGTTCTGGTTCATCGAGCAGCTGGCCGCCTCCGGCGAGAAGCTCGGGCTGGAGAAGCAGACCTCGCTGAAGCTCGCCATGCAGATGGTGCTCGGCGCGGCGAAGCTTGCGGCGCAGTCCGCGGACCCGCCGGGCGAGCTCAGAAGGCAGGTGACTTCGAAAGGCGGGACCACCGAGGCTGCGCTCAAGGTGTTCGAGCAGGAACGGCTGGCGGAAAAGATCATGAAGGCGCTCGAAGCCGCAAGCCGTCGTGGCGCGGAGCTCGGCGACGAGCTCGGGAAGGGCTGAGATGTTCACGCAGATCGCGGTCTTCCTGATCGACACGGTCGTCACGTTCTTCGTGTTCGTGCTGCTCTTGCGCTTCCACTTCCAGTGGCTGCACGTGCCCTTCCGCAACCCGGTGGGCGAGCTGGTGCTGGCGACTACGAGCTGGATGGTGATGCCGGTGCGGCGCTTCGTCCCCGGCCTCGCGGGCCTCGACCTCTCGACGCTGCTCCTCGCATGGGCCATTCAGGCACTGGGGATGTGGATCGAAGCGGCGATCCGCGGCGTCGAGCCCGGGCTCGTAGGCCTCGTGCTGGTGGCATTCCTCGACCTCGTGCGCTACAGCCTCTACATCCTCGTGGGAGCGGTAATCATCGAAGTCGTGTTCTCGTGGATCAATCCAGGGACGCCCGTGGCCCCGGTGCTCGCTGCCGTGACGCGGCCGTTCCTGCGGCCGCTGCGCCGCTACGTTCCCCCGGTGGGCCAGTTCGACCTTACGCCGCTGGTGCTCGTGGTCCTGATCCAGGTCGTGCTGATCGTGCTCTGGAACATCCGGCCCGGGATTGCGTCGCTGTGATCCTGGAACTGCACGTTCAGCCTGGCGCCTCCCGCTCCGAGTTCGCAGGTCGCCATGGCGAGCGCATCAAGGTGCGCCTCGCCGCGCGCGCGGTCGACGGCAAAGCGAACGAAGCGCTCATCGCCTTCCTGTCGGATCATTTCAAGGTACCCAGGAGGAGCGTGCGCATCCTTTCGGGAATCAAGTCCCGACAGAAGAGGGTGGAGATCGATGGCTGACGAGAAAAGCCTCAAGACGCTGACCACGGTGGTGTATGGGCTCCAGGCCGCTGGCTTCCTCGTGGGAATCACCTGGATCGTGGCCATCGTGGTCGACTACGTGAAGCGCGACGAGGCGAAAGGCACCTGGCTCGAGTCGCACTTCAGCTGGCAGATCCGCACCTTCTGGTGGGGGCTGCTCTGGGCCGTGATCGGCGCGATCACTTTCCTCGTCGTGATCGGCTGGTTCATCCTCGCCGCGGACACGATCTGGATCATCTACCGGATCGTCAAGGGCTGGCTCTACCTGAACGACAACAAACCCATTACCTAGGAAAGCGTACTTCCTCGGGGTAGGGAAAAACGTCCTCCTGGACGCCGGCGCGCAGGTGCGCCTGCTTCTCGCTCCAGAACCGCCAGTCGAGGAGGTCGCGGTGGTACTCGTAGAAGATCTGGCGCGCGCGCGCCTCGCCGACGAGGAAGTGCTCGAACTGCTCGGGGAAGACGTCGCTAGGGCCGATCGACCAGTACGGCTCGGCCGCGAGCTCCTCCTCGTAGCTCCGCGGCGGCGGGATGCGGCGGAAGTGCATGTCTTCCATCGGCTGGATCTCGTCGTAGTCGTAAAACACGACCCGGTCGTGGCGCGTGACGCCGAAGTTCTTGAGCAGCATGTCGCCGGGGAAGATCCCGGCTCCGGCGAGCTCCTTGATCGCGGCGCCGTACTCGCGCAGCGCGGCCCGCAGGCGCTCGGGATCGGGGTCGCGCTTGAGCTCCTCCACGAGCAGGTTGAGCGGCTGCATGCGCCGCTCGATGTAGACGTGTCCCAGCACCAGCGCGTCGCCGTCGACCTCGACGATCGAGCCGCACTCGCGCTTGAGCTCCTCGAGCAGCGCCGGATCGAAGCGCGCGAGCGGCAGGGCGACGAGCGAGTATTCCAGCGTGTCGGCCATGCGCCCGACGCGGTCGTGCAGCTTCACCATCAGGTACTTGTCCTTCACCGTCTGGCGGTCGATGTCCTTCGGCGGGGCAAAGCGGTCGCGGATCAGCTTGAAGACGTACGGGAACGAGGGCAGCGTGAACACCAGCATCACCATGCCCTTGATACCCGGCGCCACCACGAACTGGTCGGTCGAATGCTTCAGGTGATAGTGCAGGTCGCGGTAGAAGAGGGTCTTGCCCTGCTTCGCGAGGCCCACCGCCATGTAGAGCTCGGCGCGCGGCTTCCTCGGCATGAGCCAGCGCAGGAACGACACGTACCCGGCGGGCACCTCCATGTCGACGAAGAAGTACGCGCGCGCGAACGAGAACAGCACGAGCAACCGGTCCTCTCCGGTGAGCAGCGCGTCGAGATACAGCTCGCCGCGCTCGTTCTGCAGGATGGGGATCGCGAACGGGTAGTCGTGCCCGTCGTTGATCAGCCGGCCGATGATGTAGGCGCCCTTGTTGCGGAAGAAGAGCGAGTTGAGCACCTGGATCTGCAAGTCCGGCTGGGCTCGCGCCGGCCGCGGGAAGAGCTGCCGCAGCCCGCGCACCACGTTCCGCAGGTCGCGCTCCGGGTTCTCCCAGGGATTCTTGAGGAGGAAGGCGAGCGCAATTTCACGCAGGGTGTTCCTCAACCCCAGCTTTAGGGGGTAATAACAGCGATACGTCGGCGCTTCGCCCTCGAGGTGCTCGGTGGCCACCGCGGGACGCCAGAAAATGAAGTCGTTGTGGTAGTGGCGCCGGTGCAGCACCTGGCAGGCGACCGAGTTGTAGAAGGTCTCGGCGCACTCGGGCTGCCGGTGCTCGTGCAGCAGGCCGATGTAGGCGGCCTTGATCGCCGGCCACAGCGCCTCTTCGTGCTCGGCCTCGGGAAAGCGGCTGCGCACCGCGTCGACGCCTTCCTGCACGCGCAGGTCGTACATCTGGATGCGCTCGCGGGCGAGCTGGCGCATCTCGCCCCACGCCGCGCGCTCGAACAGGTTCTTCGCGTCGATCGACGCCTGGCGGAAGAGCTCGTAGTGCCGGTCGAAGCCGGCGAGGATAGTGCGCGCGATCTCCTGCGGCAGGCTCGAGCGCCGCTCGTGGACCCGAACGACCTGGGAGACCGCGCTCACTGGCTCATCTCATCACATCAGGCAGCTGCCAGCTTTTTCTTCTTGTCGTCGAAGAATTGCTCGTCCTCGGTGGAGCCGTGCAGCGCGGTGGTCGAGGCCTTGCCGCCGGTGACGACGGTGGTGATCTCGTCGAAGTAGCTCGTGCCGACCTCGCGCTGGTGCTTCACCGCGGTGAAGCCCTTCTCGGCGGCGGCGAACTCCTTCTGCTGCAGCTCGACGAACGCGCTCATGTTGTTGCGCGCGTAGCCGTAGGCGAGCTCGAACATCGAGTAGTTGAGCGCGTGGAAGCCGGCGAGGGTGATGAACTGGAACTTGTAGCCCATCGCGCCGAGCTCGCGCTGGAATTTCGCGATGCTGGCGTCGTCGAGGTTGCGCTTCCAGTTGAACGACGGCGAGCAGTTGTAGGCCAGCATCTTCTCCGGATATTTCTTGCGAATCCCCTCGGCGAAGCGCCTCGCAAAATTCAAGTCCGGGGTGCCGGTCTCGCACCACACCATGTCGGCGTACTCCGCGTACGCGAGGCCGCGCGAGAGCGCCTGGTCGAAGCCCTTGCGCGTGCGGTAGAAGCCTTCCGAGGTGCGCTCGCCGGTGACGAAGGGCTTGTCGTTCTCGTCGACGTCTGTGGTGACGAGGTCGGCGGCCTCGGCGTCGGTGCGCGCGAGCAGCACCGTCGGCACGCCGAGCACGTCGGCCGCGAGGCGAGCGGCGATCAGCTTCTGCACCGCTTCCTGCGTCGGCACCAGCACCTTGCCGCCCATGTGGCCGCATTTCTTCACCGAGGCGAGCTGGTCCTCGTAGTGCACGCCGGCGGCGCCGGCCTCGATCATCGAGCGCATCAGCTCGTAGGCGTTCAGCACGCCGCCGAAGCCGGACTCGGCGTCGGCAACGATGGGCGCGAAGTAATCGATCTCACCCGTGCCTTCCATCCATTGAATCTGGTCGGCGCGGGCGAGCGCGTTGTTGATCCGGCGCACGACCGTCGGCACCGAGGACACGGCGTAGAGCGACTGATCGGGGTACATCTGCAGCGAATCGTTGGCGTCGGCCGCGACCTGCCAGCCGGAGAGATAGATCGCGGGCACGCCCGCCTTCACCTGCTGCACCGCCTGGTTGCCTGTGAGCGCGCCGAGCGAATTCACGAACGGCATTTCCTGAGTGCGCTTCCAGAGCTTCTCCGCGCCGCGCTTGGCGAGCGTGTGCTCGACGCGCAGGCTGCCGCGCAGCCGCACCACGTCTTCCGCGGAGTAGCCGCGCTTGACGCCCTTCCACCGCGGGCTCTGGGCCCAGTCCTGCTCCAGCGCTTGAACTTCGTTGCTACGGCTTTCCACGTCGCCTCCGAGAGTTGAACGATGAGGCGAGTGTGCGCGCCGCGTGTGGCGCGGAGCAATATGCGGCCATAGCCCGACCGGCATGCAACAAAACAAGCATTTACAGGGGGTTGGGCACCCCTCGTTTCATAATGCGGGACAGACTTTCAGTCGATTGCTGCTCTGCAGAACGCCGCTAGGACTGAACGAGCTGCCGGTGGCGCTGGATGCTCATGAGCATTCCGGCGCCGATAAAGAGGGTGAGGAGCGCAGTGCCGCCATAGGAAAGGAACGGCAGCGGCACCCCGACCACGGGCAGGATCCCGGACACCATCCCCATGTTCACGAACGCATAGACGAAGAACTGGAGCGAGATGGCGGCAGCGAGGAGGCGGCCGAAAAGCGTCGCCGCGTTGGTGGCGATCATCAACCCCCGCGCGATAAGCAGGGTATAGAGAACGAGCAGCGTGACGTTGCCGATCAGCCCGAATTCCTCGGAGAACACCGCGAAGATGAAGTCGGTATGGCGCTCGGGAATGAACTCGAGGTGCGACTGGGTTCCGTTCAGCCAGCCCTTGCCGGCGAGCCCGCCCGAGCCCACCGCGATCGTG
This sequence comes from Burkholderiales bacterium, assembly GCA_035554435.1. Lineage (GTDB taxonomy): Bacteria > Pseudomonadota > Gammaproteobacteria > Burkholderiales > SG8-39 > SCGC-AG-212-J23. The sequence goes on along the minus strand of DATMJC010000126.1, from coordinate 55,861 downwards.
GACTGGATGATGTGGTAGCCCGCGCCGAGCGGATCGCTCGACGGATCGAGCAGGGTGAGGATGCGCCGGCGCTGGTAGTCGTGCAGGAACGGCCAAAGGAGCGGCACCGCCACGGCGCCGGCGGCGCCGATCGCCCCCATGATGCGCCAGCTCATGCCCGCGAAGAACATGATGAAGAAGCCCGCGGTGCCGACCAGCCCGGCGGTGCCGAGGTCGGGCTGGCGCAGGATGAGGCCGAGCGGCACGAGCAGGAGGAAGCCGGCGACGAAATAATCGCGCCACCGCAGGGTCGTTTCGTTCTTGTGGAAGTACCACGCGAGCATCAGCGGCAGCGCGAGCTTCATCATCTCCGAGGGCTGGAAGCGGGTGACGCCGACGTGCAGCCAGCGCCGCGCGCCGTTCACGACATCGCCCGCTAGCGCCACCGCGATGAGAAACGCGAGGCCGACCACGTAGGCGGGAACCGCGAAGCGCATCATGGTCTGCGGCGACACCTGCGCCACGATCCACATCGCCGTGAGCGCGACGGTCAGGCTGACGAGCTGCCCCGCGACGCGTCCCGGAACGTCGTAGCTCGCGGAATACAGCACCGCAAGACCGACCATCGACAGCGTGAGCAGCAGCATCAGCAGCGTCGAGTCGATGCCCTCGGCGAGGCGGCCGGCGATGCGGCGCAGCGGGAAGCGCGCGAGTTCCATCAGTCGCTCTCCCGCTCCTCTTCGTCGACGTCGACCTCGGGGGTCTGCACGACGAGACCCTGCGGCAGCTTGCCAAGGAGGTAGTAATCGAGCATCGTGCGCGCGATCGGCGCGGCGGCGCGCGCGCCGAAGCCTCCGTTCTCGACGATGATCGCGAGCGCGATCTTCGGGCTCTCGACCGGTGCGAAGGCGATGAACCAGGAATGGTCGCGGTGGCGCTCGGCGACCTTCTTCTCGTCGTACTTCTCGTTCTGCTTCAACGCCACCACCTGCGCCGTGCCGGTCTTGCCGCCGCTCGTATACTGCGCGCCGGCGAATGCGCGCGCCGCGGTGCCTTCCTTGTTGACCCCGGCCATGGCGCGCTTCACGAACTCGATGTGGTCGGCGCGCGCGGGCACGCGGTGCACGACCTCGGCCTCGAAATTGCGCCGCTCGCCGGTGCGCGGATTGTCGATGTATGCGACGAGATGCGGCCGGTACAGCGTGCCGCCGTTGGCGAGCGTGGCGACGGCCTGCGCGAGCTGGATCGGCGTGTAGGAGTTATAGCCCTGGCCGATGCCGATCGAGATCGTTTCGCCGGGATACCACTTCTGCTGCTCGGGGCGGCGGAAGCGCTTCATCTTCCACTCCGGCGAAGGCAGCACGCCGGGCAGCTCGCCCTGCAGGTCGATGCCGGTCTTCGCGCCGAAGCCGAAGTTCTTCATGTAGGCCGCGATGGCGTCGATGCCCATGTCGTTCGCGAGCATGTAGTAGTACGTGTCGGAGGACACCACGATCGACTTGTGGAGATCGACGTAGCCGTTCCCGCCGGGCCTGGAGTCGCGGAAGCGCCGGTCGCCGAAGACGAAATAACCGGGATCGTTGATGGCGCTGCGCGGGGTGCGCTTGCCGGTCTCGAGGGCGGCGAGCGCCATGAACGGCTTGAAGGTCGACCCCGGGGGATAGGTCCCGGCGATGGCCCGGTTGTAGAGCGGCCGGTCGGGGGAGTTGTTGAGCTCGGCCCAGTACACCGGGTCGATGCCGTCGACGAAGTAGTTCGGGTCGAAGCCAGGCTTGGACACGAACGCGAGCACCGCGCCGGTCGAAGGCTCGAGCGCCACCACCGCGCCGCGCCGGTCGCCGAGCGCCTGCTCGGCGACCTGCTGCAGGCGCAGGTCGAGCGTCAGCGCGACGTTGTTGCCCGGCTGCGACGGCGTGCGCGAAAGCGTGCGTATACCGCGCCCTGCGGCGTCGATCTCGACGTGCTCGAAGCCGGTCGTGCCGTGGAGCTCGTTCTGGTAGCTCGCCTCGACGCCGGCCTTGCCGATGAAGTCGGTGCCGCGGTAGTTCGCGTCGACACCCTCCTCCTCGAGGCGCTCCTGGTCGGCCTGGTTGATGCGGCCCATGTAGCCGAGCACGTGCGCGGCGGTCTCGTCATACGGGTACTGCCGGAAGAGGCGCGCCTTGATCTCGACGGTGCCGTTGTAGCGATAGCGGTTGGCGGCGAACTTGGCGACTTCCTCGTCCGACAGGCGCGTGCGGATGGGAAGGCTTTCGGCGTTGCGCGTCTCGGCGAGGAGCTTCTTGAAGCGGGCGCGATCGCGCGACGTGACCTCGACCAGCTCCGCGACCTCGTCGATCGTGCGCTCGATGCTCCTCGCCTTGCGCGTGAAGATCTCGAGCGTGTAGCCCGAGTAGTTGCGCGCCATCACGATGCCGTTGCGGTCGAGGATCAGGCCGCGGTTCGGCGGGATCGGCACGATCGAGATGCGGTTGTCCTCGGCCCGCGAGGCGTAGTGGTCGTGCTGGACCACCTGCAGGAAGATGAAGCGCGCCGCCAGCAGGCCGAAGCCGATCAGCACCAGGATGCCCGCGACCCCGATGCGCAGGTGAAACTGGGCTAGCTCCCGCTCGTAATTTCGCAGTTCCACGTTAGATGGTCTGTTCGCGTTCCAGGCGGCGCTGCGGCAGGACCAGGAGCCAGCTCACCATCGGCCACAGCACCGCGGCCGCGAGCGGGCCCACGTAGATCGCCCAGCCTGGAAACGGGTCTCCGGCAACGATGCGAATGACCAGCACGAGCGTCTGCGCTGCGGCGAGGATGAGCGCCACGTGCGCCGCCTGCAGCATGGGGCCGAACCACAGGATGCGCCGCGACAGCCAGATCGAGATGAAAGCGAGCGCCGAATAGGCGAGCGCGTGCTGGCCAAGCAGCACGCCGTTGCCGGCGTCGACCAGCAGGCCAACGCCCCAGGCCACCCCCAGGCCCACCAGGCGCGGCTGGCGCACGCACCAGAAGGTGAGGACCAGCGCGACGAAGTCGGGCACCAGCCGCAGGTCTTTCCAGGGCAGGAAATTGAGCAGCAGCGCGATGGCGAACGAGGCCGCGACCGTGCTGACCCGAGCCGGCCGAAGGATGTGCTCCGACTTGCCTCCTAGCGCCATTTACCCCTCTTCCTTCTTCGCCCGCGCGCGGCGCGCCTTCTCCGAGCGGCGCTCCTTGCTCGACTGCGCTTCCTCGGGCCGCGGCGGCCGCGCGGTCTCGTCGGACAGCACGAGGACGAAGCGCCCGCGATCGACCCCGGCCGCCGGCCGGCAGATCACGCGGGCAAAGCTATGTTCCGCGTCCCGCTCGATCCTCACCACCGTCGCCACGGGTAGTCCGGCCGGATAGATGCCGTCGATGCCCGACGTGACCAGGCGGTCGCCGTTCTGGATCTCGGCGTTGCCGGCCGTGAACCGCAGCTCGAGCATGCCCGAGGGCCCGCCGCCGAAGGCAATCGCGCGCAGACCGTTGCGGACCACCTGGACCGGGACGACATGGTCCTGGTCGGTGATCAGCGTGACTTCGGAAACGAGCGGATGGACTCTCGTCACCTGGCCGACCACGCCGGCCTCGTCGGCCACCGGGCTGCCCGGCTTCACACCCTGCCGCTCGCCGAGATTGATGAAGATCTTGTGCGAATACGGGTCGCGTCCGGCGTAGAGGATCTCCGCCGGGGTCGACTTCACCTCGAGCTTTTCCGCCGCGCCGATCAGGCGCCGCAGCTGGGCGGACTCGGCTTCGGCCGTCTCGTAGCGCTGCGCCGCCTGCGCGAGCGCGAGGTTCTTCGCCCGCAGGGCCGCGTTGTCCTCGAAAAGCTGCGCCTGGGTGGAGAAGTAGTCGCCCACCGTGCGCAGGAAATCGACCGGTGCGGTGGCCGCGCGCTGCAGCGGGTAGGCCGCGAGCGCCAGCACGCCCCTCAGGCCCTCGGCGTAGCGAAAGCGCGCATCGAGCACGAGCAGGGCAAGCGAGAGCGAGGCGAAGAAGAACAGCCTGACGAGTGGAGCGGGGCCCCGTTTGAAGAACGGCGGCGGGGTATGTTCCATCCCCCGCTACACGCTAGTCGTTCGTGAAAATGGGACCGAAATGCTCCATTTTCTCGAGGGCTTTGCCCGAGCCGCGCACGACGCAGGTCAGGGGATCGTCGGCGACGATGACCGGCAAGCCCGTCTCCTCCATCAGCAGCCGATCGAGGTCGCGCAGCAGCGCGCCGCCCCCGGTCAGGACCATGCCCTTCTCGGCGATGTCGGCGCCGAGCTCGGGCGGGGTCTGCTCGAGCGCAGACTTGACCGCCGAGACGATCTGGTTGAGGGGCTCGGTGAGCGCTTCGAGGATCTCGTTCGACGAGATCGTGAAGCTGCGCGGGATGCCTTCGGCCAGGTTGCGGCCTTTCACTTCCATCTCGCGCACTTCCGAGCCCGGGAAGGCCGAGCCGATCTCCTTCTTGATAAGCTCGGCGGTGGTCTCGCCGATCAGCATGCCGTAGTTGCGGCGGATGTAGTTGATGATCGCCTCGTCGAACTTGTCGCCGCCGACGCGCACCGAGCCGGAGTAGACCATGCCGCCGAGCGAGATCACGCCGACCTCGGTGGTGCCGCCGCCAATGTCCACCACCATCGAGCCGGTGGCATCGGCGACCGGAAGATCCGCGCCGATCGCCGCGGCCATGGGTTCTTCGATCAGGTAGACCTGTCCGGCACCGGCTCCGATGGCGCTTTCGCGGATCGCGCGCCGTTCCACCTGCGTGGACCCGCAGGGCACGCAGATGATGATGCGCGGGCTGGGCGAGAAGAGCTTGTTGTCGTGGACCTTCTTGATGAACTGCTTGAGCATCTGCTCGGTCACGGTGAAGTCGGCGATCACGCCGTCCTTCATCGGCCGGATGGCGATGATGTTGCCCGGCGTCTTGCCGAGCATCAGCTTCGCTTCCTTGCCGACCGCCTGGATGGTTTTCTTGCCGTTCGGGCCGGCCTCCTGCCGGATCGCGACCACCGACGGCTCATCGAGTACGATGCCCTTGCCGCGGACGTAGATCAGCGTGTTGGCGGTCCCGAGGTCGATCGCGAGATCGTTCGAGAAGTAGCTGCGAAGGAATCCGAACATGGGCAAGCGGAGGCTTTCTCCTGTGTTTTTGTGCGCAGCAACAAATGCGCAGGTGCCCGATATAATACGCCAACGTAGCGCCTGAATCGAAGGGAAAAACGCCTCTCGGTGGCGGCCTTCCTCCCGTAGCAGTTCAGCGAAAACATGTCGCTTTCAGACGACCAGATCCGGCGCCTCGCGCGCCTCGCCCGCCTCGCCTTGCAACCCGGGGAAACCGCGGAAGTGGGCAGCCGCTTGAACCGGATCCTCGAGCTGGTCGGCGAGATCCAGGCGGTCGACACCACCGGCATCGAGCCGATGTCCCACGCCCTGGACGTGGTCCAGAGGCTGCGCCCGGACGAGGCCGCCGAGGCCGACCGGCGCATCCTCCACCAGTCGGTCGCGCCGGCCGTCGAGGAGGGCCTCTACCTCGTCCCCAAAGTCATCGAGTGAGAGGAAAGGGGGAGGATGAATCTTCCCCCTTCAAATCCCCCCGATGCTCAACTCGACGCTCACCGAGCTTTCCGCCGCCCTCGCCGCGAGGAAAATTTCCGCGCTCGAGCTGGCGCAGCTCTACCTCGAGCGAATCCGGGCCTTGCGGGAGCTCAACGCCTTCATCACCGTGGACGAGGCCGGTGCGCTCGAGCGTGCCCGGCGCGCCGACGCCCGGCGCGCTCAAGGCGACGGGGGCCCGCTCACCGGGGTTCCCTTCGCCTACAAGGACATCTACTGCACCCAGGGGCTGCGCACCACTTGCGGCTCGCGGATGTTGGAAAACTTTGTCAGCCCGTACGACGCGCATGTGGTCGAGCAATTCACGGCGGCCGGGGCCGTGGCGCTCGGCAAATGCAACATGGACGAGTTCGCGATGGGCTCGTCGAACGAGAACTCGTACTTCGGCCCGGTGCGCAATCCCTGGAACCGCAAGCGCGTGCCGGGCGGCTCCTCCGGCGGATCGGCCGCGGCCGTGGCGGCGCGCATGGTGCCGGCGGCGACCGGCACCGACACCGGCGGCTCGGTGCGCCAGCCGGCGGCGTTCTCCGGCGTGTGCGGCCTGCGGCCGACCTACGGGCTGGTTTCCCGCTACGGCCTGATCGCATTCGCCTCGTCGCTCGACCAGGCCGGGCCGATCGCGCGCAGCGCCGCCGACCTCGCGCTGATGATGAACGTGATGGCGGGACATGACACCCGTGACTCCACCAGCATCAACCGGCCGAAGGAGGATTACGCGAAGGGCCTTGCGCTCTCCTTGAAGGGATTGCGCATCGGCATGCCGAAAGAATACTTCGGCGCAGGCCTAGAGCCGGGGGTGCGCAAGGCCGTGGAAATGGCGGTGGCCTGGTTCAAGTCGCAAGGCGCGGTCACCGTCGAACTCGAACTTCCGCACACCAACGTCGCCGTGGCGGCTTACTACGTCATCGCGCCCGCCGAAGCGTCGTCCAACCTGTCGCGCTTCGACGGCGTGCGCTACGGCCACCGAGCGAAGGAGTACAGCGACCTCATCGACATGTATTGCCGCACGCGCGCCGAAGGCTTCGGCAAGGAAGTGAAGGGGCGCATCCTCGTCGGAACCTATGTGCTTTCGCACGGCTACTACGACGCGTATTACCTGCAGGCGCAGAAGATACGGCGCCTGATCGCGCGCGATTTCGAGCAGGCATTCGCCCGGTGCGACTTCATCCTTGGCCCCACGGCGCCGACGACCGCCTACGAGCTCGGTGCGAAGACCGAGGACCCTGTGCAGATGTATCTCGGCGACGTGTTCACCATTCCCGCGCCGCTGGCCGGCTTGCCGGCGCTGTCCATTCCGTGCGGCTTCGACGACCAGGGCCTGCCGGTCGGGCTGCAGCTCATGGGCCGGCATTTCTCGGAGAGCCAGTTGCTCGGCGTGGCGCACGCTTACCAGCAGTCGACCGACTGGCACCTCCGCGTGCCAACGGAGACCCCGCTGTGACGGCCTCATGGGAAGTCGTAGTGGGGATCGAGACCCACGCCCAGCTGCAGACGAAGAGCAAAATGTTCTCGGGCGCTTCGACGGCCTTCGGCGCGCCGCCGAACACCCAGGCTTCTGCGGTCGATATCGCGCTCCCCGGCACGCTGCCGGTCGCGAACCGCGCCGCCGTCGAGCACGCCATCCGCTTCGGGCTCGCGGTCAAGGGGACCATCAACCGCCGCTCGATCTTCGCACGCAAGAACTACTTCTACCCCGACCTGCCGAAGGGCTACCAGATCAGCCAGTACGAGACGCCGATTGTTCAAGGCGGCGAAATTCGCTTCCTTGTTGGAGACCAGGAAAAAATCGTTCGCCTCACTCGTGCCCATCTGGAAGAGGATGCGGGCAAGTCGCTGCACGAAGACTTTCATGGCATGACCGGCATCGATCTCAACCGCGCGGGCACGCCGCTGCTGGAAATCGTCTCCGAGCCCGAGCTGCGCGGGGCGAAGGAGGCGGTCGCATACGCACGTGCGCTCCATGCGCTTGTGATGTGGATCGGCATCTGCGACGGCAACATGCAGGAGGGCTCCTTTCGTTGCGACGCCAACGTTTCCGTGCGACGGATTGGAGACAAGAAGCTGGGAACGCGCTGCGAGATCAAGAACCTGAACTCGTTCCGCTTCATGGAGCGCGCAATCGAGTTCGAGGCGCGGCGCCAGGTCGACCTGCTCGAGGACGGGAAGAGCGTGGTGCAGGAAACGCGGCTCTACGACCCGGAGCGCGACGAGACGCGCTCCATGCGCACCAAGGAAGACGCGCAGGATTACCGCTACTTCCCCGACCCCGACCTGCTGCCGCTGGTCCTGAAGGAGGAAGACATCGACCGGACTAGAAGCTCGCTGCCGGAACTACCCGACGCGAAACGCGAGCGCTTCACGCGCGAGTATCGCCTGCCTGCATACGACGCCACTTTGGTGACTGCTTCGCGCGCGGCAGCCGACTACTTCGAAGAGCTAGTACGCGTTTCGGGCGCCGATCCAAAAATTTGCGCGAACTGGCAGGCGGGCGAACTCGCTGCAGAGCTCAACCGGAGGAACATCGATATCTCCACGAGCCCAATGTCTGCAGAAATCCTGGGATCGATCATCAAACGGATTGTGGACGGTACTCTGTCTGGAAACACAGCGAAGCAAGTGTTCGGGGAGGTCTTCGGCAACGTTACGGTTGTGCCAGGACCCGCCGAGTTGAGGGTTACTGGGTACGCACCGACCGTACGGGTCGACCCAAAGATCGTAGACGACGTAATCGAGAAAAAGGGTTTGCGCCAGATCAGCGACTCCGGGGAAATCGAGAAGCTGGTGGACGAAGTGCTTGCGGCGAACGCGAAGCAGGTGCAGGACTACCGCGCGGGCAAGGAGAAGGCCTTCAATTCGCTGGTGGGCCAGGTGATGAAGGCGACCCGGGGCAAGGCCAACCCGGCCCAGGTCAACGAGTTACTCAAGAAAAAGCTGAGCTAGCGCTGGCGGCTGAGGGCCGAATAGCGCTTCTTGTCGTCGTCGTACCGCGCGTTGATGGCTTGACCCTCGCGCTTCTTGACGTCGAGAAGCTGCTGCATCGCCTTGAGGTCGTCTTCGGCGTTCTTCAGGTTGTCGCGCAGGATCGCGGGCGGCTCGCCCTTGCCCTTGTAGGACTCAAGATCCTTCGCGTAGCCGGCGTGCTGCTGACGCAGGGTGTCGAGGCGGCTTTCGACGAGCTGCGTCGCCTTGGTGTTCTCCGCCAGCGCGCGGGCGCGAGCGTCGTCGATGTCCTTTTCGCTGGTGTAGGTGGCAAGGAGGGCCTGGTTGCGCCGCGCCGTTTCGCGCGCGGCCGATTCCTCCTCGCGCTTCCTCGCCTCGGTGGCCTCCTTCGCGAGGCGCTCCTTCTCGGCCCCTTCCGGGTCGATGCGCTTGACGACCAGGCCCTGGGCGTTCAGCAGCTCGACCGGCCTGCCTTGGCACTCGGCGGGAATGAGCGAGCCGTAGTAGCGCTTGCCGTCCTTGGCGATGCAGCGGTAGCTCTCCGCCTCGGAAGCGAGCGGAAGAGCGGCGAGTACTGCGACGATGGCGATGAGTGCTGGGCGCATGGTTGTTGTTATCCCCTGGTGCAGAATTCTAAAGGTCCGACGGCCGGCGCCCTGTTAAAATTCCACACTTTCCAACGCTTTGCACATGCTATTCGCCGATAAATCCTTCATCGCCGACATGACGGCGAAGATGATGCTCGAGGTGAAAGCGGTGCATTTCTCGCAGGACAAGCCCTTCGTCTTTACTTCGGGATGGGCTAGCCCGGTCTATATCGACGTGCGCAAGCTCATCTCCTACCCGAGGGTGCGCTCGGCCGTGATCGACTTCGCCGCTGCGACCATCGTGCGCGAAGTGGGTTTCGAGCAATTCGACACGGTCGCCGGCGGTGAGACCGCCGGGATTCCGTACGCGGCCTGGATCGCCGATCGCCTCTCGTTGCCGATGCAGTACGTGCGCAAGAAGCCGAAGGGCTTCGGCCGCGGCGCGCAGATCGAAGGCCACATCGAGGAGGGCGCGCGCACGCTGCTGGTGGAGGACCTCACCACCGACGGACGCAGCAAGGTCAACTTCTGCAAGGCGCTGCGCGACGCCGGCGCGGTCGTCGACCACGTGTTCGTGGTGTTCTACTACGACATCTTCCCCGAGTCGAAGAAGATCATCGCAGACATCAAGGTAAAGCTCCTGCACCTCGCCACCTGGTGGGACGTGCTGAGGGTGGTGAAGCAGGGCGGCTATTTCGAGAACCGCGTGATCGAGGAGGTCGAGCGCTTCCTGCACGCCCCGGCGAAGTGGTCGGCCGAGCACGGCGGCGTTTCCACCTTCCCGGAATCCTGAAGCAACAGCCGACGGAGCTGCGCCGGCTCGTCCTGTAGAAGCCGCTAGAATGGCGCGCCTCCATGCGCGTCATCACGCTGAACGTCAACGGCCTGCGCTCGGCCGCCAGCAAGGGACTGTTCCGCTGGCTCGCCGCGCAGCGCGCCGATGTCGTGTGCCTGCAGGAGATCAAGTGCCAGGAGCTCGACCTCGACGCGAAGGCTCACGGTCTGAAAAGTTTCTCGTCGTGCTACGCCTTCGCCGAGAAGAAGGGCTACAGCGGCGTCGCCTTGATGAGCCGCAGGCAGCCCGACGAAGTGCGGCGCGGCTTCGCGAGCCGGGAATTCGATGCCGAAGGCCGCTACGTCGAAGCGCGCTTCGACAAGCTCTGGGTGATCTCGATGTACATGCCGTCGGGCTCGGCGGGCCCCCACCGGCAGGCGTCGAAGTTCCGCTTTCTCAAATCCTTCATCAAGCACCTCAAGTCACTGCGGGAGCGCGGCAACGAGCTCATCCTGTGCGGCGACTGGAACATCGCCCACAAGGAGATCGACCTCCGGAACTGGCGCTCCAACCGGAAGAACTCGGGCTTCCTGCCCGAGGAGCGGGCGTGGCTCACCCAGGTCTTCGACGAGCTCGGCTATGTCGACGTATTCCGGCGGCTGAACGCCAAACCCGATCAGTACACCTGGTGGTCCAACCGCGGCCAGGCGTGGAAGAAGAACGTCGGCTGGCGCATCGACTACCAGATCGCCACGGCCGGCGTCGCCGCCAGGGCGCTCAAGGAGTCGATCTACAGGACGAAGCGCTTTTCCGACCATGCGCCGCTGACGATCGACTATGACTACCCCCTGGCTTAAGGGGTTGCGTCCATACCTCGAGCCGGCGCCGCTCGCGGCGCTGTTCCTGGGCATCTCTTCGGGATTCGCCTTCGCAATGATCGGCGCGACGCTGACGACTCGGCTCGCGCAGCACGGCTTCACGCGCAGCGCGGTCACGGCGTTCGCGCTGACGTTCCTCGCCTACAACTTCAAGTTCCTCTGGGCGCCGATCATCGACCACGTGCGCCTGCCGCTCCTTGGTCGCTTCGGCCAGCGGCGCAGCTGGCTCTGGCTGACCGGCGTCCTCGTGATGGTGGCGGTCGCCGGCCTCGGCTTCGCCGACCCCCGAGACTCTCTTGCCGGATTCGCCTTCATGGCAGTTGCCATGGCGTTCGCCGGTGCGACGTTCGACATAATCATCGACGCCTATCGCATCGAGCTCCTCGAGCCGCGCCAGCTCGGCGCGGGCTCGGGGATGTCGCAGTACGGCTGGCGCATCGGCGCGACCGCGGCCGGGGCGCTCGCGCTCGTCCTCGCCCAGCGTGCGGGCTGGAGCTCCGCCTATGCCGCCTGCGCCGTGTTCGCGCTGCCCGCCATGCTGGCGGCCGTGTTCATGGGCGAGCCGGCCCGGCACCGTGAGCCCGCCAAAGCCCGCGGCGTCGCGCAGGCGGTGATCGCCTATTTCAGCCCGCTGCTGGAATTCCTGGCGCGCCAAGGCGCGCTCGTCGTCCTGCTCTTCGTGCTCATCCACAAGATCGGCGACACGCTGGCGAACCTTACGCTGCGCCTTCTCTTCCAGGAGCTCGGCTTCACCAACGACGAGGTCGCCTTTTACGACGTCGGCGTGGGATTCGTGGCGCTGCTTCTCGGTATCCTGGTCGGTGGCATCCTTTACTCGCGGTTGGGAATGAAGCGCTCGGTCATGTGGAGCCTGGTGCTGATGGCGGTTTCGAATTTCAGCTTTGCCGCGCTGGCGGCCGCCGGCCACACCAACACCGGCATGGCTGCCGCGGTGGGATTCGAGAACTTCGCGAGCGGCATCGGCGGCGTGACGGTGGTCGCGTACCTTTCGGCGCTGTGCAACCTGCGCTTCACCGCGACGCAGTACGCGCTTCTCTCGGCGCTCGCCAGCATCGTCGGCCGCCTCATCACGGGAACGGTTGCGGGCCGCATGATCGACGCCATGGGGTACGTCAACTACTACCTGATGACCACGTTTATCGCCCTGCCCGGCGTGTTCCTGTTCTGGTACATGATTCGCTCCGGCCTCGCCGACCTCTCGATCGGTTCTGCGGGCAAGGAGGAGAAATGACCCACACGCTGATCCGCGGGGGGCGCCTGACCGACGGCCCGGCAGACATCCTCATCCGTGAAGATACGATTACAGAAGTAGGAAAGCCCCAGGCTCCCCTCGGTGTGAAAGAAATCGACGCGAGCGGCAAGCTGCTTCATCCCGGTCTCGTCAACGCCCACATGCATGGCCACGGCAACCTCGCCAAAGGCATGGGCGACCGCTGGACGCTTGAGCTCCTCCTCACGGCCGCCCCGTGGATTACCGGCCATCGCAGCCTCGAGGACAAGTACCTCGCCACGCTTATCGGCGCGGCCGAGATGCTGATGAAGGGCTGCACCGCGTGCTACGACCTGATGGCCGAGTTCCCGGCGCCGAGTGTCGAGGGGCTCGAGGCGGTCGGACGTGCCTACAGCGACGCGGGGATGCGCGCGGTGGTGGCGCCGATGGTCGCGGATCTGAGCTTCTTCGAGGCGATCCCCGGCCTCATGGAGGCGCTGCCGGCGCCGCTGCAGAAGGAGGTCGAGCGCCTGCGCCTCGCGCCGTACCGGACGAGCCTGGAGAACATGCGCAAGGCGCTGCACGGCTGGAAATTCGACCGCGAAGCGATTCGGCCCGCGGTCGCGCCCACCATCCCCCTCCATTGCAGCGACGATTTCCTGAAGGGCTGCGGCAATCTCGCACGCGAGTACGGCACCGGGTTGCAGACGCACCTGTCCGAGTCCAAGGTGCAGGCAGTATCGGCACTGAAGAAGTACGGCAAGTCGCTCGCCGCGCACATGGATGCGCTTGGACTCGTCGGCGCCGGCTTCACCGCGGCGCACGGCGTGTGGCTCGACGACGAGGACATGAAGCGCCTCGCCGGGCGTGGAGCATCGGTCGCTCACAACCCCGGGAGCAACATGCGACTGGGCAGCGGCATCGCGGACATGCGCCGCATGCTGGAGTGCGGCATCAACGTGGGCATCGGCACCGACGGCGCGAGTTCCTCCGACAACCTGAACATGTACGAAGCGATGCGCATCGCCTCGCTCGCCTCCAAGGTGCGCGGCCCGGACTGGGAGCGCTGGATCACGACCAGGGAGGTGCTGGAGGCGGCGACCGCGGGCAGCGCGCGCGCGCTCGGCTTCGACAAGCTCGGCCGCCTTGCACCGGGCTACAAGGCGGACATCGTGTTCCTGGATCTCGGCAACGTGAACTGGATTCCGCTCAACGACGCCGCGAACGCCCTGGTGCACACCGAAGACGGCTCGGCCGTGCACTCCGTGATGGTCGGCGGCCGCATGGCGCTCGAGAACCGCCGCCTCGTGAACGTGGATCTGGCGAAGCTCTCTCGCGACGCCGAAAGCGCGCGCGAGCGCCTGGCGCGCCTCAACCGCGACAACAAGGTTCTCTACGAAAAGCTCGAGCCTGTCGTCGGCAGCTTCTGCCCGGCATTAGCCAAGCAGCCACTGCATATCAACCGCTACGCCGCCTGGCGCTAAATCGGGGTTGCTAAATCGGGGTCAGACCCCAATTAGGACAAATCGGGGTCAGACCCCGATTTTCTTCTTGCGGCGGCGCTTCGCCATTCATGGTCATCCTCCTCGACGCTTAAAGAACTGCACCGCGCGCTCGTGCTTCTCGGCTGCCGCGCGCGAGCTGAACGTGCCGAGGTTGCGCCGCCGGCCGGTCTTCGGATTGAGCTTTCTTGAGTACAACCGGTATTCGCCAGAGGCGAGCTTGCGGATCATGCCCCGGCGCAGCAAGCGCCGTGCCTCTTACGGTCTGGGCGCGCCGCTAGGCGGTTCGCCGCGGATCGAGTAAGCCATGTACGCGACCACCGCGAGGTTCAGGATGAGTGCCGCCAGCTTGAGCCGCGTCGGGCCCAGGTACAACTCGTAGAGCTCGAACGGGACGTAGATGGCTCCACTCAGCGCCGCGAACCACTTCGCCCACGCGCGGTTTTGCCACAGGCCATACGCCTCGATGAACCGCACGCAGGAATAGATCGCCGCCAATGACGCGAACAGCCAGAGCCTGGTGCTTGAAAGATTGGACAGGAGCTCGACGAAGATCCTGGTGTGCTCCTTGGCGGGATTGAGGTGCAGGCGCCTCGAGAGCAGATTCGCCGCGTGCTCGGCGTCGCGGTGCAGGAGCCTGAACAGGCCGAACCCCGCCATCAGGACGAGCGTGCCCTTGGTCGCCTCGAACAACGCGACAGCGCGGAGTCCTGCCGAGCTGGAATCTGACTTTGGAATCGGGGTCAGACCCCGATTTTGCGCTTGAACGGCTGCTTTAGCCTGACGACGTAAACGAGGTATGGCACTTCGGACAGCGCTTCCAAAGCATCGGATACCCGAACAGCTCGCGCAGCAGCGCGTTGCAGACTGGGCAGCGGCTCAATCGGTAAAAGTGCACCATCCAGATGATCAAGCCGAGGACGATGGTCGCGAACCCGACGCCCGCCCATATGGGCGGCGCGTGCATCGCTGCAGGGATCATCTCAACCACGAACGGCACGAGGAAGTAAAGCATGCGCTTGTAGACTTCCTTTTGCCGTCGCTTGATCTCCCGAGGGGTGTCGATTGTCAGTGCACTCGCTTGGGAACCGACAAGACGTAGAACAGGAAACCGAGTACCTGAGCTGCTAGGGCGAGGACCATCACCACCGGACGTACGCTCTGCACACTGGCACCGCCGATCAGCATGAACGCCAAGGGCGCCAGGGCGAGCACGAGGAAACCAAAAAAGAAAAATCCCGATGCGGGCGAGCGTACTTTGGCAAAGAGAATCCCGGCCGCGACGAGAAAAATCAGCTCGAAAACGGTCGGAGCGTACATGACGAAGAACGCAAGACTCAAGGACGCGCTTTCCACGACAGCCTCCCCGATTGGTGGATTCGCTACGCTATCCCATCAGGCTGAAACCACCCGATTGGCGAGCACGCCGATCGCGTCGTTCGCCACCTCCACCAGGTCGCCCGGCTTCAGCGCCGGCTCGGTCGGTCCGTCGCAGCCGAACCAGATGACGTCGTTCGGGTGCAGCGTGAGGTAGCGCGACATGCGCGAGATGAAGTGCGCGACGCCGAAGATCATCGCCGAGGTGTTGTAGCTCGACACCCTGCGGCCGTTCACGCGCACTTCGATCACCTGGTTCATCGGGTCGATGCCCGAGACGATGCGCGGGCCCATCGGCTTGAAGGTGTCGCTGTTCTTGGCGCGCCATAGCGTGCGGTCGCTGCGCTGCCAGCTGCGCTCGCTGACGTCGTTGCCGAGGGTGTAGCCGGCGACGTAGTCGAGCGCCTCCTGCTCGGAAACGTCCTTCGCGCGCCTGCCGACTACCGCGACGAGCTCGCCCTCGAAATCGACCTGGCCGCTCGAATCGCGCGGGATGACGATGTCCTCGCCGCTGCCGATCAGCGCGTTGTTCGAGCGGTAGCCGATGTCGGCGCGCTCGGGCACCTTGTAGGTCGTGCCGTGCGCCCGGTTGGCCCACTCGATGTGCGCGCGGTAGTTGAGGCCCGCGGCGTAGAAGTTGCCCGGGATCACGGGCACCGGCCGCTTCTCGAGGCTCAAAGGCCGAACCTCGTCGCCATCACCTGGCAGCGCTTGACCAGCCGATGCTCGTTGGGCCCGTAGTCGGCGATGGCGTTGTGGATCGTGCCGAAGTTCTCCCACATCAGCACGTCGCCTTCGCTCCACTGGTGCCGGTAGCGGTACTGGTGCTTGAGCTGGTGCTCGAACAGGAACTCGAGGACCCTGTCGCTCTCCTTCTGCGGCAGCTCGTTGATGCGAATCGAGTAGCCGGGATTGGCGTAGAGCACCTTGCGCCGGGTGATCGGGTGCTCGAGGAAGATCGGGTGCGACACAGGGGGCTTTTGCTTGCGCTGCGCTTCGGTGAGCGGGGGCCGCTTGCTTCCCTTTTCGCGGCGCATCATCTCCCAGAACTTGTTGAAGTCGTGCAGCACGGTCATGCCTTCGAGCTTCTTCTTGAGATCGTCCGGCAAGCCGTCGTAAGCGTCCTGCATGCTGCTGAACTCGGTGTCGCCGAGGGTCTTGCCATTGCGCCGCGGCACCTCGAGCGCATAGAGCACGTTTGCGAATGCGATCGTCGTGCTGTAAGACATGTCGGTGTGCCAGTCCTGGCCGGCGTCGGAGAGGCCGATCGGCTTTCCGTCCTTCACGATGTTGGAAAGCGTCATGACCTCGGGAATGCCGGGCTCCTGGTAGGGTCCCGAAGCTACGTTGATCTCGAGCTCGCCGAAGCGCGCGGCGAAGTCCCTTTGCTGGCGGGCGGTCAGCCTCTGGCGCGGGAAGCAGACGACGCCATAACGACCGAGCGCCTGGACGACGTCCTCGACTTCGCCTTCTTCCAGCGCACGGGAGAGATCCAGGTCTACGATCTTCGCGCCGAGCAGGCGTCCGGAGGGGATGAGCTGCATGGGTCAATCCATCTTAAGGCCGATTTCCTTCACGATCTTCGCGTAGCGCGCGGTGTCGGCGCGCACCAGCGCGGCGAACTCGGCGGGCGAGGCGGAAACCGTTCCGTCCGCGCCGATGCCTTCGAGCTTCGCCTTCACGTCGGGCGTCTGCATTGCCTTGACGAGGTCGGAGTGGAGCCGGTTCACGATCGCCGGCGGTGTCCCGGCCGGCGCGAAGACGCCGTACCAGGTCGTGACCTGGTAGCCCGGAAGCCCGGCCTCCTGCGCCGTCGGCACGTCCGGGAAGGCCGGCAGGCGCGCGGCGCTCGACGTGGCGAGCGCGCGGAGCTTCCCCGAGCGCACGTGCGGCGCCGACGCCGGCATCGTGTCGAAAGCGACGAGGTGCTGGCCGCCGAGCAGATCCTGCATCGACTGGCCCGAACCCTTGTAGGGCACATGCACCATCTTCACGCCCGCGAGGTTCGTGAAGATCTCCCCCGCGAGGTGCGGCATGCTCCCGTTGCCCGCCGACGGAAACGTGAGATCCGATTTTGCTTTCAAATAGGAGATGAGTTCCTTCAGCGACGACACCCGCAGGGATGGATGCACGGTTACGAAATGAGGGACCGCCGCGGCGATCCCGATCGGCGCGAAGTCCTTGATCACGTCGTACGACAGGTTGCTGAAGAGCGACGGCGCGATCGCGTTCACCGAGACGTGGCCCATCATGATCGTGTAGCCGTTGGGCGCGGATTTGGCGACCTGGCCGGCCGCCATGGTGCCCGTCGCGCCGGGCCGGTTCTCGATCACCACGCTCTGGCCCAAAAGCTCGGAATAGCGCGGCGTGATGATGCGCGCGACGACGTCGGTCCCGCCCCCGGGCGGGAAGCCGACCACCATGCGGATCGGCTTGCCAGGATAGTCCTGCGCCAGACCCGGAAGCGTGACCAGCGCGGCAAGCAGCGACAGCAGCTTCATGTGCTTCCTCCTCGTCGCCATTGTAGTCGGCATGCCGCTGCGCCTTAGAATCCCGGGGGAGGAGGGTTCATGAAGAAGCTGCTGTTGACGCTGCTGTGTCTGCCGCTGGCGGCCTTTGCGCAGGCCTATCCGACCAAGCCGGTGAAGCTCCTCATCGGCTTCGCGGCCGGCGGCCCCACGGACGTGATCGCCCGCATCATCGCCCAGGACATGACCGCCACGCTCGGCCAGACCGTTCTGGTGGAGAACAAGCCGGGTGCCACCTCCATGATCGCGACCCAAGAGGTTAAGCGCGCCGCTCCGGACGGCTACACGCTCTACATGACCACGCTCACGCACAGCGTTAACGCAGTCCTGTACGCCGACAAGAAGCCCTACGACCCCATCGCGGATTTCACGCCGATCACTCTCGTGTGCCACCTGCCGCTCGTGATGGTCGCGAAGGGCGATTCGCCCTTCAACACGGCCGCCGACGTCGTGAAAGCCGCGAAGGAGAAGCCCGGCGAGATCAGCTATGCGTCGTCAGGCAACGGCGGCTCGGCTCATCTCGCCGGCGCGCTGGTCGAAGCCCTCACCGGCACGAAGATGCTGCACGTTCCCTTCAAAGGCAACGCGCCCGCGCTCACCGAAGTAATAGCCGGCCGCGTCAGCTTCATGTTCTATCCGATGGTCGGCATCGCCGAGCAGGTGCAGCAGAAGCGCCTCAAGGTGCTCGCCGTCAGCACCGAGAAGCGCCATCCCGACTACCCGAACGTGCCGACGATGTCGGAGAACGGCTTCCCGGGATTCGAGCAATACACGCAGGGCTTGGGCGTGGTCGGCCCCGCCGGTCTTCCGACGGCGGTCGTCGGGCGGCTGAACGAATCGATCCGCGCATCGCTCGCCAAGCGGGAGACCCGAGACAAGCTCAACAAGCTCGGCGCCATCACCGAGGGCGGCAGCACGCCCGCCGAGTTCCGCGCCTGGCTCGCGAAAGACCTCGAGCGCTGGGAGCGCGTCATCAAGGCAGCCGGCGTCAAGCCGGAATAGTCTGCCAACTCGGTGCCGACTGTGGAGCCCTACGCGCGCTTGACCAGGCGCACGATAAGGAGCAGCACCACTGCGCCGATTGTCGCCACGATGATGCTTCCCACGAGCCCACCGCCGGCGGAAGCGCCAAAGGCGCTAAATAGCCACCCGCCGAGGATGGCACCGATGACACCGACGACAAGATCGCCGATCAGCCCGAAGCCACCGCCCTTGACTAGCACCCCCGCCAACCAGCCGGCTACAAGACCCACGATGAGAAACCAGAGCAAGTTCATGTCATCTCCGCTTGTTCACTGAGTTCGCGAAGCCAAGTACGCGGCGATCGACGCCATGTCCTCGACGGTCAGATTGGCCACTGCGGCTTTCATGAGCTGCGCTCCCCTGCCGGCGCGCGCGCCGTTCTGGATGTCGTAGAGCTGGCGCACGACATAGCTGGGCGAGCGCCCGGCGATCGAGGGCAGGTCTCCCAGACCTTTCAGATCGGCACCATGGCAGATCGCGCATTGCAGGGTCTTGCCTGCGCCACCCGTGCTGACCAAAGCTTCACCTCGCGCGACGCTGCCGATCGGCACGTAGGCGATGAAGTTCGATCTCGGGTCGCGGTTTTCGAATTGCTCGAGATCTTCGGGCATCTCGATGATGCGTTGACCGATCGGCTCCTTCTCGCGGGTATCGGCAGCGGTGAGAAACCATCCGGCTACGACCGTCTTCGGCACGCTAACGGTCTCGACCACCCGAATATTGGATTTTGGTTTCAGCGCAGAAAAATAAGCTGCGGCCGCCTGCACCTCGGCCTCCGTGATGTCCTTGGAGAGCGAGATCATCAAGTCGATGTTTCTCTTTTGCACCGAGGTTTTCCTGGCGCCGCTCTTGTAATCGGCCATTTGCTGGGCGATGTAGGCGGCGGGAAGGCCGGCTAGGCTGGCGTTCTCCGGTCCGCCCGTTCCTTCCGCGCGATGGCAGAAACCGCATGCAAATACGTTGGGCTTCCTGCCCTGAGCCACGACCGATGGCAGCGCCGGATGATCGCCGGGGTGCCAGACCGGCGAGATGAAGCGATCGCGCAATTGCGTCACCGAGTACGTGGCGCTGCTGGCCGGCACACGCCGGGCGATGCCGTCTTCGGCGCGAGGCTTGAAATCCGGTGGGTTCACGGGATAGGCCCACGCCGGCGGGTCCTCGGCGCCGAGCGCGGTCGAGGAGAAAGATGCCACCGAGAGTGCAAGGATCGAGATGAACGTCTTCACGCTTTTTTCTCCCCGGGCAACGGTTCAGATCGGCTGGTTCAGCCGCGGCTTCCAGAACGGACGGAAAAGCTCGATCTTCGGACAGCGGTTCATTACGACCTTCAGGCCCGCGGCCTCCGCCAGCCGCGCTGCCTCGTCGTTGCGCACGCCAAGCTGCGCCCAGAGCACCTTGGCGCCGATCGCGATCGCCTCGCGCGCGATCTCGGGCAGCGCATCGGAGTTGCGGAACACTTGGACCATGTCGACGGGCCGGTCGATCGCGGACAGCGACTCGTACACGCGCAGGCCGCGGATCTCGGTCCCCGCTTCGTTGGGATTCACGGGGATCATGTCGTAGCCGGTTTCGTGCAGCACCCTGAGCACACCATAGCTGAACTTGGTGGGATCCGAGCTGGCGCCCACCATGGCGATGGTCTTCACCTCTTTCAGGATGCCGGCGAGATAGTCTGCCGGGTAGGCCTGGTCATGGTCCATGTGAGCAGATCCGGTCATGGCGAAGGGGTTTCGATAGAGCTTGTCATGGCTCTCGACGCCGACGTCAAAAGTGCAGTCGGTCAGAGGGTGCGCAACGCAGAGGAGCACGTAGCCAGCGGCGAGCTGGCGCCCGTTCAGGGCGAGCGCTTTGCGCTGCTCGATCCGACCCGACAGCAGTTTCGCGGCACAGGTGATGCAGCCCCCGTAGCGGCAGCCGTAGGGCAGCGACATGCCCTGGGCTTCGAGCGCGTCCAGCAACGGCTTGTCGCGGCCGACCCGGAACGACGCCCCGCCGCGGTTGGCAAGCGTGATGGTGAGCTGCTCCATTCCTAGAGCCAGATGTCGGAAGTGCAGTCGCCGCCCGGATATCGTGTCTCGTGGCAGCGGGCGGGACCGTTCGGCTCGCTTCCGAAGTCCACGAAGAAGTCCGGATTGATGGACATGCCGCCCTTCGCGGCGTCGCAATCGACCATCAGCATGCAGCCGCCGTTCTGCCGGATATCGGGATAGAACTGGTTGTCCCAGGTCGAGAAGAGCGAGGTGGTGACGTAGAGGCGTTTGCCGTCGAGCGAGAGCTGGATCATCTGCGGCCCGCCGGCGATGCGCCGGCCGTTGACCACCGGCGCCTTGTTCAGCAGGCCGCCCATCCACACCTGGCCCGCGAGCCTCGGCTTCGAGGGATCCGAGATGTCGTACTGGCGGATGTCTCCGTGCAGCCAGTTGCAGAAATAGAGGAACCGGTCGTCCATCGAGACCAGGATCACGCTGATGAGGCCCGGCAAAGGGATCGGCCATTCCGGGTGGCGCTGGTTCTCGACGTCGATCACCTTTTCCCAGATCCAGCGGCCGTCCTTCTTGTACCAGTGGATGATGTTGGAGGAGAGCGCGGCGCCGACGAAGCCGTGGCTCGAATCCGGGTTGTGATGGAAGCGGACCTCGAGCGGCACCAGTCCGTCCTCACCGAGGTAGAAGGTGTTCTCGACGCGCTTCTTCTTGAGATCCCAGAAGTGGATCTCGCGGCCATACTTCAGGTGGCCGACCTCTTCGAGGTCGAATCCCGGCATGAACGTGTTCGGCGCCGCCCATTCGGAGGAGACCATCACGTTGTGGCGCGGCTGGTACCAGAAGTCGTAGTTGAACTTCATGCCGCCGAGGTCGTTCTCCCACCGGCCGACGATGTCGAAATTCTCGTTCAGGTGCAGGAAGCCGCCGGGCGCGTTGCCCTGAGCGTCGCCCAGCATCGAGATGATGATGTCCGAGCCCATGCAGTGCACGGTATGCGGGGCCGACAGATTCGTCTTCGCCTTGATCTCCGCGCCCGTAACGACCTTGTGCAGTCGCGGCGCCCTCGGCTCGATGCAATCGACGATGTGCAGGTTGGAGGAGCGCACGCCCGGCACGATCAGGTAGCGCCGCTGCTTGCTCGCATCGTCGTGGCATGAAGAGCACGCGTTCCAGCCCGTGTGATGCAGCTCGTCGCCGATGCCCGGCATTTCCAGCCGGCTGATCACCTGGCTGTAGGTGGGGCTCTCCGGATCCGCGTCGATGGTCGCCAGGTAGTCGGGCTTCTGGATGCCGGTGCCCACATAGAGCGCGACCGTGTAGAGGAGCTTCTCGCGCGGCGCCTTGATCGCCTCGGCCGGCGAGGCGTATCCCGGGCCGCAGCAATGCGATTCCCCGTTGCCGTGAGCCATGTTGCTAGCCTAACGGATCGGTTCTCTGGGCTGCAAGGCTATTCATCCAATGAAATCTTGCGCTCCCGGGCAAGCGCTTTCCAGCGCGTAATGTCCGTCTGGATGAACTGGCCGAACTGATCGGGCGTCATCGGCATGGGCTCGATCGCTTCGGCCGAAAGGCGCTCGCGCAGCGCTGGCGAGGCGAGCGCCTTGTTGACCTCGGCGTTGAGTCTCTTGGTGATCTCCGCCGGCAGCCTCGCCGGCCCCATGACCCCGTACCACTGCACGCCGTCGAAGCCCTTGAACCCCGACTCTTCGAACGTCGGGACCTCTGGCAGGGCTGGATGACGCTTGAGGCCCGTGACTGTGATCGGGCGCATCTTCTTGGCGCGGATGTGAGGCAGCGCCGCGGCGAGCCCGGGCATCATCATCATCGTTTGCCCACCGAGGAAATCGGTGAACGCCGGACCAATGCCGCGGTAATGCACGGCCACCGCGTCGAACTCAGCCGCGCCCCTGAACTGCTCCATCGCGAGGTGAGTGAGCGTGCCGATGCCGCTCGTGGCGTAGCTGACCTTCTTGGCATTTTTCTTCACATAGTCCACGAGGCCCTTAAGGTCGGTCACTGGTACCGACGGACCCACCAGCAGTACGTTTGGGGTACCGCCGACCATCGCGATCGCGGTGAAGTCCTTGACCGGATCGTACGGGACCTTGCGCACCGCGGGATTGGTGCTGTGTGAGCTGACGTTGCCCACCATCAACGTGTAGCCGTCCGGCGCAGCGCGTGCCACGGCCTGCGATCCAATGGCGCTGCCGCCGCCCGAGATGTTCTCGACGATGAACGACTGCGCCATCGAGCGGCTGAGGTGCTCGGCCACGGTGCGGGCGATCAGATCCACGCCGCCGCCGGGTTGAGCGGCAGCCACCATCTTCACGGGCTTGACGGGATAGCCTTGTGCAGCGCTGGGCTCGGGCACCAGCAAAGCGCTCGTCAACAGAAATGCGGTTGCGATCGACCCCGTGTTCACGGCTTTCTCCCCTGTGCCGTCGAACGTAGAGTTTACGCCGCTGCGCAGCGATCCGGCGGCACAGCTTCTCGATGATAGGTTCTTTAGGCTGCCAGGCTCGAGGCTTGTTGCCCGTCCCGCGATCTAACGTTCGAGGTCTCGCGTATACACGATGAAACCCGCGTGTTTTGCGACCTTGTCGTACAGGGCGCGACCGGCGGCGTTGGTGTCCTGCGTGTGCCAGTAGACCCGTCGTGCGCCCGCCTGGCTTGCCCGCTCGTAGACAGCCTCGATCAGCGAACGTCCGACACCGCGGCCGCGCAAGGCCGGCAGGGTGAACAGGTCTTGAAGGTAGCAAACCGGCTCGATCCTATTGCTGCTTCGATGGAAGAGATAGTGAGTCATGCCGACCACCCTGCCTTCAACTTCCGCCACAAGAGCGAATATCGGTTCGACAGGGTCGAAGAATCGCTCCCACGTCGTGGCCGTGATCTCCGCGGGTAGCGCCGTTTCTCCGCTACGGCCGTAGAAGGCGTTGTAGCCGTCCCATAGTGGGAGCCACTGGCTGTAGTCGTCGCGGCGAAGCGGCCGGCTTGTCACATGAGCACCTGGAAATGCGGCAGCGCCTTACCCCACGCCAGGAGTCGGTACCTCCGTGGGTGCGCAACGTAGTATGGATCGGATTCGATAAGCTCGACAGCCCGCGAACGGCTCTTCACTTCGAAAACCCATAGCCCGCCGACATAGGGACCGCCGTGCTCATCGCGCAGGCCGCCCGCCATTGGAATCTCGTCACGATGCTTCTCAAGGAACCGCAGATGGTCTGGCTCATGATTGCGACGGACCTCTTGCCATTTCAGGGCTGTCCTCGAAGACGACCACGAAACGCATATCCAGAAGCAGAGGTTCAGCTAGCGGTGCAGCGGTAGACGGCGAGCGAGCCGAGGATGTTAGGAAGGACGGTGACGGGCTTGCCCTGGTGCATCACGAGCTTCTCGCGGATGCGGATGCCGAGGCGGCGGCAGAGGTCCTCGAAGTCGGTGATGGTGCAGTGGTGGACGTTGGGGGTCTCGTACCATTCGTAGGGGAGGGAGTCGGAGACGGGCATGTGGCCGAGCATCACCTGCAGGCGCGCGTTCCAGTGGCCGAAGTTCGGGAAGCTGACGATCACCTCGCGGCCCACGCGCAGCATCTCGCGCAGGATGCCCTCGGTGTGGTGCACTGCCTGGAGGGTCTGCGACAGGATCACGTACTCGAAGGACTGGTCGGCGAAGAGCGAGAGGCCGCTCTCGAGGTCGACCTGCAGCACGTTGACGTCGTTCGCCACGCAGGCGAGCACGCTGTCGTCGTCGATCTCGACGCCGTAGCCTGGCGCCTGGTTCGCCTGCCACAGGTAGCGCAGGAGCGAGCCGTCGCCGCAGCCGAGGTCGAGCACGCGCGAGCCCGACTTGACCCAGTGCGCGATCGCGGCGAAGTCGGGGCGCGCGGCGAGGAGCGCCTGTTCGGCCGAGGTCATAGGTCGATGTTGGCGAAGTAGGCGCGGAGCGCGCCGTGGTAGCGCGGGTCCTCGAGCAGGAACGCGTCGTGGCCGCCCGGGGCGTCGATCTCGAGGTAAGAGACGATGCGCCGGTTGTCGAGGAGCGCGCGCACGATCTCGCGCGAACGCGGCGGCGGGAAGCGCCAGTCGGAGTTGAACGACACCACGAGGAAAGCGGCTTTCGCGCGAGCTAGCGCCGCCGAGAGGTTGCCGCCGAAGTCGCCCGCCGGATCGAAGTAGTCGAGCGCCTTGGTGATGCGGAGGTACGTGTTGGCGTCGAAGTAGCTGGAGAACTTGTCGCCCTGGTAGCGCAGGTAGGACTCGATCTCGAAGTCGACGTCGAAGTCGAAGCCGAGGCTCGCCCGGCGCAGCACGCGGCCGAATTTCTCCGACATCGCCTCGCCCGAGAGGTAGGTGATGTGGCCGATCATGCGCGCGATGCGCAGCCCGCGCGTGGGCACCACGCCTTTTTCGTAGTAGTGGCCGCCGTGAAAGTCCGGGTCGGTCATGATCGCCTGGCGCGCCACCTCGTTGAAGGCGATGTTCTGCGGCGTGAGCCGGGGCGCAGCCGCGATGACGAGCGAGTGGCGGATGCGGTCGGGGTAGGACAGCGTCCATTGCAGCGCCTGCATGGCGCCGAGGGAGCCGCCGATCACCGCGGCGAAGCGCTCGATGCCGAGGCGGTCGGCGAGGCGGGCCTGCGCCTCGACCCAGTCTTCCACCGTCACCACCGGGAAGTCGGCGCCCCAGGGCTTGCCCGTGGCGGGATTCACCGACGCCGGCCCGGTCGAGCCGAAGCAGCTCCCCAGGTAGTTGGATCCGACCACGAAGAAGCGCCGCGTATCGAGCGGCTTGCCCGGCCCGACCAGGTTGTCCCACCAGCCCACATTGTTCTTCTCGTCGGAATAAGAACCGGCAACGTGGTGCGAGGCATTCAACGCGTGGCACACCAGCACCGCGTTGGAGCGCGCCGCGTTCAGGGTGCCGTAGGTCTCGTACGCGATGTCGTAGGAGGGCAGCTCGGCGCCGCTGCGCAGGCGGATCGGCGCGTCGAAATGCGCCTTGTGCGCGAGGACCTGGCCTACGGAGGACGGATCGTGGGGAGCGTTCATGTCTCTTTAGCGGAATTTGTTGTGCGCCCGCAAGCTGACGCAAATCGGCGCAATGCCGCGCGAAGTTAACCGCAGCGTTCCTCACTGTCAAGGAATCGCCGACAATACCGGGACCATGTCCAGGGCTCCCGATCCCCGACCCATAGTCGGCTTGATGCTCGGCGACGTCACCGGCATCGGCGCCGAGATCGTGGCGAAGATGCTGGCGACGCAGGACCTCAAAGCCGCGCGCACCGTGCTCGTCTGCGACGCGCGCCACCTCGCGCTCGGCTGTCGGCAGGCTGGCACCGAGATCGCCTTCCATGGAGTCTCTTCCGTGGAAAGCATCGACTGGTCGCGCGGCGGGTATCCGCTGCTCGATCTCGGCAACCTCGATCCCGAGCGCTTTCCGCGCGGCGAGGTTTCGCCCGAAGCCGGGCGAATCGCCGGCGAGACGCTGAAGACGATGACCGAGCTCGCGCTCGCGGGGAAGCTCGACGCGGTGTGCTTCGCGCCGCTCAACAAGGGCGCGCTCCACCGCGGCGGCTGGAATTACCACGACGAGCACCAGATGTTCGCCGACTGGACGCAGCACAGCGGCTACTACAGCGAGATGAACGTGATCCCGGAGTTCTCCACCTTCCGCGTCACCTCGCACGTGAGCCTGCGCAAGGCGCTCGACCTGGTCACGCCCGAGCGCGTCGAGGCGGCGATCCGCCTCGCCGATCGCACCATGCGCTCGGCCGGCCTCGAGGCGCCGCGCATCGGCGTCGCGGCGCTGAATCCGCACGGCGGCGAGAACGGTCTCTTCGGCGACGAGGAGATCCGCATCATCCGCCCGACCGTGGACCGCGTGCGGGCCTCCGGGATCGACTGCACGGGACCGCTGCCCTCCGACACGATCTTCCTGCGCGCGCGCGCCCGGGATTTCGACGCGGTGGTGATGATGTACCACGACCAGGGGCAGATCGCGACCAAGCTGCTCGGCTTTCAGAAGGGCGTGACGGTCAGCGCGGGAATGAAGACGGTCTACGCCACGCCCGCGCACGGCACCGCGTTCGACATCGTGGGCAAGGGCCGCGCCGATCCCGGCGCCATGACGGCCGCTTTCGGCATGGCGGCGAAGCTCGGCGCAGCGAAGAGGGAACGATGATTTTTCGTAAGCAGCTCGCGGCGGTGATATTGGCCGCGCTTTCGTCTGTTTCGGTATTTGCTGCAGAACCCTATCCCGTTCGGCCGATCCGCATGATCGTCGGCTTCGCGCCCGGCGGCGGCACGGACCTCACCGCGCGGCCGGTGGCGCAGAAGCTCTCCGAGCTTCTCGGCCAGCAGGTCATCGTGGAGAACCGGCCTGGCGCCGCGGGCAACGTCGCCACGGAGCAGGTCGCGAAATCCGCCCCGGACGGCTACACGCTGCTGATGGGCACGATCGCGGCGCTCGCGATCAATCCCAGCCTCTACGGCAATCTGAGGTTCGATCCGGAAACCGATCTCGCTCCGGTGATCCAGGTCGTCGACGCGACCAACGTCCTTGCGCTGCATCCTTCCGTGCCGGCGGGCTCGGTGAAGGAGCTGATCGCGCTCGCCAGGGAGAAGTCGCTGCTGGCCGGCTCCTCGGGCATCGGCGCCACGGGGCATCTCGCCATCGAGCTCTTCAACCTGATGGCGGGAGTGAAGCTGGTGCACGTCCCGTACAAGGGCGGCGGGCCGGCGATGGGCGATCTCGTCGGCGGCCAGGTGAATCTCATCTTCGCCACGACTGCGAGCGCCATTCCGCACCTAAAGTCCGGACGCATCAAGGGGATCGCGGTCACTACGGCGAAGCGCTCGGCCCTTCTTCCGGATGTGCCGACGATCTCGGAAAGCGGCCTCGCCGGGTTCGACGCCAACAACTGGTACGGTCTGGTCGTGCCGGCGAAGACCCCGCGCGCGATCATCGACCAGTTGAACGCCGAGGTGACCAAGGTCCTCGCCATGCCCGATGTGAAGACGACGCTCTTCAACCAGGGCCTCGACCCCGCGCCCGGCACGCCCGAGCAGTTCGGCGCCTACATCAAGTCCGAGCGCGCGAAGTGGGCGAAGGTGATCAAGGAGTCGGGCGCGAAGCCCGAGTAGCGGTCAGTCGGCCGCGCGGGCGGCGCCGGCTTCCAGAAGATGGGTGATTTGTTTTTCTGAGAACCCAACTTCGTTGAGTATTTCGCGCGTGTGCTCGCCCAGGCGAGGCGCGTGGCGCCGGTACTCGGGCTGCGATTCGGACCATTCCGAAGGAACCGCGAGGGTGCGGATGCGGCCCTCGCTCGGGTGCTCGCGCAAGGTGAAATAGCCGGTCGCGGCGAGGTGCGGGTCGGCGAGGATGTCCTCGATAGTGTTCATGCGCTGCACCGGGATGTCGGCGCGCTCGAGCGCCTCGATCCACTCGGCGGTGGTCCGCTTCTTCAGCTCCTCGGCCACCATGGTGTAGGCGCGCTGGTAGTTCTGGCTGCGCGCTTCCTGCGTGGCGAATTCCGGTGTCGAGAGCATCTCGGGCCGGCCGATCACGTCGAAGAACGCCTTCCACTGCTTGTCGTTGTAGATGAGCGTGCAGATGTAGCCGTCGCTCGTCTGGTACGGCCGGCGATCGGGCGCGAGGATGCGCGCGTAGCCGGCCTCGCCGTGCCGCGGCTCGAAGGCGTAGCCCCCGAGATGGTCGCCGAGCACGATCTGCAGCAGGTGCTCGAACATCGGGATGTCGATGCGCTGGCCCTTGCCGGTCTTCTCGCGGTGATAGAGCGCCGCGCTCACCGCGCTCGCCACCTGCTGCCCCACCGATCGGTCGGCGACGATCATCGGCGCGTAGCGCGGCTCGGCGGCGCCCTGCCGCTGCAGCAGGTAGGGCAGGCCCGAGGCCCCCTGGATCAGATCGTCGTAGGCCGCCTTGGCCGCGTACGGTCCGCGCTGGCTGTAGCCGAAGCAGCCGGCATAGATGATCCGCGGATTAACCTTCTGCACCTCATCGTAGGAAAGCCGCAGCCGCGCCATCGCCTGCGGACGGATGTTGTAGACCAGCACGTCGGCCTTCGCCGCCAGCGCGAGACACGCGTCCCGCGCGGCGGCCTTCTTGAGATCGAGGACGATCGAGCGCTTGTTGCGGTTGACGCCCATGTAGATGGTGCCCATGCCCGGATGGCGGAACGGCCAGGCGTAGCGCATCACGTCGCCTTCGGGCGGCTCGACCTTGACCACGTCGGCGCCGAAGTCGCCGAGGATCTGGGTTGCGTACGGGCCCATGACCACCGTCGTGAGATCGAGGACCCGAACTCCGTGCAGCGGGCCGCTCATGTCTCGATGCTCATTTCAAGAAGCGCGTAGGAGAGCGTCTTGCCGTGCGGGTCGATGGCGAGCGAGGTGGTGACGCCGGTGTCGAGCGCGCGCTCGCAGACGAACTGGAGCGCCCCGAGCCCGGGCAGCTCGTAGCGGCGCACTTCGCCCAGCACGATCCCGCCGAGATGCTGCTTCACCGCCTTGGCGGTCACTTTCGCGCGCAGCAACTCGTAATCTTCCTCGCGGTACGCGATGAGCGCGAGGGTCAGCGTGTCGCCTTTGTCTCCGGCACGCGCATGCGCGAGCTCATGCAGCTTGCGTTTCACGGTCCTCCTCCAGGACGGTGACGGCCGGCCTTACGCGCGAGCGCTCGAGCAGCGTGGACACGACGCCGATGCGCTCGTACGCCGCGTCGCGGAAGCCGCCTCCGCCCGCGGGCCCGTTGGTGCCGAGGGCCCAGATTTCGGCGCCGACCCGCTCGGCGAGCGCGCGCGTGGGGGTGCGCGCGGCGACGCGCAGGCGCACCTCGTAGGGCGGCTGCGGGTGGCCGAAGTCGGCGCGGTGCGCGCTGTCGATGCCGATCAGGTCGACGCGCAGGTCCGGGATGTCCTCCCGCAGGCGCTCGCGCACGATCTCCCAGGCGAGCTGTGCGCGCTCCTTCGCCTTGGCTCCGGCATAGGACACCTCGCCTTCGCCGACGAAGCCGGCGCGATAGCCGACGCTCACTTTGTACGTCGGGGTTCTCGCCTTACCTCTCCCGCCGTTCACAGCCACCCGGTCGGCCCCGCTTTGCTGGAGAGAAACGGAGGTGAAATCGGCCACTACGTCGGGCGTGATGTAGCCGCCCGGGTCGGTCACCTCGTAGAGCAGCTGTTCTTTCGCGGTGCGCACGGTGATCGCGCCGCCGGTTCCGGCGACCTTGCCGAGCACCCCGTTACCTTCGGGGTCGACGTCGCACCACGGAAATCCAAGATGCGCGAGGTTGGCGACGTCCTTCAGCCCGGGCTCTGCGAAATAGCCGCCCGTGACCTGACCGGCGCACTCGAGGAGGTGACCGACCGCGGTGGCGCGCCCGAGGCGCTCCCAGTCATCCAGGCGCCAGCCGAAGGCATGCGCGATCGGCGCGACGAAAAGCGAGGGATCGGCCACGCGCCCGGTGATCACCACGTCGGCGCCGGTGGCGAGCGCGGGCACGATGGCGTCGGCGCCGAGATACGCGTTGGCGGAGACGATCTCGTACTCGGACAGAGGCGCGCCGCGCGCTTCGACGGTCCGCATCGACGGCTCGAGCAGCGACACCACGTCGTCGCCGGTGACGACCGCAACCTTGACGCTTACGTTCATTTCCTTGGCAAGAGAAATGACTCTGCGGCCCGCGGCCAGCGGATTCGCGGCCCCCATGTTGGTCACGATGCGAACGCCGCTTCGCTTCGCGATCGGAAGGAGCGATCCGAGGCGCTTCTCGAGGAGCGGGTCGTAGCCCGCCGCCGGGTCGGCGAGCTTGCGTAGCTGCGCGAGCGCGATGGTGCGCTCAGCGAGACACTCCAGCGCTAGGTAGTCGAGCTCGCCCTGCGAGGCGAGGATCACCGCCGGCTCCAGGCGGTCGCCCTGGAACCCGCTGCCCGCGCCGATCCGGACTTTGTCCGGCATGCGAGGCCTATTCAGGCTCGATCCCGGCAAGCTTGACGAGTTTCGCCCAATGGGCGACTTCCGCCTGGATGAACTTGCCGAGCTCGGCCGGGCCAAGCGGCGCGACGTCGGTACCCACTGTTGCGAACCGATCCTTCACCTCGGGCTTGGCGAGCGCCTTCATGTTGACCTCGTGCAGGCGCTGCACGATCGCCTCCGGCAGCTTCGCCGGCGCCACGAGCGCGAACCAGGCGATGATCTCGTATCCCGGCAGCTCCTCGGCGATCGCCGGCAGGTCGGGCGCGAGCGAGCTGCGCTCTCCGTTGGTCACGGCGATCCCGCGCAGCTTGCCGCCTTTCGCCTGCGCGAGCGCGTTCGCCATGTCGACGAACGTGAGCTGCAGCGACCCGCCCATCGTATCGGTGACGGTCTGAGGAATCCCCTTGTACGGCACCTCGACAATGTCGAGCTTGCCGAGCTGCTTCAGCATGGCGATCGAAACCTGCGAGCCCGCGGAGCCGTAGCCGCCGGAGAGCTTGCCGGGCCGCGAACGCGCATGCGCGATGAAGCTCTTCAAGTCCTTCGCGGGAAAGTCCGGCCGCACCATGAGCATGAAGCTTGTGGTGCCGTAGCGCGTGATAGGCGTGAAGTCCTTGACCGGATCGTAATTGAGCTTCTTGAACAGGCTCACGTTCGCCGCCTGCGGCGTGTTGGTGGTGAGCATCAGCGTGTAGCCGTCGGGCGCTGCTTTCGCGACCTCGCCCGCGGCAATGGCGCCCTGCGCACCGGCCTTGTTTTCGATTACGAAGGGCTGGCGGAGCGCTTGCTGCAGCTCCGCGCCAACCACGCGCGCCACTTGGTCGGTGGCGCTGCCCGCCGGGAACGGCACGATCAGCTTCACCGGCTTCGATGGATAGGTCTGGCCGTGGACCGCCAGGGAGAGAAAAAATAAAGCTGAAAAAAGCAATTTCACTGCGGCCTCCTCAGGCGTTCAGGCGAGCGAGCAGCTCCTTGGTCTTCGCCGGGTCGCTCGCGCGCAGCACGCGCTGCGCGAGCGCCTGCACCTCGGCGAGGTTGGTGCGCAGGATCCGCTCCTTGATGAGCAGGAGCTGCGAGGGGTGCATCGAGAAGTTGCGCAGCCCCAGCCCCAGGAGCAGGCGCGTGAGCTGAAGGTCGCCGGCCATTTCGCCGCACACCGCGACCGGCACGCCGCCGCGCGTGGCGGTCTGGATGGTGTTCGCCACCAGCGTGAGCACCGCCGGATGCAGCGGGTCGTACAGGTGCGCCACCGCGTCGTCGGTGCGGTCGATGGCGAGGGTGTACTGGATGAGGTCGTTGGTCCCGATCGACAGGAAGTTCAGGCGCCGCATGAAGATCGGCAGGGCGAGCGCCGCCGCCGGGATCTCGATCATGCCGCCGATCTCGATCTCGCGGTCGTAGTCGATGTCGCGCTCGTCGAGCTGCTGCTTCGCCTGGCGGATGAGCGTGAGGGTCTGCTCGATCTCGTGCACGTGCGCGAGCATCGGCAGGAGGATCCTCACCTTGCCGTAGCTCGATGCGCGCAGGATCGCCCGCAGCTGGGTCAGGAACATCTGCGGCTCGGCGAGGCAGAAGCGGATCGCGCGCAGCCCCATCGCCGGGTTGGGCATGTTCTGCGTCATGCCGTCGCTGTTCAGCGCCTTGTCGGCGCCGAGGTCGAGCGTGCGCAGGACCACCGGCCGCCCGCCCATCGCCTGCGCCACGTTGCGATAGGCCTCGAACTGCTCGTCCTCGCTCGGCAATTCCTTGCGGTTGAGGAACATGAACTCGCTGCGGAAGAGGCCCACGCCCTCGGCGCCCGCCTCCAGCACCTCGGGCATGTCGTCGGGCAGCTCGATGTTGGCGTAGAGCTCGACCGGCGTGCCGTCGAGCGTCGTGGCCTTCTTCGACTTCAGGCGCTTCAGCTTCTCGCGCTCGAGGTCGAGCTGCGACTGGCGCAGCCTGAACTCGGCGAGCACCACCGGGTCGGGGTTGACGATGACCACGCCCATCACCCCGTCGACGATGACGAGCTCGCGCTCGCTGATGGTCTGGAAAGCGTGGTGCAGGCCGACGATCGCCGGGATGCCGAGGCTGCGCGCGACGATGGCGGTGTGCGAGGTCACCCCGCCGACGTCGGTGATGAAGCCGCCGAAGTGGTGGCGCTTGAAGAGGATCATGTCCGCCGGAGAGAGGTCGTGCGCCACCACGATCAGCTCCTGCTCCTCGGTGAGCGCCGGCTCGGTGAGCGTCTGCGCCCCCATCAGCGCCTTCAGCACCCGCTCGACCGCCTGCTGCACGTCGGCCTTGCGCTCGCGAAGGTACGCGTCGTCGATCTCGTCGAAGCGGTCGGTGAGCTTTTCCATCTGCTGCACCAGCGCCCACTCGGCGTTGGCGCGGCGCTCCCGGATGAGCTGCTTCGGAGCCTGCGACAGCGCCGAGTCGTCGAGAATCATGCGGTGCAGGTCGAGGAACGCCGCGAACTCGTGCGGCGCGTCGGAAGGGATATGCGTGTGCAGCGTCGAGAGCTCGTCGCGCGCCTTGTGCAGCGCGACCTCGAAGCGGCGTACCTCGGTTTCCACCGCCTCGCTGGGGATTTCGTAGTGCACCACCTCCAGGCGCGCGGTGGTGACGAGGTGCGCGTAGCCGATGGTGATGCCGCCGGAGACGGCGTGGCCGTGCAGGACGAAGTTCATTCCGACTCGCCGAAGCGTTCCGCCACGAGCTTGGCGATGGCGGCGATCGCATCGTCCGCGTCGTCGCCCTTCGCCTCCAACAGCACGCTGGTGCCCTGTCCCGCCGCGAGCATCATCACGCCCATGATGCTCTTGGCGTTGACGCGGCGGCCGCTGCGCGAGATCCAGATCTCGCTGTGGAACCCGCCCGCCACCTGCGTCAGCTTGGCCGCCGCCCGCGCATGCAGGCCGAGCTTGTTGACGATCTCGAGCGACTTGCTAGGCATCCGATAGGGGCGACACTAGGCGTCGCAGCAGCGGTCGGTGTTCATGTGGACGAGGCCCTCGGCGCCGCCGGACATCGCGCGCTGCACCAGCACCGCTAGGCTTACCGGGGTGCCGCCGTTGCGCCCGGTCAGCACCCGCAGCAGCATCGGCAGCGACACGCCGGACACGCCCTCCACCCGGCCGTCCTGGAGGAGCTTCGAGACCACGTTGCCCGGCGTGGCGCCGAAGATGTCGGTGAGGATCAGCACGCCGTCGCCGGCATCGATCTGGTCCATCATCTCGCGGGCGCGCAGCACCAGGTCGTCGGGGTCGTCCTGGCGCCACACGCTCAGCGTGCAGACCTGGGTCGGGCGCTGGCCGAGGATCTGCGAGGCGCTCTCGAGGAGCGACGTGCCGATCTCGCCGTGGGTGACGATCAAGACCCCGATCATTCGAAAAATATCATCTCAATGAAGTTTCGACTCGAGTGCCTGCATGAACATTCCAGGCACATCGAAGCCGCTCTGGTCCTGGATTTCCCGAAAGCAGGTGGGGCTGGTGACGTTGATCTCGGTGAGCCAGTCGCCGATCACGTCGAGCCCGACGAGCAGCAGGCCGCGCGCCGCGAGCTCGGGCCCGAGCGCGGCCGCGATCTCGCGGTCGCGCTTGCTCACCGGCTGCGCCACGCCGCGCCCCCCGGCGGCGAGGTTGCCGCGCGATTCGCCCGGCTTGGGAATGCGCGCCAGGCAGTGCGGCACGATCTCGCCGTCGATCACCAGCACGCGCTTGTCGCCTTGCGCGATCTCCGGGATATAGCGCTGCGCCATGACGCTGCGCGTGCCGAAGTTCGAGGTCGTCTCGACGATGACGTTGCGGTTCGGGTCGTCGTGGCGCAGCACGAAAATGCCGGTGCCGCCCATGCCGTCGAGGCGCTTGAGCACCACGTGTCTGTGCTCGTCGATGAAGCCCTGCAGATCCTGCATCGAGCGGGCCACGAGGGAGGGCACCGTAAACTCCGAGAACTCGGCGATCGCGAACTTCTCGTTGTGGTCGCGGACCGCCCCCGGGGCGTTGAACACCTTCGCGCCCTGGCGCTCGGCCTCCGACAGGAGCCAGGTACTGGCCACGTACTCCATGTCGAACGGCGGGTCCTTGCGCATGAGCACTGCGTCGAACTCGCGGAGCGGACGCTCCGCCGTCTCGTGCGCCCGGTACCAGTCGGAATCGTCCGGCGTGAGGGAGAGGCGCGTGGCGCTCGCGGTCACGGCGTTCTTCGCCCACCGCAGCGTGGTCTGCTCGCAGACGAATACCTCATGCCCCCGCGCCTGCGCGGCGCGCATCATCGCGACCGTGGTGTCCTTGTACGCCTTGAGCTCTTCAGGCGGATCGATGACGAAGAGGATGACCAGGCTACTTGCTCTGCGAGACCATGAATTCGACGCCCGCGCGCAGCTCGGCGTCGGTGAGCGAGGCGTTGCCCGCCTTGGGCGGCATGGCGCCTTTGCCCTTGGTTACCGACTGCACGAGCGTGTCCATCCCCTCCTTGATGCGCGGTGCCCATGCCGCCTTGTCGCCGAGCTTCGGCGCTCCCGCCACGCCCGCGGCGTGGCAGACGTGGCACACCTTGTCGTAGACCGCTTTGCCGTCCGCCGCGGCAGCGGCCGCTGGTTTTTGGCCCGCCTGTGCCTGCACCTGTCGGGCAGCGGCGGGCTTGGCGGCCTCCTTCGGCGCGGCCGGCTCCTTCAGCTTGCCGCCCGACTGGTTGGCCATGAAGACGATGGCGCGTGCGACCTCGTCGTCGGTGAGCGAGTTGTCGCCGCCGCGCGGCGGCATGGCGCCCTTGCCCTTGATCGCGATCGCCAGCATGCCCTTCAGCCCATCCTTGAGGCGCGGGGCCCATGCTTGCGCATCGCCGATCTTCGGCGCGCCCGCCACGCCCGCTTGGTGGCACGCGCCACAGGTGTTCTTCACGATGGCGTCTCCGGATCGAGCGCCGGCAGCCGCTTGCGGCTCGCCGAACTCCACGCGGGCCACCGGCTGGATGCGCGCCGCCACGGACTCGGGCGTGAGCGCATTGGGATCCGCGCCCGGCCGGTGCAGGACGAGCTGAACGATCAGGATGATCCCGAGGATCGGCACGAGGAACGCGAGCAGGATAGTGACGACGAGCTGCTGCGGGGTCTTGATGAACGAGGAATGCGAGT
Organism: Burkholderiales bacterium; assembly: GCA_035554435.1. Taxonomy (GTDB): domain Bacteria; phylum Pseudomonadota; class Gammaproteobacteria; order Burkholderiales; family SG8-39; genus SCGC-AG-212-J23. The sequence goes on along the minus strand of DATMJC010000126.1, from coordinate 20,318 downwards.
CGTGCACGGTCACGGGCCCGGAGTTGGTTTTGTAGGTAACGGTATGATTTTAGCTTCAAAGCTCATATGGGTTCTCCAAGCCGTCTGCCGGACGATCCGAGGTCTCGAGCGCGACGGATTCACGGATTCCGATTCGATTTTGCTCCGCCTCTTTCGGCGCTAACGCGTGGACGCGGAAGGGAAAACCGGCTATCCTGCGCGTCCCGTTTTCGATGCGCCCGTAGCTCAGCGGATTAGAGTATTGGCCTCCGAAGCCAAGGGTCGTGGGTTCGAATCCCGCCGGGCGCGCCAGCACACCACAGCCGACGTACACAACTATGAAGGAGGATGGTTCATGAGGATTGCCGCGAGGTTTCCTTTTCTCGGAGCGGCGCTGCTCGCGTTCTGCGCGGCGGCACACGCGCAGCAGTTCCCGACGCACCCGATCACGCTGATGGTGCCCTTCGCGCCCGGGCCGACCGACACCGTCGCGCGCGTCATCGCGCAGTCCATGTCCAAGCCGCTCGGGCAGACGATCATCATCGAGAACAGGCCGAGCGCCGGCGGCATCCTCGCCCCCGAGCTGGTCAAGAACGCCAAGCCCGACGGCTACACCATCCTCATCCACCACATCGGAATGGCGACCACGCCGGCCCTGTACCGGCAGCTGCGCTTCAATCCCCTCACCGACTTCGAATACATCGGCCTCATCAACGACGTGCCGATGACGATCCTCGGCCGCCACAACCTGCCGCCGAACAACTTCAAGGATCTCCTGCAATACATCAAGGCGAACAAGGACAAGGTGTCGCTCGCCAACGCCGGCATCGGCGCGGCGTCGCACCTGTGTGGAATGCTGTTCATGAGCGCGCTCCAGACCGACCTGCTGACGGTGCCCTACAAGGGAACCGGGCCGGCGATGAATGACCTCCTGGGCGGACAGGTCGACCTGCTGTGCGACCAGACGACGAACACGACCGCGCAGATCAAGGCCGGCAAGGTGAAGGCGTACGGCGTCACGACCAAGGCGCGCGTGCCGTCGCTGCCCGACCTGCCGACCCTCGACGAGCAGGGACTGAAGGGCTTCGAGGTCACCATCTGGCACGGCCTGTACGCGCCCAAGGGCACGCCGAAGCCCGTGCTCGACAAGCTCGTCGCCGCGCTCCAGGAAGGCCTGAAGGACCCGATGGTGAAGCAGCGCTTCGCCGAGCTCGGGGCCACGACCATGCCGCCGGAGAAGGGCACGCCTCAGGCGCTCCAGGCGCACCTGAAGAGCGAGATGGACAAATGGACGCCGCTCATCAAGAAGGCGGGCGTCTACGCCGACTAGATTTTCTCGCTGAAGCGAAAAAGGCCGCCTGTGGCGGCCTTTTTTATTGACGGCGCCGCCGCGCTATCCCACCCCGTTTTTCTTGAACCAGGCGAGCATGCGCTTCCAGCCGTCTTCGGCCGCGTCCTTGCGGTAGCTCGGCCGGTAGTCGGCGTTGAAGCCGTGCGGCATGCCGGGATAGACGTGGATGGTCGAGTCCTTCGCCTTCTTGTTGCCGGAGGCCTTGAGCGCGGCGGAGAGCTTGTCCACCTGCTCCTGCGGGATGCCTTGGTCGGCGCCGCCGTAGAGGCCGAGCACCGGCCCGTGGAGTTTCGCGACCGCGTCGAGCGGCGTCGTCTTGATCGCCGGCTCCGCGGGGCTCAGGCCGCCGTACCACGCGACGCCCGCGTCGATCTTGGGCTGGTGCGCGTCGTACATCCACACGGTGCGGCCGCCGCGGCAGAAGCCGGTGATGGCCATCTTCTCGGTGTTCGCCCGCGCGTTCTTGCCGGCCCAGGCGACGACCGCGTCGAGGTCCTTGAACGCCTGCTCGTCGGAGAGCTGGTTCGCCCCGGCGATGACCTGCTTGAGGTCTTCCAGCTTCCACAGCTCGCCGATGCGGAAGTAGGGCTCGTTGCCGACAGCAAAATAACCCTCCTTCGCGACGCGACGGACCACGTCCTTGATGTGCTCGTGCAGGCCGAAGACCTCGGCCACCACCAGCACCACAGGGCGCTTGCCGCCGCCTTTCGGCACGGCGTAGTACGCGGGGATGTCGCCGATCTTCGTGTCGCCCCCGTCGAGGCCGTCCATCGGCGTCTTGATCGCCTGCGCCAGCACCGGTTCGGCGCTGACCGCGAATCCGGCGGCGAGGCAGGCCGCGACGAAGCCGCGGCGGTCGACCCGGACGTCGGGTACCAGGCTGTTCAGGTCGGAGTCGTGCAGGTCTCTGCGGGTGTCTTCCATGATGCTCCTCTCAGTTGTCCAGCTCAGTTTCCAGAGATGGGCGATGCTTCCATGTGCCGGTCGCGGACTCAAAGGCGTACGCGAGCTGCAGCACCGAAAAATCGGCGCGATACCTGCCGACGATCTGGATGCCCACGGGCAGCGGCGGGTCATCCGCCGTAAAGCCCGCCGGCACCGAAATCGCCGGGTGGCTCGTGATGGTGATGTAGTAGCAGCTCTTCATCCAGTCGAGATAGTTCGTCATTTTGGTTTTGTTGATTTCCACTGGATAGGGTTCATCCACTGGAAACGGCGGAAGCTGGTTCACCGGGCAGACGAGGAAATCGTACTTCTCGAGGAAGGTGCGCATGCGCTGATAGAGCTGCGAACGAAGCGCGGTGGCGCGCGCGACCTGCTCCGGCGTTAGCCGCATCCCCTGCTCGACATTCCACTGCACCGTGTCCTTCAGGTCGTTGCGCCGCGTGCGGTAGAACTCGCCGTAGGACTGGAGGAAGCCGAGAGCGCGCAGCGTCTCGAACGCCTCGGTGGCGCCGGAGAAGTCGGGCTCGGCGTCTTCGACGACGCAGCCGAGGTCGGCGAAGACCGCGCGCTGCTTTTCCAGCGCCCTGGTGACGCGCGGATCCATCGGCAGCCCGCCGAGGTCGCGGCTCCAGGCAGTTCTCGCCTTCTTGAAATTCGTTTTCAGCGGCTTGAGAAACGCCGAGCCGGGCTCCGCAATTGAGACCGGCGAACGCAGATCCGGTCCCGCCATGGCGGCGAGCAGAAACGCCGTGTCCTCCACCGTGCGCCCCATCGGCCCGAGCACGCCGAGCGTGTTCCAGGCATTCGGCGCGGGCCAGGCCGGCACGCGCCCCGGCGTGGGGCGGAAGCCGACCACGTTGCAGTAGTTGCCGGGATTCCTCAGGCTCGCGGCGAGATCGCCGCCGTCGGCGAAGGGCAGCATGCCGCAGGCGACCGCGACCGCGGCCCCGCCCGAGGAGCCACCGCAGGTCTTCGACGGGTCGTACGGATTCTTGGTCGCCCCGAACAGCGAATTGAACGTCTGGCTGCCCGCCGCGAACTCCGGCAGGTTGGTCTTGCCAAGGGTGATGGCCCCAGCGGCCGACAGGCGCTCGACGATCAGGTGGTCTTCGGCGGGGACATGGTCTTTGTAGATCGGCGAGCCGAAAGTCGTGCGAATGCCCTTCGTCTGCACGTTGTCCTTGTAGGCGATCGGCAGCCCTGCCAGAGGTCCTTTCGGCGATTTCGTGCGGTCGAGCGCCTGCGCCGCCTTCAACGCCTGTTCCGGCAGGAACGTCACGATGGCGTTCACCTTCGGGTTCACGCGCTCGACGCGGGCGATGAAGGCGCGCACCAGCTCGACGGCGGAAAGCTTCCTGGCCTTCAGGAGACGCGCCAGCCGCCGCGCCGGCATGTAGCACAGCTCGCTCACGTCCTCGCCGCGATTCACATCAGATGCCCGGAATTCACATCAGAACGATATCAAACTGCTCCTGCGAATAGCTCGACTCGACCTGCATCGAGATCGGCTTGCCGATGAAGTCGGAGAGCATCGCGACCGAGGCCGATTCCTCCTCGTGGAACAGGTCGATCACCGGCTGCGAGGCGAGCACGCGGTATTCGCGCGCGTTGAAGGCGCGCGCCTCGCGCAGGATCTCGCGCAGGATCTCGTAGCACACCGTGTGCGCGGTCTTGACCTCGCCGCGGCCGTCGCAGGTCGGGCAGGGCTGGCACAGCACGTGGGCGAGCGACTCGCGCGTGCGCTTGCGCGTCATCTCGACCAGGCCCAGGGCGGTGAAGCCGTTGACGCTCATGCGCGTGCGGTCGCGCGCCAGCGCGCGCCTGAACTCCTCGAGCACCGCGGCGCGGTGCTCCTCGCTTTGCATGTCGATGAAGTCGACGATGATGATGCCGCCGAGGTTGCGCAGCCTGAGCTGGCGCGCGATCGCCTGCGCAGCCTCGAGGTTGGTCTTGAAGATGGTGTCGTCGAAGTTGCGGCTGCCGACGAAGCCGCCGGTGTTGACGTCGATCGTCGTCATCGCCTCGGTCTGGTCGATGATCAGGTAGCCGCCGGACTTGAGGTCCACCCGGCGCGACAGCGCCTTCTCGATCTCGGTCTCGACGTTGTAGAGGTCGAACAGCGGCCGCTCGCCGATGTAGTGCTCCAGCTTGCCGTGCACCTGCGGCATGTATTTCAGGGCGAAGGCGGCGAGCTTCTGGTAGTTCTCGCGCGAGTCGATCAGCACCCGGCCGGTCTGCGAGGTCACCATGTCGCGCATCACGCGCTGGGCGAGCGAGAGATCCTGGTACAGGAGCTGCGGCGCGGAGGCCGAAGTTCCTTCGGATGCTCCGCCCGTGGAGCGCTCGCGGATGACGCTCCAAAGGTGGCGCAGGTAGTCGAGGTCGGCGCGCAGCTCCTCCTCGCTCGCGCTCTCGGCCAGCGTGCGCACGATGAAGCCGCCTTTTTCCTCGGCGGGCACCAGATCCTTGAGGCGGTCGCGCAGCGCCTGGCGGCCGCTCTCATCCTCGATCTTCTGCGAGATGCCGATGTGGGGGTCGTTCGGCAGGTACACCAGCAGGCGCCCGGCGATCGAGATCTGCGTGGAAAGGCGCGCGCCCTTGGAGCCGATCGGGTCCTTGACCACCTGCACCAGCAGCGGCTCGCCTTCGGCGAGGATGCGCTCGATCGGCTTCGCCGGCTCGCCGGTGATCGCCTTCCTGTGCTGCCAGATGTCGGCGACGTGGAGGAAGGCGGCGCGCTCGAGGCCGATCTCGAGGAAGGCCGACTGCATGCCGGGGAGCACGCGCGCGACGCGCCCCATGTAGATGTTCCCGACCAGGCCGCGGCTCGCGCTGCGCTCGATCAGGAGCTCCTGCACCACCCCCGATCCGGTGACCGCTACGCGTGTTTCCTGGGGGGTGACATTAATAAGAATTTCTTCGGTCACGCAGTTTGTCGAGGAGCTGGCCGGTCTCGAAGAGCGGCAGCCCCATGACCCCGGAGTAGCTGCCGCGCAGCTCCATGATAAACCGCGCCGCGCGCCCCTGGACGGCATAGGCCCCGGCCTTGTCGTCGCACTCGCCGGTGGCGATGTACTGCGCGATCTCCTCGGGGCTCAGCTGCTTGAACTGGACCTCCGAGCGCGACACCGCCGAGTCGATGCGCTCGTCGCGCATCAGCGCCACGGCGGTGAAGACGTCGTGCCGCCGCCCGGAGAGCGCGGCCAGCATCTCCGCGGCTTCCTTGCGGTCGGCCGGCTTGCCGAGGATGCGGCCATCGAGCGCCACGGTGGTGTCCGCGGAGAGCACCGGCGCGAAGGGGAGGTTGCGCAGGCGCAGCAGCCGCCAGCCCGCCTGCACCTTGGCGCGCGCGACCCGCTCGACGTAGGTGTCGGGCTGCTCGTTCGGCAGGATCGACTCGTCGACGTCGGGCGCCGAATCCGGCCGGCTGCGGAAGAGCAGCAGGTGATAGCGCACGCCGATTTGAGAGAGGAGCTCCCGCCGGCGGGGGCTGCGCGATGCGAGATAGATGCCGCGGTCCAGCGGGCCGATCATGGCCCGAGTTTACTATTCCCCGCCTCACTCCCGATGATAAGGATGCCCGATAAGAAGGCTCGCCGCGCGATATAACTGCTCGAGCAGCACGACCTGAGCGAGCGCGTGCGGCAGCGTGAAAGATGACACACGCAGCGCGAGCGCGGCCTGCGCTTTTACTTGCGCGGAGAGGCCGTCGGGACCGCCGATGACGAACGCGGCCTCCCTCTTCAGCAACTCGGCGAACTGGCGCGTCGTGTAGTCACGACCGCGCTCGTCCAGCACGATGATGTCGACCCCCTTGGGAAGCGAGGCGACCAGCCGCTTCTCGTCCTTCACCCCGACCCGCGACACTTCGTAGCCCTTCGGCATGCGGCGGGCATATTCCGCGCAGGCTTCCTCGGCCCAGCCGGGCAGCCTAGCGCTTACCGCGAGGATGCTTAGCCTTGGCACGCCGCGGCTGCTTTGGTTTTTTTCTATTGACGAGGCGAACCGTCTTGCCGCCCCAGACTTCCTCGAGGTTGTAGAAGTCGCGCACCGCGGGATGCATGATGTGCACCACCACGTCGCCGAGATCGACCAGCACCCACTCGCCCGACTTCTCGCCCTCGACGCCGTACACGCGCGAGCCGAGCTCGCGGATGCGCTCCTGCACGCGGTCCGCCAGCGCTCTGACTTGCCGGTTGGAGTCGCCGCTCGCGATCACCACGCGCTCGAACATCGATGGCATCCGCGCGGTGTTGAAGACGATGATGTCGCGGCCCTTGACGTCCTCGAGCGCCTCGACCACGGCGCGCTGCTTGGCGCGGATATCCATCAGCTGTAGAGCTTGTGGCGAGCGATATAGTTCGCCACCGCGGGCGGGACGAGGCCGTCGGCGCCCTCGCCACGGCGCACGCGCGCGCGGATTTCGCTCGCCGAGATCGGCATGGGCTCGAGCGGGATGAGCTGCGCCTTCCGCTTCGGCTGGAAGCCGGGACGGGAGAACACCGCGATTTTCGCCAGCCGTTTCACCTCATCCGGGCGGTGCCAGCTGGCGAGCTTCTCGTACTGGTCGGCCCCGATCAGCAGATAGAGCTCGGCATCGCCGAGCTCCGTGCGCAGCGCCTTCAGCGTGTCGACGGTGTAGCCCGAAGCTTCGGGCTGGAGCTCCCGTGTGTCCAGGCGGAAACGCGCCTCGCCTGCAAGCGCGAGGCGCAACATCGCGGCACGGTCGTCGCCGGAGGCCACCGCGGGGTTGCGGTAGCGGGTGGTGCCGGTGGGAATGAACAACACCTGCTCGAGCCGCAGATGCTCGAGCGCCGCGCGCGCCCAGGCGAGGTGCGCGTTGTGGACCGGGTCGAACGTGCCGCCGAGGATTCCTATGGCAGCCACTAAGTGCGGATCTCTCCGTGGCCCAGAACGACGAATTTCTGTGTGGTGAGTCCTTCGAGCCCGACCGGGCCGCGGGCGTGCAGCTTGTCGGTCGAGATCCCGACCTCGGCGCCGAGGCCGTACTCGTAGCCGTCGGCGAAGCGGGTCGAGGCGTTCCACATCACCGAGCTCGAGTCGACCTCGCGCAGGAAGCGCTCGGCGCGCGCGCGGTCGCCCGCCACGATCGCGTCGGTGTGCTGCGAGCCGTACTTCGCTACGTGCTCGATCGCCTCGTCCAGGCCTTTGACTATCCGGATCGACACGACGGGCGCGAGCCACTCGGTGTAGTAATCCTGCTCGGTCACCGCCTTGGCTCCCGGGATGAACTTGAGAGAGGCGGGGTCGGCGCGCATTTCGACGCCCTTATCCCTGAAGATTTGTCCGATCCGGGGAAGAACGCGGGAAGCAATGCCGTCGGCCACCAGCAGGGTCTCCATCGCGTTGCACACGCCGTAGCGCTGGGTCTTGGCGTTGTCGGCGATTTTCACCGCCATGTCCGGGTCGGCGCTGTCGTCGACGTAGACATGGCAGATGCCGTCTAGGTGCTTGATCATGGGGATGCGCGACTCGCGGGCGAGGCGCTCGATCAGCTCCTTGCCGCCGCGCGGCACCACGATGTCGACGTATTCGCGCAGCGTGATGAGCTCGCCGACCGCGGCGCGGTCGGTGGTGTCGACGAGCTGGACCGCGGCTTCAGGCAGCTCCGCGCTCTTGACCCCGGCGCGCACGCAGGCGGCGATGGCGCGGTTCGACCCCAGCACTTCCGAGCCGCCGCGCAGGATGGCGGCGTTGCCCGACTTGAGGCACAGCGCGGCGGCGTCGGCGGTCACGTTGGGACGCGACTCGTAGATGATCGCGATTACGCCGAGCGGAACGCGCATGCGCGCGACCTCGATGCCGGTCGGGCGTTTGACGCGCTCCGAGATCGCGCCCACGGGGTCGGCGAGCTTCGCCACCTCTTCCACGCCCTCGGCCATCTGCTCGACGAGCTTCGGCGTGAGCGTCAGGCGGTCGACGAAGGCGGCGTCGCTCCCCTTGGCGCCCGAGACGTCGGCGCGGTTCGCCTCGAGAATCGCGTCCCTCCGCGAGCGGATCTCGGCGGCGATGGCGTGAAGAGCGCGGTTCTTCTGCTGGGTGCCCGCGCGTGCGAGTGCTCGCGAGGCTTCTCGGGCCTGCCGGCCGAGCTGCCTGACGTGTTCGCGGGGGTCCATCGTTAAATGTTAACCGAGGGTCTGCGCGAGCTTCAGGAACTCGTCCCAGGGCTGCCCGGGGCCGACCCCCTTGATCGCACGGTCTATTCCCGCAGCGTGAGCGAGGGCGCGCTGCACCGCCTGCGGCCGCACCCGGCTGGCCGCGGCCTTCATCGGCCGTTGGCGCGGACCCCAGACCCGGTTCTCGCGCATGAGCTCGTCGACCGACCTGCCGGCGGCGGCACCTGCCTGGATGCGCGCGAGCGCGAACAGCTCCTCGCTCAGGGTCCACAGCACGAGCGTTGGCGCCTCGCCTTCGCTTTTCAGCCCGTCGATGATCCGCAGGTAGCGCGCGGCGTCGCCGCCGAGCAGCGCCTCGCCCGCGGCGTAGGCGTCGTAGCGCGCCACGTTCGCCACCGCTTCGCGCACCGTGTCAGCCCCGAGCTCGCCCTCGGGCGCGAGGAGCGCCAGCTTCTGCACTTCCTGGTGCGCGGCGAGGAGGTTGCCCTCGACGCGATCGGCAAGGAACTCGAGCGCCTCGCGCGGGGCGCGCTGGCGCTGGCGCGCGAGGCGCTCGGCGATCCACGCGGGGAGGCGCGAGCGCTCGAGCGGCCACACGTCCACCACCACCCCGGCGCTCGACAGGGCTCCGAACCACGCGCTCGACTGGCTCATGCGGTCCAGGCGCGGCAACGACACCAGGAAAAGAATGTCGGGGCTGGGGCGCTCGCAGTACTGGGCGATGGCCTCGCCGCCCTGCGCGCCGGGCTTGCCGCCGGGAAGGCGCAGCTCGACGATCTTCTTTCCGCCGAAGAGCGACAGGCTCGCGAGCGAGTGCGCGAGCTCGCTCCAGTCGAAGCTCCTGCCCGGCTCGAACACCTCGCGGTCGGTGAAGCCGCGCGCGCGCGCCGCGGCGCGCACCGCGTCCGCGGCCTCGAGCGCGATCAGCGGCTCGTCGCCGTGGACGACGTAGATCGGGCCGAGGCTGCGCCCGAGGTGCGACTCCAGCTGCTCGGCGCGCAGCTGCACGCTCAGGCCTTGGGCTTCTGAGCCGAGGACAGCCGCCGCATGATCTGCTGCACCATGTCGCCCTGCATGTCGCGGTAGAGGAGCTGCTCCTCCGATTCCTTCGCCAGCACGTCGGCGTCGTCGTAGGTTACGTCGCGCGTGAGCTCGAGCGTGCTCTGCGGCACGTAGTTGTTGCCCTTGCCGTCGTGCACGCGGAAGCCGACGCGGTAGCGCAGCCGAAATTCGCGCACCCGCCCGGCGCCGGTGAGCGAAAGGATCTCCTTGGCGCGCGTCTCGCCGGTGAACTCGAGGATCGCCTCGGCCTGTTTGGGGTCGCTTACCAGCTTCACGTTGCTGCCGGCGCGGAGGTTGCGCGCCAGGTCGAGCGCGATCCCTGTGGTCGCGTTCGGTACGTACACGCTGCCGAACGGCAGGTCGGCGGTGCCGCGCAGGTGGAACCCGCACCCGGCGAGCGCCCACGCGAAAAAGATGACGAGGAGTTTTCTCAAACGACCAGGTTGACGAGTCGGCCCGGGACGACGATCACCTTCTTCACGTTCTCGCCGGCGACGAACTTCTGCACATTCGGGTTGGAGAGCGCGAGCTTCTCGATCGCCCCCCGGTCGGCTGCCTTCGGCACGCGGATCGAGCCGCGAAGCTTGCCGTTCACCTGCACCACCAGCTCGATCTCGTCCTGCTCGAGCGCCGCAGGGTCGGGGTCGGGCCAGGGCGCGCGCAGGATGTCGTCGCCGAACCCGAGTTCGCGCCACAGGTGGTGCGTAAGGTGCGGCGCGATGGGCGAGAGCAGCCTGAGCAGGATCGAAAGCCCCTCCTCGGTGGTCGCGTTCCAGTCGTCGATCTCGTCCAGGGCGTTGAGGATCTTCATGCAAGCCGAGGCGACGGTGTTGAACTGCTGGCGTTGGATGTCGTAGTTCGCCTGCTTCAGCTCGGTATGGATCCGGTAGCGGATCTGCCGGTCGACTTCCTTGCTCCGAGTCGCCCTGGAGAAGCGATAGGCGAAAGCCCAGACCTTGCGGAGGAAGCGGTACGAGCCCTCTACGCTATCGTCGCTCCACTCGAGCGTGTTGGTCGGCGGGGAGGCGAACATGGTGTAGAAGCGCGCGGTGTCGGCGCCGTAGAGGTCGATGAGAGCCTGCGGGTCGACGCCGTTGTTCTTGGACTTGGACATCGTCCCGATCCCGTCGTAGACCACCGGCGCGCCGTCCGAGGCACGCTTCGCCGAGACGATGTGGCCCTTGGAATCGCGCTGCACCTCGACATCCGCGGGATTGACCCATTCGCGCCGGCCGCTGGCGTCGGTGTAGTAGGACTCGGCAAGCACCATGCCCTGAGTCAGCAGGTTGGCGAACGGTTCGTCCACGCCCTGCATCAGCCCGGTCTCCTCGACCATCACGCGCTGGAAGAAGCGCGAGTAGAGCAGGTGCAGGATGGCGTGCTCGATCCCGCCGATGTACTGGTCCACCGCCATCCAGTAGCCGGCGCGCTCGTCGAGCATCGACTTGTCCTGCCCTGCGCAGGCAAAGCGCGCGAAGTACCACGACGAGTCGACGAACGTGTCCATCGTGTCGGTCTCGCGCTTCGCGGGCTTGCCGCACGCCGGACACTTGGTGTCGACATAGGCAGCCAGCTTGTTCAGCGGATTGCCGGTGCCGTCGGGCACCAGGTCCTCGGGCAGCACGACCGGCAGGTCCTGGTCCGGTACCGGCACGTCGCCGCAGCTCGGGCAATGCACGATCGGGATCGGCGTGCCCCAGTAGCGCTGGCGCGAGATGCCCCAGTCGCGCAGGCGCCATTGCACCTGCTTCTCGCCCAGGCCCTTTGCCTTCAGGTCGGCCGCGATGGCATTGGTTGCGTGTTCAAACGACAGACCATCGTACTTGCCGGAGTTGATGCAAACCCCGTACTCCGCGTATTCGGGCTTCCACGGCGGCGGCACTGTATCGCCGAGCGGATGGCGGATCACCGGCTTGATCGGCAGCTTGTAGTTGAGCGCGAACGCGTAGTCGCGCTCGTCGTGCGCCGGCACGCCCATCACCGCGCCTTCGCCGTATCCCATCAGAACGTAGTTCCCAACCCATACCGGGATTTTTTCATTTGTTATCGGGTGAGAAACATGGAGGCCGGTCGGCATGCCCTTCTTCTCGATCTGGGCGAGGTCGGCCTCCATGACCGCGCCTTTCCTGCATTCCTCGACGAACGCGGCCAGCTTGGGGTTGTTTCTAGAAGCCACCACCGCAATCGGATGCTCGGCCGCGACCGCCATGAAGGTGGCGCCCATTAGCGTGTCGGCGCGGGTGGTGAAAACCCAAAGAATGCTTTTCTTCCCATCTAAAAGATATTCAAAACCGATTCGAACGCCCTCCGACTTGCCGATCCAGTTCTTCTGCATCAGCTTCACCTGCTCGGGCCAGCCGGGCAGCTGGTCGAGCGCCGAGAGCAGCTCCTCGGCGAAGGCGGTGATGCGGAAGAAGTACATCGGGATCTCGCGCTTCTCCACCACCGCGCCGGTGCGCCAGCCGCGTCCCTCGATCACCTGCTCGTTGGCGAGCACGGTCTGGTCGACCGGGTCCCAGTTCACCACCCCGGTTTTCTTGTACGCCAGCCCCTTCTTGAACAGGCGGGTGAACAGCCACTGGTTCCACTTGTAATAGCTCGCGTCGCAGGTGGCGAGCTCACGCTGCCAGTCGAGCGCGAAGCCCAGGCTCTGCAGCTGCTTCTTCATGTAGGCGATGTTGTCGCGCGTCCACCTCGCCGGCGGAACCTTGTTCGCCATCGCCGCGTTCTCGGCGGGCAGGCCGAAGGCATCCCAGCCCATCGGCTGAAGCACGTTGAAGCCGCGCATCCGGTAGTAGCGCGTCAGCACGTCGCCGATGGTGTAGTTGCGCACGTGCCCCATGTGCAGCTTCCCCGACGGGTAGGGGAACATGGACAGGCAGTAGAACTTGCGCTTCGCCGGGTCTTCGAGCGAACGGAACGAGCCGCGGCTCGCCCAGAACTGCTGGGCGTCACGCTCGACTGCTGCCGGATCGTACGCGTCTTGCATCGGGCCTTTGCGCGAGGGAGCGGCGGATTATAGCGTCGCGTATCCGCCTCTCCGTTGCCCGTCGACGCGCGGGTCCCCCTTCAGTAGTAGGTACAGTCGAACGAAACCGCCCCCGCTCTACAGACTGCCGGCGCCCCCTCGTCGTCCTCCGGCGCGGGCGCCTGCACGTTCTGCGCGAACGCGAGGGCGAATCCGTCCGTAAGGATGGCGGGAAGCTCGGGCGCCTGCGCATCGGAGGCCCCCAGGCCGAGCCCGGCGACCAATGCGACCAGCGCCAGGATCACGGCCAGCCCGGCAACTCGAATGTCGAGTTTCATATGGCTCTCTCCATGTGAACGCACCGGTGCGGCGTGCCGGCGTAACACGGCCAGCAACGGCTGCTGCTGGCGACTCGAAGTATCTGGAGGGGAGGCCGCGCTGCCTATCAAGCAGAGGTGCTACCGGCGCTACTACGGAAGCATTACATCCCGAGGACGCGCACGATGTATTGGTTGCGGAAGACTCCGTTCGGATCGAGCTTGCGGCAGATGCGCTTGAACGTGTCCAGGCCGGGATAGGCGCGCGCGGCCTCGGCCGCGCCCAGCGGGTAATGCTTGCCCCAGTGCAGCCGCGCGTTAAAAAGAGCGCTCATGCAGCGCGCGAGCCAACCGCAGTACGCGTAGTACTCGGCGCGCGCCTCGGGCCGGTGGTAGGTGAAGACCGAAATCGAGTAGAGCGGCTCGGAGGTCGAGCTGCCCATCGAGACCAGGGTGTCTTCGGGAAGCAGGCGCCGGATAAAGAGCGGGTAATGCTGGGTATAGGAACCGCGCAAGGCGAGGAGCTCCTCGTGCATGCGATGGGCCTCCAGCTTCTCCCTAGTCCGGGGCGCCGGCGCAGCTGGCTCTCCGGCAAATACGTCGGTCGCGTAGCGCAGGACTTCCAGCGCCTGCGCGAGGCACGATTGCGCCACGAACATCTCCATTTCCTCGTGGCGGAAGTAGTAATGGCCCATGGTGAGGACATGCTCAGCGTCATCGACCCGCGTCACACCCTTGAGCAACAGGTGCGGGGTCAGTCTGAGCGCCGCCTTCACGATCCGGCTGCCCGCCGCGGCACTGAGCTTGACGGCGAGATGGAACAGGACGTCGATCCACACGGTGTTGTAGAGGCGGAAAAGAACCGCTTTGAAGCGCTCCGGAAACGCGCCGCGCGATCCCCGAAGCGGCTTGCGCTCGAACACCAGGTATTTCCAAGCGTAGGGCACGAACGCGAACTGGGTGAGCGGATGCTCGCCGTACCGGGCAAGCACGCGCTCGAGCTCCGTCTCGCCGGTCACTGTTTCCTCGACCCTGTACTTCGGCACTGTCACGAGATCGAGCGACAGCACGATGCCGGTACAGCCGAGCCCGCAGCGCGCCGCGCGCAACTCGTCGCCGTCGGTGTACTCGAAGATCGCCGGCCTGCCGGTGCCGGGATCGTACGCCGCGAGGCGCGCTCCGGCCACGAAGTGCGAGAAGCTCTGCATGCCCGAGCCGTGGGTGCCGGTAGATACGGCGCCCGAGATCGTCTGCCGCTTGATCGCCCCGAGCGTGGGAAGGGTACGGTCGCTCGTCGCGTGGAGCCGATCGAGCAGCGCCTGCAGGCGACAGCCGGCGCCGACCTGGGCGAGTGTCGCGCCGTTCTTTTCGAAGAGCCGCAAGTCGGCGAGCCTCGCCAGGTCGAGCGAGACGTCATTGCTCACCGCGATGTCGCTCCACGAATGTTTCGAGCCGACGGCGCGGAGGCGGCCCTGCCGGTGCCGGTCGAGAATTTCGAGCACCTCGGCCTCGCTCGCGGGCTGGTAGCAGAGCGATTCCCAGGTCTGGTTGCCGCCGAAATTGGTTTGACGGGTCTTCACCGCTGTACAGGTTACGCAGGTTGGCTGCGCCCGGGCGATACCACCTTCGTGTTATTGACCGGCTGGTTGGCCGGCATGGTAGCCTGATCCGGGAGTCCAGTCGGCCGCCTGCGAGGGAGCGCATGCCCGAATCCGGTCTGAACATGTTCAAGCCGCTCGAGATCAAGGGCGTGCGTTTCGCGAACCGCATCCTGCGCTCGTCGATGGGCGGCCGCGGCGCCTACTACGACGGCACCGTCAACAACGCCTGGAAGAACTTCGAGGTGCGCTTCGCGCGCACCGGCGTCGCCGCGATCATCTCCGCCACCATGGACGTGGACGACAAGCGCCTGTCGCCACTCGAGTACCCCAAGATCAGCCACGACAAGTTCATCGAGCCGCTGCGCAGGGCGGTGCGCGCGGTCCAGGCCGACGGCTGCCGCTACATCATGCAGATCGGCGATCCCGGCGGCCACACCCAGACCAGCCTGCTGTCGCAGCCCGAAGACGGCAAGTCCGCGTCGGGCTGGTTCGACCTCTTCTACGGCTATCGCAACCGCGCCACCGCGATGACGACCCGGGAGGTCGAGCAGGAGGTGGTCAAGTTCGCCGAGGCCGCGCGGCGGGTGCGGGAAGTCGGATGCGACGGCGTAGAGGTCACCGCATCCAAGGGCTACATCATTCACCAGTTCCTCAATCCGTTTACGAACCGGCGTACCGACCGCTTCGGCGGGTCGGTGGAAGCGCGCTTCCAGTTGCTGAAGGAGGTAGTGCTGGCGGTGCGCGAGCGGGTCGGCAACGACTTCCTCTTCGGCGTGCGCCTGTCGGCGAAGGACTTCAACTACCTGCCGGTGCTCAATCTGCGCTGGCCGCTGGTGTGGCCGCTGCGCCACTATTGGATGGGCAACTCGCTCCACGAGACGCTCGAGTACGGCCGCAGGCTCAAGGAGCTCGGGGTCGACTACCTGCACATCGACAGCGGCTTCGGCTTCATCAACCCGAAAGGCAACCCCGGCAAGTACCCGCTCGATGGCTTGCGGATCTTCGCCAACTCGACGCGCCACCTCAGCACCAAGGCCAAGGTGCGTGCCTTCGTGCTGTGCACGATCCCGGCGGCGCTGTCGCGCCCGTTTCTCGGCATTGGCTGGCACGACGTGGATGCGCCCAACGCCGGGTTCGCGGGGGAGTTCAAGCGCAGGCTCGGCATCCCGGTGATCGCCAACGGCGGCTTCCGCACGCGAGAGGTGATCGAGAACGCCCTTGGCTCGCAGTGCGACTTCGTGGCGATGGCCCGCCCGCTGCTCGCCAACCCCGACCTGCTGCAGCACTTTCGCAACGGCACCGAGCCGCAAAAGCCCTGCACCGCCTGCAACCAGTGCTGCACGCGCACGGCGGTGCTGCCCCTCGGCTGCTACGAACAGAGCCGGTTCGCGAGCCAGGACGAAATGGAGGCGCAGATCCTCGGCTGGTCCGCGGACCCGACGCCGTGAGCGAGCAGGCGAGCGCTGCGGCCGCCGACCAGCACCTCGACGCCGAAAGGCTGCGCCTCGTCTGCCGTGCGGTGGTGCGTACGCCACTGGGCGTCCTGCCGGCAACGGCGTTCGTCGCCTACATCATGACGCCCTACGCGGGCGCCGCGCTCGCCTGGGGATGGATGGCCGTCGTCGTGGCGATCTGGTCCGCCCGGGTCGTGGTGTGTGCCGTGCTGCTGCGCCGGCCGCCGGCGCCTGAGCGCGTCGGCCCGTGGATCCGTTTCCAGATCGCAGCGGCGATGCTGGGCGGCATGGCGGGAGGCTCCGCCGCGCTCCTGTTCCACGCCGCGCCGGAGCTCGAATACGCGTACCTCACCATGGTCGTGTGCGGCTGGTGCGCCGCCGGCCTCGCGGTGTCGGGTGCCGTCCCGTTGGCGTTCTACGGCTTCGTGGCGCTTTTCCTGGCGCCGCTTACCGCGGGCTGGGTGCTCTCGGACAACACCGACGCGCTGCTCGTCGCGACGCTCCTCGTGCTCTTCATCTTCCTCCTCACCACGTACGCACGGGACAACGCGCAGCTCGTCGGGCGCGCGCTCAGGATGCGGTTCGAGAACGAGGAGCTGGTCCGGCTCCTGCAGGCGCGCGAAGGCGAGGCGCAGGCGGCGCGCGAGCGCGCCGAGGCCGCCAACCTCTCCAAGTCGGCCTTCCTCGCGGCAGCGAGCCACGACCTGCGCCAGCCGCTGCACGCCTTGTCGCTGCTCCTCTCGACGTTGCAGGAAAGGACCCGCGAGCCCGAAGCGAGCGCGCTGCTCGCGAAGATCGCCACTTCGGCCGATTCGCTGGACACGCTGTTCAAGGGCCTGCTCGACCTCTCGAGACTGGATGCCGGAAGCGTGACGCCGGAATACAAACCTGTCGCGCTCGGGCCGCTGCTGCTGCGGCTGGAAAACGATTTTCGCCCGCTCGCGCAGGCGAAGGGCCTCGCGTTTGCCTGCGCCGCGAGCAACGCATGGGTCACGTCGGATCAGGACATGCTCGAGCGGCTGCTGCGCAATCTGCTCGACAATGCGGTGAAGTACACCGAGCGGGGGCGTATCGAGATCGGTGTCGAAGCGGACGCGGCGCGCGTGCAGATCAAGGTGCGCGACACCGGCATCGGCATCGATACGCGGCATCGCGAGCGCATCTTCGAGGAGTACTACCAGATCCGCAATCCCGAGCGCAATCGCAGGCGGGGCATCGGCCTGGGCCTCGCCATCGTGAAGCGGACCTGCGAGCTCCTGGGGCACGCGATCCGGGTCCAGTCCGAGCCGGGGCGCGGCAGCACCTTCGAGCTCGAGCTCGCACGCTGCGCACCCGCTCCGAGGAGCCCGAGCGAGGATGATCGCGCGATCGGCCGATCGACCGAGTCGTTGCGCGGCCTGGTGGTGGTCGTCGTAGACGACGATGCCGAGGTGCAGGAGGCCACGCGCACGCTGCTGGAAGGCTGGGCTTGCCGGCCGGTCGTCTGCGCCAGCAGCGCGGAAGCGCTGAGCGAGCTGGAACGCCAGGGCCTCAAGCCCGAGGCGGTCCTCGCCGACTACCGCCTGGCGGGAGCCGAGAACGGCTTGGAGGCGATTGGGCGCCTCTACCAGCGCTATGGCGACGTTCCCGCGGCGATCGTGACCGGCGAGATCAACGCCGTCGACCTGAAGGTCCCGGACAGCATGCCCGTAGTGGTGATGCAAAAGCCCCTGCGGGCTTCGGACGTGCGCAACTGGCTGCTATTGTGGAAGTCTGTCGAGTAAAGGCGGTCCCACCATGCGCATCCTCGTAGTCGACGATCATCCCCTGATGGCCGAGGCCCTCGAAGTGGCTATGCGCACGCTCGATCGAGCGACGGACGTGGAAACCGCGGGCAACCTGCGCACCGCGATCGCGCGTGCCGAGCAAGCCGGCTTCGACTTGTGCCTGCTCGACCTCGGCCTGCCCGACTGTTCGGGCCTGGAGGCGCTCGAGAAGATGCGCGCGAGCTTGCCGGCATTGCCGGTAGTGGTGGTTTCGGGTTCGGATGACACGAGAAGCGTGCTAAAGGCGCTCGACCTCGGCGCCATGGGCTACATCCCCAAAACTTCGCCGCGCGACGTTCTGCTCGGCGCGGTGCGCCTGGTCGCGTCCGGCGGCATCTACGTTCCAGTGGAGGCTCTCAGGGCCCGCGAGGCCGGAGAGCCGGCGCCCGCGCCTGCGGCGGCGGTGTCCAAGACGGCGGCTGACCTCGGTCTCTCGGCACGGCAGTGGGAAGTGCTCGGACTGCTGCTCAAGGGCTTGCCGAACAAGCTCATCGCGCGAAAGCTCGACATCTCCGAGAACACCACGAAGATCCACGTGAGCGCGGTGCTGCGCGCGCTCGGCGTATCGAGCCGCACGCAGGCGCTGCTCGCCGCGAACCGGGTCGGGCTGCGTCTCGACGCGTAGCTCGGCGCCGGGCAGAACGCGGCCGGCGTTTATAATCCGGCTGCCTTGTCGCTTCACCTCGAACACCTCAACCCGGAGCAGCTAGCCGCCGTCACGGCGCCCGACGAGCACGCCCTCATCCTCGCCGGGGCGGGCAGCGGCAAGACCCGCGTGCTCACCACGCGCATCGCCTGGCTGATCAAGGGCGGCCGCGCCGCACCGGCGAATGTCCTCGCGGTCACCTTCACCAACAAGGCGGCGCGCGAGATGCTTACCCGGGTCACGGCGATGCTTCCCGCGAGCCCGCGCGGCATGTGGATCGGCACCTTCCACGGCCTCGCCAACCGCATGCTGCGGATGCACCACGCCGAGGCCGGCTTGCCGCAGGCCTTCACCATCCTCGACTCGCAGGACCAGCTCGCCGCGATCAAGCGCATGGCGAAAAGCATGAACGTGGACGAGGAACGCTTCCCGCCGCGCGAGCTTATGTACTTCATCAACGGGCAGAAGGAGGAAGGCATCCGGCCACGCGAGGTGCGCGTCACCGACGAGACGACGAAGGGCTATGCCAGCCTCTACGCCGCGTACGACGAGCAATGCCAGCGCGAGGGCGTGGTGGACTTCGCCGAGCTTCTTTTGCGGTGTTATGAATTATTGGCAAGAAACGAAATCCTGCGCGAGCACTACTCGCAGCGCTTCCGTTACATCCTGGTGGACGAGTTCCAGGACACCAACCGGCTGCAGTACCGGTGGCTCAAGCTCCTGTCGGGCCATCCGAGGCCGCCGCAGAGCGGCGGGTCCCTCGTCTTCGCGGTGGGCGACGACGACCAGTCGATCTACACCTTCCGCGGCGCCAACGTCGGCAACATGGCCGACTTCGAGCGCGACTTCAAGGTGAGGAACGTGGTGCGCCTCGAGCAGAACTACCGCTCGCACGGCAACATCCTCGACGCCGCCAATGCCCTGATCTCGAACAACCGCAACCGCCTGGGCAAGAACCTGTGGACCTCGGCGGGCAAGGGCGAGCTCCTGCGGGTGTTCGAGGGCGAGTCGGACAACGACGAGGCACGCTGGCTGGTCGAGGAAGTGCAGGCGCTCGCGCGCGACGGCACGCGCCTCTCGCACATCGCGGTGCTCTACCGCTCCAATGCCCAGTCGCGCGTGGTCGAGCACGCGCTCTTCTCGCGCGGCATCCCGTACCGGGTGTACGGGGGATTGCGCTTCTTCGAGCGCGCCGAGATCAAGCACGCGCTGGCGTACCTGCGGCTGGTGGCGGCGCCCGATGACGACAACGCCTTCCTGCGCGTTGTGAACTTCCCCACGCGCGGCATCGGCGGACGCACCCTGGAGCAGCTCCAAGACGCTGCCAAACAACAAAACACCTCATTGACCAAGGCGGCGGAGGGCACCAAAGCCGCCGCTTTCAAAAAACTGATCGACGATCTACGCGCCGAAATCCAGGGGCTGCCGCTTCCCGAGGTGGTGGAGGTGGCGATCGCCCGCAGCGGCCTGATCGAGCACTACAAGACCGAGCGCGAAGGCGCCGACCGCATCGAGAACCTGGAGGAGCTGGTTGCCGCGGCCGCCGCCTTCACCCAGGAAGAGCGCGAAACCGAATCGGGCGAGGCGCTCGATCCGCTCACCGCGTTCCTGACCCACGCTGCGCTCGAAGCGGGCGAGCACCAGGCGGGCGAGGGCCAGGACGCGCTGCAGATGATGACCGTGCACTCGGCGAAGGGGCTGGAGTTCGACGTGGTGTTCCTCACCGGCCTGGAGGAGGGCCTCTTCCCGCACGAGCAGAGCGTGGTGGAGCGCGACGGGCTGGAGGAGGAGCGGCGCCTCGCCTACGTCGCGATCACCCGGGCGCGCAACCGCCTGTACCTGTCGCACGCGCAGACGCGCATGCTGCACGGCCAGACCCGCTACAACATCCCTTCGCGCTTCCTCGAGGAAGTTCCCCAGCAGATCATGAAGTGGCTGACGCCGCGGCTCTCCAGGCAGAAGGCGTTCCAGCCCGATTTCTCACGCCAGACGCAGACGCCCTTTCCGCGGAAGCCGCAGGCGCGCGAAGTCGACGGATTCCGCATCGGCCAGA
>DATMJC010000125.1:0-8451 GCA_035554435.1 Burkholderiales bacterium | reverse complement strand
CGTCCAGGTCATCGACGTACGCCCGCGGGCGTCCGTCACGCGCGGGCTGGATATCGCGGAGGGGGTTCAGTGGCGGGATCCCGAGCAGCTCCAGCAGTGGATCGGCGAGCTCTCGAAGTCCGAGCCCGTGGTCGTGTACTGTGCGTACGGTTTCCACGTGGGCTGCAAAACTGCGATCAAGCTGCGTGAGGCCGGTTTCGACGCGAAGTACATGAACAGCGGGCATTCAGGCTGGAGGGCGATCGGCCATCCGATTTTGACGCACAGCGCGTGAGCGCAGTTTTCACCGCCGTCGTGCTTTTCGCGTACGCGGGATTTGCATTCGCGTATCGTCCGTTCGATTCGACGGATGCCGATGTAGCTAAGGCGGGCGAGCTCGAGATCGAGCTCGGACCCGTGCAGTGGCTGCGGGAAAACGGAAAGCGTTTCCTGCAAGCGCCGGCCGTGATCGCGAACTTCGGACTGGAGCGCAGCCGTGAGCTGGTAATCGAGGGCCGGCACGAGGTGGCGCTCGACGCCGACGCAAACGAGCACCGCTCGGCCCTCGTGGACAACGCTGTCTCCATCAAGCAGGTGCTGCGGCAGGGCGTGCTCCAGGACGAGCCCGGGCCGAGCGTCGCCACGGAGTACGGCGTGTTGCTTCCCGACGTGCACGGCGTGCACGGCACCGGCGCGTCGGTGGCCGGAATCCTCTCGCAGCGCGGGGGCGCTGGAACGGTGCACCTGAACGGCGTCCTTTCATGGACGAGGGAACACGAGCCGGGCCTTTTCCTCGGTGCGATTTTCGAAGGCCCATATTCGTGGCGGGTACGTCCGGTTGCCGAGGTCTTTACCGATCAAGCGCGCAGCAGCACGCGCGTGAACTCCGGCCTCCTCGGGGCCATCTGGCGGGTGCGCGACGGGCTTTCGTTCGACGTTGGAGTGCGCTCGGCCAAGGCCGGCGATGACCAGACCCACGAAGTCCGGCTCGGCCTGACGTGGGCGTTTGTCTTCAAGAAGTAGCCGTGAGGAGACCGTTATGAAAGCTTCATCGATTACCGTTTCGCAGCTTCGCTCCGAGCTCGCCGGAGGAAATGCGCCCATCGTCATCGACGTCCGCCGCCAGCCGGCTTTCCTGGATTCCGATGCGACGATTGCCGGAGCGCTCCGCCGCGAGCCCGAGCAGGTGCGCGCCTGGGCGAGGACTCTGCCGAGCGCCGATGCAGTGGTGGTCTACTGCGTGCGCGGGCACGAGGTAAGCCAGAACGCCGCTGCGGCACTGAGCGAGACCGGCATCGCGGCACGCTACCTGGAAGGTGGCATTGAGGGATGGAAGGCGGTGGAAGGCGCGCTGGACGCCAAGCCGAGGAGCGGCTCGACGCGCTGGGTCACGCGCGAGCGTCCGAAGATCGATCGGATCGCGTGCCCCTGGCTGGTCGCCCGCTTCGTCGACCCTGGCGCGGAATTTCACTACGTGCCGTCGAAGGAAGTGCTTCAGGCAGCGAAGCAGCGGGACGCTGTCCCGTACGACGTCCCTGGCGTTCATTTCACCCATGACGGCGAGCTCTGCAGCTTCGATGCCTTCCTCAAGCATTACCGCCTGACTGATCCCGCGCTCGCGGGCCTCGCCGTGATCGTGCGCGGCGCCGACACCGCGCGGCTCGACCTCGCACCGCAGGCCGCGGGCCTCGCGGCGATCTCCCTCGGCCTGTCGCGCAACTTCCAGGACGACCACGAAATGCTGAAGCAGGGCATGGTCATGTACGACGCGCTTTACACCTGGTGCAAGCAAGGAAAGGAAGAGGTACACACATGGAATCCGCAGGCCTATCGCCAAGGTTGATCGCCGCTCTGCTGCTGGCCATGGCACTTCCATCGACATATGGCGCGGGTGAACCGGTGCTCGAAGCGGTCGCGACGATCGAGATGCCCGGCGTCAAAGGCCGCATCGACCATCTCTCGGTCGACCTGAAACGGCACCGGCTGTTCGTTGCCGCGCTCGGCAACAACACCGTCGAAGTCGTCGACACCGAGCATCACCGCCACGAGAAGAGCCTGCCAGGCTTCGAAGAGCCGCAGGGCGTGCTCTATCTGCCCGATCCGGATCGCCTGTACGTGGCGAACGGCAACGGCCAGCGCCTCGATATCCTCGACGGCAACTCGTTCGCGCCGGTGAAACGCATCGCCAAGCTCCCCGACGCGGACAACGTGCGCTACGACGCCGGCGCTGGAAGAGTCGTCGTCGGCTATGGCAAGGGGGCGCTCCAGATGCTTGACCCCGCCTCCGGCGAAGCAGCGGGCGAGATTCGCCTGCCGGCCCATCCGGAGTCGTTCCAGCTCGAGCGCAACGGTGCCCGGATCTTCGTTAACGTGCCCGATGCGCGGCAGATCGCGGTGCTCGATCGTTCCAAACGCACGCTCGAAGCGGCCTGGGAAGTACCGGGCGCCCGGTCCAATTTCCCCATGACGCTCGACGAGGCCGGGCGGCGTCTTTTCGTCGGCGCTCGCTCGCCCGCGGTGATGCTGGTCTACGACACCGGCAGCGGCAAGGTCGTCGCGAAGCTGCCGATCGGCGGCGACACCGACGATCTTTTCTACGATCCGAAGCGCAAGCAGGTGTACGTCATCTGCGGAGAAGGGCGCGTGGATGTGTTCCGGCAGGACGACGCCGACCACTATTCCCAGGCGGGCAGCGTCGGCACGGCGGCGCGTGCGCGCACCGGCCTCTTCGTGCCCGAAGAGGGCCGGCTCTATGTCGCCGCGCCGGCGGTGGACAAAGCTTCCGCCCGCATCCTGGTATACCGGGCTCGATGACTAACCCGCCAGCGCCGGTCTATTCGCTGTGGCAGATGGTCGGCTACATGGCGAAGCTCGGCACGATCGGGTTCGGCGGTCCGGTCGCGCTCGTGGGCTACATGTACCGGGACCTCGTCGAAGACCGCAAGTGGATCTCGGAGGCGGACTACAAAGAGGGCCTCGCGCTCTCGCAACTGATGCCGGGCCCGCTCGCGGCGCAGCTCGGGATCTACCTCGGCTACGTGCATTACGGAGTCACGGGCGCGACGCTGGCTGGAATTGCTTTTGTGCTGCCGTCCTTCGTCATGGTCGTGGCGCTCGGGGCGGCATACGTCGCGTACGGCGGGCTGACGTGGATGCAGGCAGTGTTCTACGGCGTCGGCGCCGCGGTGATCGGAATCATCGCGCTTAGCGCCTACAAGCTGACAACGAAAAGCATCGGCAAGGACAAGCTGCTGTGGGTCATCTTTGCCGTCGCCGCAGCCTTCACCATCGCCACCGAAGCGGAGAGCGTGTGGGTCTTCCTGGTCGCGGGCGTCCTGGTGTGGCTCGTCCGCGCCCCGCCTCGGCGTTGGTTCCCCAAGAGCGGCAACGCCGGCGTCCTCGGGTTGCCGATGCTGGCAGATCACGCTTCTACCGCATGCGTGGTGGGCGCCACGCTCGACTGGTCGGTGCTCGCCCAGATCGGCATCTTCTTCGCGGAGGCGGGCGCGTTCGTGTTCGGCAGCGGCCTCGCGATCGTTCCCTTTCTATATGGTGGGGTGGTCAATCAGCATCACTGGCTCACCGAGCGGCAGTTCGTCGACGCCGTGGCGGTGGCGATGATCACGCCGGGGCCGGTGGTCATCACGGTGGGTTTCATCGGCTATCTCGTCGCCGGCTTCGCCGGGGCAGTAGTCGCAGCGCTCGCCACCTTTCTGCCCTGCTACCTTTTCACCATCATCCCGGCGCCGTACTTCCGCAAGCACGGCCGCAAGCCGGCGATCATCGCCTTCGTCGACGGCTGCACCGCCGCCGCTATCGGTACCATCGCGGGCGCCGTCGTGGTGCTCGGCAAGCGCTCGATCACCGACGTGCCCACTGCGCTCGTCATGGCGGTCACCCTCGTGCTGCTGTGGAAGGTCAAGAAGATTCCGGAGCCCGTGATCGTCGCGCTCGCCGCGCTTGTCGGGCTCGTACTGTATCCGCTGATGAAAGCCTGAAACGGCGGCGCGTATCTTGCTGGGGAGGGGACACACCTTCCAGGAGCCCGTCATGAATATCCGCCTCATTGCCGCCGCGATCGCCTCGGGCTTCATTGGATTGAGTGCGCAGAGCCTTGCTCAGTCGAATGCGGACCGGGGCGCTGGTGGCCTCGCGCAACCCGACAAGGGCAGCACCTTTACGCACGGCGAATCGAAGCGCTGCGAAAGCATGAGCGGCGCAGACAAGGATCAGTGCGACAGAGAAGAGGCCACGAAGACGGAAGGAGACGCTTCGCAGGCCTCGCAGCCCGCTGCGAGCGAGCGCAGCTCGGCCGGCTCATCCACTGGTGGAGGCAGCTTTACGCACGGCGAATCGAAGCGCTGCGAAAGCTTGACTGGCGCAGACAAGGAGCAGTGCGACAAGGAGGAGGCGACGAAGACTCAAGGAGATGCGGCGCGGGATGCGTCGAAGTAGCGTCGTTTGTGTCCGTTCGCAGCTCGCGCGCCGCTCGTAGACCGAGCTGCCAACACGAGCGTCGGGCGTGAGCGTCGGGGCGACTGTGCGCAGCCGTACAGACGCTGCCCGGAGCACGACTGAGGATTGTTGTCCGCATATTGGGTATCGAACTCTTAGGAGGCGCACATGACGTTCAGATCGAGCATTCTCGGCGCGACAGTGGGCGCGACCGCGTGCACGCTGCTTCTTGCCGGTTGCTCCGGCGGCAGCTACTACATGGTACGGCAGCCCGGGGCGGCAACGCCGTACTACACCACCGGGATCGAAAGAGCCGGCAACTACGCGGTCCAGTTCAAGGACGGAAGAACTGGTAGCGACGTCGTGCTGCAAAACTCGGAAGTCACGAAAATCTCCCAGGAAGACTACACGAGAGGAATCACGACTCCCGTCCCGGCGCCGACCGTGGGTGCCGTCGCCCCGGTGCCGTCTGCTGCCACGGTCACGGTGCCAGTTGTTACCGCGGCACCGCCTGCTGCCGTCCCGTTGCCAGAGGCTGCTCCAGCCGCTGCCGGCGCGTCGGCGCCGACTCCGCAGGGAACGTCGAAATAACGTTTCCTAGAGGAACCTGACGCGCCCGGTCTTCAGCTCGTAGACCGCGCCGACGAGCTTCAGGATGCCTTCGGCCATGCGCGCCTTGCCCTCGGGCGTTTCGCGCAGCTGCCGGATCGACCAGCGCACGTTGGCTTCGACTGCGGCCTTCATCTGCGCGTCCGCGCTTCGACCCGGACGCAGGCTCTCGAGCCCGGGAACGATCCGCTTCAGGAGCAGAGCGATGCGCCGGCGCTCGCGCGCGCCTTCGAACTTGGCGGCGAGCGCCGCCTGGACCGCGCCGCAGCCTTCGTGCCCCAGCACGACGAAGAGCGGCGTGTGCAGGTGGACGGCGGCGTACTGCAGCGTACCCATGACTTCCGGCGAGATGACGTTGCCGGCCACGCGAACGATGAAGAGCTCGCCGAAGCCCGCGTCGAACAGAAGCTCGGGCGGGACGCGTGAATCGCTGCAGCCGATGATCGTGGCGTAGGGCTGCTGTCCTTTCGCCAGGGCGGCGAGAACTTCCTTCTTCACGGTCGGGAAGCGCGCCTTGCCGCGCACGAAGCGCTCGTTCCCGGCCTTGAGCCGCGCCAATGCCTGGGTTGCCGTATACATATATGTATGCGGGAGTCTAGAGGCCCACGACGGGTCCAGCAGTTGGACCAAAGTCCCATGGCCCGCGCGCGGGCACGTTCCTAGAATCGGCCTCCATGAAGCGAGCCGTGCTGGCAGCGCTGCTGGGCTTCGCCATCCCGCTCGAGGCTCATGCGGAGGAGGGCTGGACCTTCTCGCTGACGCCCTATCTCTGGCTGCCCAACATCAACGGCAGCCTGAAGTACGCCATCCCGCCCGGGGGTGGGGCGAGGCCGGAGGTCGACACCGGCCCGAACAACTACCTCGAGAACCTGAGCTTCGCGCTCATGCTCGCGGGAGAGGCGCGCAAGGGAAAGTGGTCGGCGTTCACCGACCTCATCTACCTCGACTTCGACAGCGAGAAGAGCGCGGTGAAGGCGGTGAACTTCGGCGGCGACCGCGTCAGTACGTCGCTCGGCGGGAGCACCAGGTCCTCGCTCACCGGCGTGGCGTGGACCTTCGGCGGCGGCTACACCGCGGTGGAGGGACCGAAGCACCGCCTCGACCTTCTAGGCGGCCTGCGCTATTTCGGCCTGAAGGCATCGAGCGACTGGCAGCTCAGCGCGGCGGTGAGCGGGCCGAACAGCCAGACGTTCGCCGCGTCGGGGAGCATCTCGCAGCGGGAGGATCTGTGGGATGTGATCGTCGGTTTGCGCGGCCGGCTGAAGCTGGGCGACGGTGCCTGGTTCCTCCCGTACTACGTGGACTTCGGCACGGGCTCTTCGGAGCTCACCGCGCAGGCGCTCGCGGGCGTGGGCTACGCGTTCAAGTGGGGCGAGATCGTCGCCACCTACCGCTACGTGCTGTATGACATGGGGGACGACAAGCTGCTGCAGGACATCCGCTTCGCCGGTCCGGCGATCGGCGCGACTTTCCGCTTCTAGGTTCTCCCGTTCACCAGGTCTGCGCTCACGGAATAGCCTGCAGGTCGATCATATGGGTCGCCGGAGTTTGAGGAATGCGCGGCCGCAGAAACGGCTTTTCCGCCGCCACGTGACAACCGAGGCACTGAGACATCATTTGCCGGTACGACGGTTCGAATGCGGTCGCATCCTTCGCTGCAACCGCCTGCCTGATATCGGCAAGCCCCGACGCCTCGATTCCCTCCAGGATCGGTCGCAGATCGAGTTCCTGGCTCGAAGACAAGCGACGCATGGGGCGGTTGCGCACTGCAGCCATGATGTGAGCCTGGTCGGCGAGCAGTCGTTTGTAGGGTCTCCACCTCTGCTTTCAGCGCATTAAGCTCGGATGGGTCGCCCGCACGCTGCGCACGGGCATAAGTGGCTGTGAATGCTCGATGAGTCCACCGACCATTTTTCTTGACGTTCGCGTGGTGGTACCTGGGATCGGCATAGGGTGAATTGACCAATTCACGCGCCTCATTCAGCATCCGGGCGCCCATGACATCAGCCAGCGAAGTTTTCATTGCATTCCTCAAGCTTGGGCTGACTTCGTTCGGGGGACCCATCGCGCACCTCGCATATTTCCGGCGCGAGTTCGTCGAGCGCCGAAAATGGCTCGACGATGTGCAGTTCGGGCAACTCCTCGCGCTTTGTCAATTTCTGCCCGGTCCTGCGAGCAGTCAGCTTGGCTTCAGTCTTGGCCTGATACGCGCGGGTTGGGGCGGGGCGCTCGCGGCGTTTGCAGCGTTCACGCTGCCATCCGCGTTGCTGCTATTCGCATTCGCGACGCTGCTGCCTCAGATTTCCGGCGCGATTGGAGATGCCGCTATTCATGGCCTCAAGCTGGTCGCGGTCGTTGTGGTGGCGCATGGTGTGCTCGGCATGGCGCGCCAGTTGTGCCCCGACGCTACGCGGGCCGGCATCGCAACGCTCGCTGCTGCTCTGGTCCTCGTATCCGGCGCGCCATGGACTCAGCTCGTTGTCGTCGCGTTTGGTGCGGTGGCGGGCCTCGCATTGTGTCGAAGTGTTCCGCCGATACCCGGCGGAGGATTGAATGTCCGCTATCGCGCGACGGTCGGTTGGATCCTGCTTGCGGTGTTTGCGGTGTTGCTGCCCGGATTGCCACTCCTGGCGCGCGGCAGCGAAGGGCTGCCCGCGGTCGCGGCGGCGTTCTACCGCGCCGGCGCGTTGGTATTTGGGGGCGGTCACGTAGTTCTGCCGCTGCTACAGGATGCGGTCGTCAATCCCGGATGGATCTCGCCGGACGAGTTTTTAGCCGGATATGGCGCCGCGCAAGCCGTGCCGGGCCCGATGTTTACTCTGGCGAGTTATCTCGGCGCGCGTCTGCCGGGAACGCAGGGCGGGCTGGTGGGCGCGTCGATCGCTCTGATCGCGATTTTCCTTCCAGGGTTGCTTCTCGTGGCGGGTGCGCTTCCGCTATGGCGCTCTATCGCCGGACATCGGGCTGCTGCGTCCGCCATTGCAGGGGTGAACGCAGCCGTCGTCGGGTTACTCGGAGCCGCGCTATACGACCCGGTGTGGACGAGCGCCGTGCTTGGTCCTGCCGACGTCGCGACAGCGCTCATCGGCTTTACGCTGCTCGCCGCTTGGCGCGTCTCCGCGATTTTCGTCGTGGTCTGGTGCGTTGCGGCAAGCATGTTGTCCGCTCTCGTGATCTAGATGCCTGCCGTCTCATTCGCCGAGGCGCACAGCGGACTCCGGGACAAACGAAAGGACCAAGGCGCTGGGCGCGAGCGCCTCGGTTTCCGCAGTTTCGCCAGACCTACCGCCCGATTCTGACCAGCGTGACCTCGTTGGTCAGGCTGTTGGCGAGCACGAAGTCGCCTTCGCCCGTGACGTCGGTGTTGCGCACGATGTTGCCGCCGCCCGGAATGGTCCAGGTCTGGAA
>DATMJC010000124.1:0-16576 GCA_035554435.1 Burkholderiales bacterium | reverse complement strand
CCGGTCTGGATGAGGCCGGTGGCGGCGAGATCGTCCAGGCTCATCATGAGACGCGGTGCGATGTTGAAGAAGCTCGCGCTTCGCTCCGGTTCGAGCGTGAGGACCGCCGCCACCTCGAGCTCGGCGCGTCCAAGCCGGATGCGCGAGCCCACCGGCGCGTCGAGCGCGGAGACGAGCCGCTGCTCGAGCCACACCGTGCCCTTGCGCGGGCCGTGCTCGGCCGGCGCGTCGGGCGCCCCCGGCGCTGCGGCGACGCGCAACCGGCCGCGCAGCGGATAGTTCTGCGTCACCGCCTTGACCCCGGCGAGCTGGCTCTTGTCGCCGCCGAACGCCATGCTGATGAAATTGACCGCGGCGGCCGCTTCGAGGCCGCGGGCGCGGATGTCTTCTTCCATCTGTGCTTTCCACGGGTGGTCGGAAGCAAGCACCACGTCGGCGCCAAGAAGCTGGTGCGCGTCGCGCACCAGCGCCTGGCCGACGCGGTCGGCGAAGAACGCCACGCTCGTCACCGCCGCTACCGCGATCACGAGCGCCATGGCGAGTACGCGCAGCTCCCCGGCTCTCCAGTCCCGCGCCAGCATGCGCAAGGCCTGGCTCAGGGGGCGATCCTTCCTGCAACGAGCCGCAGCGAGCGCTGGCAGCGCGAAGCGAGCTGCTCGTCATGGGTGACGAGGACGAGGGTCGTGCCGTATTCCCGGTTCATCTCGAAAAGCAGCCGGATGACGGCGGCGCCCGACTCCGCGTCGAGGCTTCCAGTGGGCTCGTCGGCGAACAGGAGCTTCGGCCGCACCACGAAAGCGCGCGCGAGCGCCACCCGCTGCTGCTCGCCGCCGGAGAGGTGCTTCGGGTAGTGGTGCAGCCGCTCGCCGAGGCCCACCCGACGGAGCATTTCAACGGAAAGCTCTTCAGCCTGAGCATTTTTTGAAAGCTCTAGCGGCAACATGACGTTCTCGAGCGCGGTCAGCGCGGGCAGGAGCTGGAACGACTGGAACACGAATCCGACGCTGCGGCCGCGCAGCTCGGCGCGCTGGTCCTCGTCGAGCGCGAAAAGGTCGTGCCCGTCGATGTGAACCTCGCCAGCCGTCGGGGTGTCCAAGCCCGCCAGAATCGCGAGCAGCGTGGACTTGCCCGAGCCCGAGGCGCCGATCACGGCGAGCGCCTCGCCCGGGTCGACCGCAAGATCGATCTCGCGCAAAATCACGAGGTCCGAGTCGCCGCTCTTCACGGTCTTGCCTATGCCGCGCGCCTTGAGAACGTTGTCGTTCCTCATTCTGCTTGCTTCGAGCGCGGCGGGACTCTGCGCGGAAAAATCCATCCTGGTATTCGGGGACAGCCTGTCCGCGGCCTACGGCATCGCGCAGGCGCGCGGCTGGGTGGCGCTGCTCGCAGAGCGCCTCAAGCGCGAGCGCCTGGATTATAGCGTCGTCAACGCGAGCATCTCGGGCGAAACCTCCGCCGGCGGGGCCGCGCGCATTTCAAAGGCGCTCGCGCAGCACCGGCCGGCGATCTTGATTCTGGAGCTCGGCGCCAACGACGGCCTGCGCGGCCTGCCGCTGGCGCAGATGAGGCAGAACCTCGGCTCCATGATCGAGCAGGCGCAGAAGGCGGGCGCGCGCGTGGTGCTCGTCGGCATGAGGCTGCCGCCGAACTACGGCCCCCACTACACCGAGGACTTCGAATCCGCTTATCCCGAGGTGGCGAAGCGCTACCGCACCGCGCTGGTTCCGTTCCTGCTCGAGGATTTCTCCGAGAAGGAGGACTTCTTCCAGCCCGACCGCATCCATCCGACCGAAGAGGCGCAGCCGCTGATGATGGAGCAGGTGTGGAAGGCGCTTCAGCCTGAGCTCAAGTCTAAGTAACCGCGAGGCGCGGCGTTCCGGCGTAAACGCCTCCGATCACGCGGGCGTCGGCGAAACCTTTCTGCTGAAAAGCCTGCAGGACCGCCGGCACCGCCTCCGGGGCGCACGAGACCAGCAGCCCTCCGCTCGTCTGCGGATCGGTGAGGAGCTTGCGCTTCCACTCCGGAAAATCGCGCGGCAGCGCGACCTCTCGGCCGTAGCCATTCCAATTTCGCTCGGAAGCGCCGGTGGCGACGCCCTGCTTCACCCACTCGAGCGCTTCGGGAATCACCGGCAGCGCGTCGAAGCGGACTTCGCCGCCCAGCTTCGAGCCGCGCAGGATCTCGAGCAGGTGTCCGGCGAGGCCAAAGCCGGTGACGTCGGTGAGCGCATGCACTCCGGGAAGCTCGGCGAGCGCTTCGCCCGGCGTGTTGAGACGCGTGGTCCAGTCGAGCATCGCGCGGTAGCCGGCTTCCGAGAGCTTCCCCTTCTTGAGGACGGCAGAGAGAATTCCCACGCCTAGCGGCTTCCCAAGCACGAGAACGTCACCGGGCTTCGCGGTGCTGTTGCGCTTCACCTTCTCCGGATGCACCAGCCCGAGCGCGACCAGGCCGTAGATCGGTTCGAGCGTGTCGATCGAATGTCCGCCCGCGATCGGAATTCCGGCCTGCGCGCACACCGACTCGCCGCCCTCGAGGATCCTCTGGATCACCGCAACCGGGAGCTTCTCGAGTGGCATGCCCACGACGGCGAGCGCGAAGATCGGCCGCCCGCCCATCGCGTAGACATCGGAGATTGCGTTGGTGGCCGCGATGCGGCCGAAGTCGAACGGATCGTCGACGATCGGCGTGAAGAAATCGGTGGTGGCGACGAGCGCCTGCTCGTCGTTCAGTCGGTAGATCGCGGCGTCGTCGGCAGTCTCGGTTCCCACCAGGAGATCCTTCGGCAGGCCGCGGATTGGGGTGGAGGCGAGAATCTCGGACAACACTGCGGGCGCGATCTTGCAGCCGCAGCCGCCGCCGTGGCTGAACTCGGTCAGGCGGATGCGGTCGGGTGCGCGGTCGGGTGCGTTCATAAGCGTAAAATTCTATAGTGGATTTCGTCTCTTACGACACGGTGATCGACTGCCGCTCGCCCTCCGAGTTCGCCGAGGATCATATCCCCGGCGCGGTCTCGGCGCCGGTGCTCGACGACGCCGAGCGCGCTCACGTCGGCACGTTGTACAAGCAGGTGTCGCCCTTCGAGGCGAAGAAGCTTGGCGCGGCGCTGGTGGCGAAGAACGTCGCCCGGCACGTTGAGACGCTCTTCGCCGGGAAGGGCCGCGGCTGGCGGCCGCTCGTCTACTGCTGGCGCGGCGGCAAGCGCTCGGCGGCGATGGCGCACATCCTGCGCGAGATCGGCTGGGATGCGCAGACGCTCGCCGGCGGCTACCGCGGGTACCGCAGGTGGGTCCTCGCGCAGTTGGAGACCATCCCTCAGAAATTGCCGTTCAGGGTGGTTCATGGCCCTACGGGTAGCGGCAAGAGCCGCTTCCTCGGCGCCCTGCGCCGCGCCGGAGCCCAGGTGCTCGACCTGGAGGACCTTGCCGCTCATCGCGGCTCGGTGCTCGGCAATCTGCCGGACCGCCCGCAGCCCTCGCAGAAGTGGTTCGAGAGCCAGCTCCTGCACGAGCTCTCGTCGCTCGATGCGGCGCGGCTGGTGTTCGTCGAAGGCGAGTCGAAAAAGATCGGCCAGCTCCAGGTCCCGGAAGCGCTGATCGGCGCGATGCGCGCCTCGCCCTGCGTCGTGCTCGACACGACGATCGAGGTGCGCGTGAGCCTGCTGCTGGAAGAGTACCGGCATTTCGTGGACAGACCCGAGGCGCTCGAAGCGCAGCTCGACTGCCTCGTCGGCCTGCACGGCCGGGAGACTATTGCCGGATGGAAGTCGCTCGCGTCGCGCGGCGCCTGGCGCGACTTCGTGGCGCTGCTTCTCATGGAGCACTACGACCCCGCGTACCGGCGCTCGTCGCTGCACAATTTCGTGCATCTGCCTCACGCGGCGCGCGTCTCGATCGGTTCCGCCGAAGCTGCGGCGTTCGATGCCGCGGCGCGCACATTGATCGAAGACGCGGTGGCCGCCTGAAGCGCGCTACCTGGACGCTCCTTGCAGTTGCTGCTGTTTTCTCGGAAACCGCGTTCGGGCAGCTCCCTCCCAGCGAAGCCGAGCTGCAGCGTTACACCGGGCTGCACCGGGCGGCCGCCCGCGGCGAGGTCGCGCAAATCAAGCCGGGAAACGTCGACGTGCGCGACGGCCACGGGCGCACGCCGCTGCACGTCGCTGCGTTCCGCGCCCAGCACGAGGCGATGCGCGCGCTGGTCGCCGCTGGCGCCGACCCGAACGCGCTCGAGAACGACCGCTACGACATCGTGACCATCGCGGCGGTCGCGAACGACGTTCCGACGCTCAAGCTCGCGTTGCAACTCGGCGCGAGCGCAAAGAACGTCACCAGCCGCTATGACGGCACCGCGCTCATCGCCGCGGCGCACCTGGGGCACGCCGAAGTGGTCCGGATTCTGACCGCTGCGGGCGCGCCGCTCGACCACGTGAACAACCTCGGCTGGACGGCACTGATGGAATCGATCGTGCTGGGCGACGGCGGGTCGCGGCACACCGAGACCCTGAGGGTTCTGCTCGAGGCGGGCGCCGACCCCAACGTCCCGGACCGCGCGAGCGTCACGCCTCTCGCCCAGGCGCGCGCCCGCGGCTACTCAGGCATGGTGAAGCTCCTGGAGGCGCGAAAGGCGCGCTAGGCTTCGATGCCGGCGAGAACTCGCATGTGCTGCACCACGCTGCGGCCCAGCGCCGACAGCTCGTAGCCGCCTTCCAGCGCCGAAACCATGCGCCCGCGCGCGTAACGCTCGGCTATCTCCTTTACCTGCGCGGTCACCCATGCATAGTCCGTGTCGGTGAAGCGCAGCATCGCCATGTCGTCTTCGGCGTGCGCGTCGAACCCGGCGGAGAAGACGATCAGCTCCGGCTTGAAATCGTGGAGCGCCGGCAGCCAGGTCACGGTCACGGCCTCGCGCAATTCCCTCCCGCCGGCGCCGGCAGCGAGCGGAACGTTGAACATGTTGGCGGCGGGGTTGTCGGTTCCGCTGTAGGGATAGAACGGGTGCTGGAAGATCGATGCCATCAGCACCTGCTCGTCGCCCTCGAAGATGTCCTCGGTGCCGTTGCCGTGGTGCACGTCGAAGTCGATGATCGCGACGCGTTCCAGGCCGTGCGCCTGCAGCGCATGGCGCGCGGCCACGGCCACGTTGTTGAAGATGCAGAAGCCCATCGGACGCGCGCGGCAGGCGTGGTGGCCCGGCGGGCGCACGGCGCAGAACGCCGTTTTTGCTTTATTTGAAAGAGTCAAATCAACGGCAAGCACCGCGGCCCCGGCAGCGCGCAGCGCGGCCTGCAGGCTCCACGGGTTCATCGCGGTGTCGGGATCGAGATGGACCGTGCCCTGCTTCGGCGCGAGCTCGCGGATCGCGCGCACGTATTCGATGGGGTGCACGCGCGCGAGCTGCTCGTCGGTGGCGAGCGGCGCCTCGTAGCGCGTGATGTACGGCGCCACACCCGAGGCGATGAGCTGGTCCTCGATCGCCGAGAGGCGCGCGGGCTGCTCGGGATGATGCGCGCCCATCTCGTGCTTCAGGCACTCGGGATGCGTGATAAATGCCGCAGACATGCTCATGCGATCTTAGCGCATCCCCAGTACAATCGAAGCATGCTGCTCAAGGCCGAATTCCAACCCAAGAACAACCTCGGCAGCGGCCCGATCCAGCGCGTAATCCAGGCCGCGGGCGGCATCATTCTCGGCAAGGAAACGCAGGTGCGCCTGGCGCTTGCCTGCCTGCTGGCGCGCGGCCACCTGCTGATCGAAGACCTGCCCGGCGTGGGCAAGACCACGCTTGCGCACGTGCTTGCGCGCTCGCTCGGCCTGCAGTTCCAGCGCATCCAGTTCACGAGCGACATGCTTCCGGCCGACATCATCGGCGTCTCGGTGTATGGGCGCGAGAGCGGCGCCTTCAACTTCCACCCCGGGCCGATCTTCGCGCAGGTGATCCTCGCCGACGAGGTGAACCGCGCCACGCCCAAGACCCAGTCGGCGCTGCTCGAGGCTATGGAGGAGCACCAGGTCACCGCGGAGGGCGAGACGCGCAAGCTGCCGACGCCCTTCTTCGTCATCGCCACGCAGAACCCCTCGGAGCAGGTCGGCACCTTTCCGCTGCCGGAATCGCAGCTCGACCGCTTCACCATGAGGATCGAGCTCGGCTATCCCGACCGCGAGGCCGAGCGGGCGCTCCTCGCCGGAACCGACCGGCGAGATCTGCTGGCCACGCTCGACCCGTGCATGACGCCCGCGGAGCTGAT
Organism: Burkholderiales bacterium; assembly: GCA_035554435.1. Lineage (GTDB taxonomy): Bacteria > Pseudomonadota > Gammaproteobacteria > Burkholderiales > SG8-39 > SCGC-AG-212-J23. Next base: position 10,334 of record DATMJC010000124.1, on the reverse strand, counting down.
GGAGCTCCAGGCGAGCGTGCAGCGCGTCTACGTGGCCGCGGCGCTCCTCGACTACGTGCAGGCGATCGTGGAGCACACGCGCCGCTCGGCCGACTACGTGGCGGGCCTGTCGCCGCGCGCCGCGCTCGCGCTCGTGCACTCGGCGCGCGCCTGGGCGCTGCTCGAGGGCCGCGACAAGGTGCTGCCCGAGGACGTGCAGGCGGTGCTCGCCGGCGTCGCCGCGCACCGACTGCGCCCGGCGCACGACTCGACCCGCAGGGTCGACGTAGGCGCTCAGCTTCTTGCCGCCGTTCCGATTCCGTAACAAAACCTTCTGTAGAATTCGCCGTTCCGCGCGCCGCGTACTGAAGCCGGTAACAGCCGCGAGCGGAAAATTCCATGCCGCCCGGTACGCGCTACTTCCTCGAGGTCAATCCCCGCATTCCCAAGCGCCTGGCTCGCCTCGAAGGGCTCGCGCAAAACCTTTGGTACAGCTGGGACCGTCCGACGCGCGCCCTCTTCGCCAAGCTCAACCCGGCGCTCTGGGACGCCGTCGGCCACAGCCCGAAGGCGATGCTGAAGAGGATCGACGAGCAGCGCCTGATCGACGCCGCGACCGACCCGGCGTTCCTCGACAGCCTGACCCGCGTGCTGGGCGCCTTCGACGCGTACCACGCCGAGCCGCCGTTCCGGCAAAACGCCGGCGGGGTGCAGCGCGAGGACCTGGTGGCGTATTTCTGCGCCGAATTCGGCATACACGAAAGCCTGCCGATCTATTCCGGCGGCCTTGGAATCCTGGCCGGCGACCACTGCAAGGCGGCGAGCGATTTCCAGCTGCCGTTCGTGGCCGTCGGCCTCATGTACCGGCAGGGCTATTTCACCCAGACGATCGACGGCGACGGCCGCCAGCGCGCCGAGTACTACGATTCGGACTTCGAAGACCTGCCGATCGACGCGGTGAAGCGAAAGGACGGTGCCGAGCTCACCGTCGAGCTCGCGTTCCCCGCGCGCAAGCTCCTGGTGAAGGTCTGGCAGGCGCGTATCGGCCATGTTTCGCTTTACCTCCTCGACACCGACCTGCCCGAGAACGCCGAGCGCGAGCGCGACATCGTGCACCGCCTCTACGGCGGGGACCGCACCACGCGGCTCGAGCAGGAGATCGTTCTCGGCGTGGGCGGCATGCGCGCGCTCGCGGCCCTCGGCTTCAAGCCTACGGTCTGGCACATCAACGAGGGACACGCCGCGTTCCTCGTTCTCGAGCGCATGCGGGCGCTGGTCGCCGAGGGCCTCGCGCTCGAGGCCGCGATCGAGGCGGTGGCCGCCAACATGGTTTTCACCACGCACACCCCCGTGCCGGCGGGGCACGACCAGTTCAGCGATGCCACAGTGGTGCCCTACCTGAAGAGCCTGTTCGGCGAGCTCGGCGCCCCGGACAAGGTGGCCGCGCTCGCGCGTCCGCCGGCGGGCGGCGACTTCAACATGACCGCGCTCGCGATCCGGGGCTCGCGCCATCACAACGGCGTGTCGCGCATACACGGCGGCGTGTCGCAGGAGCTGCTCAAGGATTTCTGGCCGCAGGTCCTGCCCGAGGAAAACCCGGTGGGGTACATCACCAACGGCGTGCACGTGCCCACCTTCCTCGCGCCCGAATGGAGCGAGGTTCTCGACCGATTCCTCGGCGTGGGCTGGATGCACCGCCTGGGCTATCCTGGCATCTGGGAAAAGATCCGCGACATTCCCGACCACATCTTCTGGAGCGTGCGCGCGGACATCAAGGCGCGGATGCTGCACATGGTGCGCCACCGCCTCAAGATCCAGCACACGCGCAATCACGGCAGCGAATCGCACCTCGAGCGGCTGCTGCGCTACGCCGATCCCGCGAAGCCGCACGTGCTCACGATCGGCTTCGGCAGGCGATTCGCCACCTACAAGCGCGCCACGCTGCTCTTCAACGACATGGAGCGCCTGAACCGCATCGTCTCCGACCGCGAGCGCCCGGTGCTGTTCCTGTTCGCCGGCAAGGCGCACCCGGCCGACGAGCCGGGCCAGGACCTGATCCGCGCCATCGCGCAGATGTCGCAAGCCCTCGACTTCGAGGGGCGGATCCTGTTCCTGGAAGGCTACGACCTGCACCTCGCGCGGCGCCTGGTGGCTGGCGTCGACGTGTGGCTGAACAACCCGGTACACCCGTTGGAGGCCTCCGGCACTTCGGGGATGAAGGCGGGAATGAACGGCGTGCTGAATCTCTCGATCCTCGACGGCTGGTGGGACGAGGGTTACGACGGCGACAACGGCTTCGCCATCAAGCCGGCCTCGCCCGAGCTCGAGGCGCACCGGCGCGACCGCGAGGAGGCGCGTACCCTCTACGAGATCCTGCAGGACCGCGTGGTGCCGCTCTACTACCAGCGGCCGAACAGCGGCGCAAACGCGGGCTATTCGCCGGAATGGATCCGCATTGCCAAGCGCTCGATGGCCTCGCTGCTGCCGCGCTACGATGCATCGCGCATGCTCGGCGAGTATGTCTCGAAATACTACCTGCCCGCCTCGCGCCAGGGGCGCCGGTACTCCGACCACGGCTACGAGGGCGCGAAGACCGTGGCGCAGTGGAAAGCTCGCGTGCGTGCCGCGTGGCCCGGGGTCGCGGCGCGCCGCATGGACACGCCGAAGACGCGCATCCAATTCGGCGACAGCGTTCCGGTCGAGATCGCGGTGCGGCTGAACGGGCTTGCACCTGCCGACGTTTGCGTGGAGCTGCTGCTCGCCCGCGGGATGCGCGAGGCGCCGATGGTGCAGCACAGCCACGAGCTCGCCCCGGAGGGATCGCTCGAGGGCGGCGAGCACCGCTACCGCATCGACCTAAAGCCCGGGCTCGCCGGCCGGCTGGACTACCGCATCCGCGTGTTCCCGCGGCACGAGCTCCTCACGCATCGCTTCGAGCTGGGTCTCGCCTGTTGGGTTTGACGAGCAGCGCGAGCGCGCGCGCCGCGAGCGGATAGGTGGTGCCGCGCCCGTAGCGCTTGCCCTCGAAGGCAGGGTGGCCGGTGTCGATCAGCGCGTCCCAGCGCTCGCCCTCCGACCCCGGCAGCGTGAACGCCACGCTGTCGTCGTGGGCGTTGAGAATCAGGAGCACATCGTCGTCCTCGACCGGCCGGCCGAGCTCGTCGCGCTCGCTCAAGCCCCGCCCCGAGATGAGCACGCCGAGGGAGCGCGCCGAGCTCCGCGCCCAGTCCTCGTCGCTCATCTCGCTTGCGTCCGGGTTGAGCCACGAGATGTCCTTCATCTGCGCCTCGCGCACCTCGCGGCCGCGGAAGTAAGTGCGGCGGCGGAACAGCGGATGCTCGTTTCTCAGGCTTATCAACTTCCTGGTGAATTCAAGAAGCGCTCGATCTGCGTTCTCCCAGTCGATCCAGGAAAGCTCGCTGTCGTGGCAGTAGGCGTTGTTGTTGCCACGCTGCGTGCGGCCGAGCTCGTCGCCTGCGACGAGCATCGGCACGCCCTGGGAAAAGAGCAGCGTCGCAAGCAGGTTGCGCTTTTGCTTTTCCCTGAGGGAAAGAATCGAAGGATCGTCCGTAGGCCCCTCCGCGCCGCAGTTCCAGCTGCGGTTGTTGTCCGAGCCGTCGCGGTTGTCCTCGAGGTTCGCCTCGTTGTGCTTGGCGCTGTAGCTCACCAGGTCCGCGAGCGTGAAGCCGTCGTGGGCGACGACGAAATTGATGCTCGCGGCCGGGCCGCGGCCCGCCGGCTGGAAGATGTCGCTCGAGCCCGAAAGCCGCGAGGCGACCTCGCCGATCACGCCGCCTTCGCCTTTCCAGTAGGAGCGCACCGAGTCGCGGTACTTGTCGTTCCATTCCGCCCAGCCGGGCGGAAAGTTGCCGAGCTGGTAGCCGCCTTCGGCGACGTCCCAGGGCTCGGCGATGAGCTTCGCCTGCGACAGCACCGGGTCCTGGCGCAGCGCGGAGAGGAAGGCCCCGTTGCGATCGAACGCGTGCGAGGCGTTGCGCGCCAGCGTCGTGGCGAGGTCGAAGCGAAAGCCGTCGACGTGCATCTCCTCGACCCAGTAGCGCAGGCTGTCCATGATGAGCGCGAGCACCACGCGGTGCGCCGAGTTGAAGCTGTTGCCGGTGCCGGTGAAGTTCAGGTAGCGGCGCGCGTTGGCGGGATCGAGGCGGTAGTAGATCGCGTTGTCGATGCCGCGGAACGAGAGCGTCGGCCCGGCATGGTCGCCTTCGCCGGTGTGGTTGTACACCACGTCCAGGATCACTTCGATGCCGGCCGAGTGCAGCGTCGTGACCATGCTCTTGAACTCGCCCAGCGTGCCGGTCGCCGAATAGCGCAGCTCGGGCGCGAAAAAGCCGATGCTGTTGTAGCCCCAGTAGTTGCGCAGGCCGTGCTGCAGAAGATGGCGCTCGTCGACGAAGGCGTGGACCGGGAGCAGCTCCACCGCGGTGACGCCGAGCTTCTTCAGATGCTCGATCACGGGCGCGGTGGCGAGGCCGGCGTAGGTGCCGCGAAGCTGCTCCGGGACCTCGGGATGGCGCTGCGTGAAGCCCTTGACGTGCAGCTCGTAGATGAGCGTGTCCTGCCACGGCGTGCGCGGCGCTCGGTCATCGCCCCAGCTGAACGCGGTGTCGACGACCTGGCAGCGGCCGAGGCCCGCGCCGATCTTGCCGCGGATCAGCTTCGCGTACGGATCTAACAGAACCTTCGTGGGGTCGAAGCGGTGGCCATGCTCCGGGTCGTTCGGTCCGTGGAGCCGATAGCCATAGAGCAGGCCCGGCCGGGCGTCGGGAAGGTAGCAATGCCAGACGAAGTTGGTGCGCTCGAGAAGCTCGACGCGCTCCACCTCGCGCCGCCCCTTGGGATCGAAGAGGCACAGCTCGACACGCTCGGCGTTCTTGGAGAACAGCGCGAAGTTGACGCCCGCCCCGTCCCAGGTGGCGCCGAGGGGATAGGGCCGGCCGCGCCAGAGCGTGCTCGGCGCGACGACGATGCGGGCAGGCGCTTCCACGTGCGGTCGCTAATTTACGCCAATCGTTGCTTCTTGGAGTCCCGTGTCGAGCCGGGACTACAGCGGGTCGGGTCGCTACTACCTCATGAATCAAGTCCGGGCGATAGTCGCTGTTCGCACTACTTCCTATTATCGGGCCGGGTCGCAATAAGTAGTTCCACACTTTGTAGAGGTGCACAAACTCATGAAGATCGTCGCCCTGGTCCTCGCTGGCGGGGAAGGCTCGCGCCTGTATCCCCTGACAGCCGAGCACGCGAAGCCCGCGCTGCCGTTCGCGAACGGCTACCGTATCGTGGACTTCGTGCTGAGCAACCTGGTGAACTCGAAAATCTCGACGATCTACGTGCTCGCGCAGTACAAGCCCGACTCGCTGATGCGCCATATCGGCGCCGCGTGGGCGCCGTGGCTCGACGCGCCGGGCAGCGTGATCAAGGTGCTGCTGCCGCGCTCGAACCGGCAGCTTTTCCGCGGCACCGCGGACGCGGTGCACCAGTGCCTCGACGTGCTGCAGGCGCATTCGCCCGACGTGGTGGCGATCTTCGCCGCCGACCACGTTTACCGCATGGACGTGCGCCAGATGATCGATTTCCACTGCGCGCGCGAGGCCGACGCGACGGTGGCCGCGGTCGGCGTGCCGCTCGAGAAAGCCTCCTCCTTCGGCATCATCAGCGCGCTCGCCGACGGCCGCGTGCGCGAGTTCCACGAGAAGCCGCGGCGCGCCACGCCGAGCCCGCGCAACCCGGCGCAGGCGTACGCGTCCATGGGCAACTACCTTTTTGATCCGCGGGTCCTCGAGCGCGCGCTCGAGGAGGGCACTTCGCGCGGCGAAATCGATTTCGGCCGCGACCTGCTGCCGCGGCTCTGCAGGCAGGCCCGGGTCTACGCGTATGACTTCGCCCAGAACGAGGTGCCCGGGCTCCTCGAGTACGAGGAGCCGGCATACTGGCGCGACGTCGGCACACTGACGGCGCTCGCCGCCGCGCAGCAGGACGCGATGGGCCATCGGCCGCGCTTCAACCTCTGGAATCGGCGCTGGCCGATCCGCGGCGAGCACGACGCCGCGCTCCTCGAGAAACTGCGCGGCTGGCAACCCGAACCCGCCGAGGCGGCGGCCGAACTGGGCGCTGCCGCTAGCGCCGCGGCGGCCTGGCGAGCCGCAGGTAAAGATCTGCGTAGCGACGAGCGGCTGCCGACCAGCTGAAATCGCGCTCCATCCCGGCGCGCTGCAGCCTTCGCCAGCGCGCCGGCTCGGCGTACGCGGCGAGCGCCCGCTGCAGCGCCTCGAGCAGCGCTTCGCTCTCCGCCCGCTCGAAGAGAAAGCCGCTCACGCCGTCTTGCACCGTATCGACCAACCCGCCGGTGGCGCGCGCCACCGGCGGCGTCCCGTAGCGCTGGCTGTACATCTGGTTCAGCCCGCAGGGCTCGAAGCGCGAGGGCATCACGAAGAGGTCGGCGCCGGCTTCGATGGCATGCGCCAGGTCTTCGTCGAATGCGATCCGCACCGCGATCCGACCCGGATGGTGCGCGGCCGCCGTCGCGAGCGCGCCCTCCAGCTCGTGCTCGCCCTTGCCGACCACGGCGAGCTGCGCCGGCAGCGCGACCAGCGCATCGGCTGCCGCGGTTAGCAGATCAGCGCCTTTCTGGCGCGTCAGGCGCGAGACGGCGCCGACCAGCGGCACGTCGGCGCGAGGCTCCAGTCCCAGGCGCCGCTGCAGCGCGGCTTTGTTCGCGGCCTTGCGCTCGAGCGCGTCCGCGTCGTAGCGCTGCGCGATGCGCGCATCGCTCGCCGGATCCCAGACTCGGGTATCGATCCCGTTCAGGATGCCGCTCAGCACGTCGCGACGGTGGCGCAGCAACCCGTCCAGGCCGTGGCCGAGCTCCGGCGTCTGGATCTCGCGCGCATACGTCGGGCTGACGGTGGTCACGGCGTCGGCGGTGGCGATGCCGCCCTTCAGGAACGAGAGCCGGCCGTAGAACTCCACGCCATCGATCGTGAACCTCGAGGGCGCGAGCTCGAGCCGCTCGAGAAGCTCCGCGCCGTAGTTCCCCTGGAACGCGAGGTTGTGGATCGTCATCACCGAGGCGGCGTGCTCCGGCTCGTCGCGCAGATAGACCGGAGCGAGCCCCGCGGGCCAGTCGTGGCAGTGCACGATCGCCGGCCGCCACTCGAGCGGACTGCGGGCACCACCGAGCAGCGCGCCGGCGCGCGAGAGCACGCCGAAGCGCAGCGCGTTGTCGTCCCAGTCATTCCCGTCGGGCGTGTGGTAGGGACCGCCGCGGCGCTGATAAAGCGGCGGACAGTCGATCACGATGAAAGGGTCTGCTTGCAGCAGCTGGCACTCGAAACCGAGCACCTTGAGCTTCGCAACCAGAGTTTTCTTTCCGACGCCGTCCAGGACCGCCGGATATCCCGGCAGCAGCGTCATCGCGTCCACCCCGGCCGCGCGCAGCGCCGCGGGCAGCGCTTCGCTCACGTCGCCGAGCCCGCCGGTCTTGGTCATCGGCGCGCATTCGGGCGTGACGTGAAGGACGCGCACGCGCGCGCCGTCCCGGAGGGAACTCATGGATTACGGTACTTTATATCCGACTTCTAGGGGGCGGCGATGCGGGCTTCGGGCGCGGGCGAAGGCGCGATCGCGACGACCCGGCGCCGCGCGGCCCCTTCCCCTTCGAAGTCCCGCCGCACCTCGAGCTCCACGCACACCGAGCCGTTGATGCTGCGGCCTCCGAGCGCTCGCGCCAGCGCCGGCTCTTCCTTGGTCGATTCGAGCTCGATGATGCACGCGACGCGCGCCGCGCCGCGGTTGTGCACCAGCTTGAAAGAGTGCACCGGCCCGAACGGCTCGCACAGCGCAAGGATGCTTTTGGTCAGTGCGCAGAAATCGCGCGCTTGCGAGGTGGTTTCAAGGAGGGCACTCGGCATGGCGAGGCCATGCTAGTTCCGCGCCGTGAAGGGCGGCTATCGCCGAATGCCTGAACCTGCTGTAGCTGATTTGCTACAACCCGGTCAGCAAGGCGAAACTAGATGAGAAGCGCGACCGTCGCGGCGGTGAGGCAAGTCGCGAGCGTGCCGGCGACGATCGATTTCATTCCGAGGGCGACCACTTCGCTGCGTCGCTCGGGACACATCGTGCCCAGGCCGCCGAGCATGATGCCGAGGCTGCCGAAGTTGGCGAAGCCGCAGAGCGCATAGGTCAGGAGGACGCGGGTACGCTCCGAGAGATCCGTGAGCCTGGAGAGTTCTACATAAGCAACGAGCTCGTTGATGACAGTCTTCGTGCCGAGGAGCGCGCCCGCAGTACGCGCCTCAGCCCAGGGGATGCCGCAGAGCCAGGCGAGCGGGGCGAGCGCCCAGCCGAGCGCGCCCTGCAGGCTGTAAGGCGCGATGACGAGGTTGACGAGGGCGACGAGCGCCACGAATACCACCAGCATGGCGACGATGTTGAGGAGGAGCTGCGCGCCGTCGAGCGTGCCGCGAGTGAGCGCATCCATGCTGCTCGAGGCTTCGGACCGGAGCTCGATGTTGCCGCCCGTGACGGCGCCCTCGGGCGGCACCATGAGGAACGCGATCACGAGCGCCGCCGGGGCCGAAAGAATGGACGCGATGAGGAGGTGCGCCACCGCGTCGGGCAGGATCGGGCGCAGGATGGCGGCATACAGGAAGAGCACCGTGCCCGCGATGGAGGCCATGCCGCCGACCATGATGGCGAAGAGCTCGCCGCGCGAGACCTTGGCGAGATACGGCCGCACGAAGAGCGGCGCCTCCACCATGCCGACGAAGATGTTCGCAGCGGCGGAGAGGCCCACGACTCCGCCCACGCGCATCAGCTTCTCCAAGGCGAGCGAAAGCGCGCGCACGATAGCGGGCAGGATGCGCCAATAGAAGAGTAGCGCGCTCAACGCGCTGATCACGAGCACGAGCGGCAGCGCCCGGAAGGCGAGCACGAAAGTTGCATTGGCATCGGTCACCTGGAACGGGGCCGGGCCGCCGCCGAGGTAGCCGAATACGAAGCCCGTTCCGGCCTGGGTCGCCTGCTCGAGGACGAGCAGCGCGTCGTTCAGCTTAAGAAAGGCTTCCTTCACCAGCGTGACCTTCAGGAACACGACCGCCATGACGAGCTGCAACGCGAGGCCGGCCCCGACCGCCCGCCACGGCACCGCGCGGCGCTTCTCGCCGGCGAGCCAGGCCAGCGCGAGAAGCCCCGCTATTCCAGCGAGCGCGTGAATAGAATCGGGCATCGATGGACTCGACCTAGAGCGTCACCGTGAATGTCACCTGTATTTGCGCCCTGTGGTGCGACAGCTGCGAGGGCTACCGCGAGGGCTTCTTCGAGCTGGCGAAGGAATTCCCCGGCGCGCGCTTCCGCTGGCTCGACATCGAAGACAACGCCGCCGAAGTCGGCGACCGGGAGGTGGAGAACTTTCCCACCCTCCTGGTCGAGCGCGACGGCGCCGAGCTCTTCTACGGCCCCCTCCTCCCCCACCACGAGCACCTCAGGCGGCTGCTCCAGTCGCTGGAAAAACCTTAGCGATCGTGTCCTGGATCGCCGCCGCCGCGGCGCGCGGGTCCGCCGCCGCACGGATCGGTCGCCCGACGACGATATAGTCGGCGCCGTTTCTGAATGCTTGGGCTACGTCGACCGTGCGCTTCTGGTCGCCCGCCGCCGTCCCGGCGGGACGGATTCCAGGCGTCACTACGAGCAGGCGCTTGCCGAACTCGGCTTTCAGCGTTGCCGCCTCGTGCCCCGAAGCGATTACGCCGTCGCAGCCCGCCTCCACGGCGCCCTTCGCGCGGGCGAGAACCAGCTGCTCGAGCGTCTTCGTGGCGCCCATCTCGTCGAGGTCGCTCTGGTCGAAGCTGGTGAGCACCGTCACGGCGAGGATCTTCATCGGCCCCTTCTCGCTCGCCGCGGCCTCCATCACCGAGCGGTGGCCGTGCACGGTGAGAAAGTTTGCGCCGCGGCTGCGCACGTTGGCGACCGCGCGCCGCACGGTCTCGGGAATGTCGTGGAACTTGAGGTCTGCGAAGACCTTGTGGCCGCGTTCCGTGAGCCACGCCACGAGCTCGAAGCAGCCCGGCGCGCTGAAGAGCTCGAGCCCCACCTTGTAGAACCTCACCGCATCGCCGAGGCGCTCGACCAGCGCGCGCGCCTCGGCGGGGGTCGGGAGGTCAAGCGCGACGATCAGGCGCTCGGCGCGGGAAATCGAGGTCATGTGGCAGTTTCCTTTGCGGAGAGCTGGCGGAGCGACGCGCCGAGCGAAGCGTCGACGTGCTTCCAGTGCTCGGCGAGGCGCTCGCCGGTCAGGTCCGGATCGAGCACGAAGGCGCGATAGATGTCCGCGAGGCGGA
>DATMJC010000123.1:0-10932 GCA_035554435.1 Burkholderiales bacterium | reverse complement strand
CGGGGCAGGTGCTGCGCAGCTTCACCGTCGGCGCCGATCCCACGCCGCTCTACCAGTCGCTGCACGACACCGCCGAGGCCGCGTTCGACGCGGTCACCGGCGTGATCCGCCACGGCACGACCATGGAAGAGATCGTCGCCGCGGCGGGCATCATCGAAGAGCGCGGCTTCACCATCTACGACGACCTCATGCACGGCTTCGGCGGCGGCTACCTGCCGCCGATCGTCGGCTCGCGCAGCCGCCCGGCCGGGCCGCTCCCGCAGATGACGCTGGAAGAGAACATGACCGTGGTGGTGCAGCCCAACGTCATCACGCCTGACCAGAAGGCCGGTGTGCAGGTCGGCGAGCTGGTGCGCGTGACGCGCGACGGCTTCGAGCGCCTGCATTCGGCGCCGCGCGGGTTCCTGCGCTCGCCGGAGGTGACTGGTCGCCTCGGGGTTCTCCCGGACGGAATTGTGTAACGGAAAAAGGGGTCAGACCACTTTTCCTCAAAGCATCGCCGACCCGCCGTCGACGACGATCGTCTGCCCGGTGAGGAAGGCCGCATCCTCGCTCGCGAGGAAGCTCACCGTGCCGACGAGGTCTTCGGGCTTCTCGTCGCGCTGGATGGCGCGGGTCATCCTGGTGATCTCGCCCTGGCGCACGTGGGCCGGGTGCTGCGCCACGTTTTCCGACAGGGTGAAGCCCGGCGCGAGCGCGTTCACGGTGATGCCGTCCTTGCCCAGCTCGCGCGCAAGGCCGCGCGTCATGGCGATCACGGCGCCTTTGCTCGAGATGTAGTGCAGGAAAAGCGGCACGCCCTTCAGCGGCGCGCCGGAGGCCAGGTTGACGATGCGACCGTAGCCGCCGCGGCGCATGTGCGGCACGCACGCCCGGCAGCAGAGCCAGACGCCCAGGATGTTCACCTCCATCACGCGGCGGAATTCCTCGATCGGAATGTCCTGGAACGGCCGCAGCTCGAGCGAGCTGAACACGGCGGCGTTGTTCACCAGGATGTCCAGCCGGCCGAAGGCTGTCATCGTTTGAGCAGCCAGGCTGGAGACGTCGGTCTCGTTCGACACGTCGGTTCGCAAGCCAAGAGTCTTGCAGCCCGTGGCCTTGGCGATCGCGGCCGCGGCCTCGTCGTACTTCTGCAGGTCGGCGATCACGATCGAGGCGCCGTCGCCGGCGAGGCGCAGCGCGATCGCCTTGCCTATGCCCGACGCGCCCCCGGTGACGACCGCGACCTTGCCCTTCAGCCGGTCCATACCACGTCTTCGTAGCCGACCGTCCGGGAGAGAAGGCCCAGATCGCGCGCGAAGCGGTTCATCGACTCGACCGAGCGCGGGGAGATCTGCGGATCGTAGAACGGCGCATCGCGGCGGATCAGATCGGCGATCAGGCTTGCCTCGGTCGCGGGAAAGAGCTTCTTCCCCACCTCGGTGGCGCGGCCCGGGTCGCGCTTCAGGATCTGCTGCGCCGCCCTGACCGCTCGAATCGCCGCTCGGGCCACCTCCGGTTTTGCAGCAATAAGCTTCTGAGAGGCAACCAAGGCGGGAAAGGTGTATCCCTTGGCCTCCGCGTTTCCCTCGCGGCGCGCGTCGAGCACGAGCGTGCCGACGCCGCTTCGCACCGCGACCTCCGCGCCCATGCCGTTCGCCCAGAATCCGTCGATCTTTCCCTCCTCGAGCGCCTTCGCCGCGAGCAGCCCGAACGATGCCGACTCGCCGATGGCACCGGGCACCGGGCCGATCTTCACGTCGCGCTCAGGATCGATGCCGGCGGCCTTCAGCATCTGCTTCAACCCGTCGACCGGCCCAGGCGCCGCGCCGATTCGTTGACCTCTCACGACCTCAAGGTCTCCCCGCTTCGCGTCCAGGTCTTTTCGAACGACAAGAAACCAATACATGTGCTGCGCGAGCGCGCAGAGGAGCCTTCCTCCCTGCCAGTCCTTGAACGCATAAAGCGCCGCATGCGAGGCGCCGCCCACGAAATCGAGCCTGCCTTCGCGCAGCTCCTCGTAGGTCTTGGTGACGGGGAAAAGCAGCTCGACGGTGGCGTCGAGGCCTTCCTGCCGGAAGCAGCCGAGCTCCACGGCTGCGATCGCGGGGAAATACGAAGGCGAGATGAGATCCGGAATGGCGACGCGCAGGCTCATTGCGGCTTGATCCCGGCCGCCTGCACGGCTTCCTTCCAGAGCGCCAGGTCGTCGCGCACGGCGCGCTCGAACTCGGCGGGCGTGCCGCAGACGGGATCGACACCGATCTTCTCCAGTCGGGCGGCGAAGGCGGCGTCCTTGCATCCCGCGGCGATCTCGCGTGAGAGGCGCTCGACGATGGATTTCGGCGTGGCGGACGGCGCGACGTAGCCGTTCCAGGTGACCGTGCGGAACCCCGGATAGCCCTGCTCGGCTACGGTGGGCACCTGCGGGAGCTGCGGCGCACGAGCTTCGCCCGAGACCGCGAGCACGTTGATCTTGCCGCCGCCGGCGTGCGGCAGGATCTCGTTCAGGTTGCCGAAGTAGCAGGGCACGTGGCCGGCCACGACATCGGCGATCGCCGGGCCGCCGCCCTTGTAGAGCACCGCTTCCATCTTCAGTCCGGCGCGTGCGAGAAAGAGCTCCATCGTGAGGTGGCCGACCGACCCCGAGCCCGGCGAGGCGTAGCTCAGCTCGCCCGGATGAGCCCTGGCGTAGTCGACGAGCTGCTTCAGGCTGGTGGCCGCGAGCTTCCGGTTGCAACCGAGCGCGAACGGATTCGTGCCGACGATCGAGATCGGCGCGAAGTCCTTCACCGGGTCGTAGTTGATCTTCTGCACATGCGGCACGATCGCGAGCTGCGGCGTCGCGGCGGAGAAGAGCGTGTAGCCGTCGGGCTCGGCGCGAGCCACCAGCTCGGCCGCGATCGCGCCGCTCGCGCCGGGACGATTCTCCACGATGACGGGTTGCCCCAGCCTCTGGGTCAGCCAGTCGGCGGTGATGCGCGCGATCGAATCGGTCACGCCACCGGGAGGAAACGGCACGATCACCTTCACCGGCTTCTGCGGCCAGGCTTGGGCCAGCGAAGCGTTTGCCCAGACTGAAAATAGAAGCAAGAGAAGAAGCCGTCTCATGCCCGGTTCTCCTTCATCCGGGCTTCGATCCAGCGCGCGCAGGCGAGGGTTCGCGCGTCCTCCCCGATCCGCCCGATGACCTGCAGCCCGAGCGGCAGGCCGTTGGGGCCGACGCCCATCGGCACCGACACGCACGGCACGTGGAGCAGCGTCCACACCACGTTCATCGCCACGTTGCCCGTAGAGCCCAGTCCCTCGGGCGCCTCGCCGGTCGCCGCCGGGGCGATCAGCACATCGCAGTCGCCGAAGGCATCGCTCAACGCGGCCCGGCAGCGAGCCGCATAGGAGAGCGCGTCCTGGCACTTTCGCGCGTCCGTGGCGTAGCCCTCTTCGCAGCGCCGGCGCAACGCCGGGTCGAGAGAATCGGCGAAGCGGCGGTATTCGTCGGCGAGCGAACGCGCGCCCTCGTAGCGGATGATGGTCGCCTGTGCCTCACGCAAATTGCGCCACGACTCCGGAAGCCGAAGCTCGCCCGCATCGAGCTTCTTCGCCGCGGTTTCGAAGGCCGACGCCATGGGCGGCTCGACCAGCCCCCACTCCCAGGTGCGGCAGGCGCCGATGCGCGGCCGATCGATTCGCCCCTGCAAATCGGTGCGCCCGGTTAGCGCCTCGAGGAAGAACGCGACGTCCTCGACGCTGCGCGCGTAGACCCCGATCGTATCGAGCGAGTCGGCGTTCGGGTGCACGCCTGCGCGCGGCAGCAGGTTGTAGGTCGGCTTGCAGGCCACCACGCCGCAGTAGGAGCCGGGGCGGATCACCGAGCCGGACGTCTGCGTGCCGAAGGCGAGCGGCACCATGAAGTCGGCGACCGCGGCGGCCGACCCGCTCGAGGAGCCGCCGGGCGTATGCGCCGCATTGTGCGGATTGCGTGTCCTCGACGGCACGAACGTCGCGAACTCGCAGGTCACCGTCTTGCCGAGGATCACGCCGCCGGCCGCGCGGGCGAGCGCCACCGGCGCCGAATCGGCGCGCGGGCGGTGGCCGGCATAGATGCGCGAGCCGTATTCGGTCGGCATGTCGTGGGTGTCGAAGATGTCTTTCACGCCTATGGGCACGCCTCGCAACGGCCCTGCTTCTCCAACGTGATTGAGCTGGGAAAGAGCAGCTTCTCTGTCCAAGAAAGTCCAGGCCTGCACCTCGGCTTCACGAGCGCCGATGCGCTCGAGGCAGCTCTCGAGCAGGCCGCGCGCGCTGAGCTCGCCGCGCTCGATGCGCGCGGCTGCTTCCTTCGCTCCCAGGCGGCAGGGCTCGATCACCGGGTCAGTATAATCGCCGCGATCCATGCAGCGGCGGAACATCCTCGTCGTCGGCGCCGGGCCGGTGGGCAGCGTCGCCGCGCTCGCCGCCGCGCGCCTGGGCCATTCGGTCGCGCTGCTCGAAGCGCGGGAGGACATAGACGACGCCCCCCGCGCCTCGACCACGCAGCCGCCGACGCTCGAGATCCTCGCCGAGCTCGGCCTGATCGACGAGTACATCCGCGTGGGGCTGGTGGCGCGCACCTTCGAGTTCTGGGACCGGCCGACACTCGAGCGCATCGCCGAGTTCGATTTCGAGCGGCTGCGCGGCGAGACCGACTTCCCGTTCGTGGTCCAGACCGAGCAGCACAAGCTCGCCAACATGGCGCTCGCTCGGCTGAAAGGGATGGCGAACGCCGAGGTTTTTCTTGGCATGTCAGTTGTTGGGCTCGAGCAGGACGAAAAGCAGGTCACCGTCACGGCGGGAGAGCGACGCTTCGTCGCCGACTACGTCATCGGCGCCGACGGCGGCCGCAGCACCGTGCGCAAGCTCCTCGGCATCGAGTTCGAGGGCTATACCTGGCCGGAGCGCTTTCTGGTCGTCACGACGAAGTTCGACTTCGCCGCCGCCCTTGGCTGCTGCAACCGTGCCTACATGGCCGATCCGGCCGAGTGGACCAATCTCTTCAAGGTCGCCGGCGACGATCTGACGGGGCGCTGGCGCGCGGTGTTCAACACGCGCGCGGACGAGTCCGACGAGGAAGCGCTCTCGGACGCCGCGGTGAGCGCGCGCCTCGCCCGGATCTATGTTCCAGAGGGAGAGAGGGACTACCTTCACCTCAACCTCTACAACGTGCACCAGCGCGTGGCGAAGCACTTCCGCAGGGGGCGCGTCTTCCTGTGCGGGGATGCGGCGCACGTGAACAATCCGATCGGCGGGCTCGGCCTGAACTCGGGAATTCACGAGGCCTGGGACCTCGCCGACCTTCTGGACAAGGTCATCCGGCGAGAAACCGATGAAGAATCGCTCGACACCTACGAGGCGCGGCGCAGGCCGCTCAACATCGAGTACGTGCAGGAGCAGACCGTGGCGAACAAGCGCCGCCTGGAGGAGCGCGATCCGGCGCAGCGCGCGCGCCGCTTCGACGAGCTGCGCGCGACTGCCGCGGACCCGGCGCGCCACAAGGCCTTCCTCATGAAGGCGTCTTTGCTGGAGAGCGCGCGTCGAGCGACGCGCCAGTAGCTTCTATGCGCCCGGAGGGGGCGGTGGTGGCGTGCCTGCCGGTGGCGGCGGAGGCGTGCCTCCCACCGATGGCGGTGGCGGAGGCGTGCTGCGGACCGACGGCGGCGGTGGCGGAGGCGGCCCGTACGACGGCGGCGGAGGCGGCGGAGGCGGGCGGTAGTACGAAGGGTTCGAGGACGCGGCCTGGCGTGGCGGCGCGACCGCCATCGGCACCTTGTTGCCCTTGGCGTACATGCACTGCGTGAAGGCGTTGTCGTAGCGGCGCTGGACGCTGTACGTGCCCTGCGCTCCGGCGCTCGAGCCGACCATCGCGCCGGTCGCTGTGCCCAGGCCTGCGCCGGCAAGCGCGGCATGGCCGTTCCCGCCGAGCGCCGCGCCTGCGGCGGTGCCGACAATCGCGCCGACCGCGGCGCTGTTGACAGTCGAATCTCTCGCAGCCTGATCGGCCCCCTGAGCGCCGCTCTGATATGCGGCATATCCGCGGCAGTCGTGATCGTCGTGACGGAATTCGTCGAAGCTCTTGCCCGTCCCCGGCAGCGCCATCACGCTCGGCCCGGTCGGCGGCGGCGTGACGCAACCGGCGAGTGCCAGCACGCCGATTCCGACAAGCAGCTTTTTCATGGGATCAGTTCTGCGGCTGCGCCGGCACGCGCATCCAGCCGCCGGGGCACTGCTTCACGTACGGGTAATACCCGTTCGCTTCGCGGCAGAAGTACCAGGTGGCGGGCGGCTGCGCGGGCGCCTGATCCGCCACGTCACTGCGCTCGACGTAGGTGGTCGGTGTGGGCGGCGCGTAGACGGCTGGCGGGTAGTAGTAGGCCGGCGGGGGGTAGTAGTACCAGGGCGCGTACACCGGCACCCCAAAGTTGAAGCCAACGATCACGCGGCTATGCCCGTGCCAGCCGCCCGCGAGCGCCGGAGCGCTCGCGACCGCAAGAAGTAGGAGTATCAGCACGCGCTTCATGGTGAAACGCAGCGTACACCCCCACGGCAGGTGCGTCCGTAACTGATTGTTACGGAACATTGCCGCTGTAAAGTTAGCGATTCCCCATGCGATTCCCGCGCATGGCGGCACGCCGTCCCTTGGACGCCGGAATCGCCCGCCACCGCGGCGCGAAAGCCCGCCGTCAGCTCAAGCGTTCGTACGGTTCGTTTGGCTCACGTGAGAGTCGTCCGGACCATGCTGCCCTGCGGAAGGGCGACACCTTCGAGTCCCACACTACGCGCGGGCGATTTTCCAGGGAAGGAATGACTCATGAAGCGCAACGCAGCGTATATCGGTGTCTTGTTCGCGGGTCTGCTGGCTTCCTGCGGGGGCGGCGGAGGCAGCGACAATCCCAGCGGCGGCAATCCTGGCACGACGAACGCTGGCGGCGTCAGTAACCCTGGGCGTTTCGAGCAAACCGATCCGAGCGTCACGTTGAGCCCTGGCGATTGGGGCCCGGCCGACTCCAAGTTCGGATGGAGCGGCGGTTCTGCCGTGCGAACCACGACGGCCGGCGCCACGGTGCAATTCACGTTCAGCGGCAGGTGGGTGACCTGGATCGGCGCCCGCAGCGGAGACGGCGGAACCGCAGACGTCAGCGTGGATGGGGGTCCGGTCAGGCACGTCGATCTCTTCGCCCGCCCGCAGGAAATGCACACGCCTATCGTTACGCTGCACGACTTGAGCCCCGGCCAGCACACGCTGACGATCCGGGTGACCTCAGCCAGCCCTGCGGTCGTGGTGGTGGATGCGTTCGACGTGGAACCGCAGATCGTGTCGCATTTCCAGGAGAACGACTCCGCCGTCCAATACAGCGGCACCTGGGTCCCCCCTGACCTCACCGCGAACGACCCGTGTGCCGGCAACCCCGATCCCGCCTGCATCTACGACGCCACCGAGGACCACTCCGCCAACTGGAGCGGCGGCGGCGTCGAATCGGCGCCCGAAAATCCGCGGGGTGGTGCGAGGTTTACCACGACCGCGGGCGATAGCCTCACCTTTACCTTCCGCGGAACGTCCATCGCCTGGCAAAGCGGTCGCGGCCCCGACTTCGGCTTCGCGACTGTGCAGTTGGACGGCGCATCCACCGACGTCGACACGTACTCTGCGACGCCAACGTTCCAGGAAATTCTGTTCAGGGCAAACGGACTGGCGCCCGATGTCGACCACCACTTGACGATCACGGCGAGCGGCCGGAAGAACCCCGCCTCGACGGGCATCAAGATCGTGGTGGACGCATTCAACGTGACCACGCCCGGAAGGCGCTTCCAGGAAGACGACACGCTTCCCAATAGCCAGGTGGCGGCGACGACCTATACCGGCAAGTGGAGCCGCAACATCAACCGGGCCTGGAGCGAAGGGGCGACACAAAGAGCCGATGCCGCCGGCTCGATCGCCAGGTTCACCTTCACCGGCACCGGCGTGAGCTATATCGGCTGCCAGAAGAACAGCATCGGGCCGGTCATCATTCGTGTCGACGGCGTTTCCAAGGGACAAATCGATAACTTCTTAAGGTCCCCGCGTGAAAACTACGCGCACGCGATCTTCTCGATCGACGGGCTGGCCCCGGGTCAGCACACGATCGAGGTCGAGTCCGTGAGCAGCACCGCCTTCATCGTCGTGGACGCCTTCGACGTCCGCGGCGGTCCACAGTAGACCTTCGACCGCAAGGCGGGCGCAAGTCCGCCCTTGCGGTGAGCTGCTGACGCAGCCTACTTGGGCTGCTGCGTGATCCGCAGGTAAGGCTTGGGTGACTTCCACCCCTGCGGGAAGAGCTTCTTCGCCTCGTCGTCGCTCACCGAGCCCGCGATGATCACGTCCTGGCCCTGCTTCCAGTTGGCCGGCGTGGCGACGCGGTACTTCGCGGTGAGCTGGATCGAGTCGAGCACGCGCAGCACCTCGTCGAAGTTGCGGCCGGTGGTCATCGGGTAGTAGAGGACCAGCTTGATCTTCTTGTCGGGCCCGACGACGAACACCGTGCGCACGGTCTGGTTGTCGGCGGCGGTGCGCTTGCCGGGGGTGGCTTCGGCCGGCAGCATGTCGTAGAGCTTCGAGATCTTGAGGTCGGCGTCGCCGATGATCGGATAGTTCGGCGCCGTGCCCTGGGTCTCCTCGATGTCCTTCGCCCAGCGCTCGTGGTCGTTCACCGGGTCGACCGACAGGCCGATGATCTTGGTGTTGCGCTTGTCGAATTCGGTTTTCATCTTGGCCATGGTGCCGAGCTCGGTGGTGCACACCGGGGTGAAATCCTTCGGGTGCGAGAACAGCACCGCGTAGCCGTTGCCGATCCACTGGTGGAAATCGATCGGGCCCTGCGTGGTTTCGGCCTTGAAATTGGGGGCTTCGTCGCCGATGCGTAGCGTCATGTGGGGGCTCTCCGGGGGGAACGACAGTAATTGGGGGGTAGCGTGCGATCTTACCGCCGCGCCGACCCTGTGCGCCAGAGGGGCTTTGGAGTAGAGTAGGCGCCGGAATTGTTCGGGGTACGAACAATCGAGCGACAAGGGAACGGGTCCAGGCATGCGGCGCAACGTGCAGCTCAACCTGAGCGTCAACGGCGAGACGGTCGAGGCCTCGTTCGCCCCGTACAAGACGCTGCTCGAGGTGCTGCGAGAGGACCTCGCCCTCACCGGCACCAAGCACGGCTGCGAGCTCGGCGAATGCGGCGCCTGCGCGGTGCTGGTCGATGGCGAGCCGCAGCTCTCCTGCCTGCTCCTCGCGGTCGAGTGTGCCGGCCGCCACGTCGAGACCGTCGAGGGGCTGGCGCGGGGCGCCCAGCTCCACCCGCTGCAAGCCGCGTTCGCCGACCTCGGCGCCGCTCAGTGCGGCTACTGCACCCCCGGCATCCTCATGACCGCCAAGGCCCTGCTCGAGCGCGAGCCGAATCCCTCGCGCGAACGGATCCGGGAGGCGGTCTCGGGCAACCTGTGCCGCTGCACCGGCTACCAGCAGATCTTCGAGGCGATCGAAGAGGCGGCGAAACGACTCGAGGCGAAAGCATGAAGGTCATCGGCAAGCCGCGCCGGCGCGTCGACGGCCGCGCCAAGGTCACCGGCCAGACTCGGTTCGCCGACGACCTCGTCCTTCCGCGCATGCTGCACATGCGCCTGCTGCGTTCCCCGCACCCGCACGCTTTCATCGAATCAATGGATATAGAAAGAGCAAGGAAGCATCCCGGTGTCCACTTGGTGCTGACCGGCAAGGACTTCCCGGTCAGCTTCGGCATCCTGCCGGTGACTCAGGACGAGTATCCGCTCGCGCCGGAGCACGTGCGCTACGTCGGCGATCCGGTGGCCGCGGTGGTGGCGAAGGATGAGCAGACCGCTTCCGAAGCTCTGGATTTGATCGAGGTGAAGTACAAGCCCCTCAAAACGATCTCGGATCCCGTGGAAGCATTGCAGAACCCGGAGCCGAGGATTCACGCCTACAGCGAGCTGGGCAACATCCACCGCCTTCAGGCCTTCGAGTTCGCGGGGCGCTCGAACGAGGTGACGGAAGCGATCGACGCGTCCGACCATGTGTTCGAGGACCTGTTCTTTTACGAGGGCAACACCCACCTGCCGATCGAGCAGCATGCCGCCGTGGCGGAGGTCGACGGGGAGGGCAAGCTCACGCTGTGGTCTTCCACGCAGGTGCCGCACTACGTGCATCGCTCGCTCTCACGTGTTCTCCAAATTCCTGCTTCGCATGTTCGGGTAATTGCAACGCCCAACGGCGGCGGCTTTGGCGGCAAGTGTGACGTGTGCAACCACGAGATGACGGTGGCGAAGGCCGCGATGATCCTCGGCCGCCCGGTCAAGATCTGCCTCAACCGCGAGGAAGTGTTCTACATGCACCGCGGCCGCCATCCGGTGCTGATGAAGTTCCGCACCGGCGTGAGCAAGGACGGCAAGCTCACCGGCATGCACCTGCAGACGCTGGTCGACGGCGGCGGCTACGGCTCCTACGGCGTCGCGAGCACCTTCTACACCGGCGCGCTCCAGACCGTGACGTACGCGATCCCGCGCTACAAGTTCGAGGCCGCGCGCGTCTTCACCAACAAGCCACCTTGCGGCCCCAAGCGCGGCCACGGCACGCCGCATCCGCGCTTCGGGCAGGAAATCCAGCTCGACAAGATCGCCGAGAAGCTCGGCATGGATCCGGCGGAGCTGCGCCTCGGCATGATCGTGAAGCCCGATTCGCTCACCGCGAACTGGCTGAAGGTCGGCTCGATTGGCCTCGCCGAGTGCATTAACCAGGTCGTAGCACGCTCTTCCTTCAAAGAGAAACATCGAAAACTGCCGCATGGCCGCGGCGTCGGCATCGCCTGCGGCTCGTACCTCTGCGGCGCCGGGCTTCCGATCTACTGGAACAAGATGCCGCAGAGCGGGGTGCAGCTC
>DATMJC010000122.1:0-16188 GCA_035554435.1 Burkholderiales bacterium | reverse complement strand
TTTCCCGGCGGCGTTGATACCCTAGCGCGAGCACGACCTTCGCCCTGCGGCAGGCCTCGGTGAGGGCGCGCGCGTCGGCGACCGTGTTGGCGATCGGCTTGTCGAGAAACACGTGCTTGCCGGCCTCGGCCGCGGCGCGCGTGGTCTCCAGGTGGGCGGCGTTCGGGGTGGTGTTGACGATCGCCTCGATCGTGCGATCGGCGAGCACCGCCTCGTACGAGGGATAGGCGCGGCAGCCGTACTTGGCGGCGAACTTGTCGCGCTTCTCGGCCGAACGGGTATAGCAGCCGGCGATGGTGAGCTTGCCCGAGCGCTTGATCGCGTCGCCGAGCACGTCGGACCACCATCCCATGCCGATGCACGCGACTTTCATTTCGGGTCTTTCAAGAGAGGGATGCCGCGGCTTCCTGCGCCACGCGCTCGTCGAATTCCCAGTTACCGCCGGCGACGCCGACGCCGCCGATGCATTCGCCGCCGGCCATGATCGGCGCGCCGCCTTCCATCGCGGTCCAGCGCTCCGGGCCGGCGGCGAGCGCCAGGCCGAGCGCGTGGGCGACGTCGAGCGCCTGGCCGACCGCGCCTTTGGATCCGGTGGCGCGCTTGTTGGACGCGGCGCATACCGCCTTCGTGGTGGCCGAGTGGACGGTATGGAATTTGCCGCCTTCCATGCGCTCGAGCGCGAGCAGGTGCCCGCCGGCGTCGACGACCGCGACCGTGACCGCGATGCCGGACTCTTTCGCCCGAGCGAGCGCCGTGTCGAGCGCCTTGCGCGCGCCCGCCGTCGTAAGGCGCTTTCCATCTGCGACGTACATGCGTTCCTCCTCGTTATATATTAGTGCATGCCGCTTTCGCACATCGAGCATTTCCTGGTCGCGGCCGACGACATCGACGCCACGCGCGACTGGTACGCGCGCGTGCTCGGCATGCGTTCCGGGCCGCACCCCGACTTCGGCTTTCCTGTGCACTGGATGTACCTCGGCGACACCGATGTGGTGCACATCGGGCCGAGCGCGAAAAGCGCGGATGAGAACCAGAAAAGGTACCTTGGTCGGACGTCGGGCAAAAAAGACCAGGAAGAAGGCACCGGCGCCATCGACCACATCGCTTTCCGGGCGACGGGATTGCGCGCCATGATTGACCATCTGCAAAAAGAGAGAATCGCCTTCAGCCGCCGGCGCGCGAGCGGCCAGGCGCTGTTCCAGCTTTTCTTCTACGACCCGAACGGCATCAAGATCGAGCTCAATTACGACGCCGCCGAAGCCGACGGCGTCGAGGCCGAGGTCGTGGCGGCCGACTTTACTCGGCGCTGAGCAGCAGCGCCGCGATGCCGGCGACGCCGGCGGGCAGCGCGTAGCGCTCGAGGAGTCCGGCCTGGCCGCGGGCGAGAACGCCCACAGGGATGTCGGTGCGCGCGATCACGCCGTGCGCGATCGACGGGTTGATCCAGCGCAGCCACTGCGGGTGGCGGCCGACGCCCATCATGATCTCGTCGACCTGCTCGCGCTCGGCGACCGCGGCGATTCGCTCGGCGGGGCGGCCGACTTCCGTGAACGCTCGCCAGAGCAGCCGCGTGTGCGACAGCGCCTCGATCGCCTTGGCCATCGCGAGCTGGCTGCGCTCCTGGCGCAGCAGGTCGCGCGCGCGGCGGCTCGAGAACTGCGCGATGTGCCGGTGAAAGCGCGGCTGGACGTTGAGGAGCAGGACTTCGATCTCCACGCCCGAGGCGCCGAGGGCGCGCAGGTGCGCGATCGGGGCGAGCGCGACGCTGGAAGCATCGACCGGGACGAGAACCTTCATTGCACGGCCTCCTTTCGAGAGTCTTGCCGCGCGGCGGCGGCCTTGCGGTTGCGCAGCCATGCGAGACCCAGCACGCCGCCGATGACGACCACGAAAAGCAGCGTCCTGAGCCCCGAGCGCGAGTCGAGCAGCTCCTGCAGCAAAGGCTCGTCGGCGAGCATCTTGGCGGCGGTCCAGGCGAGCACCGCGCCGCCGACGTAGAGCAGCCCGGGGAAGCGCTCGAGCCAGTCGAGGATCAGGGTCGATCCCCAGACCACGATCGGGATGCTGATGACGAGGCCGGCGACGACGAGCAGCACGCTGCCCTGAGCCGCCCCGGCCACCGCGAGCACGTTGTCGAGGCCCATCACCGCGTCGGCGACGACGATGGTGCGCATCGCGCTCCAGAAGCCGCTCGCCGCGGTGACCTCGTGGTCCTTGCCGCCGTCGTCCCCCGCGAGCAGCCGGTAGGCGATCCAGACGAGCAGCACCCCGCCCGCGCCCATGAGCCCGGGGACCTCGAGCAGCCACAGCACCGCGACCGTGAGGCTCGCGCGCACCACCACCGCGCCGACCGTGCCCCAGACGATGGCGCGGCGCTGCACGGACTTGGGAAGATTGCGGGCGGCGAGGGCGATCACGATGGCGTTGTCGCCGGCGAGCACCAGGTCGATCACGACGATCGCAGCGAGGGCGGACCAGAATTCGGGGGTAACGAGCATGCAGCCGATTCTGTCGGCGCCGCCGCCGGAAGAAAAATGACGTTGTGCGATGGGAACTATTGCGAATCGCAATGTGACGAAATCGGGGTCAGACCCCAAAAAAGAAGAATCGGGGTCTGACCCCGATTTCCGAATTCCTGTATGCTTCCTTTACCCGCAGGGGAGTAGCTTTCCGCGGGGTGATCGTCAAGCCGGAGAACATCCCCGGTCACCCCGGCAGCGCCGCAACGGCGCTGCAAGCGAGACCTCGGTTACCGAACAGGAGCCGAGATGTCCCGCGCGCATCCGCGTCGATTCTTCCGCCATGGGCTACTGTCGCAGCTTCTCGTGTTCGAGGCCGTCGCCCGCCTCGGCAGCGTCACGCGCGCGGCCGAGGAGCTGCACCTCGCCCAGCCGACCGTGTCGCTTCAGCTGAAGAAGCTCGCGTCGACGCTCGAGGTGATGCTGTTCGAGCACCAGGGGAGAGGCCTGCGCCTCACCGGCGCCGGACACACGCTGCTCGAGACCTGCCACGAG
The DNA here is from genome assembly GCA_035554435.1 of Burkholderiales bacterium. Classification (GTDB taxonomy): domain Bacteria; phylum Pseudomonadota; class Gammaproteobacteria; order Burkholderiales; family SG8-39; genus SCGC-AG-212-J23. Next base: position 13,174 of record DATMJC010000122.1, on the reverse strand, counting down.
TTGGTCCACTGTCTGGTTCGCGCGGACGCCAAGCTCGCGGCGTTCAGGCGCGCGAAGGCCGAGCACCTGCGCATTGCCGCGGACTCGGAGGTGCGCGGGGTCGCGGCCGAGCTCATCGCCGCCTTTTGCGCTCGCCACCCCGGCGCCCAGGCGACCCTGCATGTCGCCGGGCGTCCCGAGCTTCTCTCGCGGCTCGCCGAGGGCAGCGACGACGTCTATGTCCTGGGGCGCTGGAGCATCGTGCATCCGAGCGGCCGCCCGCCCGGCGCGCTGGCCGAGCTTTTCCTGCGCGAGGCGGTGCTAGGCGCGGTGCCGGGGATCGAGAGCGTCGCGCAATCCGTCGCCGAGCAGGTTGAAAGAAAGGACCAGCAGGAAGATCGATAGGCCAGGCCAGATCGCGATCCACGGCGCCTGGTCGACGTAGTTGCGCGCGGTATTAAGCATGCTTCCCCAGCTGGGCACGGGGGGTTGTTGTCCCAAACCCAGGAACGACAGGCTGGCCTCGGCGATGACGGCCGCGGCGATCGCGAGGGTCGCCTGCACGATGAGCGGCGCCACGATGTTGGGGAAGATGTGCCGCAGCGCGATGCGCAGGTGCGGATTGCCGAGCGCGCGCGCCGCTTCGACGTAATCCTCCGACTTGGCCGCCAGCACCTGCGCGCGCGTGAGCCGGATGAACACCGGCGTGGCGGAGATGCCGATCGCGATCATCGCGTTGGTGAGGCTCGGGCCGAGGAAAGCGGCGAGCGCGATCGCGAGGATCAGGAACGGGCAGGCGAGCATGGCGTCCGTGATGCGCGAGATCAGCGCGTCGGCCCATCGGCCGAGGTAGCCCGCCGCCATGCCGATCGGCACGCCGAGGGCGAGCGAGATCGACACCGACACCACGCCCGCGAGGATCGAGGCGCGCGCACCCCAGATGATGCGCGAGAGCACGTCGCGCCCCAGCTCGTCGGAGCCGAACAGGTGCGCCGCGCCCGGCGCGCCGCGCACCTCGCTCCAGCTCGTCGCCAGGGGATCGTACGGCGCGAGCCAGGGCGCGAGCACGGCGGTGAGGACGAAGAACACCACCACTGTGAGCCCGAACATCGCGCCGCCGCGACGGCGCAGACGTTTCCAGGTTTTTCCTCCTGGCTTGGGCTCTGCATCTTGAAAAACAACGGCCGCCATCAGTGCCTCATCCGCGGGTTGACGAAGAAGTACGCCAGATCGGCCAGCAGGTTGAGCATGATGTAGACGGTGGCGGTGAAGAGCACTACCCCCTGCACAACGGAATAGTCGCGGTTGAACACCGCGTCGACGATCAGCTTGCCGAAGCCGGGAATGGTGAAGACCTGCTCGGTGAGCACCGCGCCCGAGAGGAGGGTGCCGAATTCGAGGGCGCCGAGGGTGATGATGGGGATCAGGGCATTGCGCAGCGCGTGCTTCAACACCACCACCCTTTCATCCAGTCCCTTCGCTCTGGCCGTCCTGACGTAATCCGAAGAAAGGACTTGGAGCATCGCGCTGCGCGTATGGCGCATCAGGACCGCGGCGATTGCGTTGCCCAGTACGAACGCCGGCATGATCATCGCCGCCAGGTTGGCCCCCAGGTCTTCGAACGGGCTGACGTAGCCCGACGCCGGCAGCCAGCCGAGCTGCACCGCGAAGACCAGGATGAGCAGGATGCCGAGCCAGAAGTTCGGTGTCGACAGCCCCCATAGCGCGAACACGTTGGCGCCGTAGTCCCACCAGGTGTCTCTCTTCACCGCCGAAATCACGCCCGCGGTCACGCCGATCACGAGCGCGATCAGCATCGCCATCGTGGCGAGCTGGATCGTCACCGGCAGCTTCTCCAGGATGAGCTCGGTGACCGGCTTCTGGATGCGCACCGAGTCGCCGAGGTCGCCTTTCAGGACGCCCGAGGCCCAGTACCAGTAGCGCACCGGCAGGGGCTCGTCGAGATGAAATTTCTGTCTTAGATACCGAATTGCCTCCGGATCGCGCTCTTCGCCCGCAAGCGCGGTGGCCGGATCGCCGGGAAGGAGCTGCTGCAGCCCGAAGATCAGGACCGAGACGAAGAACAGCGTCGGGACGATCGTCGCGAGGCGCTGCAGCAGGAAGCGAAGCATCTCAGTTCATCTTCAAACCCTGGACGCGGACCATGCCATCGGGAACGGTGCGCAGCCCGGTGAGCTTGGCGTTGTGCGCCCACAGCCAGTTGCGGTGGAAGAGATAGATGATGGGGCGGTCCTTCGCCACGTTCTGCGCCACGGTCTCGTAGAGCTTGGCGCGCTGCGCGGGGTCGAGCGTGACGCGCGCCTTCTCGATCGCTTCGTCGGCCTCGGGCTTGCACCAGCCGGAGTTGTTGAGTGGCCCCTTGCAGGCGAGAAAGATGTGGAGGTTGCCGTCGGGGTCGGCGCGGCCGCTCCACGCCAGGAGGTACGCCTCGAACTGGCCCTGGTCGGCGAGCTTGAGCGAGGCCGCGAACTCGGTCGACTGGATCTTGACGTCGAAGCCCGCGTCCTTGGCCATCGCCTGGATGACCTGCGCCATGCGCTGCGCGTCGGAGGCGGTCGGCGTCATCAGGGTGAAGCTCGGGTTCGGCACGCCGGCCTCCCTCAGGAGCTGCTTCGCGCGCTCGAGGTTGCGCTTGGGCACCGGCACCGACTTCGCGTAATAGCGGTTGTTCGGCGCCACCCACTGGTTGCCGGGCTGCGCCTCGCCTTCCATCGCCACCCGCACCAGCGCGTCGCGGTCGAGCGAGAGCTCGAAGGCCTCGCGCACGCGCGCATCCTTGCCGAGCGGGTTCTTCTGCGCCAGGTCGCTCTTGCCGATGTTGATGGTGATCCCCTGGTAGCCGAGCTCGACGATCTTGGCGATGCGGAAGCGGCGGTCGTTCTTCAGCTGCGGCACATCCGAGGGCTGCAGGCGCTCGATGAAGTCGAGCTGGCCGGAGCGCAGGTTGGCGAGGCGCACGGTGGCGTCCGGGATCGGCTGGTAGACGATGCGATCGAAGTGGATCTCGCCCTTGTTCCAGTAGTTCGGGTAGCGCTCGAGCACGATGCGGTCCTGGGCGATCCGCTCCACGAAGCGGAACGGGCCGGAGCACACCGGCTTCGCGCCGAACTTTTCGCCCGTGGCCTGCGCCGCCTTCGGCGACACCATCATCCCGGCGCGGTCGGTGAGCACGGTGAGGAGCGGCGCGAACGGCGCGGAGAGGTTGATGCGCACGGTCGACGCGTCCACCGCGTCCACGCTCGAAATCACTGAAAGCTCGCCCTTGCGGTTCGAGCCCGGCGTGTCCCGGTGGCGCTCGAGGTTGAACTTCACCGCCCGCGCGTCCATCTTCTCGCCGTCGTGGAAGGTGACGCCGTTCCGCAGCTTGAGGGTGAGCGACTTGTTGTCCGCCGACCATTCGTACGAAGTCGCGAGCTGCGGCACGACGTTGAGCTTCTCGTCGAGGTCGAAGAGCTTGTCGCACAGGCCGGCGAAGACGATGCGCCCGACGAAGGTGCGGGCCATGGTCGGGTCGAGGATGTCCGGGTCTTCGGCGAGGCCGATGCGCAGCGTCTGGCCTTGTACGGTCGAGGCGAACAAAAGCAGGACGAACGCCTGTCGGATCCTCATCATCTCCTCCGGAAGTGGGCCTGTAGCTTAGCAAGGCGCGGATTAGCCGGGGCGGCCGTGCACGCGGATTCGAAGGGGATTTCGCTCCAGAAGTGGCACGCCGTCGCGTGTCCCTGCGCCTCGACGAGCGGCGGCTCTTCCGCGCGGCAGCGCTCGCGCGCATGGGGGCAGCGGGTGTGGAAGCGGCAACCGGCAGGCGGCGCATAGGCGCTTGGCACGTCACCCTGGAGCGGCGTGCGGCTCGCGCGCGCGGCGCTCGGGTCAGGCACGGGCACCGAAGCGAGCAGGGCGCGGCTGTAGGGATGGCGCGGCTCGGAGAAGAGGCCGCGCGCGTCGGCCAGCTCGACGATCTTGCCGAGATACATCACCGCCACGCGCGCCGCGATGTGCCTCACCACCGCGAGGTCGTGGGCGATGAAGATGTAGGCGAGCCCCAGGCGCCGCTGCAGGTCCATCAGCAGGTTGATGACCTGCGCCTGCACGGAGACGTCGAGCGCCGACACCGGCTCGTCGCAGACGATGAGCCGCGGCTCGACCGCGAGCGCGCGGGCGATGCCGATGCGCTGGCGCTGCCCGCCCGAGAACTCGTGCGGGTAGCGATTCGCGTGCTCAGGTGCGAGACCAACGAGCCTTAGAAGTTCCTCCACCCGTTGCTTTTCCTTCCCTTTGGCCAATCCATGGAGGAAGAGCGGCTCGGCCAGCATGGCGCTTACCGTCATGCGCGGGTTGAGCGAGCTGTAAGGGTCCTGGAAGATCACCTGCATCTCCCGCCGCAGCGAGCGCAGCTCGCGCTCGCCGAGCGCCGAGAGCTCGCGGCCGTCGAACCACACCCGTCCCGAGGTCGGCTCGATCAGGCGCAGCACGAGGCGCCCGGTGGTCGACTTGCCGCAGCCCGATTCGCCGACCAGGGCGAAGGTCTCCCCCGGATGGACCTCGAAGCTCACGCCGTCGACTGCCTGGATGCCGCCGCGGAAGTGCTTCACCAGGCCCTCGGCGCGAAGCAGCGGTTTCACAGCGGCGCCCTCAAGCATGCTGCGAAGTGGCCTTTTCGTATCTCAGTGAGGGGAGGAGGGGTGGAAAAACATTTCTCGATCGCGAAAGGGCAGCGCGCATGGAAGCGGCACCCCGCTGGCATCGCCGCGGCATCGGGCACGGTGCCTTCGATCGCCGAGAGCCGCTGCTGCTCGAGGTCGAGGCGCGGGATCGAGCCGAGCAGGCCGATGGTGTAGGGATGATGCGGCTCGGAGAAGAGCGCGGCGGCTGCGCAGCGCTCGACGATCTGCCCGGCGTACATCACGATCACGTCGTCGGCGAGCTCGGCGATTACGCCGAGGTCGTGGGTGATGAGGACGATCGCGGTGCCGAGCTCCGAGCGCAGCGCGCGCATGAGCTCCAGGATCTGCGCCTGGATGGTGACGTCGAGCGCGGTGGTGGGCTCGTCGGCGATCAGGAGCCGCGGGTTGCAGGCGAGCGCCATCGCGATCATCACGCGCTGGCGCATGCCGCCCGAGAGCCGGTGCGGGTAGTCGCGCGCGCGGCGCTCCGGCGACGGAATGCGCACGCGGCGCAGCATCTCGATCGCCTCGTCCTTCGCTTCCTTCCGGCTCCGGCTTCCATGCCGCAAGAGCGTCTCGGCGACCTGGTCGCCGACGGTGAACGCCGGGTTGAGCGAGGTCATCGGCTCCTGGAAGATCATCGAGAGCCGCGCGCCGCGCAGCTCGCGCAGCCGCGCCGGCGGCAGCTTCAGCAGGTCCTCGCCCTCGAAGCGCACTTCCCCGGCGACGATGCGCCCGGGCGGCTGCGGCACCAGCCCCATGATGCTGAGGGCGGTGACGCTCTTGCCGCAGCCCGACTCGCCGACGATGCCGAGTGTGCGGCCGCGCTCGAGGCTGAAGTCGACGCCGTCCACCGCCCGCACCTCGCCGTCGTCGGTGTCGAAGACGGTGGTGAGACCCTTTACATCAAGAAGCGCTGCGCGATCGGGCATGCCGGGAGATCTCCTCCTCGATCGCCTGGCGGTCGAGGAGGCCCCACGGCCGCGCCTTGCTCGGGCCGCAGGCCATGAAGGGGATGAAGCGCTCGTGCGCCATCTCGTACAGGCGGCGCAGCTCGGCCAGGGGCTCGGCGTGGTCGTCGACCCGCAGGCTCAATTGCGGATACGCCTCGGTCGAATGGATGAGGAGCGCCGCCGACTGCTTGCCGCGCTTGTCGCCCCCCGCGGCTTCGCCCGCCTCGAGCGCCGCGAGTAGGCGTTCTGCAAATAAACCGGTTTGTTGTTCAAAAGTCTTTGCGGTTTCCTCGATGACACGGGGACCGGCGAGCATGTTTCCGGCAACCGAAAAGCCTTCGCCCGCAGTCGCGCCGCACCAGTCGATGCAGCTCTTCCCGGTGTGCTGGCCGATGCGGCCGGCGGCGTCGATGACGTGGAGCTGGCGCTGCTCGCGCCCTTCGTCGGGGGAGATGAGGCGCCGCACCACGGTCTCGGCAGGCAGGCCTTCGCGCAGCAGCTTCAGTCCCTGGGCGCCGTAATGCGGATTGACGAGCGCCTGGGTCGAGAGCGCGCCGACCCCGCTCTCGGCGTGCGGGCACAGGGCGCCGACGGCGAAGAAGCGCGTCGCGATCGCGACCCCGAACGCGCCGCTCGCGGGATCGCGCGCGATGATCGACCAGGTCATGGGCGGCGATGATAACCCGAGGGTTAGAATGTGCCGCCATGCTCGAGCTGCCGCGCGACTACAACGCCGCCGTGGACCTCGTCGGCCGCAACGCCGGCCGAGGCGCCAAGGTCGCCTACGTCGACGACGGCGGGACCTGCACCTACGCCGAGCTCGCCGCGCGAGTCGACCGCGCCGCGAACGCGCTGCTCGCGATGGACCTGCGGCGCGAAGACCGTATCGGCATCGCGATGCTCGACAGCGCCGACTGGGTGGCGCTGTTCCTCGGCGCCATCAAGGTGGGGATCGTGCCGGTGGCGATGAACACGCTGCTCACCCCGAAGGACTACGAGTACCAGCTCCGCGACAGCCGCTCGCGGGCGCTGTTCGTCTCCGAGCCGCTGCTCAAGAGCTTCGAGGGCATCAAGTGCCCCGATCTCCAGCGCGTCGTTACGCATTCCGCCTTCAAAGAATTACTTTCTCAGGCAAAACCCAAAGCGCAAGCCGCACCCACCACGCGCGACGACATCTGCTTCTGGCTCTACTCGTCGGGCTCGACCGGGGCGCCGAAGGGGACGGTGCACCTGCACTCGCATCTCATCGCCACCGCCGAGCTCTACGCCAGGCCGATTCTCGGCATCCGCGAATCCGATGTGGTGTTCTCGGCCGCCAAGCTCTTCTTCGCCTACGGCCTGGGAAACGCGCTTACCTTCCCGATGTCCGTCGGCGCCACGACCGTGCTGATGGCCGAGCGCCCGACGCCGGACGCGGTGTTCAAGCGGCTGGTGGAGAAGCGTCCCACCATTTTTTATGCCGTTCCGACGCTCTACGCGGCTCTGCTGGCTTCATCAAGTTTTCCGGAAAAATCAAAGCTTGGGCTGCGCATGTGCACCTCGGCAGGCGAAGCGCTGCCTGAAGGTCTCGGCAAGCGCTGGACCGAGCGCACCGGAGTCGAGATCCTCGACGGCATCGGCTCCACCGAGATGCTGCACATCTTCATCTCCAACCGCCCGGGCGAAGTGCGCTACGGCACCACCGGGAAGCCGGTGCCCGGCTACGAGGTGCGGCTCGTCGATGACCACGGCAACGTCATCGCCAAGCCGGGCGAGCTCGGCGAGCTGCAGATCAGCGGGCCGACCTCGGCGATCATGTATTGGAACCAGCGCGAGCGCACCAAGAACACCTTCCAGGGTCCGTGGACGCGTAGCGGGGACAAGTACAGCTTCGATTCGGAGGGCTACTACACGTACGGCGGGCGCTCCGACGACATGCTGAAGGTAAGCGGCATCTACGTCTCGCCGGTCGAGGTCGAGGCCGCGCTGATCACGCACGACGCGGTGCTCGAGGCGGCCGTGGTCGGCGCGGAGGACGAGCAGAAGCTGGTGAAGCCCAAGGCCTTCGTGGTTCTCAAACCTGGCCAGTCGCCCTCCGAAGGCTTGAAAGGCGCATTACAGCAGCACGTCAAAGACAAGCTCGCGCCCTACAAGTACCCTCGCTGGATCGAGTTCATGACCGAACTGCCGAAGACCGCGACGGGCAAGATCCAGCGCTTCAAGCTCCGGGCCTGAGGGCACAGGGGTAAAATCGGGGCATGGCTACCAGAGAACAGACGACGAGCGACATCAAGGTCGACCCGAAGGCGCTCTACCTCGAGGAGGTCTTCACGGACCGGCGCATCGGCACGATCCGCAGGCTGACCCCCGTGACCAAGGACGGCACGCGCGACGCCGCGCGCCCGGTGCTGTACGCCGGCGAGACGCAGGTCCTTACTCCCGCCGGCGCGCTGCCGATCGGCTTCGAGATCGCCGCCGGCTCGCTCGAGGACGCGGCTGAGAAGTTCGGCCAGCTCGCCAAGGAAGCGATCGAGCGCACGGTGAAGGAGCTGCAGGAGCTGCGCCGGCAGGCCGCCTCGCAGATCGTGGTGCCGCAGGGCCCGCTGCCCCCGATGGGCGGCGCCGGCGGCGGCGGCAAGATCCAGATGCCCTGAAAAGGGGTCTGACCCCTTTTTCTTCTTTACCCCTTTTTCTTCTTTTTCGTCTAAGCAGCCAGCTTGGCGCGCTCGTAATCGAAAGCGAGCGGCTGGATGTCGCCGCGGTAGATTGCCTGAACCCGCTCCTCGGATAGCGGATAGCTGAACTGGGCGTTGCGCATGCGGATGCGCTGGTGCAGCTGCTCGACGATGAGCTTCTCCAGGAGGCTCCAGGCGTCGGGCGTCAGGCCTTCTTCGCCGATGCCGGCGATGCCCGAGAGCATGTGGCCGAACTCGTCGTCGTAGACCTTGCCGCAGGCGTCCGCGATCAGGCTGTCGATTCCGGGGCGGCCAGCGAGCTTCATGCCTTCGGAGAAGAGAGTGCAGTAGCCCCCTTCGGTGGTTCTGCACGCGCGCATGCCGAGCGCCCCATGCGCGTCGCGGTGGCGAAAGCGCAGCGCGGTGAGCGCCTTTTCCTCGGGCCATTCCTCGAGCATGCCGGGATCGAGCTTCGGCGCGCCTTTCGGCCGCACCGCGTCGTAGACGTCGGCGAAGAAGGTGTAGTGGCTGAACTCGGCCTTCACGCCTTCCAGCGCATCGAGGAACTCGTGGCGATCCATCGTGCGGTCGATATTCGCCGTCTCTTCGGTGAGCCGCCTCAGCGAGCCCGGGATCAGGCCGCCCTTGTCGAACTTGGTGACGCCGGAGCCCCAGAACTCCTTGAAGCACTGGCGCCTGAGCCAGAGGAGATCGGTCTCGAGCGTTCGCGTGGGCGAGGTCCAGTAGGAGCGCACGAGCTCGGCTTCGCCGGCCCAGAGCGGCGCCGCGACCTCGATCACCCGGCGCAGACTAGAATTGGTCATGACCGTGAAGAATAGCGAGCGCGTGCGCGCCTGGGTAGAGGGGGCGCGCCGCGTCGTCGTGCTCACCGGCGCCGGCATCTCGACCGATTCGGGGATTCCCGACTTTCGCGGGCCCCAGGGGCTGTGGACCCGCAATCCGGCGGCCGAGAAGATGTCCGACATCCGCTATTACCTCGCCGATCCCGAGGTGCGCAAGGCGTCGTGGCAGAACCGCCTCTCCAGCCCGGCCTGGACTGCCAGGCCCAATCCGGGTCATCTCGCCCTGGTCGAGCTCGAAAAGAGAGAAAAGCTGCACGCGCTCATCACGCAGAACATCGACGAGCTGCACCAGGTCGCCGGCAACTCGCCGGAGCGGGTGATCGAGGTGCACGGCACGATGCGGCGGTTCATGTGCTTCGGCTGCGGCATGCGCGGCGCGATGCAGCTCGTGCTCGAGCGCGTGCGCGCCGGCGAGGAGGACCCGCACTGCCGCGACTGCGGCGGGATCCTCAAGAGCGACACCGTCTCGTTCGGGCAGGCCCTCGTGCCCGAGGTGATCGATCGGGCGATGCGGGCGGCCGCTGAGGCCGACCTCTTCATCGCGGTCGGCTCGAGCCTGCAGGTCTACCCGGTCGCGGGCACCGTGGAGCTCGCGCGCAGCGCGGGCGCGAGGATCGTCATCGTGAACGCCGAGCCGACGCCGTTCGACCGCGTCGCCAACGCGGTGTTCAACGAGTCGATCAGCGCGGTGCTGCCGCAGATCATCTCAGGCCGAGAAAGCGCCGCGCGTTCCCTGCACTGATCGCGTAGTGCGCGTCTTGGTCGAGCTCCAGGCGCTCGAGGGCGCCGACCGGGTCGGGATCGCCCATCACGAACGGATAGTCGCTGCCGAGCATGATCTGCGAGAGGCCGAAGCGCTCGATCAGCAGCCGCGCCGCGGCCGCGTCGAACACGAGCTGGTCGTAGAAAAACCGCCGCGCAATGGCGGCCGGCGATTCCTTCAGCGCTTCCTTCGCCTTGGGGGTCATCTGCCAGGCGTGCACCAGCCGCGGCAGCAGCATCGCCATGGCACCGCCGCCGTGGCTGAACGCGATGCGCAGCCCCGGATGCCGCGCCGCCACGCCGCCGGTGATCATCGAGGCGCAGGCGAGGGCGATGTCCCCGGGGAAGCACACCGCCTGCTCGGAGAAGGGGCCGACGATGCGGTCCTGGCCCGCCGGGCGCAGCGCGTGCACGAAGATCGCCGCGCCCAGCTCCTCGGCCGCGGCGAAGAACGGCTCGAACTTCGGGTCGCCGATCGAGGTGCCGTTCACGTGGCTGGCGATTTCGACCCCGGAAAATTTCAAGCTCTTTACTATGTAATGGAGTTCGTGAAGCGCGGCGTCGAGATCCTGCAGCGGCACGGCGCCCAAGCCCGCGAGGCGCTGGGGCGCCCGCTCCACCATCGCAGCGATCTGCTCGTTCAGGTACCGGATTAGAACCTTGGCGTCCTCGAGCGGCAGCCAATAGGAGAGGAGCTCCGGCATCGGCGAGAGCGCCTGGCGCGCGACGCGCATCCCGCTCATGTCCTCGACGCGCCGCGGCACGCTCCAGCAGCCGTCGGACACGGTGCGATAGACCTTGCCCGAGATCATGACGTGCCGGTGGCACGCGTGCGCCTCGGCCATGGAGGGCCACGGGACGTCGCGGCCGCTCCCCCGGTACGGCGGGAAATTCTCCGGGACGACGTGGGTATGAACGTCGATGGCTTCGACGTCGATGCTTTCGCTCATCGCTTGATTATAGAATCGGCGTCATGAATCGCCTGCTCCTGTTTCTCGTATTCACCCTGTTCGGGAATTTTGCTTTCGGGCAGTCCTGGCCGGACAAGCCCGTGCGGATCATCGCGCCCTTCGCGCCGGGAGGCAGCGCCGACACGCTCGGGCGCCTCATCGCGCAGAAGCTCACCGAGAGCCTGAAGGAAACCTTCATCGTCGAGAACCGCCCGGGCGCGGGCGGCGCGCTGGGATCCGACCTCGCGGCGAAGGCCGCGCCGGACGGCTACACGCTCGTCGTTTCCGGAATCGCATCTCACGTTCTCGCGCCCGCAATCCAGGGCACGCCGTACGACCCGCTGCGCGATTTCACCCACATCGCGCTCTTCGGCGGCCCTCCGGCGGTGCTGGCGGTGAATCCTGCGCTGAAGGTGAAGGACCTGCGCGAATTCGTGAAGCTGGCCAAGTCCAAGCCCAAGGCACTTTCCTACGGATCCCCGGGCAACGGCACCCAGGGCCAGCTCGTCGCCGAGCTGTTCAAGCAGCATGCCGGCATCGAGATGGTGCATGTGCCGTACAAGGGCGCTTCGGCGGCGGTGGCCGATCTCATCGCGGGGCACATTCAGGCCGTGTCCACGACGCTCACCACCGCCTCGGGGCAAATACGCTCCGGCCGCGCGATCGGGCTTGCGATCAGCGCCGAGACGCGCCTCCCTGAGTTTCCGGACGTTCCCACCTTCGCCGAGATGGGCTATCCCGATATCGTGGCAACGGTCTGGTTCTCGCTTTCGGGCCCTGCCAACCTGCCTCCCGAAATCGTCCAGCGGCTCAATACCGAAGTAAACCGGGCGCTGCAGCTTCCCGATGTGCGCGAGCGCCTCAAGACCGAGGGAATCGTGCCCACGACGATGGACGCGAAGGCTTTTACCGCATTCGTCGCCGCGGAAGTGAAGCGCTGGGCGCCGATCGTCAAGGCGTCGGGCGCGAAACCGGGATGATGACCCTCGGCGAGCCGGAGTTTCCCCGCTTCTCGGATGCAGAGTATTCGAGGCGGCACCACGCGCTCGCCATGGTCATGCAGCAGCGCGAGGTCGATCACCTTCTGATCGTCACCGACCAGCGCACCGGCAACGCGCCGCAGTGGGTCACCGGCTGGCCCGGAACGGTCGAGGCGTTCGTGGTGTTCAGGCCGGGCGAGCGGATGACGATGCACGTCGAGTGGTACAACCACCTGCCGCTCGCCAGGCGTCTCGCGCAAGGGGTGGACGTGCGCTGGGGCGAGCACCGCGGCATCGCGCTCACCATCGAAGAGCTCGCCCGCCGCGGCGCCAAGCGCATCGGGTTGATCGGGCCGCTCGCGAACCGGAAGCTGAAGGCGCTGGAAGCGCGCTTCGAGGTAGTGTCGCTGGACGCCGATTACATCCGGCTGCGCCTGGTGAAGTCCGAGGAGGAGATCGAATGGCTGCGCATCGGGGCGCAGCTCTCCGACGCGGGATTTGAAGCGCTGCTTCAGGGTACGCGGCCGGGTCTCGCCGAGTACGACCTCGCCAACCTCGTGGAGCGCGCCTACGTGGGGGAGGGCGGAACCACGTTCATCCATTACATCGGCGTCACCTCGATGGCCGAGCCGCGCCTGTGCGTGCCGCCGCAGTACGCGTCGTCGCGCCGGGTGCAGAAAGGCGACGTGGTCTTCTGCGAGCTGTCGGCGTACTGGTGGGACTATGCGGGGCAGGTGCTGCGCAGCTTCACCGTCGGCGCCGATCCCACGCCGCTCTACCAGTCGCTGCACGACACCGCCGAGGCCGCGTTCGACGCGGTCACCGGCGTGATCCGCCACGGCACGACCATGGAGGAGATCGTCGCCGCGGCGGGCATCATCGAAGAGCGCGGCTTCACCATCTACGACGACCTCATGCACGGCTTCGGCGGCGGCTACCTGCCGCCGATCGTCGGCTCGCGCAGCCGCCCGGCCGGACCGCTGCCGCAACTGATCCTCGAAGAGAACATGACGGTGGTGGTGCAGCCTAACGTCATCACGCCGGACCAGAAGGCCGGCGTGCAGGTCGGCGAGCTGGTACGGGTGACTCGCGACGGCTTCGAGCGCCTGCATTCCGCGCCGCGCGGGTTCCTGCGCTCGCCGGAGCCGACTGGTCGCCTCGGGGTCCTGCCGGACGGCATCGTCTAGAGCATCGCCGAGCCGCCGTCGACCACGATCGTCTGCCCGGTGAGGAAGGCCGCATCCTCGCTCGCGAGGAAGCTCACCGTGCCGACGAGGTCTTCGGGCTTCTCGTCGCGCTGGATGGCGCGGGTCATCCTGGTGATCTCGCCCTGGCGCACGTGGGCCGG
>DATMJC010000121.1:0-13697 GCA_035554435.1 Burkholderiales bacterium | reverse complement strand
TCAGGCCTTCAGCACGGCTTTGAGAACGCGCGCGTAGTTGCCGTACGCGACGCGCTCGATCACGGACGCCTCCAGCTTCATCTCCTGGAGATGGTCGAGGACGGTTCTCACGTCGCCGTAGCTGTTTACCGCCCAGTTCGGGCCGACCCCTTCGATGTCGGTCCCGAGCGCTACGTGATCGGCGCCCAGCTTGTTCACCAGGCTGGCGAACTCCCTGGCGTAGGCGCGCGTATCGTGGGGGCCGACGCTCCAGCCGAATGCGGGCCGGGACAGGCCGAGGCCCCAGAGTCCGACGACCCCGCCGCGCGCGGCGATTTTCTTCGCCTGGGCGAGCGAGAGGCGGCGCGAGAGGAAACCGTACTGGTCGCGCCAGTCGCCGCCCTGGCTGTCCACCCAGCCGTGCGACCAGACGAGCGGCGCCTTGGCGATTTCCAGCGCCTGGTCGACCGAGGCTGCCGTGGAGTGGGCGAGATCGACCAGGATGCCCCTGGCGTTGCAGGCCTCGACGAGCCGCCTGCCCATCTCGCTCAGGCCATTGTGCACCGGACGGGCGGTCTGGAAATCGCCGACGGGCGTGCGCGTGTAGTGCACGAACTGCAGATGGCGCAGCCCTTTCTCGTAGGCCGAATCCAGATTCTCAAGGCGGCCTTCCAGGAAGTTCGCGCCCTCGGACGCGAGCACGATGCCCGAGTCTCCCGCAATGCATGCGTCGACGTCGGCCGGCGTGAGAACCGTCCTCAACCGGTGCTCGGCTATGTAGGACTTCATCCGGTCGAGGGCGTAATTGAAGAAGCTCGCAAGCTCTCCAGGCGCGGGGTCGCTCACCTGCTCGATCCCAGCGGAGGTGCGGCGGATCCAGCGCCCGTCCGCGACGAGCTTCCACGCCACGATCGCGACGCGCTGGGTGCGCATATCGTCCGCGAACCCCGATTCGGCAAGCTTCCTCGTGATCATGCCGTAGTGGCAGTGCATGTCGGCGATCGGGACGCGCTGTTGGGCGCGTACCGCAAATGGAATCGACGCAAGGCAGGCAAGCGCCGCCTGCAGCATGCGCCTGCGGCTTACGCCTGGATTGTGCTGCATTTCTCTTTTCTCCCGCCCCAAATCATAAACCGTGGGGATGGCTGAACCGGGACGGCGGTCTAGCCGGCTCCCGCGCGGCCGCGTCGAGCCGGCGGTTGCGGCCGGGCTGCGCGCCAGCGTTTAACACTGCTTTCTAACCCGTTTCGCGCCCCATTCCGTTTAAGGGGAAGCAACCCCAATAACGGGAGAAACCAATGCAGCTCAAGAAGCTCTGCGCGGCCGTGTCGGCGGCGCTCGCGGTCGCCGGCGCGCAGGCGGCCCAGCAAGAAACGGCAAGCACCTTGGCCGACCAGCAGTCGGTGGCGGTCACCATCTATAACGAAGACCTGGCCCTCATCAAGGACACGCGCCGCGTCACGCTGACGGCGGGCACGAACAGCCTCGCGCTGCGCGAGGTCAGCGGCCGCATGCGGCCGGAGACGGCTTCTCTGCGCAGCCTTACGCATCCGGGGGCGCTGTCGCTGCTCGAGCAGAACTTCGACTTCGACCTCCTCACACCGGCCAAGCTGTTGGAAAAGTACGTCGGTCGCGACGTCAGGATCATCAGGATGAACCCGAAGACCGGGGTGGAAACGATCGAGACGGCGACAGTGCTGGCGGCGAACAACGGCGTAGTGCTGAAGATCGGCGATCGCATCGAGACCGGCTTGCCGGGCCGCATCGTGTACGACGGCGTGCCGCCCAACCTGCGCGACCGGCCGACCCTCGTCACCGAGCTGCAGAGCGGACGTGCCGGCAGCCAGACCGTCGAGCTCTCCTATCTTTCAGGCGGGCTCGCGTGGAAGGCCGATTACGTCGCCGAGCTGAACGCGGCGGATAGCGCGCTCGATCTGAACGGATGGGTCACGCTGACCAACACCAGCGGCACGGCATACCCGAACGCGCGCCTCCAGCTCGTGGCAGGCAATGTCAACCGCGTGCGCGACGAGATGCGGCTCGCCGCCAAGGCCTCGGCGATGCGCGCCGCGGAGGCACCCGCCGCGCGCCAGATGACGCAGGAGTCGCTCTTCGAATATCACCTGTACACGCTGCAGCGCCCCACCACCATCGCCGACAATCAGACCAAGCAGGTGGCCTTGCTCAGCGCCTCGTCGATACCGGTCAAGAAGGAGCTCGTGCTGCAAGGCAACGACTACTACTACCGCTCGAGCGTCGGCGGCATCGGCCAGAAGATGAAGGTCGGCGTGTTCGTGCAGTTCGAGAACCGCGAGGCGGCTCGGCTGGGCGTGCCGATGCCCAAGGGCGTGGTCCGCGTCTACAAGAAGGACGGCGCCGGCAACGCGCAATTCGTCGGCGAGGACTCGATCGACCACACGCCGAAGAACGAGAGCGTGCGCCTCAAGCTCGGCGAAAGCTTCGACGTCACCGGCGACAAGAAGCAGACCGACTTCAAGCGCCGCGACTCGACCATGAGGTGGAGCTACGTCTTCGAGAGCGCCTACGAGATCGTGCTGAAGAACGCCAAGAACACGCCGGAGACGGTGGTCGTGCGCGAGCCCGTGCCGGGCGACTGGACCATGCTCGAGGAATCGGCCTCCCACGCCAAGGTTGCCGCAGGCACGGCCGAGTGGAAGATCACGGTACCGGCGGAAGGCAGCTCCACGCTCAAGTATCGCGTGCTGGTGCGTTACTGACCCTGGTGAACCTCGCCTCGGCGCGTCTGCACGACGTGGCGAGGGGCACGGCACGGCGGCGTTGACACGGCGGCTCGGGGGTGAGAATAAGAGGTATGCGGAGCGAATCATGAAACTGCACGGATGGATCCTGATAGGGCTGGCGGCGCTCGGGCCTGCGATGGCGGCGGCGCAGGAGCCAAGCCAGTTCACCTTCGCCTGGCCGCTCGACGACAAGGCGCTCAAGCCGCGCGGCGGGACGACGCGCGGCACGCCTGTGGCCCTCGAAAGCGCGCCGGTGGAGGGATGGCGGCGACTCCAGGAGCCGGGGCTCTCGACGCTCGAGCGCGACCGGCGGGCGATCCTCGCCATGGCGGGCGCGTACCGGGTGAGCTTCGACTTCCTGGAAGTGGTGCGCTTCGATCCGAAGCTCAAGCCCGACGCGCCCTACCAGAGCTGGGCCACCGAGTACGTGTTCGTGTCCGAGGACCGGCCGGACTTCATCGCCCTGCAGCACGTGCTGGTGATGCGCATGCAACCGAAGGGCGGCGAAGTCTCGGAGCCGATCGTCGTGCGCCATTGGCGCCAGGAATGGCGTTACGAGGCCGAGACGCTGCTCGGGTACGAGGGCGCCAACACCTGGGCACGCCGCCCGGTCCCGGCGGCCGAGCGCCGCGGCGCGTGGACGCAGACCGTGCTGCAGGTGGACGATTCGCCGCGCTACGCGGCGCGCGGGAAATGGGAGCACGCCGATGGTGTCTCCACCTGGATCAGCGACCAGACCTGGCGACCGCTCCCGCGCCGCGAGTTCAGCGTGCGCAAGGACTACGACGTGCTGGTCGGGACCAACCGCCACACCATCACGCCGCAGGGCTGGCTGCAGGAGGAGAACAATCTCAAGCTCGTGCTCGCGGACCGGCGTTATCTTGCGCGCGAATACGGCGTCGCGCGCTACGACCGCATCCGCGACTACGACTTCGCCGCCGGCGAAAAATACTACGCCCGCACCGAGCCGTTCTGGGCCGAAGTGCGCGCCGCCTGGCGCGAGCTCGAGCAGGGCCAGGGCCGCTTCAGCGTGCGCGCGCCGGTCGACCAGGCGCAGCTCTTCATGCCGTTCTTCGAGTACGCCGCCAAGCTCGAGGAGGGTGCCGCGTTCGACCGCGACGACGCGCGCGCGTTCGTGCGCAAGACGCTGCAGGAGCGCTATCTCAAGTAGGCGAGGGCAGTCGCAAGGATTCTAAGAGTGCTCGCCGCGGTCGAGACAGCCGGCCTCGGACGACCCTACTTCGCGGGCGATCCGGATGTGCCGTAACGTTCCTCGGAGAACTTCCTGATCTTTTCGAGCTGCTCCTTGCTCATTCCCTTCAGGAACCACTCGTGCCTCACGTCGCCGCCGAGGTGCTTTTTCGTCAGCTCGTCGTACAGCTCCGGTCCCGCGACGCGCTTCACTTCCGGCAGGAACTCCGTATAGAAATGCTTGGCGACCTCGTAGATTCCGTGCCACCACGCGTAGTCGGGCCCCGACATCGCCGCGCCGTGGCGCGCCCGCCGGCCTTCGTGGTGCCATAGCTCGTAGTAAATCCAGTCGAGCTTGTCGTCGAAATCGGCGGGCGTGAGCTTGCCCCGCGCGATGAGCTCTTGGCGAATGGCGGTCGCGGGCTTCGCAAACTTGTCGTTGTAGAGATTCACCAAGCCGTCGAACTGCGTGTAGAAGCCATCGACAAACCCCGGCGCGTGGCAGTTCCGGCAGACGTCCTTCATGTCGGCGCGCCTCTTGTCCGCGTTCTCGAGCTTCTTGGAGACGGGGGGCCTCAAGGTCCACGAGAGGCGCGTTCCGACGTCATGCGTCGCCGCCTGGTTCGGGGTCGCGCCCATGTGACAGGTCGTGCAGGTCGGCGCCGCGGTGTAGTCGCGTCCGACGACCCAGGAACTCCTGTCCATGTTGAGGCGGTTCTTGTTCGCTTGGTAGAGGATGCCGTGCTTGGATTCCTGGTAGACCTCGGCCTGTGGATGGTCCGGCCCGAGATGGCACTTGCCGCAAGCTTCGGGCGCGCGCGCCTGGGCCTTCGAGAAGCTGTGCCGCGCGTGACAGGCGCTGCAGGAGCCTAGCGAGCCGTCGGGGTTGATCCTGCCGATGCCGGTGTTCGGCCAGGTCCTGGCGTCGAGCTTGCCGCCGGCGAGCACTTTCACTTTCGAGCCGTGGCACTGCGCGCAGCCGACCACTGCCGCCTCCGATCCGCCGACGACCTCGCCGAGGAAGTTGTCCTGCGAATCGAGGATGTTTCCCGCCTTGGCGTGGTGGCTCGCGGTCATCTCCTTCACCTCGCGCGCGTGGCACCTTGCGCAGTCCTTGGGCGTCACCAGGATCGCGACGGTGAAGCCGTTGTGCGCCATCGCGTCGGGATCGCCCTTCTCCGCCTTGTGGCAGCCGTAGCAATCCACGCCTTTGGCCGCGTGCTCGGAGCTCCTCCATTCGCTGACGAACGCGGGCGACAGCTGCTCGTGGCAGGCAATGCAAGTCTTGCCCGCCTCGGAGATCTTCGCTGGGGGATCGGCGGCGAGCGCTCCCCATGCGCAGGCGGCGACACAGACCGCAAGCAACGCGCGGCGGGCGGCGCTCAGCATGACTTCGCTCCTTGGGATTGCCTGGGAATAGCAAGCGAAGGTTGCCGTACACCCCAGGCGGCCGACAATTGGCCTTTGGTCCAATACGTCTTCCGGGTGTCGGTCCCCCACCCCTCAGGTAGGGCTAGGCCGGCCTGCGCTTGAGCAGGTCGCGGATCTCGGCGAGCAGCTCTTGATCCTTCGTCGGCGGGGGCGGGGGCGCGGCGACCTCTTCTTTCTTCGTGCGCATCACCCAGCCGAGAAACTTGACGATGAAGATGAACAGCACGAGGGCAAGGATCAGAAAGTTCACGATCTCGCCGAGGAACAGGCCGTACGGCACCTCCTTGCCGTCGATCACCCACTTCCACTCGAGGTAGCTCCCCTTGCCGGGCACCACCACGCTGACGAGCGGCATGATGATGTGCTTCACCAGCGAATCGACGATCTTGCCGAACGCGGCGCCGATGATCACGGCGATCGCGAGATCGATCACGTTGCCCTTCAGGGCGAACTGCTTGAACTCGTCGAGCAGCGAGAAAGCCCGATTTCTCGCTCCCAGCACCACGGATTGCTTTTCCATATCGTGTTCTCCCTTGGACTAACGCGAAATCTACTTTACCAGTCCCGCCTGGCGCGCGAGCTCGGATACGCGCCGGTGCTCGTCGTGCATTTCTGCGACGAGCTTCGCCGGCGGCGCGTACTCGGGCACGATGCCGAGCGGCTTCAGGCGCGCCGCGACGCCCGGCGCGGTGATGGCGCGCTCGAGCGCGGGCACCAGAACGTTGGTGACTTCCGGCGGCACGCCCGCGGGCGCGAAGAACGCGGTCCAGATGCCGAACAGCGGCTCGGAATAGCCGAGCTCGGCGAGCGTCGGGATGTCGGGGAACTCGCTCACCTTGCTCGAGATCACGATGCCGCGGAGGGCGCCGCTCTTCAGGTGCCCGGTCATGGTGCCGAGCGCGAGGATCACCGCGCCGACGTGATTGCCGCGCACCGCCGTGAGCGCCGGGGTTGCGCCGGTGTAAGGCACCATGGTGAGGTCGGCCTTGGTCAACGAGGCGATGGTGTTGATGCAAAAGTGGCCCACCGAGCCCACGCCGGCAGTGCCGATGCTGATCGGCGCTTTCTTCCCGTAGTCGATCATTTCCTTGAAGTCGTGGTAGGGCTGCTCGGCGTTGGCGACCAGGATGCTCGGGCTGCGCATCGCCAGGGCAAGCGGGGTCAAGTCGCGGAAGGGATCGTAGGACGCGGTCTTCGGGTCGAGCACGGTGCGGAACACCAGCGCCGCGTTGTTCGTGAGGAGGATGGTGTGGCCGTCCTTCGGCGCCTTGACCACGAGGTCGGTGCCGAGCGCGCCCGCCGCGCCGGGCCGGTTTACCGGGACGATGGCGACCTTGAGCTCGCGCGAGAGCTCCTCGGTGATCGCGCGCGCCGCGGTGTCGGTGGCGTCGCCGGCTGCGAGCGGGATCACGAGGTTGATCGGCCCCGAGGGATAGGACGGCTGCGCGTGCGCGGCGTTCGCCGCGGCAAGGGCGACGGCGGCCACGAGATTCCGTATCATGCTTACCTTCACCTCAATCGCCGATCGTACAGCAGCCATGGCCACCGGACATCCCGTCGTCAACGTCTCGCCGAACAACCCCGTCTTCGACCTGCCGATCTACGTCGCGCGCGACGAGGGCCTGTTCGAGCGCGCCGGCATCGAGGTGCGCTTCCAGGCCAAGTACTCCCAGCGCAACTCGTCCGACAAGGAGGCTTTCTCGCGCCTCAAGGAGTCGCTCTTCGAGCAGGGCAAGGCCGACGTCTACAACCTGTGCGAGTGGGCCGGCATCGATCGCAGCGAGCGCTCGAGCCGCGGCGCCCAGGTGCTCGCGCTGCGTCCGGCGGTCGGGGCGCAGGCGATCCTCAGCTTCGACGCCGCGATCCAGGAGCCGCGCGACCTCGCCGGCGTCGCGGTCGGCATCAACGACCGAACCGGCTCGCACTACACCACGCTGCAAAGCCTCGAGGGCGTGCTCGCGCGCGAGGACATCGTCGTCGAGCACCTCGGCATCCCGGAGAACCGCTACCAGGCGCTAAAGGAGGGCAGGAGCCGCGCCGTGGCGGTGATGGAGCCCTTCATCAGCCTCGGCCTGAAGGAGGGCGCGCACCTCGTCGACGTCACGTTCTATCGAGGCGCCGAAGTCATCGCGCCGGGCCTTTCGAGCGAGCAGAGGAGCGCCTACCTCGGCGCGATCAACGAGGCCGCCGACCGCATCATGGCCGACTTCGGAAGCTACAAGCACTACGTGACCGAGCAGACTCGCGGCCGGCTCGCGCCGCACGAGATGAGCGACCATTTCGTGCGCTACACCCACTACGTCGTCTACGACCAGAAGCGCTTCGACCAGGTCTACGAGTGGATGCGCTCCTGGGGCCTCGCCTCGGGCAAGGCCGACCACGCCTCGGTCATCGCGACGTTCTGAAATCGGGGTCTGACCCCGATTTTCTTTTCTAGTCGGCCTTCAGGTTCGACTTGCGCACGACGTCGCCCCACTTCGCGATTTCCTGCTTGAGGTAGGCGGCAAACTCCTCGGGCGTGCTGGTAAGGGGGTCGGTGGCCATGCCGGCGAGGCGCTCCTTCACGTCGGGCGTGTGCATGATCTTCACCAGCTCGGCGTTCAGGCGGCTGACGATCGGCCGCGGCGTGCCTGCGGGGGCGAGGATGCCATACCAGGTCGTGACCTCGAAGTCCTTGAGCCCGGCTTCGGCCACGGTCGGAACCTCGGGCAGCGCGGGCGAGCGCTGCGGCGCGACCAGCGCGAGCGCGCGCAGCTTGCCCGCCTTGATATGCGGCAGGGCGGCCGGAATGCCGATGAACACCAGCTGGATTTCCCCGGCGAGGACCCCCTGCATCGCGAGGTTTACGCCCTTATAGGGAACGTGGACGAGCTTCGTGCCCGTCACGATGTTGAAGAGCTCGCCGGCGAGGTGATTGGAGGTGCCGGCTCCGCCCGAACCGTAGTTCATCGCGCCCGGCCGCGAGCGCGCAAGCTCGATGAATTCCTGCAGGTTCTTCGCCTCGACCGCGGGGTTGGTGATCATGACGTTCGGCACCGTGGCGACGAGGCTGATCGGCGCGAAGTCCTTGACCGGGTCGTAGTTCAGCTTCGAGTACAGGGTCTTGCTGATCGCGAGCGAAGGCGCGACGAGCACGATGGTGTAGCCGTCGGGCGCCGAGTGCGCCGCGGCCTCGGCGCCGACGTTGCCGCCCGCGCCGCCGCGGTTCTCGGTCACGACCGGCTGGCCCAAGTTCGCGGAGAGCTGCTCGGCGATGACGCGCCCCAGGATGTCGGTGCCGCCGCCCGGGGGGAAAGGCAGGATGAATTTCACCGGCCGCGACGGATAGGCTTCCTGCGCACCTGCGGCGCTCACGAAGATGCTGCACAGCACGAGTGCGATCAACCGGACCATCGACCATCCTCCGCGCAGTTTTGCCAACGCAATTTTCAAGCTACAGGATAGCGCTTGCCGAGCGCCATCGGGCTCAACGCGTGGCGGATCCTGGCCTGGCGCAGCACCCACGCGGCGAAGGTGTTGCTGTTCGGACCCGGCCAGTACCAGTACTTGTGACAGTAGGGGTATGAGGCGGCGTCCTCCAGCACCCGCTTTAGCGCAATTGCTTCTTCTCCAGTAAACACAGCGGCCTTGCGCATTGGTCCGCCGCCAACACCGGCATCGGGCGGCTTGAGGTCGCAGTGCAGGTGCCCGACGCTACGGCCGCCGGCGTTCTTCGTCTGCCAGATCTCCCAGCGGTGGCAGCCGGTTTCGTCGGTCACCACGAACCAGTAGTGCACCGCGACGAACCTGAGCAGGCTGGGCAGCGACGCGTAGCGCAGCTCTACCGTGACGGCCATTGCCAGCGCGGACGATCGAGCCGCTCGGTGCCGGCTATGCCGGTCTCGCCGAGGTTCTTCTCCAGCATCATCGAGTTGCAGTCCCGGCGCTCCTCGAGCGCGGCGATGAGGCGCGCCGCGTGCGAAACCACGAGGATTTGCGAGTGCTCCGCGGCGCGCCCGATCAGGCGGCCGAGCGCCGGCAGCAGCTCGGGATGCAGGCTCGTCTCCGGCTCGTTCAGGACCAGGAGCCGCGGCGGGCGCGGCGTGAGGAGCGCCGCGATCCAGAGGAGGTAGCGCAGCGTGCCGTCGGACAGCTCGGCCGCCTTCAGTGGCCGCAGCAGGCCGTGCTGGCGCATCTCGATCTCGAAACGCCCGCCGCCGTGCGAGACCGACACCGAGGCGCCGGGGAAGGCGTCGCCGACCGCCTCGGCGAGCGCGCTCGGATCGCCGATCTCCATGATCGTCTGCAGGGCCGCGGCGAGGTCGGCGCCGTCGTTCGCGAGGACCGGCGTGTGGGTGCCGATCTGCGGCTGGCGCGCCGGCGCCTCGAGGTCGGCGCGGAACTGGTCGTAGAAGCGCCAGCCGCGCATCTGCTCGCGCAGCATGAGCATCTCGGGCGAGCTTCGCGGGTCGGCGCAGTGCGTCATCATGCTGTCGAAGCTAGCGAGCGACTGCGAGAGCGTGGTCCATTCGCCTTTTTCGCCGCGGCTGCGCGCGAGCGGCCCGCGGCGCTCGACGAGCAGCGCCGCCGGGCGCAGGATCTCGCCCGCCCAGATGCACTCGCGCTTGATCTCGGGATCCTGGCCGAAGGCCGAGCTCGACGGTGTCGGCAGGCCGAGGTCCATGGCGTAGCCGAACTCGTCGCCGGAGAACCCCAGGCGCAGGCTGACCGGTTCCTTGCGCAGCGTCCCCTGCACCGGGTGCTCGCCGCTCTTCACCGAGCGCGCGAAGCCCTCGGGGCCGGCCCACAGCGTGGACTGCAGCCCGCCCTCGCGCGCGAGCGAAGGAATGATCCGGCCCTGAGCGATGTCGGCGAGCAGGCGCAGCGCCCGGTACACGTTCGACTTGCCGCTCCCGTTCGCGCCGGTGATCACGTTCAGCGCCGAAAGCGGCATGACGAAATCGCGCAGCGAACGGTAGTTGTAGATCGCGAGCGTCGTGATCATCGATAGATCTTAACCACCCGGCGCCCGCCGGCGTGGACGCAGGCGCGCAGCATGCCTTCGCTGTTGAACGGCATGGCGATGTTGCCGCGCCCGTCAAGCACAATCAGCCCGCCGTCACCTTTCAAGGGGACTAACGACTTCAACGCGGCCTTCGATGCCCGCACGACATCTTCACCTCGATGTCGCATCCGCGCCGAAACCTCGTGCGCGAGCGCGACGCGGACGAACGCCTCGCCCCAGCCGGTGCCCGACACGGCGCAGCTCGAGTTGTCGGCGTAGGTGCCGGCGCCGATGAGCGGCGAGTCGCCGACGCGGCCTGGGAGCTTGCCGGTGTAGCCTCCGGTGGAGGTCGCGGCCGCCAGATCGCCGTGCCGGTCGAGCGCCACCGCGCCCACGGTGCCGTGGTGGCCTTTCAAGCCCTTTCTCCAGGCTTCGAGCCGGGCGCTGCTGTGAAAGTAAGACTGAGAAACCAGGACAAGACCGCTCTTCTTGGCGAACTGCTCGGCGCCTTTACCGGCGAGCAGAACGTGCGGGCTTTTCTCCATCACCGCGCGCGCGGCGAGCACCGGATTGCGGATCCGGCTCACCGCCGCGACCGCCCCGGCGCGAAGCGTGGCGCCGTCCATGATCGAGGCGTCGAGCTCGTGCTTTCCGGCCGCGTTGTACACCGCGCCGCGGCCGGCGTTGAAGAGCGGATCGTCCTCGAGCGCGACGACCGCCGCGGTGACGGCGTCGAGGCTCGCTCCGCCGCCCGCCAGGATTCGATGGCCCGCATCGAGCGCCGACTCGAGGGCCTTGCAATACATTTTTTGCCGTAGCGGCGTCATGCCGCGCATGACGCCCGCGCCGCCGTGGACCGCGATGGCGATTCGGTTCGGCACTACTTCTTGCGCGCCTGGCCTTCCGCGGAGCAGGGATTCTCGGTCGAACAGCGGTCGCCGACCACGCCGACCGCCTGGATCTCGATCTCGATCCCGGGGCGCGCAAAGTTGGTGACCGTGATGAGCGCGCTCCCCGGGTAGTGGCCGTTCTGGAACATGTCCTTACGCATCTCGACGAAGCGGTCGCCATAGCGCGACTCCTTGATGAGCACGGTCATGCTGACGACGTTGGCGACGCTGCCGCCGGCGCGCTTCAGGATCTGGTCGATCTGCGAGAAGACCTGGCGCACCTGCGCCTCGAAGTTTTTGGAGATGTCGGCGCCCTGGTTGTCGCGAGTGGCGGTCTGCCCGGCGACCCAGACGGTGCGCCCGCCCTCGGTGATGACGCCCGGCGAGAGCGCGCGCGAGAGCTGGAACGGCGTCTTTTCCATGTACTCGGCGGCGTTGGCGGCGAGCGGCAAAGCGACGAGTAGCGCGGCGAGCGGGCTGCGGATCACAGGAGTCTCCTTCGGGCTAGTGCTGAGCGGCGATCAGCTTCTCGAAGCGCTGATCGGGACAGAGCCAGATCGCCGCCACGACGGCATAGAGGCCGCACGAGGCGAGCGGATAGAGGAAGGCGAGGGCGATCGCGACGAGGTAGATCGCGAGCGACAGCCAGCCCTTGAAGTCGCGCCCGAGCGCCTTGGCGAGGACCGAATCGTGACCATGCAGGCGCAGCAGCACGCGGGTGAGGATGGTGTAGGCGACCGCGGCCCCGATCAGCACCGCCCCGTAGGCGGCGACGGTCAGGGGCGCGAAGTGGTTCTCGTCCATCCAGCCGGTGACGAACGGCACGAGGGAGAGCCAGAAGAGCAGATGAAGGTTTGCCCACAGCACCCCGCCGCTGATGCGGTGCACGGCGTGGAACAGATGGTGGTGGTTGTTCCAGTAGATGCCGACCATGACGAAGCTCAGCACGTAGCTCAGGAAGACCGGCACCAGCGGCAGGAGCGCCTGCGGATCGGCGTCGTGCGGAACTTTCATCTCGAGCACCATGATGGTGATGATCACGGCGATCACGCCGTCGGTGAAGGCCTCCATTCTTCCCTTGCCCATGTTCCTCCCTAGATCTCCGCCAGAAAACGCTCGATGCGCGGGTTGACCGCGCCCGGATGGGTCACCGGCGCCATGTGTCCCAGGCCCTCGATCTCCTCGACCTGCACGCGCGGCAGCACGCCGCCGACGAGGCGCGCCACGGCGCGCGCCGCCGCAGTCGAGGAAGTTCCGGTCATGAGGAGCGCCGGCACGTCGAGCGCCGCGAAAGCTTCGAGTGGCGTCGGCTCGTTGCACGCCGAGTGCCACTCCGGCGTTTGCGCCTGCACTGCATCGACCAGCGTGGCGCGGCGCGAATCGGGCGTCGCCGCCCACGTTCCCTTGCCCATCCAGTAGTCGATGAAGCGCTCGGCCGCGGCGGCAGGCTCCCCGGCAAGCACGTCGTCGCGCACCGCCATGATCTCGCGCGCAGCCGGGCTGTGCGGAGCAGCGTCGAGCAGCACGCTGAAGAGGACCGGCTCATACAGAACAAGGGACTCCAGCTTCTTGGTGAATCGAAGGGCTGCTTTGAGCGCGATCGCACCGCCGTAGGAGTGCCCGATCAGGTGAAAGCGCTCGCCGGCGCGCTCGAACGCCGGCGCGAGGAGGTCGATCTGGTCGTCGAGCCACATCGGTCGCTCCGTCGGCCAGGCCGGACTCTTGCCGCAGCCATAGAGATCGGGCGCGATGACGCGGTAACGGCCGGCGAGCTGCTCCATCAGGGGCCGCCATTGGCCCGAGGTGCTCGCGCTGCAATGCAGGCAAACGACCGCGGGACCCGAGCCCGCCTCGCGGAAATACGCCTTAGCCGGATTTCCACCAGACATGGGCGGCGAGCGCGGCGGGAAGCGCGAAGATGAGCAGAAAAATAGGCAGTTCCTCGAGGACAGTGTATCCGGCGCGGCGCACGCCGATCCACAGGTTCACGACCGCGGCGACAAGCCAGAGCGCGATGAAGAGCTTCGCGCCGACCGCCGACCACTCAGGCCGTCCGGCAAGTCTTGGCAGCAAGACAAACGCGGCCAGGACGGCCAGGCCGATGGCGATGATGATGACGGTGCGCATGACAAGTTTTTCGGTTCAGAGGCCGAGATACGCCTGGCGCACACGGTCGTCGTGCAGCAGGGACGCGCCCGAGCCCGACATGACGATGCGTCCGTTCTCGAGCACGTAGGCGCGGTTCGAGATCTTGAGCGACACGGCGACGTTCTGCTCCACCAGCAGGAGGGTGATGCCGCGCCCGTTCAGCACGCGGATGGAATGCAGCACGTCCTGCACCACGAGCGGAGCGAGGCCGAGCGAGGGCTCGTCGAACATGATGAGCTCGGGCTGGCCGGCGAGGCAGCGGCCGATCGCGAGCATCTGCTGCTCGCCGCCCGAGAGCGTGCCGGCGGGCTG
>DATMJC010000120.1:0-55632 GCA_035554435.1 Burkholderiales bacterium | reverse complement strand
TGCTGGACGTGAAGCGGCGCGTACCGAGCGCGGACCTCAAGCAGCTCGAGTTCGAAGTGGCTTCCGCCAGCGGCAGTTGATCGGTCGCAGAGCAGGCGATGCGCGATGGAAAGGGAAAGCCGGTCGCCGGGATGCGCGCGGAATACGAGCGCTGCGCTCGGTGATGAAAAGCCGCAAGCCCCGCCGCGCCTCACGACCGTAGTTCCGGCACCCGGAGACCGCCGGCGGAGCGGGTTTAAGCGAAAATCGGGGTCAGAGCCCTCAATCGCAGGGACGCCTCCGGCTTTCTTGCGGTTGCCGCTGCTGCCGGATCTTCCGCATCGATGGCTGCGAAGATGGCCGCAAGGCAACGGCGATAGTGGTCCTGGTCGAGTGAGCCATCCTGCTTCACCGCCAGCCGGAGCGTGTCGAAGCGAACCACACGGGACGGGCGCTTGTTCTCGAGCTCGTAGGTGGGCATCGCGAACGTCAGCGTCCGGCCGGAGTAGGCGCGAAGCGCCGGCCTCTCGCTGAAGAAGAACTCGTCGAATGTCTTTTGAGCGACTGGGGTAATGCTGTCGCCTTCGATGATGTAGACCCGGTTGCCCACGCTCATGATCGATGCTCCTCTCGCGTAACGGTTTGTACGCGTGCATGGTGCCGCGCATCGTCTGAAGGACGTTATCCCCGGCGCGCCAAGAGGTTTCCCGCGCGCGTCAATCGCAAATGGCGCTGTGCCTAAATACACGAAGTTCGTGTATATTCCGGTTTCATGAAGAACGTGACCGTGACGCTCGACGAGGAGACCGCCGCGCGCGCCCGGGTGGAGGCCGCGGAGCGCAAGATGAGCCTGTCGCGCTACATCGGCGAGGTGCTGCGCAAGGAGCTGCGCCATTCCGACGAGTACGAGGCGGCGTACCGCGCCTGGCGGCAAGATCTCAAGCCGTGGCCTCTGAAGGGGCGGCCGCAGCCCTATCCGACGCGCGAGGAAATCCATGACCGGCCCGTGCTTCGTCGACGCTAACGTTTTCATCTACGTGCGCGACTGGCGCGATGCCGGCAAGCAGGCTCGCGCCGCGGAGTGGATCGAGACGCTTTGGGACCAGCAGCTCGGGCGGACGAGCACCCAGGCCTTGGCCGAGGCCTATTCGGTCGCCACGCAAAAGCTCGGAATCGCGCCGGACAGCGCCTGGCACTACCTCGAGCGATACCTCTCCTGGAAGCCGTATCCTGTCGACGAAGCGGTGCTGCGCCGCGCCCACGAGATCGAGCGGCGCTATCGCGTTTCGTGGTGGGACGCCACCATCGTGGCGGCGGCTCAGCTGCAGGACTGTCAGCTCCTGCTCACCGAGGACTTGCAGGACGGAGCGAAGCTGGGCTCGCTCACGGTGCGCAATCCCTTTACGCTGCAGGCAAGCGAAGCGCCCGCCCTCTACAAGGTGGAACCCCGAGGGGTTCCGCGGCATCGTCCCCGTGGCAGGCCAAAACGGGTTGCCGCCGCGGCGTGATCCAGACGTGGAGAAGCACCATGAAATGTCCCCGCCGCACATTCCTGCGCCTGGCCATGGCTGCCGCCGCGTTGCCGGCCGTGTCCCGCATTGCCCGGGCGCAAGCCTATCCGTCACGGCCGGTGCGCATCATCGTCGGCTTTCCACCCGGCGGAGCCACCGACATCCAGGCGCGCTTGATGGGTCAATGGCTGTCGGATCGCCTCGGCCAGCAATTCATCGTCGAGAACCGCGCCGGCGCCAGCGGCAACATCGGGACCGAGGCGGTCGCCAAGGCACCTGCGGATGGCTACACGCTGCTGCAGGTCGTGACCCCGAATGCGATCAACGCCGCGCTCTACACCAACCTCAATTTCGACTTCGTCCGGGACATCGCGCCGGTCGTGTGCGCAGCGCGGCTGTCCTACGTGGTCGTGGTGCATCCGTCGGTCCCCGCCGCGACGATCCCCGAATTTATCGCCTATGCCAAGGCCAACCCGGGCAAGATCAACTACGGGTCGGCGGGCCAGGGCACCCCGCAAAACATTGCCTGCGAGCTCTTCAAGATGATGACCGGGCTGAATCTGGTGCACGTCCCGTATAAGGGCGGCGCGCCTGCGGTCGCCGATCTGATCGCCGGCCACGTGCAGGTGGTCTTCGCTCCCGTGTCGGAATCGATCCAGCAGGTCAAGGCCGGCAGGCTGCGCGCCCTGGCGGTAACGACCGCGGCCCGTCTGGACGTGTTGCCGGAGGTTCCAACGGTGGGAGAGTTCGTGCCTGGTTACGAGGCCAGCGGTTTCGCGGGCATCGGCGCGCCCCGGAACACCCCGGCCGAAATCATCGCCATGCTGAACAAGGAGCTCAATGCTGGTCTAGCCGATAGCAAGATCAAAGCTCGTATCGTCGAGCTGGGCGGCACGGTGCTCGGGGGCTCGCCTGCGGAATTCGGGGCGATCATCTCCGAAGCCACGGAAAAGTGGGCAAGGGTGATCAAGTTCGCGGGCATCAAGGCTGATTAAGCGGTCATTCAAACCGCGGCCGGGGAGTGCCGTTTATCGATCTCATCGCGGGCGGCTCTGCACAGCACATCGGCGACATACGAACCCGCCGACTCGCCTCCCGCGGTGAATTCGCTCGTGTGGCGGACCGTGGTGTCGTCGTCGGTGCCAATGGTGACGAGCTCCCCGGAGCCCTTGGCACAATCGCTGAGCGTGACGTACTTGCGCTCATAAGTGACAGTGCCGCGAGGGTCGCGCACCTGGAACAGGGCCAGGACGACGGGCTCGCCGTCATAGCGGTTCGTAAGGCGCAGCGACCCCGCCCTGACGTGAACCGCGAACCCGGTATCGGTCCCGCCAAGGCTCACCCATTCGTCACCGTGCGCGGTGACAGCGCCGAGCGCCAGCGCGACGGCGACAAGGATGGATTTCGTTCTCATGCTTCGATCCTTTCTCCTGTCGAGTTACGGCTTGCGATCGAGGCATGATGCCGAGTGGCACCTGAGCGACGTTATTCCTTATCCGCCAATGGGTTTCCCCGGGGTGCCAGTTGGATGAACTCAAAATCGGGGTCAGAGCCTGCAGATTCGGGGCTCTGACCCCAGGGCGACTGGCCTACATCTTTCCGGCGGCCTTCTTCGCCATCTTCTCCGGGTCATCGGCCGGATTGACCCAGTTGATGTCGAACGGCCCTTCGCCGCTCACCTGGATCACGGTCGCCTGGCCGCGAGTGAAGGCGTAGTGATTGGTCTTCGCGGGAAGGTAGTGGTACGCGCCGGCCTTGACCGCCGTCGCCTTCGCCGCGTCCATCTTCTCGCCCATGCCGAGGTACATGACGCCCGAGATCAGAGTCAGGTTTTCGTCCTGGGAATGCCAATGCGGAGCGATCTTGTAGCCGGCGGGCATCTGCAGCCGGATGGTGAACTGCCCGGGCTTGCCGGGATCGCCGTTCAGGACCGCGATCTTGGCGCCCTTCGGCAGCGAAGGCGGCACGGCGCCCCATTTGATGTCCTGCTTGTTCATGATCATCGAGTCCGCGCCGAAGGCAGGCGCGGCAATGCAGAGTGCGGCGGCAATCAGGGTCTTCCTCATGGTTCCTCCCGTTAGTGAACCGGCCCTTGGTCGCACCGGGCTGGTAGACCTTACGCGCCCCTCGCGCCCCCAGGCAAGACGGCGCGCGTGCGAAGCCGCCAAGCTGTCCTAATCCTTACGGCGCGAATCTTGCGGGGCCAAATTCATGCGCTCGCGCTGGTCACAACTCGTCCTCGGCATTCTCTGCATGGCGATGGTGGCCAACCTCCAGTACGGTTGGACGCTGTTCGTCAATCCCATCGACAGCAAGCACCACTGGGGTCGCGCGTCGATCCAGGTGGCGTTCTCGATTTTCGTGCTGCTCGAGACCTGGCTGACGGCGAGGCTGGTCGGCAACGTGTAGGTGCTGGTGAGTCCGCCAGCGGCCAGGCGGCCGCTAGCTCAGCGTTTCTCGCCCTCGCGCGGCCCAAGGCGCTCCGCGGCACGCGGAGGTTCACCGCCGCGGTCAGACTCGGGTCGCGTGCCTTTACCGCGACCCGGAGCCAGTCGATTCGCCGGCTCGCCGGGAAGCGCGCGACGCGCCTGTTCTGGGCGTGCGTCCGCCCGCGGCGCGGAGCTCATCGGCGACGGCGGGCCCTTTTGCTCGCGTGCTGCGGACGGAGGGCTTGGGCGCTCGCGTGCACCCGGCGGAAGCGCCGCTGTAAACGCCGGTGGCGGCGTCGGACGGGCGCGTTCGACGGGGCTCGCGCCAAACGCGGGCCGTGCGGGTGCCGTCGCCGCCGCATTCGGGACCTTGACGATGCGTGCCTGGGGCACGTTCACCGCCGGCGCGGGTTTGACAGCACCAGCGCTGGGTGCGAAAGCCACCTGGCGAGCAAGCGCTCGCGTAGCAACGACGGGGCGCGAAACGACGGCATCCGGCGGACGAACGGCCGCACCGCTGGAAGGGACGAAGCTCGCGGGCGCGGGCGTCACGCGCAAGCTGCCGCGCACCGGCTGGAGCTGGTGCACGTCGACTTGCGCGACGCGCACCTCGTGAACCGGGGCGCCGCGCCCGAATCGCTCTTGCGGGACGGCGACGACTGCGTTCTGCACCGTCACGTTTCGGTAGACGTTGATCGTGTTCACCTTGACGACCGTGGTGCGGTTCACAACGACGTTGTTGACGACGCGCGGGCCGCCCCACCCGGCCCAGTGCGGCTGGCCGACGAACCCTGGGCGCCCCCACCACGGGACGAGCGGCTCGCCCCAGCCGAGAGCGACCCAGCTCACCGACGGCGCGCCGACGCTGACGCCCACGCGAGCGCCCGGAGCGCCAAAGAACGCGACGAGCGCAGGAGCGTAGACCGGTCGCGCGACGAGGGGACCGGGCGCCCACGCCCAGAAGCCATCGACGAAGACCCAACGACCGTAGTGATACGGAGCCCAACCCCACGGCGCGGTGTCGACCCAGGTCCAGCCATAGAGCGGATCCGACACCCAACGTCCGGTGCTGTACGGCGCCCATCCCGCGGGTACGGCCTCAGGCACCCAGATCGCGCCGTACTGCGGCACGACGCGCCAATTGCCATGATGATCGAGGTCGTTCGCGCCATAGACGCCGGCAGGCATGTAGCGCGCGCTGATCGACTCGAGCAGCTCATCGGTGCGCGCGTA
Source organism: Burkholderiales bacterium (assembly GCA_035554435.1). Classification (GTDB taxonomy): domain Bacteria; phylum Pseudomonadota; class Gammaproteobacteria; order Burkholderiales; family SG8-39; genus SCGC-AG-212-J23. The sequence goes on along the minus strand of DATMJC010000120.1, from coordinate 50,480 downwards.
GTTCCAGCGATCCCACGTGTCGAGCTCGGGCGCAACGTAGCTCTGCGCAGCAGGCGCCGGCGCGCCCTCGAGCACGACCTCTTCGCTCGCGGCAACCGCGAGCGGCTGGCCGCTGGCGGGCGTCATCGTCGCGCGCCCCCCACGCCGCGTGATGAACGAGGTGCGGTCCGCGGCTACGTCGATGCGATAGTAGCCGGCGCGTTCGATCGTGAACGCGGCGTTCGGCGTGTCGAGCTCTACGGTGCGCCCCTGGTCGACGGTCCTGAGATCGAGCGAGACGTGTCCAGCCGTGACCTTGATCTGCAGGAAATCCGGTTCCTGGTTCGCGACGCCGACCTGCGTGTCGCCCCACGCGCGCACGAACGCGCGGTTGCCGACCTGCAATTCGAGATTACCGCCGTGCCCCGTGTAGAGCTCATCGCCGGGCGCAAGAGGCGTGTTCACCTGGCCTGGCGTCCAGTCCTCGGCACCTGGACGCCAGAACGAGACCTCGCCCTCGATCAAGCTGATGCGCGGTGGTGTGCGTCCGATCGAAGCCGACGGATCGTCTCCCGAAGCGGCAACGCCCGTGTTGGGTGCCATCCCAACGATTGCTGCGACGGCCAGAAGCCACGTCGTGAACCGTAATGTCGCCATGGACGCCTAACGCGCAAAGACGTCTGAAAGTTGACAACACCTTATCTTTCAGCCGGCTTTGCGGAACGTAAGGTTGATCCGCTCGTGGCCAAGCACGGGATGCGCGTCGCCTTTGACAGGCAGCACGCCGTGAAAGCGCAGGCGATCCTCGTGGCCCCACACGCAGACGTCGCCGTGATGAAGGACGATTTTCTCAGTCCTGTCCGTTCGCTTCAGACCACCGAAAAGAAAAGTCGCGGTCATACCTAGCGAGACGGAGACGATGGGCGCGTCGAAATCCTTCTCGTTCTTGTCTTGATGCAGCGTCAGCCTCGCGCCGGGTGCATATCGGTTGACGAGGCATGCGTCAGGCCGAAAATCGGGGAAGCCGGCCGCTGCTGCTGCAGATTGGGCAATATCCATGAAGGCGGTCGGCATGGGCGGCCACGGCTTCCCGGTGATCGGATCTAGTCCCGTGTAGCGATAGCCGCGCCTGTCCGTGGTCCAGCCCAGGGCTCCGCAATTCGTGAGTGCCACCGACATGGCAAAACCGCCCGGCGTGACCATGTGCCTGAAGGGAGCAGAAGTCTGAATGGCCTCGACAGCTTCCAGGACCTCTTTTGCACGAGGCAGCGCAAAACCGCGCAGCAGGAATGCGCGGCTTCCGATCGCAATAGGCTCTGGCGTCGTGTCATCGCTCACTGGAATGCCGGATCGAAGCTGCGCCCACGAGCGTAGTTACTTTGTCTGCCACACGCTATCGGCTTCTTGCGCCGCAAAGCGGTCACCGAGCCTTACTGGGCCCCTTGGGGATGCAGCACCAGCCTCTGCACTCGCCAGTTGAGCAGCTCCGCAACGTAGAGCACGTTCTCGGAGGGGCAGGCGATCTCGTGCACCCATCCGAATTGCTTGAGCTGCTTCCCCGATTCGCCGAGGTAGCCGAGGACTTTTCCGTCGAGCGTGAGCTTGTAGATGCGGCCCGGGAAGGCGTCTGAAGCGTAGAGCACCTGGTTCGGGCCCGGCGTGATGCAGACGGTCCAGGGGGAGCCGGGCATCATGGTCTTCGCTCCGCCCGAGGCCTCGATCTTCGCCAGGTTGGGCACGTTGCCGATCGCCGGGCGCGCGCCCTGGTCGTAGGGCACGTCGATCGTGAACATGCGCAGGAACTTGCCATCGCCGTCGAACACCTGGATCCGCCGGTTGCCGCGATCGGCGACGTAGACATTGCCTTTCGCATCGGCGGCGATCGAGTGCGGCGTGTTGAACTCGCCTTCCTTGGTGCCGCGATCGCCCCAGGACTTGAGCCAGGCCCCGTCCTTTCCGACCTTGGCGACGCGCGAGTTGATGTAGCCGTCGCTGATGTACGCGCTGCCATCGGGTCCGAACGCGACGTCCGTGACCTGGCGGAAGCGCCCGTCCTCGGCAGGCAGCGGCGGGCTCGGGTGCTTGAGCGGAGCGGTGTCCTCGTCGGAAGCTTCCTGCTTGCGCCCGAAGACCATCACGACGCGACCCTGGGGATTGAACTTGATCACCATGTCCGAGCCCTTGTCCGTGGCCCAGATGTTCTGCTGCGGATCGACGCGCACGGTGTGGCCGAAGGACCAGGCGTAAAGATTCTTGCCGATCTCGCGCACGAACTTTCCCTGCGGGTCGAATTCGAGCAGCTGCGAGGCCGCCGCGGCGTAGGCGGGGCCGCTGGTGTTGCCGCGCGAAAGTACGAACACGTGGCCCTTGGCGTTGACCGCAACGCCGGTCACTTCGCCAAGGTAGACGTCCTTCGGCAGCTGGAGCGGCGCCGAGGCCGTGAAAGGGATCGCCGGCACGCCTTGCGCAAGCGCGGCCGTGCAAGCAAGCATCGAAACAGTGAACCACAAGACTTTCATTGAGATCTCCCAGTTTTCTCTCTGCGCTGGCTTGCCGACATGCGTCAGACTCCAAATTATTCAACTACGGCAGAAACCGAGTATCTACCGCATCTTCGATTTTCATCGATACGCTCGCAGGGACCGAACCGGAGTCCCTGGTGAACTTCCAGTTGCCTTCTACCGCCGCAACGAGATCGTTGCCACTTCCTCGCCCGCTCGTCGTCAGAAGCGAATTAAGCTCCGCTACTGCTCGGTCCGCCAGCGGCTTGCTGGCGCCCGTACGCTTGACGTAGATCTGGCTTGCGCTCTCCGGGTTCCCTTGCAAGTAGCGCACGCTTTCCAGAGTTCCGTTGACGAAAGCGCGAACCGTGGCTGGATGGTCGCGAATAAGATCATCGGTAGCCCATACGACCACGGCGGTATAGGGCTTCGGGTACAGCTCTGCAAGCCGGACGGCGATCTTCAGCTCCCCGGATGCAACCAGGCCCAGCGCCGCCCCTTCGGCAGAATAGAACGCGTCGATCTTGCGCGCCTTGAGCGCTTCGACGTTATTGGCAAGGTTCCCGAGCGCAACCGGCTCGGCTCGGATGCCGAGCTTCTCGTTGATATAAAGCACTGTCTTGTACGAGGTATGGGACGGCGACAGAATGCCGATCTTCTTGCGATCGAGATCACGTCCCTGGCTGATCGCCGCGTCGGGCGCGGCAAAAATTTTGGCGATGGTCTCGCCAAAGTGCGCAGCGACCACCTTGACCGGAACACCCTGCGACCGTGCAATCAACACTTCGGCTGTGTTGACCCAGCCGATCTTCACGCCCGTTGAAACTTGCTCCTTGAGCTGCGCGGCCGAACCCGCGGCAGGTACGAATTCCGGATTCAGGCCGTTCTTCGACCAGATACCTTGAACCTTCCCTGCATCGGTGAGTAGAAAGAACCATTCGAAGTTCTTGTTTTCGCCGCTGACCTTTAGGGGTGTCGCGGTTTGCTGCGCGAATGCCAAGCTCGCGAAGCACGTGAGAGCCATCGATACCAATCTCAGGCATGAGTTCACAGGAATCCCCTTTTGCAATTCGGCCGCAACTTGGGCGTCGGGTCGAACAACGCGGTACCGTTTCGAGCTAGGTGCGCGCCTGGACGCGCTTGCCATTGAGCACGGTCGCAACCGGGAACAAGCGCTGCTTGCCCGTTCGCGTCCCTTTGTAGTTATCGACGAACTCGAACGACCCCTCGCGCAGCTCGAGGATCGCCACGTCCGCCGGGGCGCCGATGTTGAGCGTTCCGCGGTCCTCGAATGCCGGAAACACGCGCGCAGCGCTCGTCGTGGCGCGATTTGCGGCGCCTGCCGCGCCACGGCGGCAACCGCATCGATGTTGTCGGCGCCGCCGGAGCCGGCGTCCACCCAGCCGGTTACGCCGTCCTGCAGGCAAAGGGGCGGGCCCTCCTTGGAGCGCCCGGCGTGCGTGTGGATGTCGATCAGCCCCGGTGCGACGATCTTGCCGCGCGCGTCGATCGTCTCGCCGGCGTCGCCCTCGATGGCCGGCCCGATCGCGGCAATGCGGCCGCCGCTGACCGCAAGATCGCCGACCAGGTCGAGGCCGACCGACGGATCGATGATGCGTCCTTTGCGGATGAGCAAGTCATACGGCTTCGCCGCGAATACCGTCGGAATCCGCGCCAGCAGCGCAGCACCTGCGATCGCGGCTGCAAACCGGCGTCGACTGACCATGGTCCTACCTCCCCCTCGATGAGACGGTTAAGCTTGCGCGAAGTATTTGCCGGGGAACATCGCGCGCTTGGCCTCGTCGTCCAGCTCGGTCTTGAAGGCGTGACGGTCCTTGAGGGCAATCGCCTTCTGCGCTGCCGGGCGGGCGCTGATCTCGTCAACCAGGCGCTTCACATTGACGAGCTTCGCAGCGTGCTCGCCCAGGATGTTGGGCACCAGTCGCGCCCAGCCCCACAGCGCCATGTCGACAACGGTGTAGGTATCGCCGACCATGTACTTGTCCTTCGCCAGGCGCGCATCCACGATGCCCCAGTGGCGCTTGGCCTCGAATTCATAGCGGGCGAGAGCGTAGCCGATCTTCTCCGGCGCGTAAGTCTTGAAGTGCACGTACTGCCCGGTGAACGGCCCGATGCCCGAGGCGACGAACATCAGCCACGAGAGCATTTCCCCGCGGTCTGCAGCCTTCTTCGGCAGGAACTTGCCGGTCTTCTCGGCGAGATAGAGCACGATGGCGTTGCTGTCGAACATCGTCAGCTCGCCATCCACGATGGAGGGCACCTTGGCGTTGGGGTTGATCGCCAGGTAGCCGGGCTTGTGTTGCTCACCCTTGCGCGTGTCCACGGGGATCGGCTCGTAGGCGATTCCCATCTCCTCCAGGCAGAGGGCCACTTTCATCGGGTTGGGCGCGGTGCTGTAGTAGAACTTGATCATCGGTGTCTCCGCTGGAGGTCTGAGGGTTGGAGCCGAATCCTACACGCCCCTTGCCGTAGTGATATCGTCCCAGTTGGAGAAAAGGGAGGAGTGGCTATGACGATATCCTTGCCGGGCAGTCGCCTCGCCAAGTGGACGGTCGCTGCATTTCTCGTTGCGATCGCACCGACAGGTTTTGGACAGCAGGGCTCTGGGCAGCAGCTGAAGCACAAGCCGATCAGCGTGAAGACGCCGGATGGCCTGACCATTTCGGCGCAGGAGTGGGGCAACCCGTCCGGCCCGGAAATCCTGTTTATCCACGGTTTCTCCCAGAGCTACCTGTCGTGGATGCGCCAGGTCAACAGCGATCTCGCCCGAGAATTTCGCCTCGTGACCTATGATCTGCGCGGCCACGGCAATTCCGACAAGCCGCTCGATCCCGCGCGCTACCGGGATTCGAAGGCCTGGGGCGACGAGGTCCAGGCGGTGATGGACGCCGCGGGCTTGAAACGCCCGGTGCTGGTTGGCTGGTCCTACGCCGGCCGCGTGATTTCCGACTACGTCACCACCCATGGCGCCGGCAAGCTCGCGGGCATCAACTTTGTCGATGCCAGCATCAAGGCCGATCCAGCTCTCGCCGGCGACAATCTCAAGAACCTGCCTTTGATGGCATCGGAGGATCTCGCCACCAACATCGCGGCGACGCGCGCCTTCGTGCGCGGCTGCTTCTCCAAACAGCCGACCGCCGACGACTTCGAGGTCATGCTCTCGTTCAACATGATGGTGCCGCCCAAGGTCCGGGCCGGCCTTGGCGGTCGTCCGCTGGATGCGAGCGCCGTGATGTCCAAGCTCAAGCTGCCGGTCCTGGTGACTCACGGCGCGGAGGATCGAAACTCCAAGGTAGGCAACGCCAAGTACACAGCCTCGGTGATCCCCGGCGCAAAGCTGTCGATCTATGAAGGCATTGGGCATGCGCCTTTCTACGAGGATGCCGCTCGCTTCAACGCCGAACTGGCGGCTTTCGTGCGGGCGGCCAACAAGAAGAAATGATCCTGTTCCCGGCGGCGGGCTAGTCTTCTACAATGCCGCGCAGAGGAGGCTCACCCATGGAGATTCGCATCAGGCACGCGGCGCTAGCGGCAGCCCTGCTGCTCGGCGCGAGCGGCGCGCAGGCGCAGCTCAAGATCGCCTACATCGACCCGCTTTCGGGCTCGTTCGCCAACGTCGGCGAAGCGGGCCTGAAGCACTTCCAGGCGATGGCCGAGGAGATCAACGCGAAGGGCGGCGTGAACGGCCAGAAGGTCGAGATCGTCGGCTTCGACAACAAGGTGAGCCCGCAGGAGGCGCTCAACCAGCTGAAGCGCGTGATCGACGACGGCATCCGCTTCATCACGCAGGGCAACAGCTCGGCGGTCGCCGGCGCGCTGATCGAGGCGGTGAACCGCCACAACGAGAGGAACCCCGGCAAGGAGATCCTGTACCTCAACTACGCCGCGGTCGATCCGGCCTTCACCAACGACAAGTGCTCGTTCTGGCACTTCCGCTTCGACGCCAACAGCGACATGAAGATGGAGGCGCTCACCACCTGGATGGCGCAGAACCAGAAGATCAAGAAGGTATACCTCATCAACCAGGACTATTCGTTCGGCCAGGCGGTGCGCAAGGCCGCGCGCGAGATGCTCAACAAGAAGCGGCCCGATATCCAGATCGTCGGCGACGACCTGCATCCGCTCGGCAAGGTGAGCGACTTCTCGCCGTACGTGGCGAAGATGAAGCAGGCGGGCGCCGACACCGTCATCACCGGCAACTGGGGGCAGGACATGAGCCTGCTCATCAAGGCGGCGAAGGACGCGGGCCTCAACGCCGACTTCTACACCTACTACGCGGGCGGCCTCGGCGCGCTTCCCGCGATGGGCGAATCCGCGCTCGGGCACGTGAAGCAGATCACCGAGTGGCACGAGAACGTGCTGCCGAGCTCGATCGAGAAGTGGAGCCAGGACTTCGAGAAGAAGTACAAGACGGACTTCTACTACCTGCGCATCCGCACCGCGATGCAGATGTTCGCCGAGGCCGCGAAGCGGGCGAAGTCGAACGATCCGAAGGCGGTGGGCTACGCGCTGGAGGGCCTGCGCTTCGAGACGCCGACCGGCGAGGTCGAGATGCGCAAGCAGGACCACCAGCTGATCCAGCCGCTCTACCTTTCGACGGTGCAGCGGATGGCGGCGAAGGGCGGACCGAAGGAAGTGAAGTACGACGTCGAGGACACGGGCTTCGGCTTCAAGACCGACGCCAAGCTCGAGGCTTCCACCTCGGCGCAGCCCACCTCCTGCAAGATGACGCGGCCCTGAGCGGGCGCGCCGGGCAAACGGGAATTTGACGGGGACCCTGCGGTCCCCGTTTTGTTATGGACTTCCTGCTCGTCCTGGTCCTGAACAGCATCAGCTACGGGCTGCTGCTGTTCATGCTCGCCTCGGGCCTCACCATCGTCTTCTCGCTGATGGGCGTGCTGAACTTCGCGCACGCGAGCTTCTACATGCTGGGCGCCTACTTCGCCTACCAGATCAGCCGCTGGATCGGCTTCTGGCCGGCGCTGGTGCTGGCGCCGCTCGCGGTCGGCGCGCTCGGCATGGCGGTCGAGCGCTTCGCGCTGCGCCGGGCGCACAAGTACGGCCACGTCGCCGAGCTGCTCTTCACCTTCGGCCTCGCCTACCTCATCGAGGAGGCGACGCATCTCATCTGGGGCCGCTCGGCCGTGCCGTACCGTGTGCCGCCGGACCTGGACGGGCCGCTCTTCTCGATCATGGGCACGCAGTACCCGATGTACCGCGGCTTCATGATGCTCGTCGCGGTGGCGATGCTGGTCTCGATCTGGCTGGTGCTGAAGAAGACGCGCATCGGCCTCGTCATCCAGGCGGCGCTCACCCATCCCGAGACCGTCGAGGCGCTCGGGCACAACGTGCCGCGCGTCTTCATGCTGGTGTTCGGCGGCGGCGTGGCGCTGGCGGGGCTCGCCGGCGTGATCGGCGGCAACGCCTTCATCACGGAGCCCGGCATGGCGGCAGCTCTCGGGCCCATCGTGTTCGTGATCGTCGTGGTCGGCGGCATGGGCTCGCTCGGCGGCGCCTTCATCGCCTCGCTCCTGATCGGCTTCATCCAGACCTTCGCCGTCTCGCTCGACTGGGGCCTCTTCGGCTACAACATCTCGCAGGTCGCGCCGGTGCTGCCGTACCTCGTCATGGTGCTGATGCTGATCGTGCGGCCGAAGGGATTGATGGGAACGCGCGAGGGATGAAACTTTCCGTCTGGGTCGTGGCGGCCGCGCTTCTCGCCGCCGCGCCGTGGGCTTTCCGGGGCAGCTTCGCGCTGACGCTGCTCACCCAGATGGGAACGCTCGCCATCTTCGCGCTCAGCTACAACATGCTGCTCGGGCAGGGCGGCATGCTCTCTTTCGGCCACGCCGTCTACTCGGGCCTCGGCGCCTACGTCACGGTGCACGCGCTGAACTTCCTCGGTAAGGGCGCCTTCCTGACGCCGCTGCCGCTCCTGCCGCTCCTCGGCGGCGTCGCCGGGCTCGCCTTCGGCGTGCTCTTCGGCTACGTGACGACGAAGCGCGCCGGCACCACGTTCGCCATGATCTCGCTCGGCATCGGCGAGATGGTCTATGCGTGCGTGCTGATGTTTCCGGGCTTCTTCGGCGGCGAGGCGGGCATCTCGACCAATCGCACGGTGGGGCAGCCGCTCTTCGGGCTGAACTTCGGCCCCGCGCTGCAGGTGTATTACCTGGTCGCCGCGTGGTGCTTCGCCTGCATGCTGGCGATGTACGCGCTGACGCGAACGCCGCTCGGCCGCATGGCGAACGCGGTGCGCGACAACCCCGAGCGGGCGGAATTCATCGGCTACGACACGCAAAAAGTGCGCTTCCTGCAGCTCGTCCTCTCCGCCTTCTTCGCCGGCGTGTCGGGCGCGCTCTCGTGCATCAACTTCGAGATCGTCGGCGCCGAGAACGTCTCGGCGCTGCGCTCGGGCGGCGTGCTGCTCGCGACGTTCATCGGCGGCATCCCGTTCTTCTTCGGACCGGTGCTCGGCTCCGTCATCTTCATCCTCTTCGTCGCCGCGCTTTCCGGCGTCACGAAGGCGTGGCTCCTGTACCTGGGTCTCTTCTTTTGCGCGATGGTGCTCTATGCGCCCGGCGGCGTCGCCTCGCTCCTCCTCGCCCAGATCGGCGTGATCCGCGCCGGCAAGCTCGGCCGCCTCGTCGCCCCGTACGCCGCGGGCGCGGCGGCGTGCGCGCTCGCGCTCTGCGGCCTGATCGGCGTCGTCGAGTCGGTTTACCGGCTCTCGGACTCCACCCAGGGCACGAAGATCGCGCTCGCGGGCATGCAGCTCGACGCGGCGCAGCCGGGCATCTGGCTCACTTCCACTTTGCTGCTTGCAGCCGGGCTGGTCGCGCTGCGCCTCGCCGCACGCTTCATCAGCAGTCGTTGGGCCGAGCTGAGGCCGGCGTGACGGCGGCGCTCGAGCTGCTCGAGGTCCGCAAGAGCTTCGGCTCGACGCGCATCATCAACGGCGTTTCGCTCTCGGTGGCGCCCGGCGAGCGGCACGCGATCATCGGCCCCAACGGCGCCGGCAAGAGCACGCTCTACAACCTGATTTCCGGGCGCTTCCCGCTCACCTCGGGCGCCATCCGCCTGAAAGGCGAGGACGTGACGAACTTGAGCCCGTACGAGATCAACCGCAAGGGCCTTGCGCGCAGCTTCCAGGTGACGAACCTCTTCAACAACCTCTCGGTGTACGAGAATCTGCGCTGCGCCGTCCTCTGGGGCGCCGGATACCGCTACTCGTTCTGGCATCGGCTCTCGCGGCTCGCCGAGGTGAACGCGCGCGTGGACGAGGTGCTCGGCAAGATCGGGCTCGGGCGCCGCTCGCGGGTGCCGGCGGGCACGCTTTCCTACGCGGAGCAGCGCGCGCTCGAGATCGGCGTGACGATCGCCGGGGGCGCATCCGTCATCCTGCTCGACGAGCCGACCGCCGGCATGAGCCGCACGGAGAGCGCCCAGGCGGTCGAGCTCGTCCGGCAGGTGAGCGCCGGCAAGACGCTGCTCATGGTCGAGCACGACATGGGCGTGGTGTTCGACCTGGCCGATCGCATCTCGGTGCTCGTATACGGCGAGATCATCGCGAGCGGCACGCCGCAGGAGATCCGCGGCAACGCCGCGGTGCAGGAGGCTTACCTCGGCACCCTGGGGAAAGCCCATGCTTGAGGTGCGCGACCTGAATGCGTGGTACGGCAAGAGCCACATCCTGCGCGGCGTGCGGCTCGACGTGCGCGCGGGCGAGATCGTCAGCCTCCTCGGCCGCAACGGCGTGGGCCGCTCCACCACCCTGCGGGCGATCATGGGCCTCGTGCAGCGGCGCGGCTCGGTGAAGTTCAAAGGCCGCGAGCTCTCGGGCCTGAAGGCGTTCCAGATCGCGCATGCGGGCTTGGGCTACGTGCCGGAAAACCGGGACGTGTTCCCGACGCTCACCGTGCGCCAGAACCTGCTGCTCGGCCAGAAGGCCGCAAAGGGGGGGCGCTGGACGATGGACCACACGTTCGCGCTGTTTCCGAACCTGAAGGCGCGGGCGGACACGGCGGCCGGCGTGCTCTCGGGCGGCGAGCAGCAGATGCTCGCGCTTTGCCGCACGCTGATGGGCGACCCGGAGCTCGTCATGATCGACGAGCCGACCGAGGGCCTCGCGCCGAAGATCGTCGAGCAGGTCGCGGCGCTGTTCCAGGAAGTGAAGAAGCGCGGCATCTCCATCCTCCTCGTCGAGCAGAAGCTCGCCATTACGCTCGACATCTCGGAGCGCCTGTACGTCATGGGGCACGGCGCCATCGTCTTCGAAGGCACGGCGGACGACGTGCGCAGGAACGGCGCGATGCGAAAGGAATGGCTGGAAGTCTAGCCGTAGTTGATAACGCCGAAGCGAACCCCCGGCCGCTTCGTGTCCGGCAGGTATTCGCAAACCTCTTCGAGCTGCGTCACGATGGAATTCGATATCGGCTCACCGCCTTGCGGCGCGAATTCGGCGTAGACATCGAGATCGATCGTCGTTCCCTTGCGCGCGGCGAGAAAGCACGCCAGCAGGACGTCGCAGCAGATTTCGGCGCATGCCGCCGACAGATTGACGCCGATGCCGCGGCCGCGCCAGGCCGGCAGCACGTAGCAAAAATCCAGGCTCAGGCAGTACCTGATCGCGGATTCATCCTTCCGGCGAAGCACTTTGACGCCGAAGCTTGCATACCCGACAGGCGCGCCGCCGTCGACGGCAACGGCGGTAACCTGCTGGCCTTCATGGATTTCTTCGCCGTTTTCCTCGACTCGCCATGACGTGTCATACGGCTTGCAGGGCGGCGCGGCGCGGTCGCCCGGCGCTTCGGAATTGTTCATCAGCGCGAAAAGATCGCTCGCCGGGAGCGCGCTCGGATTGATTACCACTCGCGTGCGCGCCTCGAACTTTTCCTCCACGAGGCTCGTGTAGCTATCGCGGTCTTCCTCGTCGATCAGCCTGTCGAAATGCAGTCCCGTCTCGCGCAGTTCGGTCCGCCCGCGGAAATGCCGCGCCTGCAGAAGCGGGGCGCGTTTACTGGGCTTCGTTTCCACGGTCGTCGTGTCCATTGATTCAGTTTCCTTTTGGCCGGATGAATGCTACCTAAAGCTCCCAGGCGCGGCTGTCAGGACTTCTGGATGCGGCGGGGCAGGATTTCCGGCAGTTGGCAAGCCGGTAGCCCGAGTACAGCAGGCCAGGGATGAAGAGCAGGCCGTACAGCAGCAGCTCCACGGCCGGCGAGCCTGGCGTCACCGTTTTCGGGCTGCCGAACGAGCTCTGGCAAACGGTGCAGACGTAGTTCAAATGTACCCCGCGACTGCGTAGGCGACGACGCCGACCAAAGCGCCGACTGCCGCCCCGGTCGTGCTGAGCACCACGAAACCGATGGCGCCGCCGATCAGCGCGAAGAGGCCCATGCCCGCCAGTTCATTCCTGTTCATGATCCAAGCTCCTCTCCCGCGTTCGGCGCCATTCGGCGGATCCGCTCGAAGGTCTTGCGCAAGTCCGTGGCGTAGCTCGGGGTGTAGCGAAACGAAGGATCGAAAATCCACTTCACGGGCAACGGATGAAGGCCCGCCTGATCATGAGAAGCTGCTGCGGCCTGCACTGCGACGCGAATGCCAAAGTCGTGCTTCATGACCCAAGTCCTTTCTCCTGTGACGTGGTCATGTGCAGTATCCTTTCGCGCCAGGGCACAGGCTGATCCCGGCGCGACACCCGCTTGACCCAGCGCGCCAATCGAAATCTGGGAGGAATGCAGTGACGGCGTCAGCCGGCGAGCGCGTCGACGACCAGTCGCACCAGACCGGCCTCGCGTCGATGGCGCAGATGTTCCGGCGCCTCCTCGAGATGCACGGCCTCGACGCGATCGGCATCGCCCGGAATGCGGGCGTCGACCTGGCCGCCATTCCGGTGCCCGGCGAGCGCATCGAGCTCGACAAGATGGACGCGATGCTTCGCGGCGCGATCCCCCTGGTCCGCGATCCGGCCTTCGGGCTCTACGCGGCGCGCTGCTGGCATCCCTCGGAGCTGGGCGTCCTGGGATACGCGTGGCTCTCGAGCTCGACGCTCCGCACGGGGCTCGAGCGGGCGGTGCGCTATTCGCGCCTGATCGGCGAGCGCGGGATCACCGAGATCGAGGACGTCCGACAGGGGCTGAAAGTCCGCTTCTGGGCGAAACGCGGCAATCCTGCCGTCGTGCCGGTGGCCGCGGTCTTCGTCGACATGGCCATGGCGCTCCTGCTCGACATGTGCCGCATGAATGGAGGAGCCGTTTTGCGGCCCGTTGCCGCGACTCTCCGCCGCAAGAAACCCGATTCCGCGGACGCCTACGAGCGCTTCTTCGGATGCCCGGTCCAGTTCGGCGTCGAGGAGAACGCGTTCGTGCTTTCGGCCAAGGACGCCGACCGTGCGCTCCCGTCGGCCAACCGGCAGCTCGCGGCGGTGTTCGACAAGATGCTCACCGAGGAGCTGGGACGGCTCGACAAGTCGGACGTTATCGCGCGGGCGCGTGCGACGGTGCTCGAGCACCTGTCCTCGGGCGAAGGGACCGCGGAGGACACGGCGAAGCAGCTTCACATGAGCTCGCGCACGCTGCAGCGCAAGCTCGCCGAGGCCAAGACGACCTACCTCCAGCTCGTCGACGACACGCGCAAAGACCTAGCGCTTCGCTACATCGAAGACCCGCGCCGCACGGTCACCGACATCACCTTTTCGCTCGGGTTCTCCCAGCCGAGCGCGTTCACCCGCGCGTTCAAGCGCTGGACGGGGCTCAGTCCGAGCGACTACCGGGCCAAGTCGCCCGGAGATGTCCCGCGGATGGCGCGCCAGGACTAGTGCCTGGCGCTGGCGGTCAAGTTCCCTCTCTCCGATCCCTCGATAGTTTCATCTGTAGAACGGAACACGACTTTGAGGTGATCGGAAATGGAATACAGGCTGTCCAGTCTCTCCGATAGCGAGCCTATCGAAGCCACGGAAGCACACGTGCTGGCCCTTGCCTACGACGCGGCCTGGCGTGCACTGCATCTAAGCGCACCCGTCGGCCAGCACGTCATCGAGCCCCTAGACCTCGCGATCGATTTTGGCCCTCGCGTGACCCATTGAGGCTAAAACCAGTGCCACTGCCGTCACCGCGGCCAGAATCCAGAAAGACGCGTGCATCGTCGCGACGAAGCGGGCGGGATCGGCGCCCACCGGGTCGTGGCCGAGGTTGAGGGAGACCAGGGCGCCGACGATCAGCATGCCGCTCACCATGCCGAGGGAGCGCGCGGTGGCGCTCAGCGCGGAAGCGATGCCGGTGCGCTCGCGCGGGACGGCGTTCATCACCATCGCCATGTTGGGCGAGGAGAAGAAGGCGAAGCCGACGCCCTGCACGGCGAGGACGACCCCGATCGTTAGTAGATGCGAGCCGGCGTCGAGCTGCGTCGCCATCAGCGCGGCGATCAGCACCACGGCTACGCCGACGCTCGCGACCCGCGCGGGCTGAATGCGGTCGGCGAGGCGGCCGGCGAACGGGGCGAGCGCGGCCATCAGGAGGGTGCTGACGGCGAGCACCAGGCCGGCGGTGTTCGCGGCATGGCCGAGCACGCTCTGCATGTGGAGCGAGAGCAGGAAGACGCTGCCGAAGGCGTTGCAGTAGAGAAGCCACTGCACGAAAAGCGCATTCCGCAGCATACGGTTGCGCATCAGGACGTCGACGTCGAGGAGCGGCCGCGCCACGCGGCGCTGCACGCGCACGAATAGCACAGCGAGGACGAGGCCGAGCGCCACGCCGGCGTAGCCGAGCGCGCCTTCGCGCAGGGTCGCGGCGCCGCCCACCAGCGCGAGCATCGCCGCGACGGCGAGCAGCGTGCTCGGCAGGTGCACCGCGCGCGGCGGCGGGCGGCGCCAGTTGCCGCGCAGCATGAAGTGAATCGGGGCGAGGAGGATGAGCACCACGGCGCCGCCGGCGATGAACACCGAGCGCCAGCCCCACAGGTCCACGAGCACGCCGGCGAAGATCGGGCCGAGGGTGAGGCCGGCGTAGACCGCGCCGATCATGATGCCGAAGGCGCGGCCGCGGCGCTCGGGCGGCACGGCGTCGGCGATGATCGCGGGGCCGGCCGCCTGCGAAGTCGCCGAGAACAAGCCCTGCACGAAGCGCAGCAGCAGGATCAGCGCGATCGCGGAGACGAGCCCGGTCGCGATCGAGGCCACCGCGAACGCCACCAGGCCGAGCTTGTAGAGCGCCGCCTTGTCGGCGGCGTCGGCGAGGCGTCCCGCGGGCAGGAGAGCCGCGACCGATGCGGCGAGGAACAGCGTTTCGACCAGCGAAAGCGCCGTGGCGCCGGCGGCGAGGTCGGCGCCGAGCGCCGGCAGCGCGACCGCCACGCCGGAGACCATGAAGGGCGGCGCGAACTGGGAAGCGGCGATCGCGGGGACGAGGAGGGGGTGCGGGGCGGCTCTCATCGATGTAAATCGGATCGAACCCTAACACTTAAGACTGAAAGTCAAAATCGAACTCAAAATCGGGACGAGTCAGGAATTCCCTACAGAAAGTTCCGGCGCGTGCTGACAGACAGCGGCGCGGGGTTCCTGCAGAATCGTTTCTCCCCTAGAGCCGGTCACCCGTCCCTCCCTCGGGTTTCTGGCTCCCCCTTAAGCGGCCGCCCTCGGGCGGCCTCTTTTTTTGCCTCGGGGAAAAACCGAATTCGCGGGAGATTGGCGCGGCGTAGGCCTACCGGACTACGGCGCGCACTGGACGTGTAGCGCGGGAATGACGCATCATCCCGACCAGTTGTAGAGCGCAGGCTACAAACGACAAACGAGTGGCCAGCACGCTGTTAGGAGCCCCGGACCGAGAGACCGGTTGCCTCCGGGACGACGCGGGAAGCCGCGTCGACCGCAGAGCCCGGTCCACGGCAGGGCCAAACAAAGTGTAGTCGCAGTTTGATCGCCGCTTCAGAACCACAGGAGAGGGCCCGTCTAGCGGACGGGCCCTCTCTTTTTTTGATGCCCGAGCGGCCAGCTCAGGGCCAAACAAGACAACTTTCTTCGTACTTCAACTTCTTCGTACTCGCAGTTCGATTGCCGCTGGAAAGGATTCTCCCTCCTTCGCCGAGGCGCCGCTATCGCCGAGTCATGGCAAGCCGCGTCGAGATTTCCGGATTTGCAGCGAGCGGAACGTCGACGTCGGGAGGGCGCGTGGCGACAGGCGAATCACCACAAGAATCGCAAAAAATCGGGGTCAGACCCCAACCAGACCAAGGCGAAGCGGAACCTTGTCACCGCGCGGCACGCCGCTGGCTGGCACAATCGTTCGACACTAGAGCGATTGAAGGTTGGTTGATATGGGTAGCTCAACAAGAAAAATGCGCCAGACGCTGGCGTATCCGGAAATGTTCGCCGCCGCAGCCCCCGTATGTCCCAAGTGTTCGAAGCCGATGGCGCCGAGGAGCGCGACGCGCCCCGGCGGCGATCGGCACATGTTCTGGGGCTGCGTGGCATTTCCGAAGTGCCTGGGGACGCGGACGCTGAGGTAGAAAATCGGGGTCTGACCCAGTGAGGTAGAAAATCGGGGTCTGACCCCGATTTCTTTCTACGGTATTCCCTAGCTTGCCAGCGACTTCGAGAGCGCGCGCAGGAGCGAGGCGCCGTCGCCGCGCCAGGCGCTGCCGTGCATGCAGGCGAGGGTGCGAGGCTGCTCTTTCGCGAGGCGCTCGAGGGTCGCGGCGGTCGTCGGCGCGTGGGCGTAGTAGTCCATCTGCTTCCGGAACGCCTCACTGGGCTCGAGGATGTCGGCGTCGGTGACCGGCGTGCTTCCGGCGCCGCCCTGGGTGAAGAGGTCGCCGCAGAGGAGCGTGCGCGTCTCGAGCTCCATCATGAAGCCGCATTCCCAGCCGTGCGGAACGTGCGGCGTGTCGTGCCAGCGCAGGCGGTGGCGGCCGAGCTCGAGCACTTCGCCGTCGGCGAGCGCGCGCGGGGGGCGGTTCGAGACGTCGTTCACCGACACCATGGCGGCGACCTGGCCGCACACCGGCTCGGCCTGCGGCGCGGCGGCGAGGAAATCGTTCAGCGCGCCGCATTCATCGGCCTCGAAGTGCGAGAAGGCGGCGTAGCGCAGCGTCGCGAGCGGCAGCACTCGTCCGACCGCCTCGGCCACCAGCGGGAACAGGCGCCGCGGCCCGGTGTGGAAGAGGAGCGGCGCATCGTCGGCGATCAGGTACTGGTTGAAGTTGAACTCGGGCCCGCCGGGGATCTGGATCGGCGTGTTGATTCGGTAGATGCCGGAGGCGATCTCGTGGACGTTGGTGCCCGAAGCCTGGTTGGTGATCATGGGGTTCTCCCGAAAGTTAAATTAGGGGGTCGATGCGGAGGAGGTGTAACGAAACCCGCGGCCGTTACACCTCCTCGGCATGGACTTTCGAATTAAGATGAATCCGTGGAGGACGCCGAGCTTGCCAGGGCCATCGCCGGATCCGCACCCGCCATCGACGCCGCAGCAGAGGGGGAATTCTGCCGGCGCTTCGCCCCGCGGGTGCGGCTCTACGGTCTGCGTCATCTGCGCGATCGACATGCGGCCGCGGACCTGGTGCAGCAGGTGCTCATGATGACCCTCGAGCGCCTGCGCGCCGGGAAGCTGCGCGAGCCCGAGCGGCTCGCCTCCTTCGTGCTGGGCACGTGCCGCATGGTGTGCATGGACCAGCGCCGCGGAGCCGCACGCCGCGCGGACCTCCTGGAAGAATGGGTGATACCTGAAGAGGCAGTGGAGGACGCCGAGCCGCGCGTCTTCGAGCGCGACCGGCTGGCGGCGTGCCTGGAGGTGCTTTCCGAGCGCGAGCGCTCCGTCGTCATCTCCAGCTTTTTCGAAGAATCAATTTCCGAACTGGGTTTGAGCGGGGGGAACGTACGGGTGATCCGCCACCGCGCGCTCGGCAAGCTGCGGGCGTGCATGGAGGCCTCATGAGCGCCGAGCTCGCCACGCTGGTGGACTACTGGTTCGGCGACTTGCCGCCCGAGCGCGAGGCCGCATTCGAGGAGCATCTCTTCGGATGCGCCGAGTGCACCGGGAAGCTCCAGGAGCTCGTGGCGCTCGGCGCCGCGGTGCGGAACGCCTGGCGCGCGGGCGCGGTTCGCGCGGTGATCTCGCCGGCGCTGTACGAAGCGATGAAGAAGGAAGGGCTGCGCCTGCGCGAATACCCGGTGCTGCCGGGCGGCAGCGTCAACTGCACCATCGCCGCGTCCGACGACTTCGTCGTCAGCCGCCTGTCGGCGCCCCTCGCGGGCGTGCGACGGCTCGATCTGGTCACCGACGCGGAGCGCTTCGAGGACGTGCCCTTCGACGCCGCCGCCGGCGAGGTGCTGATGTGTCCCGCCCCGGCCCCGCTCAAGCGCCGCGGCGCGTTCACCCACCGCGTCCGTCTGGTGGCGGTCGAGGACGCGGGCGAGCGGCTGCTCGGCGAGTACACCTTCGAGCACGCGCCGAGCTGAAAAGTCAAAATCGGAAAAGTCAGAATCGGGGTCAAACTTTCCCTACGCCAGGTGCCACGATGTTCCGACAGACTGCGCCGCGGCCGTGCTGCAGACTCCTGCCTTCTCCCCGAGCCATCCCCTCTCCCCCTCTTTGGGAATGGCTCACCTGAAGCCCCCTCGGGAACGGCTCGCAAGAAGCCACCTTCGGGCGGCTTCTTTTTTTGGAAGCCAAATCGGGGTCAGACCCCGATTTCTTTTTCGCTTACGCGAAAACCGAAATCGAGGTCTGACCCCAGTCAAACTTTCCCTACGCCAGGTGCCACGATGTTCCGACAGACTGCGCCGCGGCCGTGCTGCAGACTCCTGCCTTCTCCCCGAGCCATCCCCTCTCCCCCTCTTTGGGAATGGCTCACCTGAAGCCCCCTTGGGAACGGCTCGCAAGAAGCCACCTTCGGGCGGCTTCCTTTTTTTGGAAGCCAAATCGGGGTCAGACCCCGAATTCTTCGCTCAGTCGTTTTCGAGCTGCTCGAAGCTTCGCCAGAGCGGCTTTCGATAGCGTTGCGTTGTCCCGTCCTGATGCGTGGGGCACGGCAGCAGCAGTACAGGCATCCTCTCTGCCGCATCGCTCACGCCATCGGGCAAAGGCTGAGGCTGCGGGGGTTTCGGGGGCGGTTTCATGAGGATGGCACGGTACGCCGGCAGGGCCCGCGAGTCTGTGTGCTGCACAACACATGCGCTCCACTGCGTGCCGGCGCACAGACCCTGGCGCCACAAGCGCATAGCGTCAAGCGAGCCGCATGGAATACGAGCGCTACAAACCGAAGTTCCGGCGTCCCTTTGGCATGGGCCCTTTCTTCGATTTCGGGCTCGCCATGACGAGGCATTTCTCCGCTCGAGCGTCCCGGGTGAGGGTGTGGCGGAAAAAGAGCCTGGAAGCGCCGCCGGTGCAGCAGAGCGCCGAGGAGCGCTGGGACGCCGAAGGCGGGAATAGCCAGACCCGGATCGCGCGGCGCGCAGCGCGCTACGAGGGCTAGCCCCACGCCCAGAGTGTTCCTTAGCGCACAGAGGGCGCGCTTCCGCCGGTGCCACAATCGCCCTCCACCGTTGCCAGAGGAGGCAAGTTCGTGAAACCAGAAACCGAAGTGAAGGTGAAGTATGGCGCTTGGGGCCTGATCCTGGGTGCGGGCGTCGCGATGATCGTCGGCTTTAATTGGGGTGGCTGGACAACCCGGGGCACTACCCAGCAGATGACCGACCAGGCGCTCCTCGCCGCCCGGGCGGCGATCTGCGTCGCGCAATTCAGCCAGGGCCCGAACGAGCAGCGCAGGCTCAAGGATTTGAAGGCGGTAAGCTCCTGGGAGAGAGCGACCGCCATCGAAAAAGGGGGCTGGGACAAGATGCCAGGAGAAGAAAAAGCGAACGATGCCGTGGCGCGGGCCTGCGCCGAAAGGCTCGAACCCCTGATGGCAAAATAAGGCATCGTACATGCCGAGATGCAGGACCTGCTGAAGCACGCCGAGCGCGTCGCGGCGCTCCTGAAAGCGCGCAAGGAGACGATCGCGGTGTCGGAGTCGTCGACCGGCGGCCTCGTCACGGCCGCGCTCCTCGCGGTGCCGGGCGCGTCGGCGTACTGCCTGGGCGGCGTGGTGCTGTACACGCGGCAGGCGTGGCACGCGCTGCGCGACTTCGACGAGTCGCTCCTGAAAGGCGCGCGCTCTGCGACGGAGGAGAACGCCTGGCTGCGCGCGGACCTCGCGCGGCAGCGCTTCGGGGCAACCTGGGGTCTGGGCGAGACCGGCGCGGCGGGTCCGACCGGAAACCGCTACGGCGATCCGGCCGGGCACACCTGCATCGCGGTGGCCGGCGCGGTGCGCTCATCGGCGACGCTGCGCACGAATCGCAGCGAGCGTCTCGAGAACATGTACGCGTTTGCCGAGGCGGCGCTCAAGCTGCTTGAAGAAGTGCTGACCCGAAAATCGGGGTCGGAGCCCTAAGACCTGCGAAGGCCTTTCTGCCGCAAGGCCTCGAGCTCGCGTTCCAGCCCCGTCAGGCGGTTTACCGCGTCGACGTAACGCTTCTGCGCGCCCGAGTCTTGCGCGCCGTCGCGGTCGGCGCGCGCCGCGGCGATGCGCGTGCGCAGCCGGGCGATCTCGTCCCGGTGGGTCATCGGCGCTAGATTTGCCAGCGCCGGTGCAGCATGTTGCCGAGCACCAGGCAGATGACCGCGGTCCCGAGGCCGAACATGAGGAAGGGCATGCTCAAGCCGTCGAGCGGCGCAGCGGTGGTGACGAACATCGGCGCGAGCCCCTTCGCTCCGACCAGCGCGCCGACGGCGCCGATCGCGATCGAAACCGTCAGGCCGCGTGCCTCGTTGAACCCCAGAAATGCGTAACTCATCCAGCCAAGCACCGCCCCCGCCCCCACCCAGAACAAGATTTCCATCGCTGGCATGCTCGCGGCACGCCGGGGGGCCTTCTGTGCGCTGGCGCACTTTAGGCGCTCCTATGTCGGCCGGCGCACCGAACTTGGCAGAGAAAGCGCACACAATCACCCGATGGCACGCATCGTAGCGATGCTCGTCCTTGCGGCGACCTTCGGCGTCGGGACACTGCACGCGCAGGAGAAGGGCGGGGGTTCGGACGCGTCGATCACACAGCAGGTCGAGCACGGCCTCGCACGCGACGTGGCGCTCCGCGGCATGGCGATCTACGTCGAGACGCTCGACGGAGTGGTGAACCTCACCGGCTTCGTGCGCACGCTCGAGGACATCGCCAGGGCCGGCGCCGTCGCGAAGCGGGTTTCAGGCGTCTGGGCGGTCAGGAACGGCCTGCGGGTGGCGGACCGCCCGTCGCGGGCCTGAGCGCCGGCAGCAGCCGGTCGTACTCGCCCTTCACCACCGCATAGCACTCGCACACGAGGCTCTCGAGCTGCGCGCGCTCGAGCACGCGGATGCGCCCGCGGCTGTACTCGATGAGGCCCGCGGTCTGCAGCTTCCCGGCCGCCTCGGTGACGCCCTCGCGGCGCACGCCGAGGAGGTTCGCGATGCGTTCCTGCGTCATCGGAATCTCGCTCGAGCCCGCGCGGTCGAGCGCGAAGAGAAGCCAGCGGCACACCTGCTGATCGACCGAGTGGTGGCGGTTGCACACCGCCGCCTGCGTCATCTGGGTGATCAGCGCCTGCGTGAAGCGCAGGAGCAGCGGCTGCAGCGCTCCGCCTCGCGCGAGGCTTCGCTTCATAGGCGCGGAACGCATGCGCCAGGCGTGGCCGCGAATCTGCACCACGGCGCGGCTCGGCGTGGTATCCCCGCCCATGAAGAGCGACACGCCCACCACGCCCTCCCTGCCCGTGACGGCCAGCTCGGTCGACCCGCCGTCCTCCAGGAGATAGAGCAGCGACACCATGCCGCTGACCGGAAAGTAGAGATACGGCTGGGCATCGCCGGACTCGTAGAGCGCCGTCCCCGGCTCGAGCGCGACCGGCTCGAGCGCGGGCAGAACCTCCTCGTAGTCGTCCTCCGGGAGCGCCGCTAGCAGGCGGTTGCGCCGCGGGTCGGTCTGCTGGGTCGGCCGGGTGGGCGCCATTGCCCGATGGTACCCGGCAAGCGAGCAGGGGCTTGAAACGCACGCGATTTGCAGGCGTTGACGCGCATTTCGGCGCGCGAAATCTGCTCGCGGTGGAATGGCCCTTGCGTGTTTGCCAGACCGCCCGCGCATGCGGGCTTCTCTAAAGCCTGGAGGAAGCAATGAAGCTGGCCATGACCGCCCTTGCGGGCGCAGTAACGATTGCGTTAGCGCAGATCGCCGTCGCCCAGAGCGCGACAGACACCACGCAGTACCCGACCACGCGATCTCCTGGCGTGAACACAGAGCAGGACCAGCCGAACATGCCGTACTCGCAACGGGGCAACACGTCCTATCCAGGGCAGGAAAGCACGCCCCATCCGCAGCAGGGCACGCAGAACTCGAGCAACGATCGCTACGAGAACAACGCGGCCTCCGGCGGCGAGACTCGCGACCGCGACGACGAGCGGCACGACAAAGGCAAGCACAAGGGCCAGTACAAGCACGACAACGACCGACATGCGCGCGGCGACGACGACCGCGGCCATTCGGGCAGGGAGTGAGCGCGCATAGCGCGTACGGCAAAGCCGCCTTCGGGCGGCTTTTTCACGCCCGGCTTCCCGATCCGGGCGCATACTGGGCGATTCCATCGACCCCGCCGCGAAATACCGCCAAAGGAACGCGCATGAACTGGGAACGCATCGAATTGAACTGGAAGCACTACAAGGGCAATGCCAGGCGGCACTGGGTCAAGCTGAGCGAGCAGGAGCTCGAAGGTATTGCCGGCAATCGCGAGCGGCTCGTGGACAAGATCCGCGAGGTGTACGGCGTGTCGCGGGAGATCGCGGAGAAGCAGCTCGCTTCGTGGCAGGGCGCGCAGAAGGAAAACAGCCCTTTCAAGTAAAGATCCAATTCGGGCTCCGACCCCAAGGAATTTCATGGCCGACCACATGCAGGACGCGCTCTCCAAGCTCCTCGACGTGTACGACGCGCGCCGCCGCAGCGACGTCGAGCGCGAGCAGAAAGCGAAGGACGAGGAGGTGCGCTTCCTCAAGGACTTCGCCGAGCTGCGGCGCTCGGTGATCCGGCCGGTGTTCGAGGCCGCGGGCGCCCTCCTCGAGGAGCGCGGACACCGCTACAGCATCGCCGAGCAGGAATACGCTTCAGGGGCCGAGGGCCGGACCAGCGAGGCCGGAGTCACGCTGCGCATCGTGCCCCAGGGCACGAAGGCGCCGCTGCACGAGGACCAGCGCTCGCTCGCGATCGCGACGCGGCACTACAACAAGACGGTGTGGATCAACTCCGGCGAGTCGGCGACCTCGGGCGGCCTCGACGGCTCGAAGGGCGCCTTCATGCTCGAGAAGGTGACGCGCCAGCTCGTCGAGGAGGAAGTGATCGCCTTCGTCGCACGGGTAGTGGCGAGCTAGGCTACACGCCCCAGCGCTGCAGCTTGTCGCCGGCCAACAGGCACGCCGCGGCCGCGATGCCGGCGAACACGAGCGCCAGGATGCCGGTGTCCGCCGGCGACGGCGTGGCCATGAAGATCGGCGCGATCGCCTTGCCGCCGAAGAGCGCACCGATCCCGCCGATGAGGGTCGACGCCACGGCGCCGCGGTCCTGGTTGAAGCCGAGATAGGTCCAGCTGATCCAGCCGAGCGCGCCTCCGGCGAGGATCCAGACGAGAGTTTCCATGCGACGAGGATGGATTCCCGCCGCCCGGCAGTCGGTGCGCCGGCGTACTTAGCGACGCGTAAGTCGGGGAACGTACAGAGCGAGCGGCGCAAAGGAGGAAACTTTCCACATGAAAGGCTTCTTGCCGGCGCTCGCCGCGTGGATCCTCGCGTTGCTGCTCGTCGCCGGCACGTTCGCCGCCGTGTGCACGCCGGCGCAGGACCGGCCGCCGTCCGGCGATCCCTCGATCACGTGGCGGGCTCAGAGCCACACGTGGCGGGCCTGCAGCCCCGCGCGGCCATGCGCCGACCGGTCCATATGCAGCCGAGTCTGGGGTAGAGCGTCCAATAGTTCCTTATTGAAGGTATTGACCTCGGCAGTAGCATCGGCTCGAACTCGCGTCGGAGGCGAAGATGGGCAAGCTCTGCTGCGGAGCGGTTGCATTCGCGCTTCTTTCGGTCGGTCTCGGTAGCGTCCAGGCACAGAATTACCTCACCGGCAGCGTCGCCGGGCCCAACGGCCCGGAAGCGGGCGTGTGGGTCATCGCGGAAACGAAGGACCTGCCGACGCGGTTCGCGCGCATCGTGGTCACCGACGATGAAGGGCGCTATCTGGTGCCCGACCTGCCGCGGGCCGAATACGACGTCTGGGTGCGCGGCTACGGCCTAGTCGATACGCCTAAGGTGAAGGCGACGCTGGGGATGACGCTCGACCTCGCCGCGGTGCCCGCCCCCTCCGAGAAGGAAGCGGCGCAGTACTACCCCGCCATGTACTGGTTCTCGCTCATGCACGTGCCCGACGAGAGCGAGTTCCCGCTCGGCAAGATGTCGAGCCAGAGCGAGTGGCTGCACACGGTGAAGCAGGGCGGCTGCCAGTCGTGCCACGCGCTCGGCACGCCCGGGACGCGCGCGATCCCCGACATGTTCAGGAAGGGCGGCGAGGTCGATTCGTTCAACGCCTGGAAGGAGCGCGTCACCGCGGGCAGCTCGCGCGCGGCGATGGCGCGCGACATGGCGAGGCTCGGCGAGCCGGGCCTCAGGGCGTTCGCGCAGTGGACCGACGCGATCGAGAAGGGCGCGCTGCCGTTCGCGCGCCCCGAGCGGCCGAAGGGCGCCGCGCGCAACCTCGTGGTCACGGTCTGGGACTGGAGCCAGTCCACCTACTACCTTCAGGACCTCGTCGCGACCGACCGGCGCGACCCGCGCGTGAACGCGAACGGGCGCGTCTTCGGCTCCGCCGAGATGAGCACCGACCTCGTGCCGATCCTCGATCCGAAGGCGAACAGCACGAGCGCGGTCGTGCACCCGGTGCGCGACCCGAGGACGCCGTCGACGCGCTCCGATCCGTTCGGGCCTTCGCCGTACTGGGGAGCCGAGCCGGTCTGGGACAGCCGCACGCTGAACCACGGCCCGACGATGGACGAGAAGGGCCGCGTGTGGTTCAGCGCGCGCATCGCTTCCGGACCGAATCCGGATTTCTGCAAGTCGAAGGCGCATTCCTCGGCGAAGACTGTTCCGCTCGAGGGCGAGGCGCGGCGCCATCTATCGGTGTACGAGCCGAAGAAGGGCCAATGGAAGCTCGTGCGCACCTGCTTCCCGGCGGACCATCTGGCGTTTGGATTCGACGAGGACCACACGCTCTGGACCAGCTCCGGCGCCGGCGGCGCGAACGTGCTCGGCTGGCTGAACCGCTACGTCTACGAGCGCACCGGCGACGAGGCCAAGGCGCAGGGCTGGACCCCGTTCGTGCTCGACACGAGCGGCGACGGCAAGCGCGGCGCTTATGTGCAGCCCGACGAGGCGGTCGAGCCGAAGAAGGACAAGCGCATCGCGATCGACATGCTTTCGGTGGCGGTGAGCCCGCTCGACGGCACGATTTGGGGCGCAGTGGCAGGCTACCCGGGCGGCGTCGTGCGCGTGGCGCCCGGCGCGAATCCCACCTTCACCGCGCTCACCGAGTACTACGAAGTCCCGCTCCCGGGCTACGGCCCGCGCGGCGGCGACATCGACACCAACGGCACCTTCTGGGTCTCCCTCGCGAGCGGACACCTCGGCCGCTTCGACCGCAGCAAGTGCAAGGTGCTGAACGGTCCCACCGCGACCGGGAAACATTGCCCCGAGGGCTGGACCTTCCATGCGCTTCCCGGGCCGCAACTTCGCGACGTGAAGGTGGAGGGCAGCGCCGAAGTGAGCTCCTCGACCTGGGTCGACTGGCAGGGCATCCTCGGCCTCGGCAAGAACGTGCCGATCGCGATGGGCGACGGCGGCGATGCGGTCTACGCGCTCGTGAAGGGCGAGTTCGTCACGCTTCACCTCCCGTATCCGATGGGCGTTTTCCCGAAGAGCCTCGACGGCCGCATCGACGACGAGAAAGCGGGATGGAAAGGCCGTGGCCTCTGGACTACTTCCGGCACGCGCACGCTCTTTCATAGCGAGAGCGGCAAGGAAGGCAGCCCGAAAGTCGTGAAGCTGCAGATGAGGCCGGATCCGCTGGCCAGATAATTCGGGGGTAGAAAATCGGGGTCAGACCCCGATTTCGTTCCCCCTAAATACCCGTTGGGCGGCCATCAGGTACATTCAGGCCGCATGGATGAGTCACCCCTCCACGATGGCGTCGCCCGGGAGATCCGCATCGCGCTCGAGGCTATGGGTGCGATGGAGGGCCACGAATCAGCCGAGACCATCTACCTCAGGATGTGCGATGAGGCCATCAGGAGGGCGGCACGGGAAATGGAAGACGGATGGAATTGAGGGAGTTCCCCACCCGCCCCGACAAGGACACGTCAGTCGTTGACGCGTAAGTCCGAGGCTGCCCTCTCGCGCGACACCCCGGCGTTCCCTTGGGACCAGCGCCTCGACCTGACCGCCGTGAAGCCTCCCCAACATAGGAACAGGAACGCGGCCACGTTCATCGTTAGCGAAACCATATTCTCTCCTCAGTCCAGCGTGTATTGGCGGACTCGAACATTGTCTCGGGACACCGGAGAGACGGCTTTCCCGATCGCGCCAGTCGGTTGCCCCAGCGCGCCAGCGGCGCCGCTTCGAATTGGTTCGGGTAGTCCGACTGGAGCCCTGCCGCTTCGACACTGCCGTAGGCAGCGTGAACTAGCATGCACGGACCCAAGGAGGTACCAGGCATGCGCATCAAAGGACAGAAGGACATCGAGATTTCGATTTCCGACGGCGGCTATATCTGCCTGAAGCAGAAGTCGGAGGAAGAGGGCGACCAGGTGATCGAGTTCGCGCCGTCGTTCGGCGCCAAGGTGGCGAGCGCGATCGGGACGCTGCAGGAGTTCGCGCAGGCCAAGTTCCTGAAGGCTGCACCCGACGAGGACTGAGCGCCGCGCTGTCGGCGCCCTTTGAGCCGTGCCGGATCCGGTCATCCTGGCGGTTGACTGCCCGCCGCTTTCCAAGTCGCGGGTGACGGTCTACGCCCGCACGCTGCACCGAGCGTGCGAGGTGGTGGGCGGCCTCGACGCGCTCTCGCGCCACCTCGATGTGCCGGCGCCGGCGCTCGCGCGCTGGATCGGCGGCCTCGAGCTGCCGCCGCTCGACAAGTTCCTCGAAGCCGTGGACATCGTGCTGCTCGGCGCCGAGCCGGGCTCGGGCACCGCCTAGACTGCGGCACTACGCCGCAAACGAACCATTACAAAATCGGCCCTTGTGTAGTGCGGGCAGCGATTGTCCGACGCTGCCGCTTGGGGGAACATCCCACGCTGTTTTTGCCAGGGAGAAGAAAAGCAATGGCCACCAGCGTGTACAGCAGGACGCTGCAGAAAGCAGCCGAGGCAGCCGGAGGACAGAAGAAGCTCGCGCGCGTGCTCCGGGTTCCGCTTGCGGAGCTCGAGAAGTGGATCGCCGACAAGGACGAGCCGCCGATGGCGGTCTTCCTGAAGGCGGTCGATATGGTGCTCGACGAGACGACCTCGTCGGGCGCGGGTGAGCCGGGCGAGCCGCCGCCGCCGCGGGACTGCGCCACGCTGCCCTAGGAAAAAGTCAACGCAAAAGCAAGGCCGGAATCTTTCGTCTTCCTGTCGAAATGATTCGTTACAAAGCCGCGGCCCGACGCCGTAGGCCGACCGGAACTCGCACGCCCTCGGTCCTGTCTGTCCGTTCAAGGACGCACTAAAAACTTAGAGGAGTTCCCATGAAGGAGAAACTGGCTTTTCTCGGCCTGTCTGCGGCTGCGCTCATCGCGGGCGGGTACCTGGCGGGGGCGAACATTCCCTCCTCGCATGCAGCCGCGGCAGCGCCCGCGGTGCAAGTCGCGCAGGCGCAGCCCGCGCAACCGCAGGCAGCGCGACCGGCGGCGGTGCAGACGCTGCCCGACTTCACCACCATCGTCGAAGGCAACAAGGGGGCCGTGGTGAATATCACGTCGACCCTGAAGGCGAAGGCCTCCGAAGACGACGAGGACGCCGCCCAGGGCATGGACGAGGACGATCCGTTCTACCAGTTCTTCCGCCACTTCCAGGGCCAGATGCCGCAGCAGCGGCAACCGCAGATCCGGCAAGGCATGGGCTCGGGCTTCATCGTCGAGCCGAGCGGCGTGATCCTTACCAACGCGCACGTGGTCGAGGGCGCGGACGAGGTGCGCGTGCGGCTCTCCGACCGGCGCGAGTTCAAGGGCAAGGTGCTCGGCCTCGACCACCAGAGCGACATCGCGGTGGTGAAGATCGACGCCACCGGGCTGCCGACCGTGAAGCTCGGCGATCCCTCGCAGACGAAGGTCGGTGAATGGGTGCTCGCGATCGGCTCGCCGTTCGGCTTCGAGAACAGCGCGACCGTCGGCATCGTGAGCGCCACGTCGCGCTCGTTGCCCGACGGCACGTACGTGCCCTTCATCCAGACCGACGCCGCCGTGAACCCGGGGAACTCGGGCGGTCCGCTCTTCAATACGAGGGGCGAAGTGATCGGCATCAACTCGCAGATCTTCTCGCGCAGCGGCGGTTACCAGGGCATCAGCTTCGCGATCCCGATCAACGTCGCGGCGCAGGTGAAGGAGCAGCTCGTCAAGTACGGCAAGGTGGAGCGCGGCCGCATCGGCGTGGCGATCCAGGAAGTGTCGCAGTCGCTCGCGCAGTCGTTCGGCCTCGACAAGCCGCGGGGCGCGCTCGTGTCTTCCGTGGAGCCCGGCGGGCCGGCCGACAAGGCGGGCCTCAAGCCCGGCGACGTGCTGCTCGCGGTCAACGGCAAGGCGGTCGATCGCTCGGCCGAGCTGCCGCCGCTCGTCGCGGCGGTGAAGCCCGGATCGAAGGCCAATTTCGAGGTGTGGCGCGACGGTGCGAAGCGCACGGTCGCGGTGACCGTCGGCGAGCTCAAGCCCGAGCAGGTCGCGAGCGCCAAACCCGCTTCGCAGGCTGGCGAGGACACGGGCAAGCTCGGCCTCGCCCTGCGTGAAGCCGAGGGGGGCCTGGTGGTCGAGAAGGCCTCCGGCCCCGCGGCGCGCGCCGGCATCCAGCGCGGCGACATCGTGGTCGCCGTAAACGGCAAGCGGGTCAAGAGCGCCGAGGAGCTGCGCTCGGCTGCGGCGAAGGCGAAGGGTACCCTCGCGCTCCTCGTGAAGCGCGGCGACCAGAGCATCTTCGTTCCGATCGAGCTGAGCTAATCCGAAATCGGGGTCTGACCCCGATTTTTGGTTACTGCGGCTGCGGGACGTAGTCCGGCGGGACGCCGTACATCTCCGGGGGCGCGCCATACATCTGCGGCGGCGGCGCGTAGCCCTGCGGCGGGCCGTAGGACGGGCAAGGCACGCTCGCCGGGTAGTAGGCGTTGTAGGCCGGGCAGAAGTACCAGCCCGGCGGCGGAGGGGGCGGCGAGTAGTAGCCCGGGTAGGCATAGCCCGGGTAGTAGCCTGGATAGGCGTAGATCGGCACGCCGACCCCGATCGCTACGAAGCTGCTGTGGAAATGCCTGTGGGGGAAGGTTCCGTTGTGGAAGTGCTGGGGCGATGCGACGACGGCGCGACTACCAACCACGGCGCCGAAGCTGGAGCGCATCGAGCCTATGGCTGGGGCGGCGGAACGCGTGCCGCCTGCGCTCGCTGACGAGCGGCCTCCGCCGCCGGACTTGCCCGCATAGGCGTTGTGCGCCACCGCGGCGCCGAGCAGCGCTGCCGCCACACCGAGAAAGGCTCCTCTCAGGCGCATGCGCCCATTGTGCGCCGAATTTCCTGCCGCGGGGCACCGGTAACAAATCGCGCATTTTTCGGCCGTCGCTGTGACACTTCGCATGGCCCGCCGTCGGAGGGTTATCCCGCAGTGTCATTCTTCCTTCCCCATGCATGCCCCGGACTGATGTACTGGCGACCTTCATGAAGGGAGATCACGCCATGAACACACTGAAACGCAGTCTCGCGGTCGCGTTTTGCGCTGCAGTACTGGGGCTCGCCGGCTGCGCGAGCACGCCCGGACAGAACAACTACTTCGACGACGCGATGGTCACGGCGCGCGTGAAGAAGGCCATCTACAACGAGCCCGCGCTCAAGGTGAGCGACATCAGCGTCAAGACGGACAACGCCGTGGTCTCGCTGAGCGGCGCGGTGAAGTCGCGCACCGAGCGGACCAAGGCCGCGGAAGTCGCGCGCCACGTCGATGGCGTGAAGCTGGTGAAGAACGAGCTCAAGGTCGACCCAAAAATGCAGTAGAACCTTTGGGTTAGAAAACCCGGCGCGAAAGACCGGGATCTAACTCTGTAGCGTTCCGGTTACAAAAAAAGAACCGCGGAAGCTACAGACAGCCAGGAAATCGTCAGGGAGAATGGGCTTCCCCCTAAGCCATCATCCTCCCTCCCTTAGGTTTGATGGCCCCCCTAAGAAGCCGCCTTGTGCGGCTTCTTTTTTGCCTGCAGAAATCAAAAAAGCCAAAACCCGGTTCAGGCTTCATAGGGGTTTCAAGGATTCCACCGTCGTGGGCAGGAGTTCGGCCACAGTGGGATGGATGCGCACGCGCCGCTGGAACTCGGCGATCGGAGTGCGCGCGTACACCGCGTCTACGAGCGATTGCACCGCCTCGTCGCAGCCGGAGCCGAGGAGCGCCGCGCCCAGGATGCGCCCCGCCGTGCCATCCGTGGAAACCTCGACGTGGATCTTCAGGAACCCCTGCGTCTCGCCCTTCTCGACCGCCCGCGCGACACGCGTCATCGGCCGCTTGCCGACGCGCGCGCGTAACCCGGCCTTGCGGATCTCGGCTTCGCTCATGCCGATGCGCCCGAGCGGCGGATCGGTGTACAGAGCGTATACGGGGACGCGGTCGGTCCACTTCCGCCCGGCGTTCGCAAGCAGGTTGTCGGCCACGATCTCGTAGTCGTTATACGCGGTGTGGGTGAAGGCGCCCTTGCCGTTGCAGTCGCCGAGCGCCCACACGTTCGGATTGCTGGTGCGCAGCGCCTCGTCGACCTGGATGTAGCCGCGCTCGTCCTTCGCGATCCCGGCGCGCTCGAGCCCCAGGTCGTCGGTGTTCGGCACGCGCCCGACCGCGAGGAGGAGGTGCGTGCCGGCCACGCGCGGCTCCCCTTCCTTGCAATCCACGCCGATGGATACGCCATTCGATTCCTTCTGCACGCTCAGGCACTCGGCGCCCGTGCGCACGTCGATCCCCTCGGCCTCGAAAATTTCCTTCACCGCCTGCGACACGTCCTCGTCCTCGCGCCCGATGAGGCGCGGCGTCATCTCCACGATGGTCACGCGCGAGCCGAAGCGGCGGAACATCTGCCCGAACTCGAGGCCGATGTAGCTGCCGCCGACCACGATGAGGTGCTCCGGGACGAAGTCGACGTCCATGAGCGACTGGTTGGTGAGATAGGGCACCTGGTCGATGCCCTTCAGCCTGGGAACGAGCGGCCGTCCGCCGACATCCAGGAAGATATTCCCCGCTTCGAGTGTTTCCCCTCCCACGGAGATCGTTTTGGGATCGAGAAAGCGCGCATGGCCCTGATACACGGCGCCGCCCTTCAACCCCCGCATCCACTTTTCCACGCCGCCGCTCGAGTTGGCGACGACCTGGTCCTTGCGCGCCTTGACCCGCTTCATATCCACAGTGGGTTTTCCACCCCCGGTTACGCCGTACTCGGCGGATCTCTGGGCAAGGCGCGCAGCGTAGGCGCTCGCCACCATGGTCTTGGTGGGCGTGCAGCCGTCGTTCACGCAGGTGCCGCCGAACTTGTCGCGCTCGATCACGGCGACCTTCATCCCGGCGCCGGACAGGCGCGCGGCGAGCGCCGGCCCGGCCTGGCCGGTGCCGACGACGATGGCGTCGAAGCGGGTCGCCATGGCGCGAGCTTAACGCTTCCAGCGATTTTCGTGCCGCTGGAGAAGCGCGCGGCTGCAATGTGCGAGGACTAAGATTGGGCCGGATCCCGAAAGGAACGTCATGACCTCCCCTTCGTTTGCAGGCAAGACCGCGCTTGTCACCGGGTCGACCTCCGGCATCGGCCTGGGCATCGCGACGCGGCTCGCGCAAGACGGCGCGAGCATCATCCTGAACGGCTTCGGCGACGCGGCCGAGATCGAGCGTACCCGGGCCGGGCTCGCCTCCGAGCACCGGGTCAAGGTGCTCTACGACGCAGCAGACATGACCAAGCCCGATGCGATCGCGTCGATGATGAAGCGCGCGGTCGCCGAGCTCGGCGCTGTCGATATCCTGGTGAACAACGCCGGCATCCAGCACGTGGCGCCGGTCGACGATTTTCCGCCCGAGAAATGGGACGCGATCCTGGCGATCAACCTGTCGGCCGCGTTCCACACCGTGCGCGCCGCGCTTCCTGGCATGAAGAAGAAGGGCTGGGGGCGCATCGTCAACATCGCCTCGGCGCACGCGCTCGTCGCAAGCCCGTTCAAGTCCGCCTATGTCACGGCAAAGCACGGCCTCGCCGGCTTCACCAAGACCGTGGCGCTCGAAGTGGCCGAGCAGGGCATCACGTGCAACGCGATCTGCCCCGGCTACGTACTCACGCCGCTCGTCGAGAAGCAGATCCCGGACACCGCCAAGGCGCGCGGCATCACTAGGGAAGCGGTGGTGCGCGACGTGCTGCTCGCGGCGCAGCCGACGAAGAAGTTCGTCACCGTGGAGCAGGTCGCGGCGCTGAGCGCGTTCCTGTGCTCGGAGGCGGCAGCCTCGATCACTGGGGCGCTCCTCTCGGTCGACGGCGGCTGGACCGCGGAATGAACGCGCCGCCGCGGATGGGCCCGGCCGCGAAGGGACAGATGGTGCTCGTGCTGCAGGGCGGCGGCGCGCTCGGCGCCTACCAGGCGGGCGTGTACGAGGCGCTGTGCGGCGCGGGCACCGAGCCCGACTGGGTCATCGGCACCTCGATCGGCGCGTTCAACGCCGGGATCATCGCGGGCAACGCACGGGAAAACCGCCTGCCGCGGCTGCGCGAGTTCTGGAAGCGCGTGGAGCAGGATTCGCCGTTCGGGAACTTCACCACGGTTGCCACCGGGATCCCGGCCTTCTTCGCGCCGCGTCCGCTCACCTGGGGGCCCGGCGCAAAGGTTCGCGTCGGGCTCGACACGGCCTCCTACTACGACACCGCGCCGCTGCGCGAGACGCTCACCGAGCTCATCGATGCGCGGATCCTCAACGAAACCAGCACCCGGTTGACGGTGGGCGCGGTCCACGTGCGCACGAGCGAGATGCGCTACTTCGACAGCCGCGAGCAGCCGGTCTCCCTCGATCACATCATGGCCTCCGGTGCGCTGCCGCCGGCGTTTCCGGCGGTCCGCATCGACGGCGAGGCCTATTGGGACGGGGGCCTCTACTCGAACACGCCGCTCGAGGCCGTGCTCGACGACAACCCGCGGCGCGACGCGGTGATCTTCGCCGTGAACGTGTGGCAGCCGACCGGTCCGGAGCCCGAGTCGGTCTGGGAGGTCATGGGCCGCGAGAAGGACATCACGTACGCGAGCCGCGCCGACAGCCACATCATGCGGCAGAAGCAGATCCACCGCCTGCGCCATGTCATCCGCGAGCTCACCCGGCACATTCCAGCCGGGGCAAAAACGTCGAAGGAGTGCAAAGAGCTCGCCGCGTGGGGCTGCAGCACGGTCATGCACGTGGTGCGCCTGCTCGCGCCCGCGCTCGCGAGCGAGGACTACTTCAAGGACATCGATTTCTCGCCCGACGGCATCCGCGCGCGCTGGCAGGCCGGGATCGACGACACGCATCGCATGCTCGAGCGCGCGCCCTGGGACGACCCGGTCGACCCGATGGAGGGCATCATCGTGCACGAGCTTTCCAAGCGCACGGGCGAGCGGGTCGCACAGACCGCCTGAAAATAGGGACAGTCCCTATTTTTCTTCGAGGAGTTGCTGCAGGGCCTGCCGCAGGAACTTCAACTGCCCGCTCACAGCGCGGCAGCCCCTGCAGATGACGAGGTGCGCCTGGAGCGCGGTCCATTCCTGGAAGCTGAGGTCGCGGTCCTGCTCTTCGGACAGGAGCTCGGTGGCGCGCTTGCAGGAGAGGTTCATTTGCCGAACCAGTTCTTCTCGAGGCACATCCGCAGCGCCATGCGCGCGCGGTAGAGCAGCACCCAGCAGTGGTTGGAGGTGATCGAGAGCTGCTCGCAGATCTCGTCGGTCTCGAGGCCGGCATGCTCGCGCAGCATGAACACCTGCGCGGTGCGCGCGGGAAGCCCGGCGAGGCAGGCTTCCAGCACCTGGAGGAACTGCTTCTGCTGCAGCGCCCCGTCGGGATCCTCCCAGGGCTTGGGATGCTCGCGCCAGTGGTCGCGCTCGTCGAAGAGCGCGTCGAATTCGGCGGCGGCCGAGTCGGCATCCTCGCCGGGCAGCGGGCTTTCGCGGCTCGCGCGGCGCACCGCGTCGATGCACTTGTGCTTCAGGATGCCGGTGAGCCAGGTGCGCAGGTTCGAGCGGCCCTCGAAGCTCGCCTCGGCCTTGAGCGCGGCGAGCAGCGTCTCCTGCACCGCGTCCTCTGCGGCCTCGCGGTTACGCAGCTGGAGCGAGGCGTAGCGCAGGAGATAGGGACGAAGGGCCTCGACCTGCGAATGGAAATCGGTTTTCACCCGCAATACTTCTGGATCCAGTCCTTGACCATTTCGTGGGCGCGGTCGGTCTGCGAGCCGGGCTCGGCGACCCACATGTGGTCGCAGTTCTCGAAGATCTCGAGCTTGCATTCGCCGCCTGCCGCGCGATAGGTGGCGGCGAACTTCTCCTGCAGCGCGGGCAGCACGTTGTCGTCGAGCGAGCCCTGCATGATCAGGATCGGCGGCAGCGTCGCGGGCTCGCGGCGCTCGAGGATCTGCTGCGGGTTCGCCTCGTAGATCGCGTCCCAGGGCACGAACCAGTTCTTCGTCTTCTGCATCATGTCGGCGCGTTTTCTCTTCTCGGCCTGCTGATAGCGCGCAAAAGGGTCGCTGATCGGCGAGCGCGTGACGATATAGCGCACCGTGGCGTCGACGCCGCGCGCCTCGGGCAATGCGAGCGCCCCGTAGCGCGCGTCGCGTGGGCGCATGCCGACGAGCTGCGCGAGGTGGCCGCCGGTCGAGCTCCCGAGCACGCCGAGCGTCGCGGGCTCGCCCTTCCAGCCCGGCGCCTTCGATTTCAGCCAGCGCACGCCGTAGTTCGCGTCCTGCACCGAGGCCGGATAGGGCGCCTCGGGCGCGAGCGTCAGGTCGATCGAGGCTACCAGCACGCCGCTCGCCGCGATCGCCCGCGCCATCGGCTCGTTGGCGAAGCGGTCCTTGTCGTTCCAGGCGCCGCCGTGCAGGTCGAGGAGCGCCGGAAACGGACCCGCGCCGAGCGGCTGGTAGACGCGCGCCATGAGCTGGCGGCCGCGCTCGGTGCGGCGGAACGGCAGCTCGTGGACTTCGATCTCGAATTTTGCTTCGGGGTTGTAATTCATGAGTTCAATTATCCCTGGGGACCGAATTTCCGCACTAGCGAGGCGCGCGCGGCACCTGCCTGCATGAGAAGCGAAAAATCGGATCCGGCGAGAATGAGCTGAACGCCCATGCCGATGTGGCGCTCGAGGAGCTCGGGCGTGTACATCCCGCCCATGCCGGGGAACTTGCCGTGGCGACGGCATGCCGCGATGACTTTCTTGTAAGCCTCGGCGACGCGCGGGTCGTTGAACTGGCCGGGGATGCCGAGCTCGAAGCACAGATCGTTGGTCCCGATGAGGACCGCGTCGACGCCCGGCACCGCCGCGATCTCCTCGGCGTTGGTCACGCCCTGCGGCGACTCGATCATCACCACGACCAGGGTCTCCTCGTTCACGATGCGCGCGGCCTCGCCCACCGGCATGCTGGCGAAGCCGAGCTGCTGCAGGCCCCCGCCCATCGAGCGCTTGCCGACCGGGGGGAAGCGGCATGCATTCGCGACGCGCTGCGCCTCGGAGGCGTTGTCGACGTGCGGGAACACGATGCCCTGCGCGCCGTTGTCGAGCATGCGCGAGGCGTGCCAGTGCTCGAAGCCCGCCACCCGCACGATCGGCGTCACGCCCACCGCGAGCGAGGCCGCGGCGATCTGCGCCGCGGTGTCGGGGTCCATCGAGTTGTGCTCGCAATCGATGAAGAGCCAGTCGAAGCCGCAGGCGGCGGCGATCTGGGCGGTGTCGACGGTACGCGCCTGGCGCAGCCCGAGGCCGATGGCGAGCTTCCCGGCGCGCAGCTGGCGCAGGGCGTGATTGGGAACGACGCTCATTCGCTCTCCTGAAGAAAAAAGGGGTCAGACCCCATTTTGATGCACAGGGTCTGTGGACGGCACCCCTGCGGTGCGGAGTAAGCATGGCACAAGCGCCGTCCGCCGTGGCCTCGGCATGGCACGGGTGTTGCGAAAC
Organism: Burkholderiales bacterium; assembly: GCA_035554435.1. Taxonomy (GTDB): domain Bacteria; phylum Pseudomonadota; class Gammaproteobacteria; order Burkholderiales; family SG8-39; genus SCGC-AG-212-J23. Next base: position 14,522 of record DATMJC010000120.1, on the reverse strand, counting down.
CCGGGCCGGCCAGGGAGGTGATGCATGGTGCTCAAGTTCACAGACCTCTTCGACGGGCTCGGAACCGCAGAGCTCCGATTCGCGGGCCGGTGTCCCGATTACTCGGGGAAAGAGGTGGAGATCCGCGGCTGGGTCTCGCAGGCGCACGACGGCTCACGCGCCGTGATGCTGGTGAACCGCCCGGGAGACTGTCCCGACTGCTCGCCGGCGCCGGTGGCGGCGGTGATCCTGCCAGGCTTCAGGCCGCCGAAGCACGCGAGCGGCGCGGTGACCCTTCGCGGACGGCTTTCCTACGGCTTCGCCGTGCGCGACGGCATCGCGTCCTACCTCAGGCTCGAGCGCGCCCGGGTGTCGACCGCGTTTTCACCGTGAATCCGGTGAATTCGGGGTCAGAGCCCGAATTCGTTCCTCGAGCGCATGCCAGCGCTCGAGCTTCTCCATGAGCAGCACCTCGATCTCGGCGCTTCTCGCGCGGTCGGCGCGCAAGGCTTCGGGGCTCTGTTTGAAGTAGTCGGGCGCGCTCATCTTGGCGGCAAGCGCGTGCTGCTCGGCCTCGAGCGCCTCGATCTCGCCCGGCAGCGCTTCGAGCTCTCGCGTTTCCTTGTAGCTCAGCTTTGTCCGATTTTTCCCCCGGGAAACCCCCCGCTCAACTTCGTTTCGCGACCCCCTTGTCAGGGGGTCAACAACGATAGCGGGACGCTGGCGGACGTAGTCGGCATAGCCGCCGGCGTACTCGCGCCACAGCCCGCCGCCCTCGGCAGCGAGGGTCTGGGTGACGACGTTGTCGAGGAACGCGCGGTCGTGCGACACGAGGAGGATCGTGCCGGCATAGTCCTGCAGCGCCGTCTCGAGCAGCTCGAGCGATTCGATGTCGAGGTCGTTCGTCGGCTCGTCGAGCACCAGCACGTTGGCCGGCCGGGCGAAGAGGCGCGCGAGGAGCAGCCGGTTGCGCTCGCCGCCCGAGAGCATGCGCACCGGCGAGGCGGCGCGCCGCGGCGGGAAGAGGAAGTCGCCGAGGTAGCTCATGACGTGCTTGCGTCCGCCGGCGCTTTCCACCCACTCGGAGCCCGGGCTGATGGTCTCGGCGACGGTCTTTTCCGGATCGAGCGCCTCGCGCAGCTGGTCGAAATACGCGGGCTGCACGTTCGCGCCCAGGCGCACGCCGCCCGCGTCGGGCGCGAGCGTGCCGAGGATCAGCTTGACGAGCGTGGTCTTGCCGGCGCCGTTGGGGCCGATCAGGCCGATGCGGTCGCCGCGACCCACCACGAGATCGAGCCCTTTCACGATCGTTCTTGCGCCAAAGGATTTCGAGACGCCCCGGAATTCGCACACCAGCCTGCCGGAGCGCTGGCCTTCGGCGATCGCGAGCTTCACGTCGCCGGCGCGCGTCCGCCGCTCGGCCCGCTCCTCTCGCAGCCGCTCCAGGCGCCGCACGCGCCCTTCGTTGCGCGTGCGCCGCGCCTCGATGCCCTTGCGGATCCAGGCTTCCTCCTGGGCCCAGAACTTGTCGAACTTGCGCCGCACCACGGCTTCGACCTCGAGCTGCCCCGCCTTCAGCGCTTCGTAGCGGGAATAGTTGCCCGGGAAGGAGACAAGGCGGCCCCGGTCCAGCTCGAGAATGCGCGTCGCCACCCGGTCGAGGAAGGCGCGGTCGTGCGTGACCACGATCGCGGCAGGCTGCCTCAGCAGCAGCTCCTCGAGCCTCAGAATCCCGTCGATGTCGAGATGGTTCGTGGGCTCGTCGAGCAGCAGAAGCTCGGGCTCGAGCGCGAACGCCGCGGCGAGCGCGGCGCGCTTCTTCTCGCCGCCCGACATGGCCGCCGGCTCGGCGTCCGGCATCAGGCCGAAACGGTCGAGAAACTCGGCGAGCTTGTGCTTCTTCTCAATCGCGCCCCAATCGGGGAGCGCGGGCTCCTGCTCCACCAGCGCAATCGACAGGCCGTCGCGCCGGCGCAGCTCGCCGTCGTCCAGCCCCGCCTTGCCGGCGATGACCGCGAGGAGCGAGGACTTGCCGGTGCCGTTACGGCCGATGAGGCCGAGACGCTCGCCGCTTTCCAGCGAGAACGACGCGCGGTCGAGGAGCGGCAGCTCCCCGTACGCGAGGCTGCCTTCGATCAGGGTCACCAGTGGCATGCGGGAACGCAGAGTGTATTCGGTACCCCAGATGGCATGCGGGCCCGGCGAGTTTCCCCGCCGAGCCCGCGTCTTCTTCTAGTTATTGCCCCCCGTCTGGTCCTGCCCCTGCTCCCCTGGTTAGTAGTTGAACTTCAGACCGTTTCCGATGACGGTGAGCTCGACGAACGAGCTGCCGTTGTGGTTGTCGGGCGCGAAGCTCACGGCGTAGCCGCCCACGTCGAACGCTTTCATCGAATCGAGCGCCTGGGCCAGGGCTTCGCGAGTCGGCTTCGGGCCGGCGCGCTTGAGCGCTTCGACCAGGACCTTGGCGCCGATGTACGACTCGAGCGACGTGAACGAGTAGTGCTTGTCGCCGGTCTGGAGCTCGATGTCGTGCTGGTATTCCGACACTATCGGAAGCGAGCGCTTGGTCGGCGGCGGCACGACGGTCGCGACGATCGTGCCCTTGCCGTCCAGGCCGAGCTCCTTGGCGAGCGGGCTCGCGCCCGGAAAGGAGTTGCTCGCCATCGAGGCGCCCAGGCCGGATTTCTGCGCCACGCGGATGAAATCGGCGGTGGCCTTGTACAGCGTGGTGAGGATGACAACGTCGGGCTGGCCGGCCGCGATCTCCTTGACGCCGGCCGCGATGTCGGGGTTGGCGCGATCCTTGAACGCGGCAACCGAGACCACGGCGAGGCCGCGCTTCTTGAGCGCGCGGTCGACCGCGGCGAAGTTCTCCTTACCGACCACGTCGTCGTAGTGCACGATCGAGAAGCGCTTCACGCCGAGCGGCGCAAAGTGGTCGACGATCTTCTCCAGCTCCTCGGCGTAGCTGCCGCGCATGTTGTACACGTACTTGTTGAACACGCGCATCGGGTCGGCGCCGGTGAACGGCGCGAGGAACGGAACCTTGTGCTTTTCCACGATGGGAAGCGCGGGGCGCGACAGCGTCGCGCTGGCGTAGCCGAAGAGGGCGAACACGCCGTCTTCCTCGACCAGCTTCTTGGTGTTGGCTTCCGCCTTCGGCACCGTGTTGCCGTCGTCGAGGCTGACGAGCTCGATCTTGCGGCCGTGCACGCCGCCGGCCTCGTTCACCCTGCGGAAATAGGCGAGGGCGCCGTTGCGGATGTCGTTGCCGAGCTCGGCGTTGGCGCCGGTGAGCGGCGCGGACTGGCCGATGAGGATGCGGCTCGCGTTTACGCCGGCGGGCTGCGCTTGCGCGCCGGCCATCGCGGCGGCGAACACCGCGGCTGCGGCGAGTCGCGTCATAGTGCGTTTCTTAAGGACGAGCATGGGGCATGCCCTCTCTTGGGGGATTACGGTTGAGATACCGTTTACTGGCGCTATTTGCTGAACGCCGTGCGCACGATGGACGCCGGCATGTACTGCTCGAGGTCCTCGCGGGTCAGCGCGCCGAGGCCGCTGTCGAGGCTCTCGCCCAGGACGCTACCCGCCGGCATGAATTCCCAGGCGTTGTATTCGGAGCCGAGGCTGCCGAGGCCGCTGTCCAGGCTTTCGCCGAGCAGGCGACCTTTCGGCATGAATTCGGACCCCGTGTAGTTCGAGCCGAGCTGGCCGAGGCCGCTGTCGAGCTTCTCGCCAAGCACTCTGTCCGACGCCGCGAAAGCGGACGGGAGGACACAAATCGACGCAACCAGCACCATCACCTTGAGCTTCTTCATTTGCTGCCTCCCTTGTATGTTGGGGTACATCCAAGCTGAGGCCGCCATGGTTGCAAGCGCGCATGCCCCGGACAAGGGGAATAACAGGGCTTAACGCGGGCGCGGTGTGAGGGAAGGTGAGCGAGCGGAACTGCTTCCGCATTTCGCGCCGACGGCGCCAACTTCGTCACATGGAAGGGCATGGACACCCTGGCCTATAGTGGGGTCGTGGCCAAGCTCGACGACCTCGTCGCCCAGGCGAAGAAAGCGCAGCGGGAGCGCGCCCGCTCCTACCGCGAGCAGGCGCTCAAGATCCTGCCGTGGATCTGCGGCCGCTGCGCGCGCGAGTTCGGCCGCGAGCGCCTGCGCGAGCTCACCGTGCACCACAAGGACGGCAACCACGACAACAACCCGCCCGACGGCGGCAACTGGGAACTGCTCTGCGTGTATTGCCACGAGAACGAGCACGCCCGAGTCGAGGATGCGAAGTTCGAAAAATCGGAGTCACAACCTAAAAGCAAGGGCGCGACTCACCGCGCATTCGATGGGCTGGACGAGCTGCTGAAGAAGAAGAAATGAAGTTCGAATAACCCTCTGTTCGCCGCCGAACAGAATCCGGTGCGTGGCGCGCCGAGAATGGCCGCCATGGAAGCGACCCCGACGACCTCGAGTCGGATCCGCAAGTACGACGCCCGCCTCCAGGCCGACTTCACCGCCTGCAGCCTCGAAGAGCTCCCTGCGCTGTGCGCCGAGTTCGCCGCGTTCTGCGCGACGACCAGGATGCACGGCGCATTGCTCAAGGGAGGCGATGAGGACATGCAACGCTGCCTGGCGGTGCGCGATCTGCTCAAGATTCTCATGCTGGTAGTGCCCCCGGATTTCCGCCTCGCGCTCGTGCCGGGCACGCCGGACAGCGGGGCGATCTATCTCAAGACCGAAGCCGAATTGCGCGCCGCGGGGATGAATGCGCGCTGCTTCGAAAGCGAGGCTCTAGCGGCGCAGTGGTTCGGTTCTGCCTAGGTGTGGTAGCAGCCGCTCGTACTCGCGCTTGACTACCGAGTAGCACTCACACACGCGCGCTTCGAGGCGGCGCCGGTCGAGAACGCGGATGCGTCCGCGGCGGTACTCGATCAGGCCCTCGTCCTGGAGCTTTCCCGCCGCCTCGGTCACGCCCTCGCGGCGCACCCCGAGCATGTTGGCGATCAGCTCCTGGGTCATCAGCACCTCGCTGGAGGAGAGCCGGTCGAGCATCAGCAGCAGCCAGCGGCAAAGCTGCTGGTCCACCGCGTGGTGCCGGTTGCACACCGCGGTCTGCGTCATCTGGGTGATGAGCGCCTGGGTGAAGCGCAGCAGCAGGTGCTGCACGTTGCCGCTCGACTCGAAGACCCTTTTCAGGGCTGCGCCGCGCACGCGAAAGCCGTGGCCGGCGCTCTGCACCACGGCGCGGCTCGGCGTGCTCTCGCCGCCCATGAAGAGCGAGATTCCCACCAGCCCCTCGTTGCCGGTGACCGCGATCTCGGTGGAGGCGCCATCTTCGAGGACGTAGAGGAGCGAGACGATGCTGTCGGCCGGGAAGTACACGAATCCCTGCGCGCCGCCGGACTCGTAGACCGCCATGCCGAGAGGCATCGGAACACGCTCTAGCTGCACGGCAAGGCTCTGGTAATCGGGCTCGGGCAGCGAGGCGAGAAGCTGGTTGGCCCTGGGATCAGGGCTTGGAATGCTGCGCCCCTTGACCATGGCCCGTTATACACCGATTTGTTCGATACCGCACTCATGCTCTGACGGCTAGCGTACAGAAGAGCGCGCCGCACCTAAGCCTCTTCGACTTGCTTGTCGCTGCGGATGTCCGGATAGCTGCCCACGACAACGTCCCGCCCTCCCGCGTCGTCGTACCAATAGAGCTTGTCCGGCCCTTCCGACTCGGTAATCGCGTGTGTGCCGTCGCAGAACGGCTGCGTGGCGGAGAGGCCGCCGCCGCAAATGGACGCAGTCGAATCCTTGTCTGCTAGAGCGACTTCAGATACTCGGTCAGCTCGAGTTTTTCCTGGTCGCTCAGCCCGAGCTTGAAGTGGCCGTTGTAGTGCTCGAGAACATCCTTGAGCGTGGCGAAGCGGCCGTCGTGATAGAAGCCGCCCTTCTGGTGCGTCCACAGGCCCGCGAGCGGAGCGGTGCGGTACATGTGCGTCGGCGAGCGCTCGGCCTGGAACGAATCGACGCCCATCTCGGCCGGCGTGTGCAGGTTGTGCCCGGGCTCGGTAAAGAGCGGCGGCACGTGGCAGCTCGCGCACTGCGCCTTTGCGCCGAAGAGCTCTTTCCCGCGTGCGGCGGCTGCCTTGTCGAAACTGCCCTCCGGAGGCTTCGGCGCGGGAATGGCAAGCTGATAGAAGTGCAGCGCAGCCAGCTTCGCGGTGGTCAAGTCGGACGCGCCGCGGGTGTTGCCGGCCGAGGCGCTCTTCGCTGCGCCGCTCTTCGCCGCCACGGGGTACTGGTCCTTGTCGGCGAAGCGCTTGTCGAAAAAGGTGCCCGTGCCGTGCATCTGAGTCACGGCGACATACGCGTTCCAATACGGCATCGAGCCGAAGCCGGTCCAGGTACTCAGATTCACCCCGGCAAGACCGAACGCCGGCGGGATCAGCGTCCCCGCCTGTTTGCCGTCCGGACGAAGCGCCTTGCCGTCCTTGTCGAGCTCCGCGTCGTAGCGGCCGGGCCCCCAGCTCGCGAGCACTTTTTTCACCGTCGCCACGTCGACCCCGAGCAGATCAGTAAAGGGCTTCAGGTTCGGCGCAAGCGAGACGATCGCGCCGACATTCAGGTCGCGGTTCGCCCAGCCGTCGAGCCGCTTGCCGATGCCGGGAGCGAAGGAGTCGTCGACATTCGAATGGCAGAACGCGCACTGGATGCCCATCGACTGGATGCGGCCGGCCTGGTCGAACTTGCCGGTCACGCCGACCACGGCATTGAGCTTGAGCAGCGCGAGCGTCGTGGCGGGATCGTCGAGGTCGACCTTGCCGGCCTTGATCCCCGCGACCAGCTCGGCGGGCAGGGCTTCCGCGTCCACTTTCAGCCCGACCGACAGCGCGGTCTTGGGGCTGACGCCGCCGCCGACGCCGCCGTTTTTCTCGCCGGCGATGGCCTTGTGCAGTTGCAGGGCATCGCCCCAGAAGGCCTCCGAGCCGAAGGTGTCAAAGCGAAAAATCCGCATGCCTTCCTCGATCGTGCGCTGCGCGTGCACGCGCACCTGGCGGTCGTTCTCGGACAGCGGCTTGCGGGAAGCTTGCGCCTGTGCGTTTGCTTTTTCCACGATGACCGATGCGAGCCCGCCGAGGAGAGCAGTGCCCAGCAGAACAGAAACCGCCGACGCAAGAACCGCTTTGTTTCTCACGAGAAATCCTTTCGCGAATCTGGAGTGGGACTATTCCCCACCTGGCCGCGTAACTCCGTCCGGTGACGCACATAAGCGCCAGCAGGATGCGCCTATGTCCGGCGGCGCACAGAACCGCATCGTTGCTGCCGGTAGCCTTCCGGGATGCTTACCGAGCTGCTGCGCGCGAACCGGGAGAATCTGATCGACCGTTGCCGGTTGAAGGTTGCCCAAAGGTCCTCGCCGCCCGCAACCGAGACCGAGCTGCAATACGGCGTGCCGCTCATCCTCGACCAGTTGTTCGAGGCACTGGTCTGCGAGGAGGAAGCGCCGACGCCGCCGGAAGACGCCATTTTTGGCTACTCACTGGAGACGCCCGGCTCGGTAGAGGCGGGCCGGACCGCTGGCCTGCACGGCACCGAGCTGTTCAAGCTCGGATACACCGTGGAGCAGGTGGTGCACGACTACGGAGATCTCTGCCAGTCGATTACTGAACTCGCCAAGGAAATGGACGCGCCGATTTCGGTCGATGAGTTCCACACCTTCAACCGTTTGCTCGACCAATCGATTGCGAACGCCGTTTCTGCCTACGTGCGCCATCAACATGCATCCGGTGCCACCGAAGGAGCGAAGGCCTTGCATGACCGCCTGGGCAGCCTGGCGGACGAGCAGCGCATGCTGCTCGATACCGCGCTCAGGGCCCTCGATGCCCTCAAGACCGGAAACGTCGGCTTGATGGGAGCGACCGGCACCGTGCTTGAGGACAGCCTGTTGAAATTGCGCGATCTCGTCGACCGTTCGCTTCCCGAGATCCGCACCGCATCGGGGATGGTCACGGCCCCTGCGCTTGCAGACGCAAGACGCTTTGGCGAACAGGCGGCGGAGGGTGCCGCAGGTAGCCTCGATCTATTCGTTACAGGAGCGGATCAGCCGAAGTAGCATTGCGCCGCCCCAGCTCCAGGTATGCCATCAGGAGCAGAAGCACGGGCGCCGCAAATCCGGTCAGGAAAGGCATGAGCTCGACAGCGCGTGTCCACCAGCTCTGTTCCACGGCGAACAGCCTCCACAGTCCGGCGGCCAGGGGCACCGCGGTGAAGACGATCGTCGGCACGACAAACCACGCGTTGTTGCCTTTCCCAGCCATCCGTGCGCTGAAAAAGGAGACGGCACCGACCAGCACCGCCGACACGATTGCGGCTGCGACCCCGAGCGCGGAGTACGCCCAGGCGCCGACGGCGTGCAGCACCAGGAGTACGGTCGCCAGCATGACCACTCCTCTCAGCCAGGAATCGTTCATTTCGCAGCTTTATCCATGTGAACGTCGGGGTCTGTGCGCCCCCGCACGCGGGCACGCAAAAGGCCGCGGGCATAGCCCTTGCTGCCTAGCTCTGAGTCCCTCGAGCAGGAATCGACATGGAATCCGAGAAGCCTCTGCGCATGTTTATCAACCCTTTCACGATGTGGACCCAGTTGGCGCTGAAGACCGGAGAGGCAATGTGGGCATCGGCGCACGCTGCGGCCGTGCGGGCAACTGCTCCTGCGGATGCTTCTACGAATTCTCCCAGGGTGGCAGTGATCCCCACCGAGGAGGCGCCAGCGGCGAAGCCCGCAGAGGCACTAGTGGCATCGGCGCACGCCGCGGCCCTGCGGAAGGCGAAAGCGCCAGTCCGGCAGGCATCGAAAGCGGCGCGCTTCAAAGCCACGCGGGCAAAGCTGCGCAGCAAAGCGAGCGCGAGGCGCCGAGCCAGGCGCTAGGGAACCGAACCCGATCTTTCGCTCTGGTAGAAAAAGCGGATCATCTCCCGCGCAGCGTCGGGCCCCTTTGGATCGGTGTACGACCCGCGCGTGCTTCCGCCCGACCACGCGTGTCCAGCGCCGTGCACAAGCCAGTGCTCGAGGATGACACGGCCCTTCGGGTCCGCGTGGACGGTTCGGGTGTACGCGTGACCACCGGGCACTCGACCCTCTTCCACCGAGAGAGTGTTCGAAGCCGCGTTGCGATCCACCGACTCGAGGATGACCTGCTCGCCATTGCGCGGGTGCACCGTCGTATCCCGGTCGCCGTGAAACACGATGACCGGTGCGGCGCCGGATGCCGGGACGCTGCCTCGAGGTGACGGTGGCGGCGTGCCTCGCATGGCGGCGAAGGCGGACGGAACATCGTGCGCGCTTCCGACGGCGAGGCCCGAGTGGATGCCGATGGCCGCATAGAGATCCGGGTAGGCCGTACCCATGACGGCAGCCATGGCGCCACCGGCTGACAGCCCGGCCACATACACCTTGCGGGCGTCGATTCCATAGCGGCTCACGACTTCGCGCGTCATGCCGGCGATGATGGCCGGTTCGCCTTTGTCTCGTCGCTGGTCACCGCGCTTGAACCAATTCCAGCAACGCGAGCGGTTGGCCGCGCGCGTCTGCGCGGGATAGAGAACGAAACATCCGCGCTCCTCGGCCAGCGCATTCATGCGTGTGCCCGCTGCAAAATCGTCGGGTGTCTGCGTGCAGCCGTGGAGCATCACAATCATCGGCATCGGCTTGCCGGCGTAGCCGGCGGGGATATAGAGCTTGTAGGGGCGCGTCCCGGCCTGACATCCATAGGACCCGCTGACGAAATTTCCTTCTTCGACTCTTGAAAATTCCGTGTCGATGACCCGGCCTGGCGCGGCTTCATTGGCACCGGGTTCGGACATCGGCCGCTGCCGAAGGGCCCGCTGAATCGCGGCCGTGGCTTCGACAAGACGCCCCGCGCGCGTGAGTTGAGTCGCCTCAAGCAGGCCGAATGGGAATTCGTTTTTCAAATCATGATTCCTTTGAGTGTGCGGCAGAAAAATCTAGCGGATGCGCTCGGCCAGCGCGGCCTTCACTTCGGGACTGGCGCGCAAGGCGCCAAGCACCACGACCGAGGCAATCGTCCGCCGGGCGAGCTGCGCGGGAACGTCGTCGTCGATGGTCGCGAGGCCCAGCACGTGAATGTGCAGCTGCTCTCCGGCGGCCAGCAGCTTCTCAAGATCCTGGCGGGTGAAGCGCTGCAGCCCCAGCACCATCGAGCGGCGTGCGACGCTGTTCTTCAGAACCTCGCCGTGCGTGTGAACCTGGTTACGGATGGCGGTGCGGATGAAGTCGGTGCGGTTGGAATAGAACCCCTCCGCGACCAGCAGATCGATGTGCCCGAGATCGACGAAGCCGAGATTGATGGTGATCTTTTCCGACTCGGATTCTTTTCGTCGCGTCTCCGACACCTGACTTCGCACCATCTATGCTCCATCCATATACCATCCAATGGGATGGAGCATGGGGCAACACGCCCCTGTTGTCAAGCTGCCGCGCTCAAACGAGATGGGGTAACCGGCGCGCGAACTCGCGTATTGCGGCAATGCCGCTGGATTCAGCCCGCCCGCGCCAGTCGCGAAGCTGCTTCAACAACTGGTCCGTGGACGCGCTGGATCGACTCCAAAGCTCGCTCAGCTCCTGTCGCAATGCATAGGCGGTGTGGAGCAGCTTGACCTTACGCACCGCCGGGTCGAGAGTGATCGGACCGCGCGCTTTCCAATCCCATGTGTGCAGCCGCAGCCAGCGCAGCAGGGCTCTCGCCGAGCGCGCGTCGATCCTCTCTCCACTCGCAGTAGCTGCCGTCTGTTTGAGCCTCCTGATCTCCTGCCGGCATGCGTGCTTGACTGAGCGGGTGTATTGCGCAAGCACGTAGTAGCGATGGGTGATGATGGCTTTGACGGTATCCGCGTCGCACTCGGTCTTCCCCGGGCTGAAACGGGGCACGGGCGCAATCCTTCTGACTCTGGCCAGGCCCAGAATTTCAAGCAGCCGGATGTACGTCCAGCCGATGTCGAACTCGTACCAGGCGCTCGAAAGCTTCGCAGACGAAGGGTACGCATGATGGTTGTTGTGAAACTCTTCGCCGCCGATCAGGATGCCCCAGGGAATGATATTGGTGCTGGCGTCCTCGACCGGATAGTTGCGATAGCCCCAGTAGTGCCCGATGCCGTTGATCACGCCGGCGGCCCAGAACGGGATCCAGATCATCTGGATTGCGAAGATCAAACCGCCTGGACCGATCCCGAACGCCACCACATCCAAGAAGGCCATCAGGACCGGACCCAAAAACGACCATCGCGCATAGAGGTGGGTCTCGATCCAGTCGTCCGGCGTGCCATGGCCAAATTTTTCGAGCGTGCCCCGGTCGTGCGATTCGCGCACGTAGAGAAGCACGCCGGCTGACAGCACCCGGCCGATGCCGTGGATCTGCGGGCTATGCGGATCTTCCGGCGTTTCAACTCTGGCGTGATGCTTTCGATGGACGGCCACCCATTCCCTGGTGACCATGCCCGTCGTCAGCCATAGCCAGAAGCGGAAGAAATGACTGGCGACGGGGTGCAGATCCAAAGCACGATGGGTCTGGTGCCGATGCAGAAATATCGTGACCGCTGCGATCGTCACGTGCGTCAGCGCGAGGGCGATCAACAGATAGGCCCACCACGGCAAATCCAAGATGCCGGAGAAAATCATCCTGAGCTCGCTATGGATGCTTGCGAGCGCGGCCGCCTCGCGCGTCCGTTAGGCCGTTCCGGCCGTTGACGAGCGCATAGCACTCGCAGGCGGCTGCCTCGAGGCCCTTGTCGTCAAGGATCCGGATGTTGCCGCGGTTGTATTCGATCAGCTTTCGAGCCTGCAGCGAGCGCGCGGCCTGGGTGACGCCGACCCGCCTCACCCCCAGCATGTGCGCGAGAAATTCGTGGGTCAGGCGGAATTCGCCGGAGCCGACCCGGTCGCGCGTCATCAGCAGCCAACGGGCAAGGCGCGCGCCGATGACGTGGAAGCGGTTGCACGCGGCGGTCTGGGAGACCTGCGCCATCAATGCATTTGCGTAGCGGTGAACGCCTTGCTGCAATTGCGGGCTGCGACGGATTTCCCTGCGAAAGCGCTCGGACTCCATCCGCATGGCCGTTCCCGCTCCCTGCACCAGCGCGCGGACCGGCGAGATTTGCGCGCCCAGCGCGAGAGGAACGCCGACCATGCCCTCGCGGCCGACCATGCCGACTTCCAGGGCCATGCGGTGGTCCACAACCGTCAGCAGCGAAACCAGCGAGTTGCCGGGAAAGTAGACATGCCGGATCTTCTGCCCGGCCTCGTACAGCACGTCGCCGAACTCCAGCTCGACCTGCTCCAGACCGGAATGCAGGCGCCGGTAATTCTTACCGGGCAGCGCGGCAAGCAGGTTGTTGGCAACCTTTCGGTTGGCGGCGTTCATTCGCATCGTGAGCGAGGTTGACGCGAGCCGCGCGGCGCGTCTGTGCGTCAAGGAACACAGGCCCATGCTTGCGCACGTACGCTGACGTACAGACGCCGCAGGCGCCCGACGCGTAGCGTCGGTGCTATTCAAATGGAGCCGGATCCCCGATGAACCCGAACCGCACCGAAGGCAACTGGAAGCAATTCGCCGGCGACGTCAAGCAACGCCTGAGCAAGATGCTCGACAAGCAGCTCGTCCTGTGGTCGGGCAAGCGCGAGCGCGCGAAGCAGGTGGCCGTCGGGCAGCCGCGGCAGCAGCAACCCGAGCCGCCCAAGTAGCGGCTTCCCAATTTCTCGTCCATCTACAGGAGATCAGTCATGACCATGCGCAAGCGCTTTTCAGGATTTTTCATCGTCGCATTGATGGTTTCGGCGCTCGGCTGCGCGTCCACGTCGCAGCAGGCGAGCACCGGCGAATACCTTGACGACAGCGTGATCACCACGAAGGTGAAGACCGCGATCTTCAACGAGCCCTCGCTCAAGGTGAACCAGATCAGCGTCGAGACGAACAAGAACGTGGTTCAGTTGAGCGGCTCGGTGGATTCAAGCGCCAGCATGAACAAGGCGGTCGCGATCGCCCGCTCGGTGGAGGGCGTGAGCTCCGTGAAGAACGACATGCGGGTCAAGTAGCGCACAGATGCAAACCCCCGCCGGCCTCCGGGAGCCTCGCGTTCATTCGGTGCTGAGGGCGCTTCCGGCGGGCTTGTGGATCGTCTCGCTCTCCTGCGATCTCCTTTACCTGGGGGGCGCGGAGGCCGGCCTCTGGGCCCCGCTGGCGCTGTACAGCATGGTGGCCGGATTCGTCGTCGGTCTTGTTTTGGTGGCGCCACGGTTCAGGGAAATCAACGAAATCGGCCTCGCCCGGGTGCCCTTCCATGTGCTCGTGGTGAGCCTCTACGCGGCGAGCCTCGGGCTGCGACTCGGCGAGGCGCCCAATACCGGGCTGGCCATCGTGCTCTCGGTGATGGGCGTGAGCATCCTCGCCGTCCTGAGCTGGCTCGGCGGCGGAAAGGTCCGCGTTCAGGGCGTCAGCGAATAGCCGATGAAGAGGCTTCTGGCAACCGGTCTTGCCGTGTCCATCGGTCTCGCCGCGTGGACGGGTGACGCTGACGCGCAGCTCCTGTCCTCGAGCGGCCCGGTGATCGCGATCCTCGACGGCGAGCTGCTGGTCGGCGAAGCCACCGGCCATCTCGGCGGATGGGGCACGATCGCCTTGCGTTCCCGCGCGCAAGCAGCGCGGACCTGCGTCGGCGAATTCAGCTATAGCGAGGCGCTGGGCGACGCGGGGCAGTTGAGATGCAGCGATGGAGCGAGCGCCACGTTCCGCTTCCACCGCCTGAGCCTGAGGCGCGGCTACGGCGCCGGCAGCTCGAGCGGCGACGCGCTCAGCTTCACCTACGGGCTGAGCGCCGAGGATTCCGCACCCTACCTGACGTTGCCCGCGGGGAAGGAGCTCAGCGGCAACGGTGAGGACCTGGAGCTCGTCGCCGCGGTGCCGTTCCCGCCGCGCTGAGCCGGCGCGCTACGCGGCTCGCGCCTTTCCGCGGCTGCGTTCAAGCAGCGTCTTGCGGACCTTTCGGAGGGCGAAGATGTCGAGGAAGCTCCTGACGCGCGCGCCAGCCTCGAGCTCGGCGCGTGCATCTTCGTAGAGCTGCGCCACTTCATTGACCGGCACTTGCGATTCCGCGGCCAGGACCTCGATGGCTCGCTGGTGATGGGATTCTTTGCTGAACAGAGTAGGCATCTCCCAAGATACGCGCCTGTCCGTGGGGATACCGTGCGCTCACGCGCTTAGCCGCCCGGTCGACCGCGGCGCGCGGATTCTCAACTCGACGAGGTGTTCCCGGCGATCGTCGACCAGGGGAATCACGTGGACCGGCTCCGCGGCGCCGCCGCCTTCATCGCGCACCACGACGATGCGATAAAGCGTGTCGCGGTACCGGTAACGCAGCTTGAATCCCGGCCAATTCGCGGGCAGGCACGGCGCGAGCCGCAGCTTGTCGCCTTCCAGCGTCAGGCCAAGGAGCGATTCGATCGCAAGCCGGTACATCCAGCCCGCAGACCCGGTGTACCAGGTC